>NZ_JAFLXB010000001.1:0-759731 GCF_019891455.1 Pseudomonas sp. P867 | reverse complement strand
CCCCCACTTTCATCGCCCCCATACCGCCGCGCACCATGGCCGCCACCTGCATAAACCCAATAACAACAGGTCCAACACCATGAGCACTTTTCACCCGCGCCAGCTGTTGCTGGCTGCCGCTGTCGGCAGTCTTGCCGTTCCTGCAATCGCCGAAGAACACGGTTTTCTTGAAGATGCCAGCGCCAACCTCAACCTGCGTAACTTCTTCTTCAACCGCAATTACACCAACCCGACCAAGGCCCAGGGTGGCGCGCAGGAGTGGACGCAGAGTTTCATCCTCGACGCCAAGTCCGGCTTTACCCAAGGCACCGTGGGTTTTGGTGTGGATGTGCTGGGCCTGTACTCGCTCAAGCTTGATGGCGGGCGCGGCACGGGCGGCACCCAGTTGCTGCCGCTGGACCATGATGGCCGTCCGGCGGATGAGTTCGGGCGCCTGGGCGTGGCGTTCAAGGCGCGGTTTTCCAAGACAGAGCTGAAGGTAGGCGAATGGATGCCGGTGCTGCCGATCTTGCGTTCCGACGACGGCCGCTCCCTGCCGCAGACCCTGCGCGGCGGGCAGATCACCTCGAAGGAAATCGACGGCCTGACCCTGTATGGCGGCCAGTTCCGCGCCAACAGCCCGCGTGACGACGGCAGCATGAGCGACATGTCGATGTTCGGCAAAACCGCCTTCACTTCCGACCGTTTCAATTTCCAAGGTGCCGAGTACGCATTCAACGACAAGCGCACCCAGGTCGGCGTATGGAATGCCCAGCTCAAGGACATCTACAGCCAGCAGTATCTCAACCTGATCCACAGCCAGCCTGTCGGCGCCTGGACCCTCGGCGCCAACCTCGGGTTCTTCTACGGCAAGGACGACGGCAGCGCCCGCGCAGGTAACCTGGACAACAAAACCTGGTCCGGCTTGCTTTCTGCCAGGTACGGCGGCAATACCTTCTACGTTGGCCTGCAAAAACTCACCGGCAACAGCGCCTGGATGCGCGTCAACGGCACCAGTGGCGGCACCCTGGCCAACGACAGCTATAACTCCAGTTACGACAACGCCGAGGAAAAATCCTGGCAAGTGCGCCACGACTACAACTTTGCCGCCCTGGGCATTCCTGGCCTGACCCTGATGAACCGCTATATCAGCGGCAGCAACGTGCACACCGGCACTATCACCGACGGCAAGGAGTGGGGCCGCGAAAGTGAAGTGGGCTACACCGTGCAGAGCGGCGGCCTGAAAAACCTCACGGTGCGCTGGCGTAATTCGAGCATGCGCCGCGACTACAGCAACAACGAATTCGACGAAAACCGGTTGATCGTCAGCTACCCCATCAGTCTGCTGTAAACCGGCGCCGGACTTGCTGTATGGTGCGCGCCTGCCGCTGCTGATCCCCCCAGCAGCGGCCTTTATCGAGCCTGCGTACCTGATGAAACCCTTTGCCGCAGCGAGCGTAGTGTTTGCCTTGGCCCTGAGCCTGAGCGGCTGCATCGGCGCGCCCATTGCCCTGACGCCGGCAACCCAGCAACGCTTGCAAGCCCAGGCGCCGATCCGCTTTCTGCTGACCTTCGATGACGGCCCCAGCGCCTCGGGCTACAACAACCCGAGCCGTTCGGTCGTGGCGGATCTGGCAAATAACCCGGTATTGCCTGGGATCAAGGCGGTGTTCTTCTCTCAGACCGAAGCCGCTCGCTCCGGCGGCAGTTCTCGCGGGCGCAAGACCATGGAACGTGAATTCGCCGCTGGCCATGTACTGGCCTTCCACACGGCGACGGCGTTTCATACCAATCACCGCTGGCTGAACGATGCAGAGCTGGAATACACCCTCACCGAAGGTGCGACAGACATTGCCGCCATCACCGGCACGCCGCCCGTGCTGGTACGCCCTCCGTTCTGGAACTACGACCGCCGTACCTTCGCCGCCTACCAGCGGCATGGCATGCACGTACTGCTGACGGACCTCAGTGCCAATGACGGCAAGATCTGGGGCTTCAACGCCAGCCCGCGCCGGCGGGCCAATTTGTATCGGCAGCTGTCGGTCGTGCGTGAGCGCATCGCGCTGGGTGAACTGCCGATGGTGGAAGGCGTGATACCGGTGGTAGTGACCTTCCATGACATCAACCGCTACACCGCCCGGCATATGCAGGAATACATGCAGATCCTGATGGACAGCGCGCGAATCAACGGAGTGAAGACTGCTTCCGAGCCGTTCTACACCGACACCGCCATGCTGGAACGCGCAGCACTGGCACGTACCGTGAAGGATGTGAATGAAGAGGTCCATTTGCCGGGTGTATGGAACTGGATATGGGATGCGGACTCACACTGAAAGCTACAAACAATTACAACAGTAAGATATTTAAGTCAGACAGGTAGTCCCATCCTGCCCCACCACGCCCACCTTATTAACCACCCACTAACCATAAGCCCTTTGAATACGTAGGAAAGTGAAACAAGTGGCGTTGGAACTCAGTACTCCTTCCCGCCCACTATCGGATCAGTAGTTCGCAAGACTTACCGCGCACTGCCCAACCTTCTCACACTTGCCAACCTTTAAAAGGACTTAGTCATGTTGACAACTCCCTTACAGAACAACTATTCGCACAGCCTTTACAGCCCTAACGAAAAATCCATTCACCGCGATAAAAAACACTCAGACTCCCTCCACCCGCTGCACCGTAAAGAAAATAACTTTCTACCGGCGAACACCGCCAAACCTGCGCGCTTCGCGAAGGATCAGGTTGCTACCTCGCTGGCCGGCCAGCGTGTTAACTCCGCGATGGATAAACCCGCCAATTCCGCAGCTACGGCTCCAGCACAACAGCCCATCGAATCAAGCCCCATCACCGAAGTGCCACGCGCCCTCACCAGTACCCCGACCACTCACACGTACGATAACGGCAACGTCAAGATCACCTCGGCAACGGCTCATGAAGGCAGTTTTCACGGCGTTCCCATGCTGCGCAACAAAGTCACCATCGAAACCGGTAATAGTGCAGACAACGTTCACCTCAAGAGTCTTCCGGACATTGGGGTCGTCGCAGAAATAAACGGCAGGCGATACCTGTTACCGGTTCAGAATGCTGGCGGCATGACCGAGACCGTGGAAATAAAAACCAAGGGTGGCGATGACCACGTCACGATTGCAGACGACATCTGGTTCCAAACCACTGTGAGTCTTAACGACAACCACACGGTTTCCGGGACCAATGGCTATACCTCCGCCCCCGAGTCAGCGGGCGTGAAAACATTCTCGCAACCCGGAATCATCGCCATTGCACCTCACCTGCAAAAAGGCGCCGAGTTCAAACATGACGAGACCACCTTCAAGTTCTCGCCAAACGCCAACCCAAGACAGTTCGGCGACGGCGTCATGCAAATAACCGCCGGCAGCGGCAATGACACTATTCGTATCAGCGCAGCAGAAGACAATTCATTGTTAGCTGAAGTGAATGGGCAAAAATTCCTCCTGCCTATTAAAAACGATCCAGCAGGTGGTTCCAGGCTGTTCATTCAAGCCGGAGACGGAGACGATAAAGTCACCATCGACTCTAATGTAAAGAACTATGCCTTTATCAACATGGGCGAGGGTAAAGCAGGCACTTTATACAGTGGCGGCGGGTTCGTTTCGGGTGAAGAAGAGCCCAATTTGAGGCAGCGCTATACCACGCAAAACTACAAACCTGTCGGGACCAGTGCCTGAACCCCACGCTGGCGTAATCTCATGAATACTGCCCGCCCGATGATCACGGGCGGGTCTTCTCGCCAATTACGCGCGCGATTCAACCCCGAGCTCATCCCACACCGACTCGGCCAAGTGAAACGTCGCATTCGCCGCCGGTATTCCGCAATAGATCGCACTCTGCATCAGCACTTCCTTGATCTCGGCGCGGGTCACACCATTGCTGGCGGCCGCACGCAGGTGCAGTTTCAGCTCTTCACTGCGGTTCATGCCGATCAGCATGGCGATGGTGATCAGGCTGCGGGTATGCCGAGGCAGCCCGGGGCGCGTCCAGATATCGCCCCAGGCATGGCGCGTGATCATTTCCTGGAACTCGCTGTTGAACTCGGTGAGGGCATTAAGGCTGCGGTCGACATGAGCATCGCCCAGCACTTCGCGGCGCACCTGCAGGCCATCGGCATAACGTTGTTTCTCGTCCACAAAACGCTCCTCAGCGAGCCAGCAGAAAGTTGATCACGCGGTCGCTGAAGGCAGCGCCGGCTTGCACGTTGGACAGGTGCGCCGCATAGAACTCGGCGTATTCGGCGCGCTGCACATGGTGCTGGATAAAGTGGCTGCCAGCCGGCGGTGTCACCGCATCTTCAGTGCCGGCAATCACCAGGGTCGGCACCTTGATCAACGACAGTTGCTCACGAAAATCCGCGTCGCGCACGGCGCCGCAATTGGCGGCGTAGCCCTCGGGCGATGTGGCCGCGAGCATGTCGGTGATCTGCTTGGCCTGGTGCGGGTTGGCCGCAGCGAAATCCGCGGTAAACCAGCGCGCAATCGAAGCATCGCGTAGCGCCACCATCGCAGCGGCGCCGTCACGCAGGACCATTTCGATGCGCGGGTTCCAAACCTCAGGCGTGCCGATCTTGGCGGCGGTATTGCACACCACCAGACGCCGCAAACGCTCGCCGGCGTGGATGCCCAGCCATTGGCCGATCAAGCCGCCCATGGACAGGCCGCAAAAATGCGCACGCTGGATATCCAGCGCATCCAGCAACGCAAGCACGTCTCGCCCCAGTTGTTCGATGCTGTAGGGACCCTCGGTCACCAGGGACTTGCCGTGACCGCGGGTATCGAAACGCAACACGCGAAAATGCTCGGTGAACGCCGGGATCTGCACGTCCCACATGTGCAGGTCGGTGCCCAGAGAGTTGGACAGTACCAGCACCGGTGCATCCACCGGCCCGTCCAATTGGTAATGCAATTCGCCCTCGGCGAGTTGTACAAAAGCCACAGCAGTCTCCTCAGGCAGTCAAAGCAAAGTGTTCAGTCACGGCACGCGTGACCCAGGTCTGGGCTTGGCCCAGGTAATGAGCCGGGTCGAGCAGCCGGTCCAGTTCAGCCGCTGACAACTCGGCAGTCACCTGGGACTCATCCGCCAGCACGGCGCGCAAGTGACGCTGCTCGGCCACGGCGCGTTTGCAGCATTGCTCCAGCAGGTGGTGTGCGGTATCGCGGCCCAGGCGTTGGGCAAGCACGATGCTGACTGCTTCAGCCAACACCAGGCCCTGGGTCAGATCGAGATTCTGCGCCATGCGCGCGGTATCGACCTCCAGCCCTTCACTCACCAGCAGCGCCTGTTGCAAGGCGCCGGACACCAGGCGGCAAATCTCTGGCAAGGTTTCCCATTCGGCGTGCCACAGGCCCAGGCTGCGTTCGTGCTCCTGGGGCATGGCGCTGAACATCGTCGCGACCAGGCCCGGCACGCGGGTGGCAGCGCTGATCAATACGGCGGCGCCTACGGGGTTGCGTTTGTGCGGCATGGTCGATGAACCGCCCTTGCCCGGCGCGGCGGGCTCAAACACCTCTGCCGCCTCGGTTTGCATCAACAGGCTGATATCGCGACCCAGCTTGCCGAGGCTGCCGGCGATCAGGCCGAGCACGCTGGCAAATTCCACCAGGCGATCGCGCTGGGTGTGCCAGGGCTGTTCCGGCAAGCCCAGTTGCAACTCGGCGGCCAAGGCTTCGGCAACAGGCATGGCGTGTTCGCCGAGCGCAGCCAAGGTGCCGGACGCACCGCCAAATTGCACGACAAACAGGCGCGGTTTCAATTCGGCAAGGCGCTGACGACTGCGTGTCACGGCGCCCAGCCAACCGGCGATTTTCATGCCCAGGGTGACCGGTGTCGCGTGCTGCAGCCAGGTGCGGCCAGCCAACGGCACGGCGGCGTGGCGCTGCGCCTGGGCAGCCAGCACGTCCCCCAGGCGCGCCAAATCCGCCTCGATCAGCACCAGCGCCTGACGCACTTGCAGCACCAGGCCGGTGTCCATCACATCTTGACTGGTCGCGCCCAGATGCACATAACGCTCGGCGTCGGCATCTTCGCTGGCGATCAACTTGCCCAGCGCCTTCACCACAGGAATCGCGGAATTACCCGCCGTGGCAATGGCCGCGCCAAGCGCATCGACGTCATACAGCGAAGCCAGGCACGCCTGGGCAATCGGCGCGACGGCAGCCTTGGGAATCAACCCGACCCGAGCCTGGGCCCGGGCCAGCGCCGCCTCGAAATCCAGCATGCCCTGCAAACGTCCCTGGTCACAGAACACTTCGGCCATGCTGGCGGCGGTGAAGTAAGCGTCGAACAGTTGATTGCTCGTGCGCAGCGTCATAACTCATCCCTTACAAATCGTGATGCAGGTACGCCGCCTGTTTAGGCAGGCGCAAGCTGAACAGGAAGGCCACCGCCATCATCGCAGTGACGTACCAATAGAAGGTGTTTTCCATGCCGATGGATTTCAGGCTCAGTGCGACCACTTCCGCCGAACCGCCAAACACCGCGTTAGCCACGGCATATGCCAGGCCCACACCCAAGGCACGCACCTGGGGCGGGAACATCTCGGCTTTGACCAGGCCGCTGATGGAGGTGTAGAAGCTGACAATCGCCAAGGCCAGGGTGATCAGTACAAACGCCAGGAACGGGCTGGTCACGGTTTTCAAGGTCAACAGGATCGGCACAGTGAACAAGGTGCCAAGGCCGGCGAACCAGAGCATGGAATTACGTCGCCCGATCTTGTCGGCCAACATGCCGAACAGCGGCTGCATGCACATGTACAGAAACAGCGCGCCGGTCATGATGTAGCTGGACGTCTTGGCGTGCATACCGACAGTGTTAACCAGGTACTTCTGCATGTAAGTGGTGAACGTGTAGAAAATCAGCGAGCCGCCAGCGGTGTAGCCCAGCACAGTGATGAAGGCTTTGCCGTGGTCACGGAACAGCGCGACGATGCTGCCGGCGTCCTTGTCCTGACGCATTTCCTTGCTGGTTGTTTCTTTCAGGGTGCGACGCAGCAGCAGGGAGATCACCGCGGCGATGGCGCCGATTACAAACGGAATGCGCCAGCCCCAGGCACGCAGTTCTTCTTCGGTGAGGATCTGTTGCAGGATCACCACCACCAGCACCGCCAGCAACTGGCCGCCGATCAGGGTCACGTACTGGAACGAAGCGAAGAAACCGCGCTGGCCCTTGAGCGCAACTTCACTCATGTAGGTCGCCGTGGTGCCGTATTCGCCACCCACCGACAAGCCCTGGAACAGCCGCGCCACCAGCAGCAGCGCCGGGGCCCAGGCACCGATGTCGTTGTAGGTGGGCAGGAAGGCGATGACCAGGGAACCGGCGCACATCATCAGCACCGAGATCATCATCGAGTTCTTGCGCCCGTGCTTGTCGGCCACCCGGCCAAACAGCCAGCCGCCGATCGGCCGCATCAGGAACCCGGCGGCGAACACACCGGCGGTGTTGAGCAGTTGCACCGTGGGGTCGTCCGAGGGGAAAAACGCCGGGGCAAAATAGATTGCGCAGAAGGCGTAGACGTAGAAGTCGAACCATTCGACCAGGTTGCCGGAGGAAGCCCCGACAATCGCAAAAATCCGTTTGCGGCGTTCTTCTCCGGTGTAGTGACTCGTTGTTGTTGTCATGGTTTTTTACTCAGTGGGAACGGTTATAGCCTAGACATACTTTGCAACAACCATGTTCCGCAAGCAGACTTTTGGGTATGTAGTGACTGGGAGGGCCTCATCGGGAGCAAGTCGAATCGTCGCACCGCCCCCGATGAGGCCCTACAGCCAACTCAGTAATCGAAGAACACCGTTTCCTTGTCTGTCCCCTGCAAAATCACATTCCACTGATACACACCCTGCGCATCCGGCTTGGCAATCAAGGTGCTACGACGCTCAGCCGGTACACACGCCAACAGCGGGTCATCGCCGTTGAGCGCCTCACCGTCAAAATAAATCCGCGTGAGCAAGTGCTTTACCAACCCCCGGGCAAACACCAGTACCACCAGATGCGGCGCCTGGGTCGTGCCTTTCAATCCCGGCACACTGCCTGGCTTGATGGTGGTAAAGCGGAACCGCCCTTCAGCATCCACCGGCACCCGGCCAAAACCTTCAAAGTGCGGATCGACCGCCTTGTCCTGTTCATCCTCAGGGTGGTCATATTTACCGGCAGCATTGGCCTGCCAGACTTCCAGCATGGCGTCGTTGACGACATCACCGTTGCCGTCCACTACCTGGCCGCTGATCGCCACGCGCTCGCCGAGTGTGGCGGCTACAGTCATGTCTTCGCGGTTCAGCCAGGTCAGGCCAATGTGGTAATACGGCCCGACGGTGTGGGACGTGGTCGCGTTGAGTGTCATCTCATTTCTCCATCGGCGTGGCGTCGCGGCCGCGCAGGACGATGTCCCAGCGGTAACCGAGGGCGTAGGAAGGGACGGTTTTTTCCAGGTCGAAACGCGCGATCAGGCGTTCCTTGGCGCGGGTATCCGGCACGCAGTTGTAGATCGGGTCGTATTCGAGCAAAGGGTCGCCAGGGAAATACATCTGCGTCACCAAGCGCGTCAGCACACTGGGGCCGAACAGCGAAAAGTGGATATGCGCCGGGCGCCATGCATTGTGATGGTTGCCCCACGGGTAGGCGCCGGGCTTGATGGTTTGGAACTGGTACCAGCCATCGGCGTCGGTAACGGTACGCCCGGTGCCGGTGAAGTTCGGGTCCAGCGGCGCGTCGTGCAGGTCACGCTTGTGGTTGTAGCGCCCGGCCGCGTTGGCCTGCCAGATCTCCACGAGAATGCCCGGCACCGGCAAGCCATTCTCGTCCAGCACACGGCCATGAATGATGATGCGCTCGCCTTGAGGCTCGCCTTCATGCTGGGCGGTCAGGTCGTTGTCCTTGTCATTGATGCGCTCGGCGCCGATCGTCGGGCCGGTGATTTCCGACAAGGAATGGGGCAGGAACACCAACGGCTGGGACGGCGAACGCAGGTTCGTCGACTGATACGCCGGGTGCAGGTAATCAGGTTGAGTGCCCGCTTGCGGGCGCCGGTAACCAGGCTTGTCACTCATGGAGCAATCCTCTTTTATTAGACGCGTTCAATCGCCAGGGCCAGGCCTTGGCCGACGCCCACGCACATGGTCGCCAGGCCTTTGCTGCCGCCGGTTTTTTCCAACTGGTGCAGGGCCGTCAACACCAGCCGCGCACCGCTCATGCCCAGGGGATGACCCAGCGCAATGGCACCGCCGTTCGGGTTGACCTGAGGTGCATCGTCGGCAATACCCAGCTCGCGCAGCACCGCCAGACCCTGGCTGGCGAAGGCTTCGTTAAGCTCGATCACGTCGAAGTCGGTGACCGCCAACCCCAGGCGTTCCACCAGCTTGCGCACCGCCGGCACCGGGCCGATACCCATTACGCGCGGTGCGACACCGGCACTGGCCATGCCCAACACCCGGGCGCGCGCGGTGAGGCCGTGTTTCTTGACGGCGTCGGCGGATGCCAGAATCAGCGCGGCGGCACCGTCATTGACCCCTGAGGCATTGCCGGCGGTGACGGTCTTGTCCGGGCCGTTGACCGGCTTGAGTTTGGCCAGGGCTTGCAGGCTGGTGTCACGCGGGTGTTCGTCGTGTTCCACCAGGGTTTCGCCTTTTTTATGGGCAACCCGTACCGGCACTATTTCCTCGGCGAAGAAACCGGCGGCTTGCGCAGCGGCGGTCCGCTGCTGGCTGCGCAAGGCGAAAGCATCCTGGTCGGCGCGGGAAACCTGGTAGTCGTCGGCGACGTTATCGGCGGTCTGCGGCATGGCATCCACGCCGTACTGGGCCTTCATCAACGGATTGATGAAACGCCAGCCGATGGTGGTGTCTTCCAGCTTCATGCTGCGCGAAAACGCAGCATCGGCCTTGCCCATCACGAACGGAGCACGGGACATCGACTCGACACCGCCAGCAATCGCCAGCTCCATTTCGCCACTGGCAATAGCGCGAAAGGCCGTGCCGATGGCATCCATGCCCGAGGCGCACAGACGGTTGAGGGTCACGCCCGGAATGCTGTCCGGCAGCCCCGCCAGCAACAGTGCCATGCGCGCCACGTTACGGTTGTCTTCGCCGGCCTGGTTGGCACAGCCCAAAAAGACTTCGTCCACCGCGTCCCAGTCCACCGACGGGTTGCGCTCGATCAGGGCCTTGATCGGCAGCGCCGCCAGGTCATCGGCACGCACCGTGGACAGCCCACCGCCGAAACGACCGATAGGTGTGCGAATGGCATCACAGATAAATACCTCGCGCATCAGGCTTCTCCCGGTGCTTGGCCATGGGCGGCGGCGGTGCGGGCTTCAAGCTCGCGCAGCGCGGTCAGTTCTGTCTCGGTCGGTTCTGCCGTGGTGCTGACCTGGTCGGCAAAGCGAATCGCCCAGCCGGTGGCAGCGACCACTTGCTCGCGGGTCACGCCGGGGTGCAGCGCGGTGACCACGAACTCATGGCTGCCCTCCTCCGGTTCCATGATGCACAGGTCGGTAATGATGCCGACGGGGCCGGCACCGGGCAGGCCAAGACGCTTGCGTGAGTCGCCACCTTCGCCGTGACCGACGGAGGTGATGAAGTCCAGTTTGTCGACAAACGAACGGGACGACTGTTTAAGGATGATCAGCACGCTCTTGGCGGAACCGGCGATCTCCGGCGCCCCACCGGCACCCGGCAAACGCACTTTGGGCTGGTGATAATCACCGACCACGGTGGTGTTGATATTGCCGAAACGGTCGACCTGGGCCGCACCGAGAAAGCCCACGTCAATGCGCCCGCCCTGCAGCCAATAGCGAAAGATCTCACCGGTGGGCACCACAGTGTCGGCGGTCTCGGCCAACTCGCCATCGCCGATTGACAGCGGCAACACGCTGGGCTTGGCGCCAATCGGGCCGGACTCGTAGATCAGCACTACATCGGGTGAGGACGTCAGCCGCGCCAGGTTGGCGGCCTTGGACGGCAGGCCGATACCGACGAAGCACACTGAACCGTTCTTCAAGCGGCGTGCAGCGGCGACGGTCATCATTTCATTGGTGGAGTAGGTCATTACTTGGCCTCCTGCGCGGTGGCCAGCTTGGCCTGGAACTCGCTGAAATCAGCAGTGCCGTGGATGAATTCATCAATCCAGGCGGTAAAGGTCCCACGGTCGCGAGCAATCGGGTCCCACGCCTGGTAGAAGCGGTTATCCCGCTCGTTGTAGCCATGAGCGTAGGAAGGATGTGCGCCACCCGGCACATGGCACACCGCGGTCAGTGCCCAGGTCGGCAACACGCAACTGTTCATCGGCGCATTGAGGTCATCGACGATTTCTTCCACGGTGACAATGCAACGCTGAGCCGCCAGGGCCGCTTCCTTCTGTACCCCGAGAATGCCCCAGAGCAACACGTTGCCCTTGCGATCGGCTTTCTGCGCGTGAATCACGGTGACATCCGGACGTACCGACGGCACCGCCGCCAGCACTTCGCCGGTGAATGGGCACGTGACGGTCTTGATCAGCGGGTTGACCTTGGGCAAGTCGGAACCAGCGTAGGCACGCAGCACCGCGAACGGCAGGCCCGAGGCACCGGCGACGTAGGCATTGGCCAAGTCGGCGTGGCTGTGTTCTTCGATCTCCAGCGGTTGCGGCCATTGCTTCTCCACCGCGTCGCGCAACCGATGCAGGGAGCCCACACCCGGGTTGCCGCCCCAGGAAAAAATCAACTTGCGCGCGCAGCCAGCACCGATCAATTGGTCGTAGATCAGGTCGGGCGTCATACGCACCAGCGTCAGGTCTTTCTTACCCTGACGAATGATTTCATGACCTGCGGCCGTTGGGATCAGGTGGGTAAAACCTTCGAGAGCGACGGTATCGCCGTCGTTCACAAAGCGCTTGACCGCATCACGCAGGGTGAGGATTTCAGCCATGGGGTTGGGCTCCCGGTGTTGATCGAAAAAGGCGCTGAGGTGGCGCCGAAGTGCTTGAAGATTAAGCCGGGGAAATGGGCCGAACAATCCGATAATCGACTCAGCGTTCGATTATCGAACAGATTGTTGTCTAGCTAATCGTCTAAGCGAACGCAATTCAAATGTGGGAAGGCTTGCTCCCGATAGCGGTGGATCAGCCAACAAATTTTTTGACTGACACCCCGCAATCGGGAGCAAGCCCCCTCCCACATTTGAGTCCCATCAAGGCTTAAGTGGCGTCGGCATGGCTGACCATGCCCTTGATCAACACGGCTGCAGTGGCGAGTGCCGCCGGAATCACCAGTGCCGTGAGCACCTGCTCGAAATTCCAGCCCAGGCCCAGCAAGGTGGCCCCCATCCACGCACCCAGGATCGCGCCGAAGCGGCCAATGCCAAGCATCCACGACACACCGGTGGCACGCCCCTGGGTAGGGTAAAAACGTGCGGCCAGAGACGGCATCGCTGACTGCGCACCGTTGACGCACATCCCGGCGATCAGCACTAACGTTGCCAATAAAGTGATATTGCCAAGGCTTTGCCCTACCGCGTAGGCAAACACCCCGGCCAGCAGGTAGAAAGTCCCGATCACTTTGTGCGGGTTGAACCGATCCATTGCCCAGCCCACGCCCACTGCGCTCAACACCCCGCCGAACTGGAACAACGCGCCGATAAATGCCGCCTGCTCCATGCTGGCGCCACTGTCGCGCATCAAGGTGGGCAGCCAACTGGTCAGCAGGTAAACAATCACCAGGCCCATGAAGTAAGTGAGCCACAGCAGCAAGGTGCCGGCGCTGTAGGTGCCCGAGAAAATCACCGCGAACACGTTGCGAGCCTTGACGGTTGCTTGCTCCGGCACGCTGAAGCTGCCGGCCTGGGCCACGATATTGGGCTCAATGGGTGCCAGGGCCTTGCGTACCTTGTCGGTACCGCGATTACGCACTACCAGGTAACGCGCCGACTCCGGCAGCCACACCAACAGCACCCCCGCGAGGATCAATGGCAGGATGCCGCCGATCAGCAACAAGCTGTGCCAGCCAAACGCCGGGATCAACTTGGCCGAGATAAACCCACCACCGGCCATGCCCAGGTTGAAACCGCAAAACATGCTGGTGACCAACAACGACTTATGACGCTCGGGGGTGTATTCGGAGAGCAAGGTCGTGGCATTGGGCATACCCGCGCCCAGACCCAGCCCGGTCAGAAAGCGCAGCACCAGCAACTGGTCGACATTGGTGCTGTAGGCCGAGGCCAGGCTGAACGCGCCAAATACCAGTACCGCGCCGACCAACACGACTTTGCGGCCAAAGCGGTCGGCCAGCGGGCCGGACCCGAGTGCGCCGAACACCATGCCGATCAACGCGGCGCTCATCACCGGGCCAAGGCTGGCGCGGTCGATGCCCCAGTCCTGGGACAGGGCCGGCGCAATAAAACCCATCGCCGCCGTATCGAGGCCGTCAAGAAAGACAATCAGGAAACACAGGATCACCACGCGCCACTGGTAGCGTGACAATGGCTGGGTGTTGATAAAGGACTGCACGTCCAGGGGGGTACCGACAGAAGGCTGATTCATTATTTTTATTCCACACCGATGGCGGGCCGATGACCTCAGGTCATCATTATTGTTAGGCGGCGCTTTGAAGCGCTGCCGCACATTAATAAGCCAGGGGAAACACCGTCAATCGAGCCGACCGGGATCTGTGCGGTCACCGAACAGCTTAGGCAAACAGTTGCGCGCTCAACTCACGGCTGGCGGTGAGCATACTCGGCAGAAAACGCTGTTCCAGCTCGCTGCGGCTGACGCGCCCGGCATGGGTGCTGACGTTCAGTGCGGCCAACACCTGGCCGGATGCGTCATACACCGGCACCGCGATGGAACGCAGGCCCTGCTCCAATTCCTGATCGACGATGCACCAGCCTTGCTGACGTACCTGTTGCAAGCATTCGAACAAGGCTTGGGGAGTCGTGAGCGTGCGGCTGGTCTTGGTTTGCAGGTCTGCGTGGTCGAGGTAATCCTGCAGCGAGGCATCATCCAGGGCCGCCAGGAGGATGCGCCCCATGGACGTGCAATAGGCCGGCAGCCGACCGCCGACTGAAAGGTCCACGGAAATCAGACGCTGAGTCGTGGCCGAACGTGCGATGTAGAGAATATCGTCGCCTTCAAGGGTGGCCATGTTGCAGGCTTCATGGAGCTGCTCGCTCATGCGGTCCAGATAAGGTTGGGCCGAGACGGCCAACGGTGTGGACGACAAATAGGCATGACCGAGCGTCAGCACTTTAGGCAATAGCGAGTAGGTACGCCCATCCGTGGTGGCGTAGCCGAGTTTGATCAAGGTATGCAGGCAACGGCGCACAGCGGCGCGGGGGATTTCCGTGCGGTGGCTGATCTGGGCGATGGTCAGGTGACGCTTGCGCTCCTGGAACGCTTGCACCACGGCCAGGCCACGGGCCAGGGACGTCATGAAGTCCGGATCACCGGTGAACGCCTGGATGCGCTTGGCCGGTGAAGCCACGATCGGCGGCGCCACTGATGCGAAGGAGTTGCGCAATTGATCGTTCATTTCCAGGGTCCTGTCTCTTGTTCTTACCACGGGAGGGTTGGCCGCTATTACAAGCCGTGCCGATCGCGATGCACAAGCCAGCGCCAGCAACATTGGGCGATTATCGGACGATCATGCGATTATCGCAATTTGTCAGGCTAGGGCAGCCGCCGCCGCGGCCAAGTTTCAGATTTGCCTGATGATCTGAGAAGTGCGCAGATTTACGCTTTTATTTAGAACAGGTGGCGACAATATGATGACGCTGTTCACAAATAGTGATGCCCATCCATAACACCCTCCCCTGCACCGTTGACGCTTTTTAACTTTATGATGATAGTGTTATTCAAATGCGCCGCTATAATGCAACCTGTGCAGAGGTCGGCCCGGTATCACTATCGGGATGGGAGCTCGCCAGGCGCTGGAGGACGTAAGCCGCGCCGGCCACAAGTAGCCGCTTAAAAGAACTGCCCTCAGGCCTGCTTTTCAACTTGAACGGTTTCTACTGTTTTATTTGGAATCGCCCGAGGACGACTGTTGAAGCGCGACACTGCGCAATCAATAAACTTCACACAATTAGGTAATACTGTGACGAAAGATGAACTGCGCGCCGAACTTGAGCGCCAGGAGCAACGTTACAAGGACGTCTACGGCGGGGAAGTCACCACCTACGCCGCGCAACCTGAGCCGGAACGCAAGCCATGGCGCAAACGCGCCAGCCTGCTGGATCAGGCATTTGCCCAGGAAATCCAGAAGATCGAACAGGAACTCAAAACCGAAGAGCCATAAGCGCTTCGGTGCGAGTAGGCAGGGCCCTGCTGTCTCTGCCGGTCCACCACCGGCAGGGAGCCCCTTGCGTCAGCGCCCGTTGGTCAGTCACCTACAGCTGCGCACGAAATTTCATACAAATGTTTCAGGCATGACGTTTTCATGACAAATGCCGGCCTTTTGCGGCCTGCGCTTTATAAATCAAAGACTTGCCAAAGCCCCGAAAACCCTGGGATGCGTCCGTTTTGCCCGGGCTTGTGCGACGAAGATTGTTACCGATGAGCAGTCAATGCATCGATTACCGATGTTTTCTGGCATAATCGCGCCCCCTTACGACCGGGTCAGAAAACCTTCATGATCGATTTATTCAGCGGACTGGATGCTTGGGTTCTAGTGAGCCTGCTGCTCGCCCTGGCCTTTGTCCTCGCCTTCGAGTTCATCAATGGCTTTCATGACACCGCTAACGCGGTGGCCACAGTCATCTATACCAAAGCCATGCCGCCACACCTGGCCGTGTTCTTCTCCGGGGTCTTCAATTTCCTCGGCGTGTTGCTCGGTGGTGTCGGTGTCGCCTACGCCATCGTGCATTTGCTGCCGGTGGAGTTGCTGATCAATGTGAACACCGGCCATGGCCTGGCGATGGTCTTCTCGTTATTGGCGGCGGCGATCACCTGGAACCTGGGCACCTGGTACTTCGGTATTCCCGCCTCCAGCTCCCACACCCTGATCGGCTCGATCCTCGGTGTCGGCCTGGCCAACGCCCTGATCAACGACATCCCCCTGGCTGACGGTGTGAACTGGCAAAAGGCCGTGGATATCGGTGCGTCCCTGGTGTTCTCGCCGATGGCCGGCTTCCTGGTCGCAGCCCTGGTGCTGATCGGCCTGAAGTGGTGGCGCCCGCTGTCGAAGATGCACAAGACCCCGGACCAGCGCCGCAAGCTCGACGACAAGAAGCACCCGCCGTTCTGGAACCGCCTGGTATTGGTGATCTCGGCCATGGCCGTGAGCTTCGTGCACGGCTCCAACGATGGCCAGAAAGGCATCGGCCTGATCATGCTGGTGCTGATCGGTATCGTGCCGGCGCAGTTCGTATTGGACCTGGGCAGCACCACCTACCAGATCGAGCGTACCCGTGACGCAACCCTGCACCTGAACCAGTTCTACCAGCGCAACCACGAGACCCTCGGCGAGTTCCTGGCCCTGGGCAAAAGCGTGAAGGATGATCTGCCGGGCAAATTCCGCTGCAACCCGCAGCAGACCGAGCCGACGATCAACGCGCTGCTGGGCACCCTCAAGGGCGTCTCGGACTACCACTCGCTGACCGCAGATCATCGCATCGAAGTGCGTCGCTACCTGCTTTGCCTGGACGACACCGCGAAGAAAGTCGGCAAGCTGCCAGGCCTGGATTCCCGCGAGAAGTCCGACCTCGACAAGCTGCGCAAAGACCTGACCGCTACTACCGAGTACGCCCCCTTCTGGGTGATCCTCGCGGTTGCGCTGGCCCTGGGCCTGGGCACCATGGTGGGTTGGAAGCGCGTGGTACTGACCATTGGCGAGAAGATCGGCAAGCAGGGCATGACCTATGCCCAGGGCATGTCGGCGCAGATCACCACCGCAACCATGATCGGCTTTGCCAACATCTTCGCCCTGCCGGTGTCCACCACTCACGTGCTGTCTTCCGGTGTGGCGGGTACCATGGTTGCCAACAAGAGCGGCCTGCAAGGCGGTACCGTCAAGACCATCCTGATGGCCTGGGTATTGACCTTGCCGGCAACCGTCGGCCTGTCGGCCGGTTTGTTCTGGTTGGCGTCCAAGGCATTGGGTAACTGATAGCCAGCCGGCAATAGAAAAGGTGCGATCCGCGAGGGTCGCACCTTTTTTTATAGCTGGGTTTTGCACTGCCAATCAAAATAATCGGCCAAAAAAAAGGGCGACCGAAGTCGCCCAAAATGCCTTGCGTGCCCATGTAACCCGGAAAGACTTAAGGTTTTTTACGCTTGTTCGCGTCCTTCCAGATAAAAAATCCAAACCCTACAAAAAACAGCACCATGAGGCTGACAGTCAGCACTCCGGCAAAAACCACATTATCGAAAAACATGACCGGCCTCCTGCACGTGCCCTGTTGCGATAGGGCTAAGTTAATGGAGAAGACGCAGCGGGAAATTGACCGGGATCAATGTCGCCCGTAACGGGGCGTAAAGAAGGGTAATAACTGACCTGCATCAACAGATGCAGGCTGTTTCAACGCTTTTTCGGTTTGTTCTTCGACTTCTTCTTGGGTTTGCCCAAGGGCATGGCTTGTTCAAAGGCTTGGCGCACTTCATTCAAGCGTTTGTCATTGAGGTCGTGCACGCGCTTGGCGCGTTCGGCATTCAGGTCGATCAGCTTGTCGTCATCACTCATGGCTTGGCTTACGTCGTGGCGGGAATGGCCCAATAATGCGGCCTGCCCCGCCCGACGGCAAATCAGCGGGCGACAAAATGCAGGTCATCGACCAAAATCGGCACTTTCCCCCTTACCCAGGAGGCGCCATCCGGTGGCCTTGCACAACGACCTTCCACCGCTGTTGGCCCTGCGCGCCTTCGAGGCCGTGGCGCGGCACTTGAGCTTTATCAAGGCCGCGGGCGAATTGTCGGTGACCCAAAGTGCGCTGAGCCACCAGGTGCATAAGCTTGAACAGCATTTGGGCAAGCCGCTGTTTATCCGGCGTACCCGTGCGATTGATCTGACCTTGGCCGGGCAACATTACTACGACCAAATCCGCCCAGCCCTGGACGCCATCGCTACTGCGACACGCAGCCAACGGGGTGTACCCAGCGCCAGCGTGTTGCGCATCGGCGTATTGGCGTCTTTCGCCACGCTATGGCTGGCATCGCGTCTGGCCGAGTTTCTGCAGCGCTACCCGCATATCCAGGTGGAGTTGCTGCCTGCGATTCAACTGGCCAATGTCGCCACGGCCGAAGTTGACCTGGCCATCCGTTACGGCAAGGGCGATTGGCCCGACGTGCAGGCCACGCGCCTGATGGCCGAAACCTTGTCACCCGTGTGCAGCCCCGCGTTCAAGGCCAGCCAGGTAACCAAAGGCCCCCTACTGATGGCGACCTCGCACCGTCCTTTCGAGTGGACGGATTGGGCCGCCCATTACCAGGTCAACCTCGATCACCACCCCAGGGTGATGCTGCATGACTACAACATCGTGGTCGAGGCTACCGTGGCCGGCCAAGGTATCGCCATGGGCCGCCATCGCCTGATCGAACGCAGGCTCCAGGACGGCAGCCTGGTGGAAGCCTTTGACTGGCCGCCCTATCACAGCGAAATCGGCTATTGGCTGATCGCTCCCCAGAGCCCACTCGGCGAAGCAGCCGAATGCTTCAGCCAGTGGTTGAAGCACCTGTGTGCGGATGGGTGAGTTTTTTCGATACGTCGATTGAGATCTATCCGTTTGTCGTCCATCGCAACAGCCAACATGCTCAAACCTCCTGAACCCAGAGGTTTTCAGCATGACCGATTCCATTCGCCAACGCGTACACACACTCGGCCTGACACTGCCCACACCCAATCAACCAGCTGCCAATTACATCAACCATGTCGTCAGCCAACACCAGCTGTTCATTTCCGGGCAAATTCCCATACTCGATGGCAAACCTGCCTATATAGGCCGGCTAGGCGATTCCCTCAGCGATGAAGAAGGCGCCCAGGCGGCGGAACTGGCGGCGCTGGGCCTGCTGGGGCAATTGAGCGATGCGCTGGGCGATGACCTGTCGCGCGTGGTGCGCATCCTGCGTCTGGGCGTCTTCATCGCCAGCAGCGCTGATTTCCAGCGCCAGAGCGTGGTCGCCAATGGCGCCTCGAACCTGCTGGTCAACGCCCTCGGTGACAAAGGCCGGCACGTACGCACCGCCGTAGGCGTCAGCAGCTTGCCGGCTGGCGTCGCCGTGGAGGTGGATGCCATTTTCGAGCTGCAGCCATGAGCCCGCTGGACGTCCAACAACTGCGGGAGGCCACGCCCGGTTGCCAGTCGGGCCTTGTGCACTTCAACCATGCCGGGGCGTCCTTGCCCAGCCAGGCGACGCTGGACGCCATCATCGAACAGTTGCAACACGAAGCCCGCAACGGCCCGATGGAAGCCGGCGAACAGGGCGCCGTGCTGGTGGAAAATGCCCGCCGCGCCGCCGGGCAACTGCTCAATGCACCGCCCTCCTCGATTGCCTTCGCCAGCAGTGGCTCAACGGCCTGGAGCATGGCGTTCCAGGCCCTGGGGCCTTGGCGGCCGGGCGACCGCATCCTGGTGGGGCGCCATGAATGGGGCGGCAACCTGGCGAGCATGGAGTTGGCCGTGCAAGCGGGCGCGCGCGTGGAAGTTATCCCCTGTGATGCCACCGGCGCGGTTTGCCCGGTAGCACTGGAAGCGATGCTCGACGCCCACGTGAAGCTGATCGACCTTGCCTGGCTGCCGGCCAACGGCGGCCTGATCAACCCGGCCCAGGCCATCGGCGAAGTGGCTCGTCGTCACGCCATCCCCTACTTTATCGACGCAGGCCAAGCCGTCGGCCAATTACCGGTGGATGTGCAAGCGTTGCAGTGTGACGTGCTCAAATCCGCCGGCCGCAAACACCTGCGCGGCCCGCGCGGTACTGCACTGCTGTATGTCAGGCCGGACTTTCTTGGGCAACTGAACCCGGCCCAACGCGACGTGTTTTCGGCGCCCTGGACCACCGACGGCTTCGACCTGCGCAACGACGCCCGGCGCTTCGAAACCAGCGAAGTGTCCGTCGCCCTGCTGGCGGGCTTGGGCAATGCATTGCAAGAGATCAATCGACTGGGGATCGAGCGGGTGTGGGAAAGGATCTCGCAGACCAGCGCCCGAATCCGCGAAGCGCTGCATCAGATACCTGGGATTAGCCTGCATGACCTGGGCAGTAAACATTCGGGCTTGATCGCTTTCAACCTGGCCGGCTGGGATAGCTTTGAACTCAAGCGGCGCTTGGGGTTAAAGCGCATCAACATCGGTGCCAACGGCGTGGCCTATACGCCGCTGGATATGCAAGCACGTGGGTTGCGCAGTATTGCGCGCCTCTCCGTCAGCCCACTCAACACCGATGACGATATCGAACTGTTGATCAAGGCCCTGCATGAATTGAACGCTTAAACCTCGATGTCCACCCACAAGCCCTGGCGCGGCGCGTCTTCGATCAGCGGCGCCACGGGCACCGTGTTGTCAGCATTGAGCAAGTCACCGGGGATAGGCAAATGCTGCTCGGCGTCATCGTCGGCTTCGCGCCGACGCTTGTGCTGCTCCTGCTGACGACGCTGCTCTTCGCGCAACAGAAAGGTCGATTGCTCGGCATCGCCTTTTTTCAGGTCGATCGTGCTCTCGCTGGAGCCCGGTTGAACGGGCACCACCGGCGGAATATCCGGCTTCTGGCGTGCCGGATCGAGTTGCGACGTGACCGGCACAACACTGACGGGCAGCATGGGTGGCAGCATGATAGTTATTCTCCTGATCAACAGGCTGTCGGCGGGTTGCAGGGCGACTTGAGCGCAGGCTCGCCAAGCTGTGACTCAGTCGACACTCGCAAGTGCCCGCCACCCGTCGATTCAGCACTCTGCCCGCCGGCCAAACGGAGTAGTTTTTGTCAGAGTCCTTGGGCGCAAGGGCTTGTTCCGTTAAGATAGTCGGCTTTTTCACGGCGGGAGTCAGGCAGCATGGCGCAGCAGTATCAACCGGGGCAACGCTGGATTAGTGACAGCGAAGCAGAGCTGGGGTTAGGCACCGTTCTGGCACAGGACGGGCGCTTGTTGACCGTGCTCTATCCGGCCACTGGCGACACCCGCCAGTATGCGCTACGGAATGCGCCCCTCACTCGCGTGAGGTTTTCGCCGGGTGACACCATCACCCATTTCGAAGGCTGGAAAATGACCGTACAGGAAGTCGACGACGTCGACGGCCTGCTGGTCTACCACGGCCTCAATGGGCAGAACGAGCAGGTCACCCTGCCGGAAACCCAACTGTCCAACTTCATCCAGTTCCGCCTGGCCAGCGACCGTCTGTTCGCCGGGCAGATCGACCCGCTGGCGTGGTTCTCGCTGCGCTACCACACGCTGGAACACACCAGCCGCCAGTTGCAGTCCTCGTTGTGGGGCCTGGGTGGCGTGCGTGCACAACCTATTGCGCACCAACTGCACATCGCCCGTGAAGTCGCTGACCGTATCGCGCCGCGGGTCTTGCTGGCTGACGAAGTGGGCCTGGGCAAGACCATCGAAGCGGGCCTTGTGATCCATCGCCAACTGCTCTCGGGCCGCGCCAGCCGTGTGCTGATCCTGGTCCCGGAAAACCTGCAGCACCAGTGGCTGGTGGAAATGCGCCGCCGCTTCAACCTGCAGGTCGCGCTGTTCGACGAAGAACGCTTTATCGAAAGCGATGCCACCAACCCGTTCGAAGACACCCAGCTTGCACTCGTTGCGCTGGAATGGCTGGTGGACGACGAGAAAGCCCAGGACGCGTTGTTCGCCGCTGGCTGGGATTTGCTGGTGGTCGACGAAGCGCACCACCTGGTGTGGCATGAAGACAAGGCCAGCGCCGAATACTCGCTGGTCGAACAACTGGCTGAAGTGATCCCAGGCGTGCTGCTGCTCACCGCCACCCCGGAACAACTGGGCCAGGACAGCCACTTTGCGCGCCTGCGCCTGCTGGACCCGAACCGTTTCCACGACCTGCAAGCCTTCCGCGCCGAG
This sequence comes from Pseudomonas sp. P867, assembly GCF_019891455.1. Classification (NCBI taxonomy): domain Bacteria; kingdom Pseudomonadati; phylum Pseudomonadota; class Gammaproteobacteria; order Pseudomonadales; family Pseudomonadaceae; genus Pseudomonas; species Pseudomonas sp. P867. The sequence continues at coordinate 737,749 of NZ_JAFLXB010000001.1, read as the reverse complement.
AGCGAAAACTATCGCCCGGTGGCCGAAGCCGTGCAGGAGCTGCTCGACAAGGGCCGCCTGTCTCCGGCCGCGCACAAGACCATCCAGGGTTTCCTCGGTAACGAAGGCGAAGCCCTGCTCAGCGCCGTCAACGATGGCGACAGCGAAGCCAGTGCGCGCCTGGTGCGTGAACTGCTCGACCGCCACGGCACCGGCCGCGTGCTGTTCCGCAACACCCGCGCTGCCGTGCAAGGCTTCCCCGAGCGCAAGCTGCACGCCTACCCGCTGCCGAACCCGGATGAGTACCTCGAACTGCCGTTGGGCGAACACGCCGAGCTGTACCCGGAAGTCAGTTTCCAGGCGCAGCCGGATATCGAGGAAGAAAACCGCTGGTGGCGTTTCGACCCGCGTGTCGAGTGGCTGATCGATCAGCTGAAAATGCTCAAGCGCACCAAGGTCCTGGTGATCTGCGCCCACGCCGAAACCGCCATGGACCTGGAAGACGCCTTGCGCGTGCGCTCCGGCATCCCGGCCACGGTGTTCCACGAGGGCATGAACATCCTCGAGCGTGACCGCGCCGCCGCCTACTTTGCCGATGAAGAGTTCGGCGCCCAAGTGCTGATCTGTTCGGAAATCGGCAGTGAAGGCCGCAACTTCCAATTCTCCCACCACCTGGTGCTGTTCGACCTGCCGTCCCACCCCGACCTGCTGGAACAGCGTATCGGTCGTCTGGACCGGATCGGCCAGAAACACGTGATCGAACTGCACGTACCGTACCTGGAAACCAGCCCGCAACAGCGCCTGTTCCAGTGGTACCACGAAGCGCTCAACGCCTTCCTCAACACCTGCCCGACCGGCAACGCCTTGCAGCATCAGTTCGGCCCGCGCCTGCTGCCATTGCTCGAAGCCGCCGACGACGGCGAGTGGCAAGCCTTGATCGACGAAGCCCGTGCCGAGCGCGAACGCCTGGAGCAGGAGCTGCACACCGGTCGTGACCGCTTGCTGGAACTCAACTCCGGCGGCGCCGGTGAAGGCGATGCGCTGGTCGAGGACATCCTTGAGCAAGACGACCAGTTCGCCCTGCCGATCTATATGGAAACCCTGTTCGACGCCTTCGGTATCGACAGCGAAGACCATTCGGAAAACGCGCTGATCTTGAAACCCAGCGAAAAAATGCTCGACGCCAGCTTCCCCCTGGGTGACGACGAAGGTGTAACCATCACCTACGACCGTAACCAGGCGCTGTCGCGTGAAGACATGCAGTTCATCACCTGGGAACACCCGATGGTGCAAGGCGGCATGGACCTGGTGCTGTCCGGTTCCATGGGCAACACCGCCGTGGCGCTGATCAAGAACAAGGCGCTCAAGCCGGGCACTGTGCTGCTGGAACTGCTCTATGTCAGCGAAGTGGTTGCCCCGCGCTCGCTGCAACTGGGCCGTTACCTGCCACCAGCGGCTTTGCGTTGCCTGCTGGACGCCAATGGCAATGACCTGTCCGGTCGGGTGTCGTTCGTGACCTTGAATGACCAGCTCGAAAGCGTGCCACGGGCCAGTGCCAACAAGTTCGTGCAGGCCCAGCGCGATCAGCTCACGCCGCGCATCAATGCCGGTGAAGAGAAAATCGCCCCGCGTCACGCCGAGCGTGTGGCCGAAGCCAAGCGCCGCCTGGCCGCAGACACCGACGAAGAGCTGGCGCGCCTGACCGCGTTGCAAGCGGTCAACCCCACCGTGCGTGACAGCGAGCTGGTTGCCTTGCGCAATCAACGCGAGCAAGGCCTGGCCATGCTCGACAAGGCGGCGCTGCGACTGGAAGCGATTCGGGTGTTGGTGGCAGGCTGATCATTCGCTGCCAATTAGGAGGCCCGCTTAATGCGGGCCTTTTTATTGGTCTTGAGGGCCTCATCGGGGGCAAGCCCCCTCCCACACTGACCGAGTAGAGTTCAGACAACTCGGTCAAATGTGGGAGGGGGCTTGCCCCCGATAGGGTCACCTCGGTCTCATGCCGTTACCGCAGAAGCCGGCACTTGAACCCCACTCAGCCCATCCTTCATGCGCTTGGCATCGCGCACAAAACTACGTGACGCCTGAAACAGAAACAGCATGGTCAAGAACAGCGCCACCGGAATCAGGTACATGGCGTCATGCAACCCCACGGCTTTATACGCCTCAGTCATTTGCTCTGCCCCGGCCGCATACATTGCCGAATGGGCAAAGTGATCGGACAGCGCCCCGACCACCACCGGCCCCATGCCACCGCCGAGCAAATACAGGCCTGCAAAGAATAGCGCCATGGCCGTAGCGCGCAGGCGCGGTTCGACCACGTCCTGGATCGCGGTGTACACGCAGGTATAGAAATTGTAGGCAAACAGCCAGCCCACACTGAACAGCGCGACAAACACGCCAATTTCGATACGCCCGGCATGCAAGGCCCAGGCGGTAGTCACCGTGGAGATGATCAAGCTGCACGCGGCAAACAGCAGACGGCCGTTGGCGACCCGCTGATGGATCTTGTCGGCAATCCAGCCACCCAGGGTCAAGCCCACCAGACCGGTCAAGCCGACGATCACACCGGTGGCGACGGCCGCGTCCTGCAATGGCAGGAGGAAATAGCGTTGCAGCATCGGCACCAGGAACGAGTTGCACGCATACGTGGCAAAGTTAAAGCACAACCCGGCCAGCACCAGCCACAGGAAGGTCGGCACCGCCAGTACGCGGCGGATCGGGCGGTCGACACGCTCCTGGGACACTTGCACGGTTTCCGCCGCGCCGCGTTTAGGCTCTTTGATATAGAACATGAACACCGCCAGGATCATTCCGGGCACGGCGGCGATAAAGAATGGGGCACGCCAGCTATCAAACGCCTTGACCATCGCGCCAATGGTGAAAAACGCCAGCAGCAGCCCCAACGGCAGGCCAAGCATGAAAATCCCCATGGCCCGCGCGCGGCGGTGGGCGGGGAACAGGTCGCCGATCAGTGAATTGGCGGCCGGCGCATAGCTGGCTTCCCCGATGCCGATGCCCATGCGCACCAGGAGGAAGGTCCAGAAACTCCCGACCATGCCATTGACCGCCGTCAGCCCGCTCCAGGCGAACAGGCCCCAGCCCATCAATTTGCTGCGCGAGCCGGTGTCGGCCAGTCGCCCGAGCGGCAGCCCGGCAAGGGCGTAGACGATGGTAAAGGCAGTGCCGATGATACCGAGCTGAAAGTCGCTCAGGTGCCATTCCATGCGGATCGGCTCGATGATGATCGCGGGGATGGTGCGATCGAAGAAGTTGAACAGATTGGCCAGGAACAGCAGGAACAGAATGCGCCAGGCATTCGCCGCTTGGGTCGAGTTCTGCATGGGTCCGTCTCTTTTATTGTTATGAGCGCTACGATGCCCGATGCATCCTGCCCGGTACCTGCAACATAGTCAGCTGAGGCGGGGTTGTCTGTAATGATTCGTAAAGCTGATAGGGCATGATTTCACCCGGTAACACGGGGATTTGTCCCACAAAAATATAAGTGCGCGCCCCCCTTCCCAACGGCCATGGCACGGATAGAATGGCGAGCCTTCCTGTAACACCCCCAACCTACTTTCTTATTGATGACGCCCATGTCCGAAGCCAGTCCGTGTCTGAATTGCGGTGCCTGCTGTTCACACTTTCGCGTGTCTTTCTTTTGGGGTGAGTGCGCCTCATCCGGGGGCACGGTGCCCGATGATCTGGTGGTGCAGATCAACCCGACCCGGGTGGCAATGATCGGCACCGATCAAAAACCTGCGCGCTGTTGCAGCCTTGAGGGCGAAGTGGGCAAAAGCACCAGTTGCTCGATCTATGCACAACGTTCGAGCCCGTGTCGCGAGTTCGATGCTTCCTGGAGCCAGGGTGTGCAGAACGTTGATTGCGATGCTGCCCGTGCTGCCTTCGGTCTGGCCCCTTTGCAAGCTCCGCCGTTTGAACTGGACCTGCCCATCAGCGCTTAGCACCAAACGCTATGCACAGCATGACAAATTAATTGAAATCAAAATGCCATTACCCATGGCAAATCCCATGAGGCTTCTATACTCGACATGGTAGGTCATCGCCTCTGGCAGTGACGTGGCTCTATGACGGGATACGCTATGGAATGGCTGGGCCAGTATTTTTTCACCGACCTTCCAGACAGCGGGCATTTATTGCTCAATTGCAGTCATAACCCCTTTCTGGTGCTACTGGCGTACCTGGTTGCCTGCGCAGCGGGGTTCGGCACCCTGGACATGGCCGAACGCGTCGGCCATGTAGAAGACCCCACCGCCCGCCGCCACTGGCGCTGGCTGGGAGCGGGCTGCCTGGCGGGCGGGATCTGGTCGACCCATTTCATCAGTATGCTGGCCTTCCAGGCCCCAATCGCCATTCATTACGAATTGCTCACGACGTTTGCCTCGCTGTTGATCGCCCTGATCGCCTCGCTGTTCGCCATGAAAACCCTCAGTCATGCCCATCTGCGTTTGCACCAATACCTGCTGGCTGCGGTATGGATAGGGCTGGGCATCGCGCTGATGCATTACGTGGGCATGGCGGCGATGCGCTCCCAGGCGCAGGTGTACTTTGAATCGCGGTTGTTCATGGCCTCGGTGGCGATTGCCATCGTTGCCAGCCTGGCGGCGTTGCTGCTGTCCAGTTACCTGCGCAACGGTGCCGGGGTGTTTCACCAACTGCTCAAGTACGCCGCCAGCCTGGTTCTTGGCGCGGGGATCCTGAGCATGCACTTCACCGGCATGGCGGCCATGCAAATGTTGGTACCCAGCGGCGCGGACTTGTCGTTGCCGGTGGACAACAATCCGATTCAACTGGGCCTGTCGGTGGCGGTGATTACCCTCTTGGTGATCGGCAGCGGTGTCAGCGCAGCTCTGGCAGACAAAAAACTGCAGCACAAGGAGCGTGACCTGCGCCGGGTCAATGCGCTGCTCAGCGAACTCGACCAGGCCCGCGCCTCACTGCAACAAGTGGCCCATTTTGACGCGTTGACCAACTTGCTCAACCGCCGTGGTTTCAATCAGATCTTCGCGGAGAAAGTTGCAGAAAAAACCCGAAGCCAAGGCATGATGGCGGTGATTTTCCTCGACATTGACCACTTCAAGCGCATCAATGACAGCCTCGGCCATGACGCTGGCGACCAGTTGCTCACGGTGCTGGCCGGGCATATCAAGGGCTCGATACGTAGCCGTGAGGATGTGGTCGCACGGTTTGGCGGCGATGAGTTCTGCATCCTGATCAATATCCATCACCGTGACGAAGCGCGGCACATGGCCCAGCGCATCATGCAGAAAATGAAAGAACCCATCGAACTGGCCGGCCGCCGCATGGTGATGACTACCAGCATTGGTATCAGCCTGTTCCCCGACGATGGCCACACCTGCGAAGAACTGCTGAAGACCGCCGACCTGGCGCTGTACCAATCCAAGGACACCGGGCGCAACAGCCTGAACTTCTTCAGTTCCAACCTGAAAACCCGCGCCTCCCTGGAACTGCAACTGGAAGAGGAGCTTCGTGCCGCATTGCGCGCACGCACCGAACTGGTGTTGTTCTATCAACCGATCTTCGACATGAAACTGGGCAAGGTCACGCGCCTTGAGGCACTGGTGCGCTGGGAACATCCCCAGCATGGGTTGCTGGCCCCGGACCGGTTTATCGGGATCGCCGAGAACAATGGGCTGATCGCCGAGTTGGACCACTGGGTATTGCGCCAGGCCTGTCACGATCTGAGCCTGTTGTCTGACCGGGGCTACACCGAGCTGACCATGGCCGTGAACTGCTCGGCCCTGAACCTGGCGCGGGACGAGCTGGCCGATGAAATCGAAGACGCCCTGCGCTTTGCCGGCGTGGCGGCCAACCGCCTGGAACTGGAAGTCACCGAAAATGCGCTGATGGGCAATATCAGCAGCACCCTGGCGCTGTTGCGGCAAATCCGCGCCCTGGGGGTCTCCCTGGCGATCGATGATTTCGGCACCGGCTACTCATCCCTGGCCTATCTCAAGCGCCTGCCGCTTAACACCTTGAAGATTGATCGTTCGTTTATCCAGGACATCCCCAAATCCACCGCAGACAGCGAAATCGTCCAGGCGATTATCGGCATGGCCCACACCCTGCACTTGCAGGTGGTGACCGAAGGCGTGGAAACCCAGGCGCAGTTTGAGCTATTGCTCAAGCACGACTGTGACTTCATCCAGGGTTACCTGCTCAGCCCGGCGGTGCCGTTCAACGACATCATCGGTGTGATGCAAGGCATTGCGATGCGCAATCCGCTCTACCCCTTCAGCGTGGAAGGCAATAAAGACAGCACGCCCACCAAAGACCCTGCGCCAGCGCGAATCGGCCCGCCGTCTATTGTCAGGCCAATTCGCTGAAGCCCAAATCAGAATGCTGGTGGTGCGACGACTGCAATCGCCAGTGCCATGGCACACATGGAAACAATTCTTCAGCGGTTTCCCGGCGGCCTGAACTGTTCCCGTGACGTTTACGTCACCCTAGGCTGTGACCTTTCTCTACGGCAAGGTGCCATCACTGGCAACGCGGTTACTCCGCTACACACTTATGGGGACAGAAAAGGTGCACCTTTTTCGCGCACTCCATTCTTACGCCGCCCTTTCCTGGATCAGAATCCAAGGCGAGACCACCACCGCCCACAGGCTTGGATCACGCTCCACCAAGTCCAATGCCCGCGTTGCAGACACTTCGCCAAGGCTCCCTGAAGCCAGCCAGGCGGCGACTTTATCACGGTTGTCTTCAGCCATTCCCTCGGCCGCTTCGATCAAATCCAGTCCGGCATCGACCCACAATAGGGCACCCTTGGCAAAGAACGGCTCTAGCTCCTTCCAGGAAATTTCAGCGGTTTCACCGAGCAGCTTGGCATAGAGGGTGCTAGGTTCTTGCGTCATGGGAGTTCACCTGAGTAAAAAATCGGCGCAATCATAGCCTTCTGACTCAGGCAGAAAAACCCAGTAGCAAATGAGGTAGCGATTGAAAGGGCCGGGAAAGCCAGGGAACACCTTGAAAACGGGTGTAAGCCCGCCGCAATTCTGTCTTTTTCTTTCATTTAAGCGACACGCTCAGGTTTTGCCCCCCGTTGCCAGCTTTTCAATTGATCAACCGGCGCTCTACACTGTACCGGTACAGTTGCCAGGGCAATACCGGGGGGATATCCGCGATATCTGATCCGGTTCTGCAGCTCACAAGGCCGCTAGAACTATAAAAAATACAACAGTAAGAGTGGAGCACTATGAATAAGGCTACTAAGCAGATTTCCAAACTGTTTGCCGCTATGGTCCTGGCTGGGGTTGCCGGCCATTCGTTCGCAGCCGACACCATCAAGATCGGCATCGCCGGTCCCAAGACCGGTCCGGTAACGCAATACGGCGACATGCAATTCATGGGTGCCAAGCAAGCCATCAAGGACATCAACGCCAAGGGCGGCGTGGATGGCAAAATGCTTGAAGCCAAGGAATACGACGACGCTTGCGATCCAAAACAAGCGGTCGCCGTAGCCAACAAAGTGGTCAATGACGGTGTCAAGTTCGTAGTCGGCCACCTCTGCTCCAGCTCCACTCAGCCAGCGTCGGATATTTATGAAGACGAAGGCGTCATCATGATTACCCCGGCTGCCACCAGCCCTGAAATCACTTCCCGTGGCTACAAGCTGATTTTCCGCACCATTGGTCTGGACAGCGCACAAGGCCCGGCAGCCGGCAACTACATCGCCGACCACGTGAAACCGAAAATCGTTGCGGTACTGCACGACAAACAGCAGTACGGTGAAGGCATCGCTACCGCCGTGAAAAAGACCCTCGAAGAAAAAGGCACCAAGGTTGCCGTCTTCGAAGGCTTGAACGCCGGCGACAAGGACTTCTCCTCGATCATCCAGAAACTCAAGCAAGCCAACGTCGACTTCGTCTACTACGGCGGCTACCACCCTGAGCTGGGCCTGATCCTGCGCCAGGCCAAGGAAAAAGGCCTGAACGCCAAGTTCATGGGCCCAGAAGGTGTCGGCAACGACTCCATCTCGCAAATCGCCCAGGGCGCTTCCGAAGGCCTGCTGGTGACCCTGCCGAAATCCTTCGACACCGACCCTGCCAACAAAGCCATCGTTGAAGAGTTCACCAAGAACAAGCAGGACCCAACCGGTCCGTTCGTGTTCCCGGCGTACTCCGCGGTTGAAGTCATCGCCGGCGGTATCGCTGCCGCGAAGAGCGAAGACACCGCCAAAGTGGCTGAAGCCATCCACGCCGGCACCTTCAAGACCCCTACCGGCGACCTGAGCTTCGACGCCAAGGGCGACCTGAAGGACTTCAAGTTCGTGGTCTACGAATGGCACTTCGGTAAACCAAAAACCGAAGTTTCCCCTCAGTAAGCCAGGCGTTACTGGTCAACAAGCCCACTGTGCAAGCAGTGGGCTTTGTTTTACGAGGTTTATGGGCCATGTCACCCGCGATCCGGGCGCTGGCTCACCTGAAAATCTTAAAACCGTCACCAGCGGTTCGCTGGCAAACGCTTCGTGCAACCTGGTCACAGAACAGGGCACCGAGCCGGAAATGACTCCACCAGTGAAATGCGTATCGGGTTTTTAGGAGCGCTGTAATGCCTGAGATCTATCATTTTTTCCAACAGCTGGTTAATGGCCTGACCATTGGCAGCACCTATGCCTTGATAGCCATTGGCTACACAATGGTTTACGGCATCATTGGAATGATCAACTTCGCCCATGGCGAGGTATACATGATTGGTTCCTATGTGGCCTTCATCGCCCTTGCCGGGCTGGCCATGATGGGGATCCACTCCCTGCCGCTGTTGATGACCGCTGCGTTCCTGGCATCGATCATCGTGACCAGTGCCTATGGCTACAGTATCGAGCGGGTTGCCTACCGTCCCTTGCGTGGCAGCAACCGTTTGATCCCGCTGATTTCCGCCATCGGCATGTCGATTTTCCTGCAGAACACCGTATTGCTGTCCCAGGACTCCAAGGACAAGTCCATTCCCAACCTGATCCCGGGGAGCATCTCCTTCGGCCCGGGTGGCGCACAAGAAGTGCTGATTTCGTACATGCAGATTCTGGTTTTCGTGGTCACCCTGGTGGCCATGCTGGGCCTGACCCTGTTCATTTCCCGCTCCCGTCTGGGGCGCGCCTGCCGGGCCTGCGCCGAAGACATCAAGATGGCCAACCTGCTGGGCATCAACACCAACAACATCATCGCCCTGACCTTCGTCATTGGTGCTGCGCTGGCGGCCGTGGCGGCCGTGTTGCTGAGCATGCAATACGGCGTGATCAACCCCAACGCCGGTTTCCTGGTGGGCCTCAAGGCCTTTACCGCAGCGGTATTGGGCGGCATCGGCAGCATTCCGGGCGCCATGCTCGGTGGGCTGGTGCTGGGTGTGGCCGAAGCCTTTGGCGCCGATATATTCGGCGACCAGTACAAGGACGTCGTCGCGTTCGGCCTGTTGGTTCTGGTGCTGTTGTTCCGTCCGACCGGCATCCTGGGCCGTCCGGAGGTTGAGAAAGTATGAGCAGATATCTTAAATCGGCGTTTTTCAGCGCCTTGCTGGTATGGGCCGTGGCCTTTCCGGTACTCGGCCTCAAGCTGAGCATTGTCGGCATCAACCTGGAAGTGCATGGCACCGGGCCCGTGACCCTGACCGTCATCGCCTTGTGTTCGGTGCTGATGTTTCTGCGCGTGCTGTTCACCCAGCAGGTCGGTGCCTTGTTCAAGGGCAACCGTGCTCCGTTGGTGTCGCCCAAGGTCAGCCAATTCCTGACCCTGCCGCGCACCCAGCGCTACATCATCATCGGCCTGATTATCGCCGCGCTGATCTGGCCGTTCTTCGGCTCACGCGGTGCGGTCGACATTGCGACGCTGATCCTGATCTACGTGTTGCTGGGCCTGGGCCTGAACATCGTGGTGGGCCTGGCCGGCCTGCTCGACCTTGGTTACGTGGGCTTTTACGCCGTGGGTGCCTACACCTACGCGCTGCTCTCGCACTACCTGGGTTGGAGCTTCTGGATCTGCCTGCCGCTGGCCGGCATGGCGGCCGCTACGTTCGGCTTCCTGCTGGGCTTCCCGGTGCTGCGCCTGCGCGGTGACTACCTGGCCATCGTGACCCTGGGCTTCGGTGAGATCATCCGCCTGTTCCTGCGTAACCTAACCGATATCACCGGTGGGCCCAACGGTATCAGCAGCATTCCCAAGCCAACGTTCTTCGGGCTGTCGTTCGACCGCACCGCCGCTGAAGGTATGCAGACCTTCCACGAGTACTTCGGGATCGCCTACAACCCGGTCAGCAAAGTGGTGTTCCTGTACCTGGTGGCGCTGCTATTGGCGTTGGCGGCACTGTTCGTGATCAACCGTTTGCTGCGCATGCCCATCGGCCGTGCGTGGGAAGCGTTGCGCGAAGATGAAATCGCCTGCCGTGCCCTGGGCCTGAACCCGACCATCATCAAGCTTTCCGCGTTCACCCTGGGCGCCGCGTTCGCCGGTTTCGCCGGCAGCTTCTTCGCTGCGCGCCAGGGCCTGGTTACCCCGGAGTCGTTCACCTTTATCGAGTCGGCGATCATTCTCGCCATCGTGGTATTGGGTGGCATGGGCTCGCAACTGGGCGTGATCCTGGCGGCGATCGTGATGATCCTGCTGCCGGAAATGATGCGTGAGTTCAGCGAATACCGCATGTTGATGTTCGGCGCCATGATGGTGCTGATGATGATCTGGCGCCCTCAAGGCCTGCTGCCCATGCAACGTCCACACATGGAGCTGCGCAAATGAGCCGCGAGATCCTCAAAGTTGAAAACCTGAGCATGCGCTTCGGCGGCTTGCTGGCGGTCAATGGCGTGGCCCTGACCGTGAAAGAGAAACAGGTCGTGGCGCTGATCGGCCCCAACGGTGCCGGCAAGACCACGGTGTTCAACTGCCTCACCGGCTTCTACAAGCCGAGCGGCGGCAGCATCCTGCTGGACGGCCAACCGATCCAGGGCCTGGCGGGTCACGAGATCGCTCGCAAGGGCGTGGTGCGTACCTTCCAGAACGTGCGGTTGTTCAAGGACATGACCGCAGTCGAGAATCTGTTGATCGCCCAGCATCGTCACTTGAACACCAACTTCTTCGCTGGCCTGTTCAAGACCCCAGCGTTCCGCAAGAGCGAGCGCGAGGCCATGGAATACGCGGCGTACTGGCTGGACAAGGTCAACCTGACCGAGTTTGCCAACCGCCCGGCAGGCACCCTCGCCTACGGCCAGCAGCGTCGCCTGGAAATCGCCCGTTGCATGATGACCCGCCCGCGGATCCTCATGCTCGACGAACCTGCCGCGGGCCTGAACCCCAAGGAAACCGAAGACCTCAAGGCGCTGATCAGCGTGCTGCGTGAGGAAAACAACGCCACGGTGCTGTTGATCGAACACGACATGAAACTGGTCATGAGCATTTCCGACCATATTGTGGTGATCAACCAGGGCACGCCGCTGGCCGACGGCACGCCGGAGCAGATCCGCGACAATCCTGAAGTGATCAAAGCCTATCTGGGGGAAGCGTAAAATGTTGCAGTTCGAAAACGTTTCCACGTTCTACGGCAAGATCCAGGCCCTGCACGACGTCAATGTCGAAGTGCGCCAGGGTGAGATCGTCACCCTGATCGGCGCCAACGGTGCCGGCAAATCCACCTTGCTGATGACCCTGTGCGGTTCGCCGCAAGCCTACAGCGGCAGCATCCGCTACATGGGTGAAGAGCTGGTGGGCAGGCACTGCGCCGAAATCATGCGCAAGAGCATTGCCGTGGTACCGGAAGGCCGCCGCGTGTTCTCGCGCCTGACCGTGGAAGAGAACCTGGCCATGGGCGGGTTCTTTACCGACAAGGGCGACTACCAGGAACAGATGGACAAGGTGCTGCACCTGTTCCCCCGCCTCAAGGAACGCTTCAGCCAGCGCGGCGGCACCATGTCGGGCGGCGAGCAGCAAATGCTCGCCATCGGCCGGGCGCTGATGAGCAAGCCCAAGCTGTTGCTGCTGGACGAGCCCTCCCTGGGCCTGGCACCGATCATCATCCAGCAGATCTTCGATATCATCGAACAGCTGCGCAAGGACGGGGTGACGGTGTTTTTGGTGGAGCAAAACGCCAACCAGGCATTGAAAATCGCTGACCGGGCCTATGTGCTGGAAAACGGCCGGGTGGTGATGCAGGGCACTGGCGAGCAACTGCTGACGGACCCGAAGGTGCGAGAAGCATATCTGGGAGGTTAAGACCCGGTTACTGAGTAAACTGGATCTAAATGTGGGAGGGGGCTTGCCCCCGATAACGGTATATCAGTCACATGTCCTGTGCCTGACACACTGTCATCGGGAGCAAGCCCCCTCCCACATTTTGTTTTGCGTAACTTGAAAAAAATTCGACTGGTTTTGTAACGAACTCAATCCCCCTCTCTCTAGTGGTGCAAGCAGGCAATCAAGCCTGCGCATTCGACCACTGCTGGAGACACACCATGACCACCAAACTGTCCGCCGCCACCCTCGTCCTCGCCCTGGGTTCGGCCCTGAGCCTGTCCGCCCTGAGCACCACTGCCCACGCAGCCGATGACATGCAGAAATGCTTCGGCGTGGCTGAAGCCGGCAAGAACGATTGCGCCGCAGGCGCCGGCACCTCTTGCGCCGGCACCTCCAAAACCAAGGACCAGGCCAATGCCTGGAAGCTGGTCCCCGCCGGTACCTGCACCAAGACCCCAAGCACCACCTCGCCGACCGGCTTCGGCCAGGAAACCGAATTCACTGCCAAATCCTGAAACCTTGTGCAGCCTGAGTACTGATGATGACGCCTACATCCCCTTACACGGTCTCACCGACTCAGGTGCCCGGCCTGCCCTTGCGGGCCGGGCTGGGGTTGAAGACCGAGCACTTCACCCAAGTGCTTGAGACCGGCCCCGATATCGGTTTTTTTGAAGTACACGCCGAAAACTACATGGTGGCCGGTGGCCCGTTTCATCACTACCTGGGATTGATCCGTGAGCAGTACCCGCTGTCGTTGCACGGCGTGGGCCTGTCCATCGGCGGCGAAGGTGCCCTGGATCGCGAACACTTGGCACGCTTGGCGACGTTGATCGAGCGCTATCAACCCCAGTCTTTTTCCGAACACCTGGCCTGGTCCAGCCACGGCCCGGTGTTTCTCAACGACTTGCTGCCGCTGGCTTACGACGCCACCACCCTGAGCCGAGTGTGCGCACATGTTGACCAGGTGCAGAGCACACTCAAGCGGCCGATGCTGCTGGAGAATCCCTCGACCTACCTGCAGTTCCAGCGCTCTACCCTGGATGAAACCGACTTCATCAGCGAGGTCATCCGCCGTACCGGTTGCGGCCTGCTGCTCGACGTCAACAACGTCTACGTATCCTGCATCAATCACCAGCGCGATCCATCGGCCTACATCGACGCCCTGCCCTTGCACGCAGTGGGAGAGATTCATCTGGCCGGCTTTGCCGAAGACGCAGACAGCCTGGGCGACCGCCTGCTGATCGATGACCACGGCGCGCCTATCGATAACGCCGTGTGGCAACTGTACGAGCACGTGCTGGCGCGGACCGGTCCGGTAGCTACATTGATCGAGCGGGATAACCAGGTGCCGCCCTTCAGCATATTGCAGGCCGAAGCCCGGCAGGCTGAAAGCTATTTGTCGCAGGTGGCCCGATGAGCCTTCAACAGGCATTCGCCCACGCGCTGCTGACGCCGGACGCAACCTGCCCCGAGGAGGTGTTCAGCAGGAACGGGGCCGACCCGGCGAGTCGCTTCGCGGTGTATCGCAATAATGTCCACAGCGCGTTGATAAATGCGCTCGTCGCCGCCTATCCGGTGACGCGGCAACTGGTTGGCGATGAGTTTTTCCACGCCATGGCCAGCCTGTATGTCCAGGCTCACCCGCCCACCAGCCCTTTGATCAGCGAATACGGCAGCACGTTGGCAGCGTTTATCCAGCGCTTCGAACCGGCCTCAAGCGTGCCATACCTGGCAGATATCGCTCGGCTGGAGCGCCTGCGGGTTCGGGCTTATCACGCGGCGGATCGCCAGGCACTGGATCAGCACAGCGTGCTCCAACAACTGCAAGGCTGCGCGCAGCTGGGGCAATTGCGGGTGCGACTGCATCCATCCCTCGAAACATTGGAATCTCCCTACGCGATCGTGTCGGTTTGGGCTGCGCACCAGACCGACGGGGTTATCGCCACCTTGAACCCATGGTACGCCCAAGGCGCGCTGGTCCTGCGCCACGGGTTGGCGGTCAAGGTGTTCGCCATCGACAGCGGCTCGGTGACGTTTATCAGCCGCCTCAACCAAGGCGCCGGGCTGGAGTTGGCCATCGCTGACGCCCTTGAAGCCTCAGCCGAATTCGACTTGCACCAATGTCTCACGCTGCTGATCAGCCACGACGCCATTACTCATTTGCATCTGCCACCCAAGGTATCGCCATGAACACTCCCGCTCCGTGCCTGATAAAGCGAACCGTCGCACTGTTTGAAAAAATCCCCTACAGCCTGATCGCGTTTATTGCGCGCTTCTCCATTGCCGCAGTGTTCTGGAAATCCGGGCAGACCAAGGTCGAAGGCTTTGCCATTGACGTGATCAGCGGCACATTCCAAGTCGGTGAACCCAAGCTCGCCGCCTCGACACTCTGGTTGTTTCGCAGCGAATATCAGTTGCCCCTGGTGCCGCCGGAGGTGGCCGCGTACCTGGCAACCTTTGCCGAGCACTTTTTCCCGGTATTGATCCTGCTGGGGTTTGCCACACGCTTCTCGGCCCTGGCCCTGATCGGCATGACCTTGACCATTCAGTTGTTCGTCTACCCTGACGCCTACCCCACGCACGGCACCTGGCTCGCGCTGTTGTTGCTGTTGCTCGCCAAGGGGCCAGGCCGCTTGTCCATCGACCACCTGATGGCCCGTCGCTTGCGTTAAAGCCGATCCAGCGCCTCGCCGCTGCGCCGGAACCAATCCACCAGGTAATCGGCCAGCACCTGGGTGCGTCTCGGCAGGCCACCCTGGTAGGGATGAACCAGGTACATCGGCATTCGGCGTGTCTGATAGTCGCGCAGGATCCAGCGCAATCGCCCCTCGGCCAACTCCGTCGGCAACACGTAGGACGGCAGGCGGGCGATACCGGCGCCCACCAGGGCGGCTTTTTTCAGCAGGTTGTAATGGTTGGAGGCAAACGTGCCGCTCACCCGCACTCGCAGTAATTCATGCTGCTGGTGATACAACCACTCCTCACGACCGCTGTAGTGACTGTTGAGCAAGCAGCTGTGCGTCGACAGGTCCGCCGGGGTCAGCGGTTCGCCATGCTGCTCCAGATACGCCGGGCTGGCGCAGGTCACCTCGTGCCAGGCCAGCAGAGGCTTGGCGACCAGGCGTTCATTTTCGATGGCAGCCGCGCGCACGCCCAAGTCAAAGCCATCGCGCGCCAAGTCTCGGTAGCTGTTGTTAAGCTCCAGCTCGATCTGCACCTGCGGATATTGCCGGGAAAACTCCAGCAACAAGCCATCGAAGAAGGTTTCGCCCAGCGACACCGGCACGGTCATACGCACAGGGCCGGCCAAATCATCCTTGAGCCGCGCCAACGCCTGCCGCGCGCGTTCTACCTGTACCACCAGCGCTTGTGCCTGGGGAAGCAACGCCGCGCCGGCCGCGGTGAGGCTGAGCTTGCGGGTGGTGCGGTGCAACAGCACCACGGCAAACTGCGCTTCCAACTGGCTGATGCGCTTGGACAACTGCCCTTTGCTGCAGCCCAGCTGTTCGGCCGCCACGGTGAAACTGCCCGCTTCGATCAGCACAGCAAAGGCTGCCAGATCATCCATTTCGCTCATGGATTGTTTCCATTTGAAAACCAAAGGTTGCCTATTAGCGCGTTTATTCGCCTGAAAAGCCACACTAGACTGGACCTTCAGTTAACCCCCTGGAGGAACAGCACGATGAAAATCCTATTGATTGGTGCCAGCGGCACCATAGGTTCAGCGGTCAAGGCAGAGTTGGCGCAACGCCACGAAGTGATCAGCATCGGCCGTACCAGCGGCGACTTCCAGGTGGACATCAGCGATAGCGCCTCGATACGCAGGCTGTTCGAGCAGACCGGCAAGTTCGACGCCCTGATCTGCGCCGCAGGCAGTGTGAACTTCGTGGCACTGGGAGAGATGAGCGACAGCGATTTCGAACTGGGCCTGCGTGACAAGCTGATGGGCCAGGTCAACCTGCTGCTGATCGGACGCGAATACGCCAATGACGGTGCCTCGTTTACGTTCACCAGCGGCATTCTCAACCGCGACCCGATCCGTACCGGTGCCTCGGCCGCGCTGGTCAACGGCGCACTGGATGCCTTTGTCAAAGCCGCGGCGATCGAGTTGCCACGGGGCTTGCGTGTCAATTCGGTGAGCCCGACAGTGCTGCTGGAAGCCATGGGCAGCTACGCTCCATACTTTCGTGGGTACAAACCGGTGCCTGGTGCAGATGTGGCGTTGGCCTACTCGAAAAGTGTCGAAGGCTTGCAGACAGGGCAGACCTTTATCGTGGGCTGACCTGCCAAAGAAGGTTCTCGGTACCTGCCACCTTTAGTGCAGGTACCGAGTTGCCCATTCCGCAGCCAAGTCTTTGGGCACGGCTACTCTGAAGCTGCCCCCCATAATCCCTTGAACGTGGCTGGTGTATAAACGGCGACCATCGATATAAAGCGTCATCTGCTTTCCGTAGGTCAGCGTGGTAATGGCTGTGGTACGCGCCTTGGCCTCTTCGCTTAACGTAATGCTGGCCGATACGGTATCCGCATTCAGATTGTGGATACTCTTGAGTTCAAGCGAGATCTCGGTGAAGTCATTAGCCGACCAATACTCCAACCTCGCGGCGTCCTCAGCAAACACCGAAACGCTGACAAACAGCAGTCCATATGCGCTCCATTTATTTGTCATCGCAACTCTCCCAGGCAAAGTCATCAACCCTTGCATACCGCCCCCCGTCCTTGCATCAGTAAAGGCTTAAAGGCTGACGTATGCCGCAGGTATTGGTTTCGAGCTGTTTACAGACTTGTGGTGCGACGCGAGGCTGCGTAACGTGGCGGCACTTGTTTTGGAGACCCGATCAATGCGCGCCGCCCGTACTCTTGCACTGCTTGCCCTGCTGCCCCTGTTCACCGCTTGCCAGATGTTCGAGAGCGAGCCGGCCAAACCGTCTACTGCCGGGCTGACCCGTATGCAGGGTGAGTTGACCGCTGTGGAGGGCAAATTGTTGTTCCAACCGTGCGGCGACAAACGCAACTATGTGGTCAACGACACCGGCGGCACCAGCATCCTGCAGGAAGCCGCGTCCCTGGCCGGCCAGCAAGGCGCGTTGTTTGCCGACCTGCGCGGCAAGTTTTCCGGGGTTGCCAGCGGCACCCAGGGTTCGCTCGACCTGCAACAACTCTATCGCGTAGAGCGCTCGACCTCAGCCTGCGACGATCCGGACTTCAAGCGCATGATCCTGCGCGCCAACGGCCATAAGCCGGCCTGGGCAATGAATGTCACAGCCAAGGGCATGGTGCTGGAACGCGAAGGCCAGCCACCGCTGGCGGTGCCCTACGTCGAAGAACAACTGGGCGATGGGCGCTTCAACCTGATGACCGAAGCCAATAACCAGCACATCGAACTGTGGGTGGCGCCCCAGCGCTGCGTCGACAGCGTGAGCGGCAGCCTGCAACACATGAGCGCCGAGTTGCGGGTGAACGGCCAGGTGCAGCGTGGCTGCGCGGCGTTTGGCGGCTCCCGGGACGACTGATTGTGCCTTGGGCTGTTTTAACCTGACGGAAAACCACCTTTGGGGCTTATAATCGCCGGTTTGCAAAACAGCCGGCCTCCTTGCCCGCCGCCTACCGGATCCTGTCATGTTACGAATCACCGAACTCAAGCTGCCCATCGACCATCCCGAAGAAGACCTGCGGCCTGCCATCGTGCAGCGCCTGGGCATCGCCAGTGATGACCTGCTCGATTTCACCCTGTTCAAACGCAGCTACGACGCCCGTAAAAAGTCGTCGGAGCTGTGCTTCATCTACACCGTCGACCTGAACGTCAAGGGCGAAGCCGCCCTGCTGCTCAAGTTTGCCGATGACCGCAACGTCAATCCCGCGCCGGATGTCAGCTACAAGGTCGTGGGCCAGGCGCCGGCAGGCTTGGTTGAACGGCCGATCGTGGTGGGTTTTGGCCCCTGCGGGATCTTCGCCGGGCTTCTGCTGGCGCAGATGGGCTTCAAGCCGATCATCCTCGAACGCGGCAAGGAAGTGCGCCAACGCACCAAGGACACCTGGGGCCTGTGGCGTAAAAGCGTGCTCAACCCCGAGTCCAACGTGCAGTTCGGTGAAGGCGGTGCCGGGACCTTCTCCGACGGCAAGCTGTACAGCCAGATCAAGGACCCGAAATTCCACGGCCGCAAAGTGCTGCACGAGTTCGTCAAGGCCGGTGCACCGCAAGAGATCCTCTATGTCAGCAAGCCGCATATCGGCACTTTCCGCCTGACCGGCGTGGTAGAGAACATGCGCGAGCAAATCATCGCCCTGGGCGGTGAAGTGCGCTTTGAACAACGGGTCACGGATGTGTTGATCGAAGACGGACAGTTGAACGGCGTGGTCATCGACGGCGGCGAGCAGATCCTTTCCAGGCACGTGATTCTTGCCCTGGGCCACAGTGCCCGTGACACCTTCCGTATGCTCCATGATCGCGGCGTGTACATGGAAGCCAAGCCGTTCTCGGTGGGTTTCCGTATCGAACACCCGCAGTCGCTGATCGACGCCGCACGCCTGGGCAAATACGCAGGCCATCCGAAACTGGGCGCAGCGGACTACAAGCTGGTGCACCACGCCAAGAATGGTCGCTCGGTCTACAGTTTCTGCATGTGCCCTGGCGGTACCGTGGTGGCTGCGACCTCAGAACCGAACCGCGTCGTGACAAACGGCATGAGTCAGTATTCGCGTAATGAACGCAACGCCAACTCCGGCATCGTGGTCGGCATCACCCCCGAGGTGGATTACCCGGGCGGCCCGCTGGCCGGTATCGAATTGCAGGAGCGCCTGGAGTCCCACGCCTATATCCTCGGCGGCAGCAACTACGAGGCACCGGCGCAACTGGTGGGGGACTTTATCGCCGGCAAACCGTCCACTGCCATCGGCAGTGTGGAGCCGTCCTACAAGCCCGGCGTGTCAATGGGCGACCTGGCCCTGGCCTTGCCGGACTTCGCCATCGAAGCCATCCGCGAAGCGTTGCCGGCGTTCGAAAAGCAGATCAAAGGCTATTCGCTGCACGATGCAGTGTTGACCGGCATCGAGACTCGCACTTCGTCACCCTTGCGCATTACCCGCGATGAGTCGATGCAGAGCCTGAACGTCAAAGGCCTGTTCCCAGCCGGGGAAGGCGCCGGTTATGCCGGCGGGATTCTGTCGGCGGGTGTTGACGGGATTCGGATTGCCGAGGCGTTGGCGCGGGATATGTTGGGCATCGAAGCCTGAGAACACTGTAGTAAAAAATGTGGGAGGGGCTTGCTCCCTCCCACATTTTGATTTGCGCCCGGTCAGATATTGGCGCGCAGGATGCTGGTCGGTAGAGACTCGCCCTGCTCTACGCTCGCAGCCACCGCCGCAACCAACCCATCCAACTCATACCCCTGCCCCGCCAACCACGCCTGATCGTAATAGGTCGTGGCATAACGCTCGCCGCCATCACACAAGATCGCTACGATCGAGCCCGATTCTCCCGCCGCTTTCATCTGGTGCGCTGCTACCAACGCGCCGATCAGGTTGGTCCCGCTGGAACCGCCGACCCGTCGTCCCAAACGCCCAGCCAGGTAATGCATGGCCGCCAATGACAAGGCGTCTGGCACCTTGACCATCGCATCAATCACCGCCGGCAGAAACGACGCCTCGACACGCGGGCGACCAATCCCTTCGATTCGCGAACCACACTCCAGGCGCAGGCTGGCGTCGCCGCTCTGGTAGAAGTCGAAAAACACCGAGCGCTCGGCATCGGCACACAGCACGCGGGTGCAATGCTGGCGATAACGTACGTAGCGGCCCAGTGTCGCGGTGGTGCCGCCAGTGCCGGGGCTGGAAATCAACCAACTGGGCTCCGGGTGCTGCTCGAAGCGCATCTGCTGGAAGATCGATTCGGCAATGTTGTTGTTTGCGCGCCAGTCGGTAGCACGCTCGGCGTAGGTGAACTGGTCCATGAAGTGACCACCACTTTCCTGGGCCAGGCGTTCGGATTCGGCGTAGATCTGCGTCGGGTCCTGAACCAGATGGCTCTTGCCACCGTAGAAGGCGATCTGGGCGATCTTTTCCTGGGAGGTGGTGGCCGGCATGACGGCAATGAACGGCAACCCCAACAGGCGAGCGAAGTAGGCTTCAGAGATGGCTGTGGAACCGCTGGACGCTTCGATCACCGGGGCGCCCGGCTTGAGCCATCCATTGCACAGCGCGTACAAAAACAGCGAGCGAGCCAGCCGGTGTTTCAGGCTGCCTGTGGGGTGGCTGGATTCGTCCTTGAAGTACAACTCGATGCCGGGCAACCCAGGTAACGGCAACGGGATCAGGTGGGTGTCGGCGCTCCGCTGGAAGTCCGCTTCAATGATGCGAATGGCTTCGCGGGCCCAGGTACGGTGGTCGCTCATGGTGGACTCTCTAAGGTTTTCAGCCTGAATCTTAAGATGTTTCGTACACCTCACACAGATACAGTACCGACTCAATTTGACACACAACTGCTAGTCTTTTACGCATCTACAACCCGACTCATCTCTTATAACAAATAAGAATATAACTTTTGTTTTAACAACTAACTGTACGGGTTAGGGTACCCACCTATTGAACCTCAAATGGAGAGCATCCCTTGCCTCTGCGTAGCACTTTTACTCGTTTCTTCCAGCTGGAAGCCGCCAGTGGTCTGTTGTTGATCGCCGCTGCCGCTTTGGCGCTGATCATCAACAACTCACCGTTGTCGCACCTGTACAACGCGTTTCTCGATACACCTGTGGTTGCCCAGGTCGGCGCGTTGAAAATCGCCAAGCCGGCACTGCTGTGGATAAACGACGGCCTGATGGCTCTGTTTTTCCTGCTGATCGGCCTGGAGGTCAAACGCGAACTGCTCGATGGTCACCTCTCCAAGCCTTCCCAGGTTGTGCTGCCCGGCGCAGCGGCCATCGGCGGCATGGTGGTGCCGGCGCTGATCTACTGGGCGCTGAACAAGGACAACCCGGCCGCCCTCGCCGGCTGGGCGATCCCGATGGCCACGGATATCGCGTTCGCTCTGGGCGTGCTGGCACTGCTGGGCAAGCGCGTACCGGTGTCGCTGAAGTTGTTCCTGATGACCCTGGCAATCATTGATGACCTCGGCGCCATCATCGTCATCGCGCTGTTCTATTCCGCTGACTTGTCCGGCGCGTCCCTGGCGGGCGCGGGGGCTTGCTTGATTGCCTTGATTGCGATGAATCGCCTGGGCGTGATCAAGCTTGGGCCTTACCTGATCATCGGCCTGATCCTGTGGGTGTGCGTACTCAAGAGCGGTGTGCATGCCACACTGGCCGGTGTGACCCTGGCATTCTGCATTCCACTGCGCACCCGGAATGCCGAAACCTCACCGCTGCTGACCCTGGAGCACGCCCTGCACCCGTGGGTGGCCTACGCCATCCTGCCGTTGTTCGCGTTCGCCAATGCCGGGGTTTCCCTCACCGGCGTGAGCCTGGAGAGCTTCACCCATTCCGTGCCCATGGGCATCGCCGCCGGCCTGTTGATCGGCAAGACCATCGGTGTGTTCGGCCTCACTTGGCTGGCGATCAAGACTGGTATCGCGTCCCTGCCCAGCGGCGCCAACTGGGGTCAGGTTCTTGGCGTGGCTGTTCTGTGCGGTATCGGCTTCACCATGAGCCTGTTTGTCGGCTCCCTGGCGTTTGTGCCGGGTGCCAGCGAGTTTGCCGGTGAAGACCGCATGGGGATTCTGACCGGATCGATCTTGGCAGCCTTTATCGGGTATGCGGTGACGGCGATGGCGAGTCGCAAAAAAGCCTGAGCCCCTGGGAAAGCAGCATAAAAAAACCCCAACCGGTCACCCGGTTGGGGTTTTCTTTGCCCGATTACTTACCGCTTAGCGAGTAACGCGGCTGGTACCGTCAACGGTCATGATGCGTACGCGGTCACCGATGCGGAAGATTTCATTTTCCTGCACGGCTTGTACGTAGGCGCGCATGCTGCCGTCGTCTTCGCGCACGGTGATTTCCACGCCCTGGGTGCGGGTCAGGCCTTCTTCGGTGGCCGAGCCCAGCAGGCCGCCCGCGACCGCGCCGATTACAGCGGTGACGATGCTGCCACGGCCGCCACCGATGGCGCTGCCGCCAACACCACCGATGACTGCGCCAGCAGCGCCGCCGATTGGGGTCTTGGTGCCTTCGATTTTCACCGGACGCAGGGATTCGATGGTACCCATGCGCACGGTCTGAACGCGACGCGCCTCATCACGGGAGTACGAGTCGCCGGTCAGACTCGAGGCGCAGCCACCCAACAGCAATGACAGGGTGGTAAAGCAGGCAACTAGTAAAACGGACTTACGCATAGCATCAACTCCAAAGGACAGGTATTCATTAAACGCTGTGGCTTGGCGCCTGTCACGGCAAGCCGGGCAGAAAATTGCTTTCATTCAGCCTGAGTACAGACTGCCAGCACCAGAAAACACGACCAACGGTAGCCTAACTGTGGTGCGCAACGGTGCCATCAGCTGCTTGATCATTGTAGCCGCACAATCAAAAGCGCCGAAGTCTCCTGAATAGAGACGTCGGCGCAATGGGCATGATTCAGGCGCAATGACGAAAGGTGACGCTCAGGGCGCCAGACGCTCGCGGATCCATTGAGCGTCTTGTACACGATAGTTGAGACGATCATGCAGGCGGCTGGCGCGGCCCTGCCAGAACTCGATGCGCTCGGGCAGCAAACGGTACCCACCCCAATGCTCGGGGCAATCGGGCTGGGTATCGCTGAAACGCTGTTCGGTGGCCTTGAGCAGATCGTGCAGCTCTTCACGGTCACGAATGACCCTGCTCTGCGGGGATGCCCAGGCGCCGAGGCGGCTGCCCAACGGGCGCACCTGGTAATAGGCATCCGACTCTTCAGGGGTGACCTTGACCACGCGCCCTTCAATACGCACCTGGCGTTCCAGGGTCGGCCAGAAGAACGTCATGGCCGCAAACGGCCGCGCCGCAAGTTGCTCACCCTTGGCGCTCTGGTAGTTGGTGAAGAAGGTAAAGCCCTGTGCATCCAGGCCCTTGAGCAACAGGATGCGACAGTGCGGGCGACCGTCCTGGTCGACCGTCGCCAGGGTCATGGCATTGGCCTCCACCGGCGGCTGTTCGGTTTTCACCGCGTCGCCAAACCATTGGTGGAACAACGCAAACGGCTCGCCGGGGGCCTGGGCCTCGCTCAAACCGTCCCGTGTGTAGTCACGGCGCATATCAGCCAGTGCCTGGGTCATGCGGCTTTATCCTTATGGTTCAACGGCTCAGTTTTTCGCCTGGTCGTTCGAAGCGGGTGCAGCAGCCTTGGCTTTGGTTGCAGCCGGCTTCTTCGCAGCAGGTTTGGCCGCGGCCTTTTTAGCCGCTGGCTTGGCGGCCGCTTTCTTGGCCGGAGCCTTCTTGGCTGGTGCTTTTGCCGCTGGTGCCGGGGCTGGAGCATTCTGCACGGCAACCATTTCAGCAACCGGTGGCGTCTTGCCCGAATTGTACTGGCTCAGCAGTGCAAGCATCGTTGTACGCTGAGTGAACATGATTTCCATGCGACGATTCAGCGCACGCCCCTGGTTGCTGTCGTTGGCGGCACGCGGCATAAGGTCGCCCATGCCACGCAGCATCAAGCGGTCCTGCTTCAAACCACTGAGGCTGAAGATCGAAGCAATCGACTGCGCACGCTCCTTGCTCAACGCCTGGCTCGCAGGAGCGCTGCCGGTGGCATCGACGTGGCCCAGAACCAGTACGGCGGTCTTGGGATCAGCCTCAACGGCCTTGGCCACACGAGTGAACGGGCCCAAAGTCACCGGCAGCAGCATCGCCGGACGCTTCGGGTTGTAGGAACCGTCTACCGGGGCAATCACGACCAGCACGTTGTCGCGACGCTCCAGTTGCAGCGAACTACCCTTGATGGCCTCGCGCAGGCGTGGCTCGTAGTCGTCCAGCCAGGCTTGGGTGATTTTCGGGTCAGGCATTGGCACATTGGTCACGTCGACCTTGGCCAACGGCTTTGGCTTGCTTTCGAACGGCCACCACCAGCGGGGTTCGGCGTCGGTCTTGGCGACGACAGGTGCCGCGTCGGAAGTCGGGGTTGCGGCCTTCAGGTCGGCTTTCAGGTCGGCCTTGGCATCGGCGGCTTTTTCTTCGGCACTCTTGGTGGAGAACGGCCACCAGCTGTAGCCGGTATCAGCCTTGGCGGGCGAAGCAGGTGCAGCAGCAGCGGCGACAGGTTCAACAGGCTTGGCGCCAGCAGCTGGTTTGGCATCCGGCTTGGCGTCGGTTTGGGTCACTGCGTCCTTGGTCGCAGCCTTGTCCGATCCAAATGACCACCAATGCCCACCTTCGGCATCATTTTGTGGAGTTTGTGCGCAACCTGTAATAGTGAGGCACAGCGCCAGTGCCAAGGACTTGTTCGATAACATGAGATATCCACAAAATGAGAAAAAACCAGGGGGCCTGATGACCCGTTAAACAGACGCTTAAAGAACATTCAAGTTACAACATGTCGTTCAGCATCTTTTTATACTTGCCTTTGTAACAAAAAATTGTGAAACAGCAAGGGGTTTATAGACAACCGGCCAATATTCCGACCAACTTCTGCGCACGCGGGTCCATAAGTACGTAAGGGCCCAGGGTATTAGTCACAAAACCGAACGCTACATCATGTTCAGGGTCGGCAAAACCCACTGAGCCCCCTGCGCCGGGATGCCCGAAAGCACGTGGCCCGAGGCCGAACGTGGCATTGGGCAGCTGCGGTTGATCCAACATGCAGCCCAGGCCGAAACGGGTTTGGGTCAATAAGGTTTTATCCGGCCCAATACTGTGTTCACGGGTCAATTGTTCGAGCATGTCGCTTTCCAGCAAACTACCGTCCAACAAACCGCTATAAAACCCGGCCAGGCTGCGCGCATTACCGTGACCATTTGCCGCGGGCTGCTGCATGCGTCGCCATTCGGGCTTATTAGTACTGGTCAGAATAGACGGTGGATTGGCAAATGCCCGTGTGGTCATCGCCGCCGGTTCGCGCATCATTACTTGAAGTAACCGTTGCGCGGCCTCATCCCCCATATTGCCCTTGCTGCGCGCTATATGGGCCACCCGATAAAACTCTGCATCCGCCAGGCCAACGTGGAAGTCCAGCCCCAGCGGCCGTGCGACCCGTGCCACGATCGACTCACCCGGCCCGCGCCCATCGGCGCGGCGCAACAGTTCGCCGACCAGCCAGCCGTAGGTAATCGCCTCGTAGCCATGACCCTCGCCTGGTGTCCACCACGGCGCCTCGGCCGCCAGGGTGTCGACCATCAGTTGCCAGTCATACAGGGCTTCGGTAGGCAGCATTTCGCGGATGGCCGGCAGCCCGGCCTGGTGGCAGAGCAACTGGCGCAATGTGATCGCCTCCTTGCCCGCCGCCGCGAATTCCGGCCAGTAGTCAGCCACCGGTGCATCAAGCTTGAGCTTGCCCTCGGCCACCAGTTGCAAGGCAGTGACAGCCGTGAAGGTCTTGGTGCAGGAGAACAGGTTGACGATGGTATCACTGTGCCAGGCTTCGGCTCCGTCCTTGTCGGCAGTACCGGCCCACAGATCGACGACGGTTTGCCCGCCTACCTGGATGCACAGCCCGGCACCACGCTCCTGGGGATCATCGAACAATGCGGCAAAGGCTTCGCGTACCGCTTCGAACTGCAGCTCGTAATGACCCTGAATCTGCACCTGATTCCCCTCGCAAAGCACCATGAAAAAGTGGCCGCCATTCTTTCAGCCATTGTGGGTTTTGTGAACCCGTCAACGACGAATCAATGACCGTTGCCGGAGTGCCCACCGGCATGTCCAGCGCCCTGCCCTGCGCCTTTGCCGCCCTGCCCCTGCTTGGCGCCTTCACTTTCACGCGCCGTGCGGGTCGCCTTGGCTTTTTGCGCCTCACGGCCCAACTGGTCGACCGCCGCCAGGTTGCTCTTGCGCACACTGTCAACGAAGCCCTGGAAAGGTACATCGGTGATGCCGACAAGGCCGAAATGGCCGTTTTCGCCATCCAGCAGACGCCCGGTGACCGGCTGGTCCAGGTACTGGAACCAGTGCACGCCAACAATCGACGGCTCGGCCATGGCCTGCTTGAGGAACGTGGCGTACGCCGTACCGCGATCTTCTTCGCGGGCCAATTGCGTCACGCCGCCCCAGAACGGGCCACGGTCGGCCGAGCCGAAGTTGAATTCGGTGATCAACACAGGTTTGTCCAACGCACGCAGGGCGGCGAAGTCATAACCGTCCTGGGGTTTTAGGGTGTACATGTTGAAGCTCAACACATCGCAATACTGCGCGCACGACGCCACTGCTTCCGGGGTGCTCACGGCAAAACGGCCGCCCAGCAACAGTTGATTCGGCGCGTGCCACTTCAGCGAGTCGGAAATGGTCTTGAAGTAAGCGTCGGCGAAGGTCTTCTGGAAGTACTTGAAGTCAGCTTCGATTTCCGGGTGTTCAGGGCTGGGCATCGGTGGTTCGAAGCCTGGGTCTTCCATCAGTTCCCAACCCGCCAGTTGAATGCCCCAGGCTTTGGACAGACCTTCTTCGTTGCGATATTTGTCACGCAGCTGCTTGAGGAAAGCGCGCTTGGCCGGAACATCGGTGGTCATGCGCAGGGTGCCGTAAGCCAAGGCGTAGCGGGATTTTGCATCGTCGCCAGGACCGGCCCAGGCCAGTTCGTTGTCGGCAAAAAAGCCGATCAACCACGGATCGTCGCGGTGATCACGAGCGGCGATGGCCACGGCGCGTTCGGTGGCCATGGCAAAACGTGGATCGAACGGATCGGGCATACCGCCCCACCAGTCGGTGCCGGTGCTGATGCTCGCGTAGTCACCCACAATCGACAGCGGCAGGGTATAAGGCACGCGGTCGGCAGTGGCCAGGTCCTCGTCGCTCCAGTTGCCCACGGTATTGAAACCCCAGGCTTGCAGACGGTCCAGGGTGTGCGTCACCCAGCGCTTCTGGTCCAAACCCTCGCCGCCGTAAGTGCGCTGCAGGTTGGCGCCATAAAAGTCATACCAACGCCCCGAACCAAAGCCGCGACCTTCGCCGGCACCGTTGCCGGTGCGGTTATCGCTGCTGCCGTAATACTTGTCGAAGGGTTCGCCGGCCTTGGGCAACGCCGCGAACATCCACTCACGCCCTGCCACGTAGGTCTGGCTGTTATCCGCAGCCACGGTGTTGACCCCCAGTGAATAGAACGGATGACCTTCAGGCGTCACCAGATACCAGCGGCCGTCGCGCTTCTCTGTGCGGAAAAAGCCGCTGGAATCGAACGCCGGGCCTTTGTTCCAGCCGCCGTATTGGTCCAGGGAGGATTTGTCTCGCTCAGCCAACCAGGTTTTGAGCTGCTGCTGCTCTTTGGCAGCCGACGCCTTGAGCTGCTCGTCGCTGCTGACCTTTTCCGGCCAGCGCGCCCGGGTGGATTGGCCAAAAGCATCGACCAATTCGCTGTAGGCGGCCGTCATTACCGGCTCGCTGTCCTGCACGCCAAAGCGCTCCAGCAGGATGCTTTGGGCGGCATTGGGCTTGATCATCGACAGGGTCACCGACACTACCTGGCTGCGGTCGATTTCGCCGGCACTGCCGGCCAGCAATACGCGCTGACCATCCACGGTCATCGGCATCGGCGGGCCAGCCTTCATGCCCTGGCTCAGTGGCGAGTTGGCTTGCAATGGTACCAGCAGGGTCTGCGCAGGCCCGGCCGGCAGGTCGATGCGGCTGACCAGGGTCTTGCCGTCGGCGCTCTGCACCTTGACGTAGAGGGTCAGTGCCCAGTTCATCGCGCTCTGGATACGCAGGCTCATGGCGCTCGATTGCGACCAGTCCCACACACCGGATTGCGGGCTGAGCACCAGGCTTGGCTCGGCCGCCGGGTTGAAGGTGATACGGCGCAGCACCTCGCCTTCGGGAGTTTGTTCGGCGTTGTATTGGGGCAGGCTGGCGTCCTGAGTCGCCACCTTGACCACATCGGCAGGCCGGACGAAGTTGAACAGCGTTTGTTGCCCGGCAGGCGCGGCCATCAACGGCGCAGCGAACAGCAAGGCAAAAAGAGCGGGCAGCGTGCGAATCATACGAACAAGGTTCTCCCAAACGGCCGGTGAATGGCCTGGTGATAGTGATGAGATAGACCACAAAGTGGGCGAATTCGCCCACGGGGGTTTAAGAAATTTCGCGCCTGAACGGCGGCAACGCATTGAGGATAGCTTTGCCATAGCGTTGGGTGACCAGGCGGCGGTCAAGCAAGGTGATGGTGCCGCGGTCTTGCTCGGTGCGCAGCAAGCGCCCGCAGGCCTGCACCAGCTTCAATGAGGCATCCGGCACCGAGATTTCCATGAACGGGTTGCCGCCACGGGCTTCGATCCATTCGGCCAGTGCGGCCTCGACCGGATCATCGGGCACCGAGAACGGGATCTTGGCGATCACCACGTGTTCGCAATAAGCGCCAGGCAAGTCCACGCCCTCGGCAAAACTTGCCAGGCCGAACAATACGCTGGAATCACCGCCGTCGACCCGCGCCTTGTGCTTGTTCAGGGTTTCCTGCTTGGACAGGTTGCCCTGGATAAACACCTGTTTGCGCCAGTCGCGATCGAGGCCATCGAACACGTCCTGCATCTGTTTGCGCGACGAGAACAGCACCAGGGTGCCGCGCGAACCTTCCACCAGTGACGGCAGATCGCGAATGATCGCCGCCGTGTGGGCCGCCGCATCCCGAGGGTCAGCCTTGAGGTCCGGTACGCGCAGCACACCGGCATCGGCATGATGAAACGGGCTCGGTACCACAGCGGTAACGGCCTTTTTCGGCAGGCCGGCGCGCATACGGAAGCGATCAAAGGTGCCCAGGGCGGTCAGCGTGGCCGACGTTACCAGGCAGCCGTAGGCCACGTTCCACAGGTTGCGGCGCAGCATTTCAGCGGCCAGGATCGGGCTGGCGTTGACCTCGATATCAAACAGCGCACCGCTTTCCGACAGGGTAAGCCAACGGGCCATGGGCGGGTTGTCTTCCGGATCTTCCACGGTGAACGCGGTCCACAGCTCCCAGTTGCCCTGGGAGCGGGACAACAGGCTGCCGAACAGCGGGTACCACTCCTCGGCCTGGTTGCTGGCGATACCGATATTAACCTCGCCATCCATGCCTTCCTTGAGCAAATCCGTAAGGCGGGTGAACAAGTCGGTCAGGCGTGAAAAGCCTTTCTTCAGCTCGATGCCCATTTCGCGCATGTGCTCGGGGATCATGCCGCCGACAAAACGGTGGCGCGGGCGCTCACGGCCCTCGACATCTTCGCCGGGTTTGAAGTCGGCCACCTGTTCGCAGGCGCTGAACATGAATTGCTGTTGGGTCTTGATCTCCCGCGCCAGTTCCGGCACCTGTTCGATCAGCTTGCCCAGGTCGCCGGGCAGCGGATGCTGGGCCAGCAACTTGGTGAGGTTCTTGGCAGTGGTTTCCAGCCAGTCGGCAGTGGAACGCAGGCGCGTGTAATGGGCGAAGTGGCCGATGGCTTTGTCCGGCAGGTGGTGACCTTCGTCGAACACATAAAGCGTGTCGCGTGGGTCGGGCAGCACCGCGCCGCCGCCCAGTGCCAGGTCGGCCAGCACCATGTCGTGGTTGGTGACGATGACATCCACCTTGCCCATGCCTTCGCGGGCCTTGTAGAAGGCGCACTGGCCGAAATTGGGGCAATGGCGATTGGTGCACTGGCTGTGGTCGGTGGTCAGGCGCGCCCAGTCGGAGTCTTCCAGGGCGGTGGGCCAGCTGTCGCGGTCGCCGTCCCATTTGTTGCCGGCCAGTTTCTCGATCATGCTGGTAAACAGCTTCTGGCTGGCCTCGTCGACCTCGATCTTGAAGCCTTCTTCTTCGAACAGCGACGCGGTGGCGGTTTGCGCATGGCCTTCCTGCAGCAACACGTCGAGCTTGGACAGGCACATGTAGCGGCCACGGCCCTTGGCCAGGGCGAAGGTAAAGCTCAAGCCGCTGTTGCGCATCAGGTCGGGCAAGTCTTTGTAGACAATCTGCTCTTGCAGGGCGACGGTGGCGGTGGCGATTACCAGGCGCTTGCCGGCGGCCTTGGCGGTGGGGATCGCGGCCAGGCTGTAGGCCACAGTCTTGCCAGTACCGGTGCCGGCCTCGACGGCCACGACCGCAGGTTCGCCCTCGCGGCGACCTTCGTCGTCGGTGTCGATATCCCCGAGGACTTTCGCCACTTCGGCGATCATCAGGCGTTGGCCGTAGCGCGGTTTCAAGCTCTTGGCTTCGAGAAAACGCGAATAGGCGCCCTGGATCGTGGTTTTGAGTTCAGTGCTGATCATGGATAGTCGGGCGCAAAAAACGCTGGATAAATTTTCAGTGGTTCGGATCGGCCGCTATCATACCCCGCTAATTAATCCCGCGCAGAACGGAGTACCACAATGACCGCGTTTAGCCTCGCTTACACCCTGCATGTACTGGCCGCCCTGATTTGGGTCGGCGGTATGTTTTTCGCCTGGATGATCCTGCGACCCGCCGCCATGGCGGCCCTTGAGGGCCCTGCCCGGCTCAAGTTGTGGGCAAATGTGTTTCAACGTTTTTTTGTGTGGGTGTGGGTCGCGGTCGTGATTTTGCCGATCAGCGGCGTTGGTTTGCTGCAACTGCGCTTCAACGGTTTTGAAACCGCGCCGCGCTATGTGCAGGTGATGATGGGGTTGTATCTGGTGATGACCGCGCTGTTTATCCGCATCCAGGCGTTGAAGTTTCCTGAACTGAAGGCCGCGGTGGCGGCTGAGGATTGGCCGGCGGGCGCGGCTGCGTTGGGGCAGATTCGCAAGTTGGTGGGGGTTAATTTGATTGTGGGGTTGGTGGTGGTGGCGATTGCTTCGGCCCGGCCGATGTTTTGAAGGCGAGGCTTGCACTGCCATCGGGGTGTGGATATCTACACAACTGCAGTTCGCAGCACCCAACGGTAACCACGATGCGAAGCGAGCCGCTCTTGACCTTGATCTTGCTCTGCTTTTGATCTCAGGCGCCCCGTCAAACCACGCTGGCCGGAATTCGACAGGGATTTGGGGGGTAAACCGGCAGGGATGCCGGTTTAGCCGCCCCGCGCCATGGATGGCGCGTGGCGGCGGCCCCCCAAATCCATGGCGGATTACGGGCACACCGAGCCCAGGCGAGGTGCCGAGTGGTGGGGCAAGAGCGCTTTGGTTACTTTCGCCTGGGCCGGCATTCCGGCTTTTCGAAAGTGACCCGCCGTAAGGGCGGAACCAATAGCAGCCGTTACCCAAACAACGGATATGTACTCGGTCTGATCCAGCATCCTGGTCGGCCCT
Organism: Pseudomonas sp. P867; assembly: GCF_019891455.1. Lineage (NCBI taxonomy): Bacteria > Pseudomonadati > Pseudomonadota > Gammaproteobacteria > Pseudomonadales > Pseudomonadaceae > Pseudomonas > Pseudomonas sp. P867. Next base: position 706,209 of record NZ_JAFLXB010000001.1, on the reverse strand, counting down.
AAGGCCGCCATCGGGGGCAAGTCGGAACAGTCGACTCAGAGCCGCTGAATAGTCACCGCCCCCGCAGGCCCAGCCGGCCCCGGCTGCCCTTCAAGCCCAGGCCGGCCCTTGTCGCCACCATCGGCGCGGTACACCAGGCAGCCCTTGGACTGCCCACCCTTGCCAGGTTTACCCGCCACGCCAGGCAACCCACCGGCACCGCCGTCCACCCAGACCTTGATTTGCTCAATCGGGAAGTCCTGCGGCAACTCCAGGCGTACCTGCGCACCCGCCGCACCCGGCAGGCCGTCACCGCCGTTGTCACCGTTAAACCCGCGCCCGGCCGAACCCCAGGTGCAGCCTGGGTCCACGCCGTTGGCGCCGTCCAGGCCCGCGTACCCTTGGGCACCGGCACCGCCGCGGGCGTCTACCGACAACACTTCAGCAGTGAGGGAATTGATCCGCAAGGTCAGGTCACGCCCAGCCTTGGCAGGTTTTTCATGGGTGCCGGGGGCGCCGCGGGACGTGATCTGGCTACCCTGCTCCAGTTGCGCCTGGCGCACTTGCATTTGCAGCGCGCTAGCGCCGGGAACAATGGTGATGCGTGCGTCACGCCCCAGGTGCAACTCATCCACAGTGACCTGACTGATAGTGGCCGGAATCAGCAAAGTGCCATAGTCCGCCACGTCCAGGCGCTCAAGCTGCAACACGCTGGTACTGCTGGGCAGGCGCATCAACGAGTTGGTTTCGACACTGACGCTCTGGGCCAGGGCAATGGGGCTGACCAACAGGGCCAACAGAAAAACCTTACGCATCATGGGGCTCCTGAGTACTTTCAAATTTTTCTTTGAGCGCACAGTAACGACTTCTACCGGCGATTTGCCAGTGAAGGATCAAAAAACTTCCGCAGGTACGGTACAAGCCGCCGTGGCCTTGACCGCAATGTCCTAGGCTCGCACGCCCAGCCGCGCTAGTCTCTACCGTCCTGATGTGAGGATCTGCAATGACCGCTGGAATTTCTTCCCGTACACCCCAGCAAGCCCTGGCTGCCCTGCTTGAGTTGCACCAGCCCAAACGCCTGCTGTTATTGGGCGCCAGCCAGTTTCCGGCGCTGGAGGCGTTTAAAACCGCGCACCCGGATGTGAACGTCTGTGTCGCCGCACCTGGGCCACTGCCTGCCGAACTGGCAGCGCAGCGTTTTGATTTGGCGCTGGTAGTCGATTGCCTTGAACACTTGCCCAAGCCTCAAGGTCTGACGCTTCTGGGCGGCATTCGAAACCTCAATGCCAGCCGGATCGCGGTGCTGGTCGACCTGCGCGCCTGCGAATGGAAGGACACCGACTTCTTTTCCCTGGCCCTGCAAGCCGGCGAGCGATTCCAGCGCGATGAGCAAGTTCTGACGCTGTTTACCTATGATCTGCTTGACTATAAACAAGTGCCCGACTGGCTCAACGCACGCTTCTGGGCCAACCCGGAGAATTTTGGAAAGTATTGGTGGTAACCCGATGAGTACATCCATTTGCCCGTGCGGCAGCGGCAATCTGCTGGATGCCTGCTGCGGCCATTATCACGCCGGCCACCCGGCGCCCTGTGCCAGTGCGTTGATGCGCTCGCGCTACAGCGCCTATGTGATGGGCCTGGTCGATTACCTGGTGGCCACCACCCTGCCCGCGCAACAGGCCGGTCTGGACCGCGACGCCATCGCCGCCTGGAGTGCGCAGAGCACCTGGCTGGGCCTTGAGGTGGAAAGCTCCGAGGTCTTCGGCGGCCAGCCGGAACACGCATTCGTCACCTTTACTGCGCGCTGGCATGACAGCACCGGCGAACATAGCCACCGCGAGCAGTCTTCTTTCGTACAGAATGAGGGGCGCTGGTACTTCATAGACCCGACGGTGGAACTGAAGGCCGGGCGTAATGACCCGTGCCTGTGCGGCAGTGGGCAGAAGTTCAAGAAGTGCTGTTCCAGCTACCTTTAATTCACTCACAGGGATAACGCCATGCTTCGGATTTATAGCTTGATGCTGGCGTTAACCCTGGGCCTGACCGGCTGCGCCTCGTGGTTCGAAGATGACTCGCCGCCGCCTCACGTATCGCTGGTGAAGGTCGAAGTCGTGCGCGCCAAGCTGCTGGAGCAGAAATTCAAACTCTACTTTCGCGTGGACAACCGCGACGATGCCGACCTGACCGTGCGCGGCCTGATCTACAAGGTCACCCTTGGCGATCTGGTGTTGACCGAAGGCGAATCCAATGAATGGCTGACCGTGCCGCCGCGCGGTCATAAAGTCTTCCGGGTCTCGGTACGCACCAACCTCTGGCCGCGCGTACGCGATGTGGTGCAGATGCTGAAAAATCCCGAGCGCCCCGTGCCCTATCGTCTGGAGGGCGAGCTGAAAACCGGATTATTCATCGGTAATGACGTGCAGGTGGCTCACAATGGCGAGATAATCCCCGGCGATTTTATTCCGGAGCAACATCGATGACTCAGCAACCCCATGTCCATGGTCCTGACTGCAACCACGATCACGATCACCATGATCACGACCACGGCCATGTCCACGGGCCGAACTGCGGCCACGCTCACCAGGAACCGGTGCGCAACGCCTTGAAGGATGTTGGCCGCAACGATCCTTGCCCGTGCGGCAGCGAGAAGAAATTCAAGAAGTGCCATGGCGCATAAGCCGCACTGATGATCAAAATGTGGGAGGGGGCTTTCTCCCTCCTACATTGATTTGCACATAGCTTGAGCACTCACGCAATTACACAACTCCCGCTTGCGTCGTTTCGCCGCGCTCACTAACGTAGCGCCTTTACTGACGCTACCCCCCGCAGGAGCTTTGCCATGGCCTCGCCAGCCCTCTTACACTTTCTTCCCCGGTTCGGCGTTGCCGCGGCAGTGGCCAGTGCCTTGGGCCTGGCGGGTTGCCAGCTCCAGAACACCCAGGACACCCTGCCACCCGTGGCTGGCGTACAGCCAATCAAGGGCCTGGCACAGAATGTATCGATACGCCGCAATGCCCAAGGCATGCCGCTGATCGAAAGCAACACCTTCCACGACGCGCTGTTCAGCCTTGGTTATGTGCACGCCAGCGACCGCATTACCCAGATGGTCACCTTGCGCCTGCTGGCACAGGGCCGCCTGGCGGAAATGTCCGGGCCGCAAGTGCTGGATGTCGACCGTTTCATGCGTGCGGTCAACCTCAAGAAAAGCGCGGGCGAGCTGTACAACGCCTCGTCGCCGCGCCTCAAGCGCTTCTTTGAAGTGTATGCCCGGGGCGTCAATGCCTACCTGTTCCGCTATCGCGACAAGCTGCCGGCGGACCTGGCCCAAAGCGGTTACACACCCGAATACTGGAAGCCGGAAGACTCGGCGCTGCTGTTCTGCCTGCTCAATTTCAGCGAGTCGAGCAACCTGCAGGAAGAGATTTCGTCCTTGGTGCTGGCGCAAAAGGTCGGCGTCGACAAACTCGCCTGGCTCATCCCAAGCGCGCCGGACGAAGCCGTGCCGCTGGCCGAGGCCGACAAGCTCAAGGGCGTGAACCTGGGGCAGATCAGCGGCCTCGCCGCCCTGGACACGGTAAGCCAGCAGTTGAGCGGCCTCAACACGCTCGGGGTCACCACCTCAAGCAACTGGGCCATCGCCCCGCAACGCAGCCGCAGCGGCAAAAGCCTCCTGGCCAACGATATCGCCGCCACGCCACAAGCCCCGTCGCCATGGAGCTACGTGCAGATTCGCGCGCCTAAATATCAGGCCGTGGGTGCTTCGATCGCTGGCCTGCCGACCCTGCTATCCGGTTTCAACGGCAAGGTGGCGTGGAGCATGAGCGCGGTCAAGGGCGACACCCAGGACCTGTTCCTGGAGAAGGTCAAGCGCCAGGGCAACGCGTTGTACTACGAGAACAACGGCAAATGGCTGCCGGCTGGCGTGCGCAACGAAACCTTCTTTATCAAGGGCCAGCGCTCGATTCGCGAAACGGTGTACGAAACCCGTCACGGCGCGCTGCTCAATAGTAGCCAGGCCCTCACCAGCGGTCTTGGCCTGGCCCTGCAGACTGCCGACTTCAAGGAAGACAAGAGCCTGGACGCGTTCTTCGACCTGTCCCGTGCGCAAAACGCCGGCAAGGCCTCGGACGCCACTCGCGAGATTCGCGCCATCGCGTTGAACATGATCTTTGCCGACGCCAGCAATATCGGCTGGCAAGTCACCGGTCGCTTCCCCAACCGCCGCGAGGGCGAGGGCCTGTTGCCATCGCCGGGTTGGGACACGCGCTTTGACTGGGACGGTTATGCCGATGCGATGCTGCACCCCTACGACCAGGACCCGGCCCAGGGCTGGATCGGCACGGCCAACCAGCGCACCGCACCGCGTGGCTACGGGATGCAGTTGTCCAACTCCTGGGGCGCACCGGAGCGCAGCGAACGTCTGGCGCAATTGGCCGGTGCCGGCAAGCATGACAGCCGCAGCCTGATTGCCATGCAATACGACCAGACCACGACCTTCGCCGCCAAGCTCAAGAGCATGTTCCAGGCCCCGGGCATGGCCCAGCCGCTCAAGCAGGCAATCGACGCCCTACCGGCAGCGGAGCGTGCCCAGGCCCACGAAGCACTGGAGCGCCTGATGGCCTTCGATGGTCGCCTTGCGCCAACCTCAGCTGACGCGGCGATCTACGAGCTGTTCCTGCAGGAAAGCGCCAGGCAGATTTTCCTCGACAAACTCGGCCCGCAAGGCAGCGCCAGCTGGAAAGCCTTTGTCAGCAACGCCAGCCTGTCCTACTCGGCCATCGCCGACCACCTGCTGGGCCGTGAAGACAGCCCATTCTGGGATGACACGCGTACACCGCAAAAAGAAGACAAACCCGCAATCCTGGCCCGCACGCTTGCCGCCGCTATCTCTGCCGGTGACAGCCAACTGGGTGCCGATCACAAAGCCTGGCAGTGGGGCAAGCTGCACAGCACCACCTGGAAAAACACCAGTGGCCAGGTGATTCGCGGTCCCTTCGCCAGTGGTGGCGACCACAACACCTTGAACCCGGCGCCGTATAACTGGGGTGAGGATTTCAACACCACCCAGGTATCGGCGCTGCGCATGATCATCGACTTCGGCCTGGCCGAACCCATGCTGGGCCAGGGCGGTATCGGCCAGTCCGGCAACCCGGCCAGTCCGAACTATGCCAACGGCATCGACCCGGCGCTCAAGGCGCAATACCTGAGCTTCCCGATGCAGCCGCAGAACTTTGAAAAGGTGTATGGCAAGATCAGGTTGACCCTGACGCCCGGCAAGTAACCCGGTTTCCCAGCAGAAACCGAATCCAAATGTGGGAGGGGGCTTGCTCCCGATAGCGGTGTGACAGTCAACACATTCGTTGACTGAACTCTGCTATCGGGAGCAAGCCCCCTCCCACATTTGGATCCCATGCATTCAGATAGAACTTCTACACCCAGCCCCGCCTCATAACTAACAAGCCCATCTCCCCGGTCACCCCATGGACCTCGTCATCGCCCGCCCCGAAGGCCTCTATTGCCCTGCGGGTGATTTCTATATCGACCCCTGGCGCCCAGTGGAACGTGCGGTCATCACCCACGCCCACGGCGACCACGCCCGCACCGGCAACCAACACTACCTGGCCGCCGCCCCCGGCGAAGGTATCCTGCGCTGGCGCCTGGGCCAGGACATCAACCTGCAAACCCTGGCCTATGGCGAGCAGTTGGTGCATCACGGTGTTACCTTGAGTTTCCATCCAGCCGGTCACGTGCTCGGTTCGGCTCAAGTGCGCCTGGAATATCAGGGTGAAGTCTGGGTCGCGTCCGGCGACTATAAGGTCGAACCCGATGGCACCTGCGCGCCTTTCGAGCCGGTGCGTTGCCACACCTTTATCACCGAATCCACTTTTGGCCTGCCGATCTACCGATGGCAGCCCCAAGCGCAGATCTTTGCCGGGATCAATGACTGGTGGCAGGCCAATATCGCCACGGGCAAGGCCAGCGTGCTGTTCTGCTATTCCTTCGGCAAGGCCCAGCGCATTCTGCATGGCCTCGACGCCAGCATCGGTCCGATCCTCAGCCATGGCGCCGTCGAGCCGTTGAACCGGGTCTACCGCGAGGCCGGCATCTACATTCCCGAAACCCTGTATGCCGGGGATTTCAAGAAGACCGACCCGTTGCTGCGCCAAGCCTTGATCATCGCCCCGCCCTCCGCCGGCGGCAGCACCTGGATGCGCCGTTTTGGCGACTACAGCGACGCCTTCGCCAGCGGCTGGATGCGCCTGCGCGGTACACGGCGCCGGCGTGGGGTGGATCGCGGCTTTGTACTGTCAGACCATGCCGATTGGCCCGGGCTGTTGTGGGCCATCGAACAAACCGGCGCCGAACGGGTGATGGTTACCCACGGTTCGGTCGGCGTGCTGGTACGCCACCTGCGAGAAAAGGGCCTGGACGCCCAGGGCTTCAGCACCGAATACGGTGATGACGAAGAAGAGGCCACGGCATGAAAGCCTTCGCCGAGCTGTACGCCAACCTTGACGCCACCACCTCCAGCAATGCCAAGCTCGCAGCCCTGCAAGCCTACTTTCTGCAAGCGCCGCCGGAAGATGCGGCATGGGCGGTGTACTTCCTCTCCGGAGGGCGACCACGGCAACTGGTGCCCACACGCTTGCTCAGGGATATGGCGACTGAGGCGGCGAGCATCGAGCCGTGGTTGTTCGAAGAAAGCTACCAGTCCGTAGGCGACCTGGCCGAAACCATCTCCCTGCTGCTCCCCGAATCGACCTACAGCTCTGAAGACGGGCTTGCCGTGTGGCTGGAAGAAAAACTGCTGCCGCTGCGCGGTCTATCGCCCATGGACCTTGCCGCGCGCCTGCCGGCGCTATGGGCGCAACTGGATCAACCGAGCCTGATGGTGTGCATCAAGTTGATCACCGGCAGCTTTCGCGTCGGCGTCTCCAAACTGCTGGTTACCCGCGCCCTTGCCGCCATGGCCAATCTGGATAGCAAGCGCGTGGCGCAGCGGTTGGTGGGCTATACCGACCTGTCCAACCGTCCTACAGCCGAGGGTTATCTCAAGCTGATCGCTGCCGAATCATCCGATGAACATGCACAACGTGGCGGGCAGCCGTATCCGTTTTTTCTCGCCCACGGGCTGGCGCAACCCGTCGAGCAATTCGACAGCCTGCTCGGCCCCCTCGCCGACTGGCAGGTGGAATGGAAGTTCGATGGCATCCGTGCGCAGTTGGTCAAGCGCGAGGGGCGCCTGTGGATCTGGTCACGAGGCGAAGAGTTGGTGACCGAGCGTTTCCCCGAGCTTCACAGCCTGGTCAGTGGCCTGCCCGACGGCACGGTGATCGATGGCGAAATCGTGGTGTGGAAAGACGCGGTGCAACCCTTTGCGCTGCTGCAACAGCGGATCGGTCGCAAAACCCTGAGTAAAAAGGTGCTTGAGGATGCGCCCGTCGCCGTGCTCGCTTACGACCTGCTGGAGTATCAGGGCGACGACTGGCGCAACCACATCCAGGCCGAGCGCCGCACGCAATTGGAACAGGTGATCGCTGTGTGCAACCAACCGGTGCTGTTGCCTTCGCCGCTGATCGAGGGGCCAACCTGGGCAGCGCTGGCGACCCAACGCGAAGCCTCTCGCAGCCTTGGTGTTGAAGGCATGATGCTCAAGGATCGCAAGGGCCTTTACGGTGTGGGCCGCACCAAGGACATGGGCCTGTGGTTCAAATGGAAGGTCGACCCCTTCAGCGTCGACGCCGTGTTGATCTACGCCCAGCGCGGCCATGGCCGGCGCGCCAGCCTGTACAGCGACTACACCTTCGCGGTATGGGACGGCCCGCCGGGCAGCGAGCGCACGTTGGTGCCGTTCGCCAAGGCCTATTCCGGGCTGACCGACGAGGAAATGCGCAAGGTCGATGCGATTGTGCGCAAAACCACCGTGGAGAAGTTCGGCCCGGTCAGCAGCGTGACGCCAAGCATGGTGTTTGAATTGGGGTTTGAGGGTATCGCCCTGTCCAAGCGGCATAAGAGCGGGATTGCGGTGCGGTTTCCGCGCATGTTGCGCTGGCGTCAGGACAAGACGGTGGAAGAGGCTGACAACCTCGCCACACTGCAAGACCTACTGACTTGACATAAATCCCTGTGGGAGGGGCTTGCTCCCTCCCACATTGGGATCCCCACAGACCTGCAATGGTGCACTCACTTTCAGATGCCCATTTTCGGGCATCTCCTACACTCAGCCTTGCCTTATCCCACCTTTTAAAAAGCCCGTCCGGAACTATGGTGCAGAAATTGCTACTTGTGCTGCGTCTGACACCGTTCAGTAACAGTCCTAAACGCGCCACAAGCGCTTATCTTGGTTTCCAGGGAATACATAATGAAAAAAGCATTGCTGACCCTTTCTGCACTGGCTCTGTGCATGGCCGCTGGTGTCGCTACCGCCAAGGAATACAAGGAATTGCGTTTTGGTGTCGACCCGTCCTACGCACCGTTCGAATCCAAAGCCGCCGACGGCAGCCTGGTGGGCTTCGATATCGACCTGGGCAATGCGATCTGCGCGGAGCTGAAGGTCAAGTGCAAGTGGGTTGAAAGTGACTTCGACGGCATGATCCCAGGCCTCAAGGCCAACAAGTTCGATGGCGTGATTTCGTCCATGACCGTAACGCCGGTGCGCGAAAAGGCAATCGACTTCTCCACCGAGCTGTTCTCCGGCCCCACGTCGCTGGTGTTCAAGAAAGGGGCTGGCTACTCGACACCTGAGTCCCTCAAGGGCAAGTCTGTGGGCTACGAGCAAGGCACCATCCAGGAAGCCTACGCCAAGGCCGTGCTGGACAAAGCCGGGGTAACCACCAAGGCCTACGCCAACCAGGATCAGGTGTATGCCGACCTGACCTCCGGCCGCCTCGACGCGTCGGTGCAGGACATGCTGCAAGCCGAACTGGGCTTTCTCAAGTCGCCGGCTGGCGCCGGTTATGAAGTCAGCGCCGCCATCGACGACCCGTTGCTGCCGTCGAAAACCGCTGTCGGTATCAAAAAAGGTAACACTGAACTGAAGGCGCTTTTGGATAAAGGTATCAAAGCGTTACACGATGATGGCACCTACGCCACCATCCAGAAGAAACACTTTGGCGATTTGAACCTGTACAGCGGCAAATAATGCCTGGAGCGCCCCTCCCTGCAGGGGCGCTTTTCTATCGCCATAGGTCCTGATTTATGTTCGAAGAACTGTTGCAAACCCTCGGGTTGAGCGCGCTCAGCTTGAAGGGTTTCGGCCCGCTGTTGCTGCAAGGCACCTGGATGACCATCAAGTTGTCGGTGCTGTCCCTGGCCGTCAGCGTACTGCTGGGCCTGCTCGGCGCCAGCGCCAAACTGTCCAGCCTGCCGTTCCTGCGTATCCCCGCCCAGCTCTACACCACGCTGATTCGCGGGGTGCCCGACCTGGTGCTGATGCTGCTGATTTTCTACAGCCTGCAAACCTGGCTCAGCAGCTTTACCGACTTCATGGAATGGGAATACATCGAGATCGACCCGTTCAGCGCCGGGGTGATCACCCTGGGCTTTATCTACGGCGCCTATTTCACCGAAACGTTTCGCGGCGCTATCCTCGCCGTGCCCCGCGGCCAACTGGAAGCCGCCACTGCTTACGGGCTCAAGCGCGGGCAGCGGTTTCGCTACGTGACCTTCCCGCAGATGATGCGCTTCGCCCTGCCGGGCATAGGCAATAACTGGATGGTGATGCTCAAGGCCACCGCGCTGGTATCCATCATCGGCCTGGCAGACCTGGTGAAAGCCGCCCAGGATGCGGGCAAAAGTACCTATCAACTGTTCTACTTCCTGGTACTCGCCGCGCTGATCTACCTGTTGATCACCAGCGCCTCCAACTTTGTCTTGCGCCGTCTGGAACGTCGCTACTCCGCCGGCGCCCGGGAGGCAGTGCGATGATCGAGCTATTGCAGGAATACTGGCGCCCCTTCCTTTATAGCGACGGCCAGCACGTCACCGGCCTTGCCATGACGATGTGGTTGCTGACGGCTGCACTGGTCATCGGCTTTCTGGTGTCGATCCCGCTGTCCATCGCCCGCGTCTCGCGCAAGCGCCTGGTACGTTGGCCGGTGCAGTTCTACACCTACCTGTTTCGCGGTACGCCGCTCTATATCCAGTTGCTGATCTGCTACACCGGTATCTACAGCATTGCCGCCGTACGCGAACAACCGCTGCTGGATGCGTTTTTTCGCGACGCGATGAACTGCACCATCCTGGCCTTCGCGCTCAACACTTGCGCCTACACCACGGAGATTTTCGCCGGGGCGATCCGCAGCATGGCGCATGGCGAAGTCGAGGCGGCCAAGGCTTACGGCCTCAGCGGCTGGAAGTTGTACGCCTACGTGATCATGCCGTCAGCGCTGCGCCGTGCGTTGCCCTACTACAGCAACGAAGTGATCCTGATGCTGCACTCGACCACGGTGGCGTTTACCGCAACGATCCCGGACATCCTCAAAGTGGCACGGGACGCCAACTCCGCCACCTTCATGACCTTTCAATCATTTGGCATCGCCGCGTTGATCTACCTGGCGGTGACCTTTGCCCTGGTCGGCCTGTTCCGCCTGGCGGAGCGCCGCTGGCTGGCCTTTCTCGGGCCGAGCCACTAAGGAGCCTTCATGCGCCATCAGCGACATGACCTGATCGCGCCGGTGCCCGGCACGGCGCGGCAGATCCACAGTTTTCACTTCGGCCCGCAGCAGGCCGCAGGCAAGGTCTACATCCAGTCGTCGCTGCACGCCGATGAATTGCCGGGCATGTTGGTGGCCTGGCATTTGAAAGTACGCCTGGCCGAGTTGGCCGCGGCCGGGCGCTTGCGTAGCGAAATCGTGCTGGTGCCGGTCGCCAACCCGGTGGGCCTCGAACAAGTGTTGATGGACATCCCCTTGGGCCGCTATGAACTGGAAAGCGGGCAGAACTTCAATCGCCTGTTCGTCGACCTTGGCGAAGAGGTCGGCAACCAGGTCGAAGAGCTGCTAGGCGATGATCCCCAGCACAATGCCCGCTTGATCCGCAGCGCATTGTCCAGCGCCCTGGCCGCGCACACCGCCCAGACCCAACTGCAATCCCAACGCCTGGTACTGCAACGCCTGGCCTGTGATGCCGACATGGTGCTCGACCTGCATTGCGACTTCGAAGCCGTGGCGCACCTGTACACCACACCTGAAGCCTGGCCACAGGTAGAGCCATTGGCGCGGTACCTCGGCTCCGAGGCCAACCTGCTGGCCACCGACTCCGGCGGGCAGTCCTTTGATGAGTGTTTCACCCTGGTGTGGTGGCAGTTGCAGCAACGTTTCGGCGAGCGCTTCCCGATTCCCATGGGCAGTTTTTCGGTGACCGTCGAACTGCGCGGCCAGGGCGATGTAAACCATGGCCTTGCCGCGCTGGACTGCCAGGCCATCATCGATTACCTGATCCACTTCGGCGCCATTACCGGCGATGTGACGCCCCTGCCCGCCTTGGCTTACCCGGCCACGCCATTGGCGGGTGTGGAGCCCGTCACCAGCCCGGTCGGCGGCTTGCTGGTGTTCAGTGCCTTGCCGGGTCAATACCTGGAGGCCGGGCAACTGCTCGCCGAAATCATCGATCCCATTACCGACCGCGTAACGCCGGTGCGCTGCGAGCACGCCGGCCTGCTGTACGCCCGTTCGCTGCGACGCATGGCCACTGCCGGGATGGTCATCGGCCATATCGCCGGCACGCAGGCCTACCGCAGCGGCTATCTACTTTCGCCTTGAGGATGCACGCCCCATGTACAAACTGACCGTTGAAGGCCTGCATAAAAGCTATGGCGACAATGAAGTGCTCAAAGGTGTTTCGCTCAAGGCCAGGACCGGTGACGTGATCAGCCTGATCGGCGCCAGCGGCTCCGGCAAGAGCACGTTCCTGCGCTGTATCAACTTCCTGGAAACCCCCAACGATGGCGCCATGACCCTGGACGGCCAGGCGATCCGCATGGTCAGCGACCGCCACGGTATGCGCGTGGCCGACGACGCCGAGCTGCAACGCTTGCGCACACGGCTGGCGATGGTGTTCCAGCACTTCAACCTGTGGAGCCATATGAGCGTGCTGGAAAACATCACCATGGCCCCGCGCCGCGTGCTGGGGTGCAGCAAGAAAGACGCCGAAGACCGCGCCCGCCGCTATCTGGACAAGGTCGGGCTGCCGGCACGTGTAGCCGATCAGTACCCGGCGTTCCTGTCTGGCGGCCAGCAACAGCGGGTAGCCATCGCCCGCGCCCTGGCGATGGAGCCTGAGGTGATGCTGTTCGATGAACCCACCTCGGCCCTCGACCCGGAACTGGTGGGTGAAGTGTTGAAGGTGATCCAGGGCCTGGCCGAGGAAGGCCGCACCATGATCATGGTGACTCACGAGATGAGCTTTGCGCGCAAGGTCTCAAGCCAGGTGCTGTTCCTGCACAAGGGCCTGGTGGAAGAGCAAGGCACCCCCGAGGATGTGCTGGGCAATCCGAAAAGCGAGCGCCTGCAGCAGTTTCTAAGTGGCAATTTGAAGTAAACCTTTGTGACGCCTGGAGGGTCTCTGCAATAGAGCCTCCAGAGCGTCCGCTGCCGCATGGCAAAAAACCCCGATTTCGCCAAACAATGGTTTGCCGCCAAAGGTTGGAAACCGTTCGCCTTTCAGAAACATGTATGGGCAGCGGTCAAGGCTGGCCAGTCAGGGCTGCTGCATGCCAGTACCGGTGCAGGTAAAACCTATGCCTTGTGGTTCGCCGCCCTCAACCGTTTCGCCATCACCCGCCCGCCCGCTACCGGCAAGCGCAAGCCACCCGCTGAACCATTGACGGTGCTGTGGATCACGCCGATGCGTGCCTTGGCTGCCGATTCCGCACGTGCCCTGCAGGCACCCTTGGACGCCCTGCAAATTCCCTGGAGCGTGGGCCTGCGTACCGGCGACACCAGCAGCAGCGAGCGCGCACGCCAGACCCGCCGCCAACCCACCGCTCTGGTCACCACCCCGGAAAGCCTGACGCTGATGCTCGCACGGGCCGACAGTGAGACGAGCCTGGCGCACCTGCGCATGGTGATCGTGGATGAATGGCACGAGTTGATCGGCAATAAGCGTGGCGTGCAGTTGCAACTGGCGCTGGCGCGCTTGCGGCGCTGGCATCCTGAGTTGATGGTGTGGGGCATTTCCGCGACGCTGGGTAATCAGGCCCACGCTTTGGAGGTTCTGGTCCCACAGGGCGGTGGGATCAATGTACAGGGGCAGACGGCCAAGGCACTGCAGGTCGACACCTTGCTGCCGCCCGTCACCGAGCGCTTTCCCTGGGCCGGGCATATCGGCTTGAAGATGTTGCCGCAAGTGGTCGCAGAGGTAGAGGCCAGCAGCAGTTGCCTGGTCTTTACCAACACCCGGGCGCAATCGGAGATCTGGTATCAGGCGATTCTCGATGCCCGCCCGGACTGGGCCGGATTGATTGCCCTGCACCACGGCTCGTTATCGCGGGAGACCCGGGATTGGGTGGAGCGAGCATTGAAAGATGGGCAGCTCAAGGCGGTGGTGTGCACCTCCAGCCTCGACTTGGGTGTGGACTTCCTGCCGGTGGAGCGAGTGTTGCAGATCGGCTCCGCGAAAGGTGTGGCGCGGCTGATGCAACGCGCCGGGCGCTCCGGCCATGCACCGGGTCGGCCGTCACGGGTGACGCTGGTGCCGACCCATAGCCTGGAGCTGGTGGAGGCGGCTGCCGCCCAGGATGCAATTGCGCAGCGGCGCATCGAAGCGCGGGAATCGCCACACAAGCCGCTGGATGTGCTCGTGCAACACTTGGTCAGCATGGCCCTGGGGGGTGGGTTTACCCCGGATGCGCTGCTGGCGGAAGTGCGCGGCGCCTGGGCCTATCGCGATCTCACCGAAGCGGATTGGGCCTGGGCCCTGGGGTTTGTACGCCATGGTGGCCTGTCACTTACCGCCTATCCGGATTACCGCCGTGTGGAGCCCGATGAGCATGGCATCTGGCGTGTCCCGGATGCCCGCCTGGCACGCCGTCACCGCATGAGCGTCGGTACCATCGTCAGTGATGCCAGTATCCAGTTGAAATTCTGGAGCAAGGGTGGCGGCGGCAAGAACCTGGGCAGTGTCGAAGAGGGCTTTATTGCGCGGCTCAAGCCGGGGGATGGGTTTCTGTTCGCCGGGCGTTTGCTGGAATTGGTGCGCGTGGAAAACATGACCGCCTACGTGCGCCGCAGCAGCGCGAAAAAAGCCGCGGTGCCACGCTGGAATGGCGGGCGTATGCCGCTTTCCAATGAACTGGCCCAGGCGGTGGTCGAACGTTTTGATGCGGCGGCGCATGGGCACTTCGACGGCCCGGAGATGCAGGCGGTACAACCGTTGTTGCACACCCAACTGCGCTGGTCTGGCCTGCCGACGCGCGACAACCTGCTCGCCGAAACCCTGCAATCACGAGAAGGCTGGCACCTGTTTCTGTACCCCTTCGCCGGCCGTCAGGTACACCTGGGCTTGGCGAGCTTATTGGCGTGGCGGGTCAGTCAGCAGCAGCCGGTGACCTTCTCCATAGCCGTGAATGATTATGGCCTGGAACTGTTGAGCGCCACGCCAGTGAACTGGTCGTTGTTGTTGAATACGGCGTTGCTGAGCCCACAGCGCTTGCTGGAGGATGTGGCCGCCAGCCTTAACGCAGGAGAACTGGCCCTGCGCCGCTTTCGCGAAATCGCGCGGATCGCCGGGCTGGTGTTCGCCGGGTATCCCGGTGCGCCGAAAAGCACGCGGCAGGTGCAGGCTTCCAGCGGATTATTCTTTGAAGTGTTCAAGCAATATGACCCGCAGAACCTGCTGCTGGCCCAGGCAGGGGAAGAAGTCTTGCGCGATGAGTTGGATATTCGTCGGCTGGAAGAGACATTAAGTCATCTATCGGCACTGAAACTGGACGTGCATACGATTCAGCGGCCCACGCCCCTGGCCTTCCCGCTGTTGGTGGAACGAATGCGCGAAAGCATGAGTTCGGAGAAGTTGTCGGAGCGCATCGCCCGGATGGTCAAGGACCTGGAAAAAGTCGCCGACAAAGGAAAAGCTTGATGCATTGTGCACTGACGCTTGCAGGCGAAGAACTGTGGTTATTGGCGGACAAGGCCGTGTACTGGCCCGCTCGTCAGTGCCTGCTTATTGCCGATGCGCATTTCGGCAAGGCGTCAGCCTATCGCAGCCTCGGGCAACCGGTGCCGCAGGGCACCACATCGGCCAACCTGGATCGCCTGGACAAGTTGCTCTCGGCCGTGCCTTGCACGCAGGTCATCTTTCTCGGTGACTTCCTCCATGGCCCAGGCTCTCACGCCAGCGGCACCCTCGGCGCGATCCGGGCCTGGCGTGAACGTAACGGTGCCCTAGCGATAACCCTGATTCGCGGCAATCACGATAAACGGGCAGGCGACCCGCCTGCTGACCTGAGGATCGAGGTGGTGCCAGAGCCACTGCTGATGGGCCCTTTCGCCCTGCAACATGAGCCTGACGCCCATGCCAGCCACCACGTATTGGCGGGGCATGTGCATCCGGTGTACCACTTGCGCGGCAAGGGCCGCGAGCGCTTGCGCTTGCCGTGCTTCCAGATCGGCGAACGGGTCAGCCTGCTGCCGGCGTTTGGCGCCTTTACCGGGGGCTATGCCGTGCAGCAGGGTGATGAGCACCGAATCTTTGTCATCGGCGAACACAAGATTTGGCCCATCAGTAAGTGACTGATTGGCCGTCCAGGTATCAGGCGACAGGCGCGGGTGGTGGCTCGTCTGGCAGGGTCGGCTCACCGGGCTCGGTAGGCTGGGGGTAATCGGGCTCGGGCTGGCCTGGAATGCCGCCCGCATGGGCAGGGTTAGCCATCAGGGACCAGGCCAGAACACCAATCTGGTTGGGTTCAAGCCGGGCGAGTTCTGCGCTGATTCGCGGGTCGATCTTCATAAGGTACTCCTCAAGCGTGGCCCGACGCGTTTTGCACGCGCCGAGGCAGTACACCTGAATAGAGTCACTTTGTGCAGACTAATTCCCTTTAACCGTAGGAGCTTTCGATCAAGCGCGTGGGAGAGTGACGCCACGTTGGCCCTGGTACTTGCCGGCGCGGTCTTTGTAGGACACTTCACAAGCCTCGTCGGACTGCAGGAACAGCATCTGTGCCACGCCCTCATTGGCATAGATCTTTGCCGGCAAGGTGGTGGTGTTGGAGAACTCCAGGGTCACATGACCTTCCCACTCCGGCTCAAGCGGGGTGACGTTGACGATAATGCCGCAACGAGCGTAAGTGCTTTTACCCAGGCAGATGGTCAATACGTCGCGGGGAATGCGGAAGAATTCCACGGTACGCGCCAGGGCGAAGGAGTTGGGCGGGATGATGCACACGTCGCTCTTGACGTCGACGAAGCTTTTTTCATCGAAGTTCTTCGGATCGACAATCGCCGAATTGATGTTGGTGAACACCTTGAATTCATCGGCGCAACGCACGTCATAGCCATAGCTGGAGACCCCGTACGAAATCACCCGCTCATCACCTTCGCCACGAATCTGGCGCTCGACGAACGGCTCGATCATGCCGTGTTCCTGCGCCATGCGGCGAATCCACTTGTCCGATTTGATGCTCATGGCGGTGTCCTGAATAGCGAGGTGGAAAAATCTGTGGGCCATCTTACCGGGGCCAGCCTTGGGGTTCAAAGGCCGCAAGGGTTTTCTTGATCAAAGCCCTGCCCGCTATAAGCCTCAGCCAACGCGGCCGGGGCCGGGATTGCCGTCAGGGATGGCTGTAAATACCACCGCCAGTCACGAAAATAGAGAAACCTTCGGAAATACCATTGGCACGTTCCGGAAAAAGGGTTAAGGTGGCGCCACTGTGCTGCTTGTGTCACTGAGAATCTCTACACGATATGTTGAATTTCGATCCAACCATCTCCAAGAATTTTTCCTGCTCTTTGCACTCAGTCTCGGCCAGGGCTTTTCCTGAGTCGCAGTTAACTTTGTCCAAGGAGTTACACCATGTCTAATCGCCAAACTGGTACCGTTAAGTGGTTCAACGATGAAAAAGGCTTCGGCTTCATCACTCCACAATCCGGTGACGACCTGTTCGTTCACTTCAAAGCTATCCAATCCGACGGCTTCAAAAGCCTGAAAGAAGGCCAACAGGTTTCTTTCATCGCTACCCGCGGTCAGAAAGGCATGCAAGCTGAAGAAGTTCAAGTTATCTAACTTGTACTGACTCAGTCGAAAAACCCCGCCCTTAAAAGCGGGGTTTTTTTATGCCTGGATTTTGAGAGAGGCCTGAACAAAAGCCGGGCATAAAAAATGTGGGAGGGGGCGTACCCCCTCCCACATCCAAGCTTTCAAGCGGCGTCGCTTACTGGAACAACGACTCACTCGACAAGCCATTCTTCTCAAGGATCTCACGCAAGCGCTTGAGGCCCTCCACCTGGATCTGCCGCACCCGCTCACGGGTCAGGCCAATCTCCAGGCCTACATCTTCCAGGGTGCTGCTCTCGTGACCACGCAGGCCGAAGCGGCGAATCACCACCTCACGCTGCTTGTCCGTAAGCTCTGACAGCCACTGGTCAATACTTTGGGAAAGATCATCGTCCTGCAACAGCTCGCAGGGATCGGTCGGGCGATCATCCGTCAGGGTGTCCAGCAGGGTTTTATCCGAATCCGGCCCCAGCGAGACATCGACCGACGATACACGCTCGTTAAGGCCCAGCATGCGCTTGACCTCCCCTACCGGTTTTTCCAGCAGGTTGGCGATCTCTTCAGGCGAAGGTTCATGATCGAGTTTTTGCGTCAGCTCACGCGCCGCCCGCAGGTAGACGTTGAGCTCCTTGACCACATGGATCGGCAGCCGGATCGTGCGGGTCTGATTCATGATCGCCCGTTCGATGGTCTGGCGAATCCACCAGGTGGCATACGTCGAGAAGCGGAAGCCCCGCTCGGGGTCGAACTTCTCCACCGCCCGAATCAAGCCCAGGTTGCCCTCTTCGATCAAGTCCAGCAGCGACAGCCCACGATTGACGTAGCGTCGGGCGATTTTCACCACCAGGCGCAGGTTGCTTTCAATCATGCGTTTGCGCCCAGCCGGATCGCCCTTCTGCGACAAGCGCGCAAAATGGACTTCTTCTTCGGGAGTGAGCAGAGGGGAAAAGCCGATTTCATTGAGGTACAACTGAGTCGCATCGAGCGCCCGAGTGTAGTCAATGTACTTGTGTTGCTTTAACGCGGAGGCGTTCCTGGATTTGGTACGAACTGAAGGTGGTGCCGCTCCTTCATTATCTGACATCGGATCCGTATCGATGCCGGCCTCCATAAGGAGAACCTCATCGTCGATGTCAAACTCCGGCGCTTCTTTACTGAGAGCCATTGTTATAGTCCTTTGGTGAGTTCGACCTCAAGCTCAAGCGACGCCTTTATCCTTGGCAACGCTGGAGCCTGTTCCTTCTACGTGAGGGAACAGGCTGTGCAACACATCAACGACGGGGCAGGAATTGCAGCGGATCTACAGGCTTCCCTTGGCGGCGAATCTCAAAGTGCAGTTTCACCCGGTCTGTGCCCGTTGAACCCATTTCGGCAATTGTCTGTCCGACTTTGACCTGCTGCCCCTCCCGAACCAACAGCCTGCGGTTATGACCGTAGGCACTGACGTAGGTATCGCTGTGTTTGATGATGACCAGCTCGCCGTAGCCCCGTAGACCACTCCCGGCGTACACCACTGTCCCATCAGACGCAGCTAAAACAGGCTGTCCCAAATCCCCGGCGATATCAATGCCTTTATTCAAACTACCGTTTGAAGAGAATTTTCCAATCAGTACGCCATTTGAAGGCCATCCCCAGCCGGTCGGCGCCGGCCCTGCAGGTGGCAACGGCGCGGGTGCGGGCTTGCTTGCAACGCTAGGCGAAGCACTGCCTGCAGGCCGGGTGATGACGGTGGTTTTGCTCGAAGACGATGGCGAAGATCCCGACTTTGTCACAACTGCCGTAGCAGCCGAACCTGTGCGGCCATCGAAACGAATGGTCTGCCCTGGATGAATGGTGTAGGGCACGGGAATGTTGTTACGAGCGGCCAGCGCCTTGTAGTCCCAGCCATAACGGAAGGCAATGGAGAACAGTGTGTCGCCTTTGCGCACCACATACTGGCCCGTGGTCACCGTGGGCCGCTGCGGTGCTGCGTTGGTGCGGTCAACGACACGCGCACCGCCCGATGGCGTGCTCGAGCAGGCGGCCAATAAGGAACTCAAGACAAGGCCAAGCACCAGTCGCTGAAAGCTTGTTTTACTCATTCGCTGCGCAGGACCTGTGAGACTCACCCGCCGCTCCCTTTGTGGTGGCTGAACGTTAACGCCTGGATCAGGCTTGAAATATGACGCAAGTATAACTGGGCATTGGCTTTTTACTGGCACCCGACTGAAACGAAAAATTCATCTTGTTCAATTGCGGCTGCCAAGCCTGTTGATTCAATAGACCCCGGCGTAAGACACATCCTCGCCAGCAGAATTCACTGCCAGGGAATAAATGCTCAGGCCAAGGGGCCATTCAACAGCGGCACGAAGCGCACCGCGCCCAGCACGTGCCGGGAAAAACCTTCTTCCTCGCGGATAATAAGCATCAACTGTTGCACTTCGCCGGAGCCCACCGGGATGACCAGCCGCCCGCCCGGCGCCAACTGATCCAACAGAGCTTGAGGCACATCGGTGGCCACGGCGGTGACAATAATGCCGTTGTACGGCGCCAGCGCCGGCCAGCCTTCCCAGCCATCGCCCCAGCGAAACACCACGTTGCGCAGGTTCAGTTCTACCAGGCGCTCCTTGGCACGGTCCTGCAGCACCTTGATGCGCTCTACCGAAAACACTCGCTCTACCAACTGTGACAGCACAGCTGTCTGGTAACCGGAGCCGGTGCCGATCTCCAGCACCTTGTCCAGGGGCCCGGCCGCCAGCAACAGCTCGCTCATGCGCGCAACCATGTAGGGCTGGGAGATGGTCTGGTTGTGGCCGATAGGCAACGCCGTGTCTTCATAGGCGCGGTGCGCCAGGGCCTCATCGACAAACAGGTGCCGCGGCGTACGCCGAATCACTTCCAGCACCTGGGCGTTGGACAAGCCTTCTTCGTACAGACGCTGGATCAACCGCTCCCGGGTGCGCTGGGAAGTCATCCCGATGCCACGGCGCAACAAGTCGTCTTGTTCACGAGCCATCAACGCAGTCCCTCCAGCCAGCCATCGAGGCCACTGAAGGCATCACTGAAGGTGCGATCCAATTGCAACGGGGTAATTGACACATAGCCTTGCATCACCGCATGAAAATCCGTGCCTTCCCCGCCATCCTCGGCATCACCGGCCGCGGCGATCCAATAGCCTTCCTTGCCACGCGGGTCGACCACCTTCAGGGGCGCCGCCGCGCGCGCGCGATGGCCCAGGCGCGTCAGCTGGATACCGCGGATACGGTCGAGGGGCAGATTGGGAATATTCACGTTGAGTACCGTACGCGGCGGCAGGTCCAGAGACTCATGGGCCTGCACCAGCTTGCGCGCGAAATACGCCGCGGTCGCCAGGTTATCCAGTTGCCGCGAAGCAAAGGAAAAGGCGAACGCGGTGCGCCCCAGGAAGCGCCCTTCAAGGGCCGCCGCCACGGTGCCGGAATACAGCACGTCATCACCCAGGTTGGCGCCCAGGTTGATTCCCGACACCACCAGGTCCGGCTCATGCTCCAGCAAACTGTTGATTGCCAGGTGCACGCAGTCGGTGGGGGTGCCGTTTACGCTGATAAAGCCATTGGCCAGAACCTGCGGGTGCAGCGGACGGTCGAGCGTCAGCGAACTGCTGGCGCCGCTCTTGTCCTGGTCGGGGGCAACCACCACGCACTCGGCGTAATCCTGCAGCGCAGCATAGAGCGCGGCAAGACCGGGTGCGGTGGCACCGTCATCGTTTGATATCAGAATACGCATGGGCTGTCCGTCTGCCCCACCGGCACCAGATCAACAAGCTCGCGCACCAAGACAGTGGCGAAGCATCCGGCCGGCAGGACGAATTCCAATTGCAGAATGTCAGGCCCGGGATAATGCCACGTCAACCCGCCAATGGGCAGTCGCAGAATGCGACGTTCCTGGCTCATTCCTGCATTCACCAGCCAATCACGTAGGTCGGATTCGCTGGCAGCGACAGATTGTTCCAGATCATGCGTAAGACCTTTCGCCGGCGAGTCGCCTTCGCCCCATTGTGGGCCAGTCGGGTGCAAGTCCAGGATCGCCAGGCGCGGGTCGCTGCATTCAGCCTCCCCGGCAGGGAAAAAGCTGCGACTGTCGGTAAAGGCCAGCAGGTCACCCACCTGGGCGCGCTGCCAGGAACCGTCGGCGACACGCGCTGCCAGCACTTTGTTGAACAAGTAGCTACGAGCGGTGGACAGCAACCGCGAACGCACGTTGCGTTGCTCCGGCAGGGCCTTGCGAGCAGCCCATTCACGGGCATCCACCACGTTGCCACCGTTGTGGCCAAAGCGCTGGGCGCCGAAATAATTGGGAATGCCATGCCGGGCAATCAACTGCAAACGCGCGTCGATGGCGGCGATGTCGCCGGCCAGTTGAGTCAGGCGCAAGGTAAAGCCGTTGGCCGAATGCGCACCACGTTGCAACTTGCGCTTGTGGCGGGTGGTTTTCAGGATCTTGAGGGTGTCGTTTTCCGCACCGCTCAGGTCCGGGTCGGCCTTGCCGGGCAACTGCACGCTGAACCACTGGCGGGTCAGGGCCTGACGGTCCTTGAGCCCGGCATAGCTGACGGTGCGCAGCGGCACACCGGCGGCCTTGGCGATACGCCGTGCGGCCTCTTCAGTATTCAAGCCACGCTTTTCCACCCACAGCCACAGGTGCTCACCGTCACCAGTCAACGGAATGTCCAGCACCTCATCAACCTGGAAGTCTTCTGCCGTCGCCTTCAGCACCGCGCTGCCCAAGGCCTCGCCGTAGGCCCGCGGGCCCAGCAGTTGCAAATCGTTCATGCGCGCAGCAACAAGGCAACGGAGTGCACGGCGATGCCCTCTTCACGACCGGTAAATCCGAGCTTTTCGGTGGTGGTGGCTTTCACGTTGACTTGATCCAATTCAATTTGCAGGTCTGCGGCAATCAGCGCACGCATCGCTTCGATATGGGGGGCCATCTTGGGCGCCTGGGCCACGATGGTGTTGTCGACGTTGCCGACCTTCCAGCCCTTGGCACGGATCAACCCGACCACATGGCGTAGCAACACACGACTGTCCGCACCTTTGAAGGTCGGATCGGTGTCCGGAAAGTGCTTGCCGATATCGCCCAATGCCGCCGCGCCGAGCAAGGCATCGCTCAAGGCATGCAAGACAACGTCGCCGTCGGAATGAGCCAGCAACCCATGGTGGTGTGCGATGCGCACGCCGCCCAAGGTGATGAAATCGCCCTCAGCGAAACGGTGCACATCGTAGCCGTGGCCAATACGCATAAAAAAACGCCCCGATTTAATTCAGGGCGTGATTCTACCTACTTTTGCCTCACATTAACCGAGCAAAGCACGACCATGATGGCGCAAATGGTCTTCGATGAAGCTGGCGATGAAAAAGTAGCTGTGGTCGTAGCCAGGTTGCAGGCGCAGTTCCAACGGATGGTTGGCCGCCTTCGCCGCTTGCTGCAGGGCCTCGGGCTTGAGCTGAACCGCAAGGAAATCGTCACGATCGCCCTGGTCCACCAGTAGCGGCAGTTTTTCCGAGGCTTCGCTGATCAGCACGCAGGCATCCCATTCACGCCACTTGGAACGCTCTTCGCCCAGGTAACGGGAAAAAGCTTTCTGACCCCAGGGGCAGTCCATCGGATTGTTGATTGGCGAAAACGCCGACACCGATTGGTAGCGTCCCGGGTTACGCAGCGCGCATACCAATGCGCCATGTCCGCCCATAGAGTGACCGCTGATGCCGCGTTTAGCTGACGCCGGGAAATGCGCCTCCACCAAGGCCGGCAACTCCTGCACTACGTAGTCATGCATCCGATAGTGCTGGGCCCAGGGCTCCTGCGTGGCGTTCAGATAGAAACCAGCGCCGAGGCCGAAGTCCCAGGCGTTGTCCGGATCGTCCGGCACACCGGGGCCGCGCGGGCTGGTGTCCGGTGCGACGATAATCAAACCCAGCTCGGCGGCCATGCGCTGGGCGCCAGCCTTCTGCATGAAGTTCTCATCGGTGCAGGTCAAGCCGGACAGCCAGTACAGTACCGGCAACTTACCGCCCTGCTCTGCTTGCGGCGGCAGATAGACGGCGAAGGTCATGTCGCAACCGAGCACATCGGAATGATGCTTGTAGCGTTTATGCCAGCCGCCGAAGCTCTTCTGGCATGACAGGTTTTCCAGACTCATGGCCGACCTCAGAAGTGAATGACGGTACGAATGCTCTTGCCTTCATGCATCAGGTCAAACGCTTTGTTGATATCTTCAAGGCCCATGGTGTGGGTGATGAAGGTGTCCAGCGGGATCTCACCGGTCTGGGCCATTTCCACGTAGCTTGGCAGCTCTGTGCGCCCACGCACGCCACCGAATGCCGAACCGCGCCAGACGCGCCCGGTGACCAGTTGGAACGGACGCGTAGCGATTTCCTGGCCGGCACCGGCCACGCCGATGATCACCGACTCGCCCCAGCCTTTATGGCAGCACTCAAGCGCCGCACGCATCAGTTGCACATTGCCGATGCACTCAAAGGAAAAGTCCACGCCGCCGTCGGTCAAATCGACAATCACGTCCTGGATTGGGCGGTCGTAATCTTTCGGGTTAATGCAGTCGGTAGCCCCCAGTTGCTTGGCGATTTCGAACTTGGCCGGGTTGATGTCGATGGCAATGATGCGACCGGCCTTGGCCTTGACCGCGCCGATCACGGCCGACAGGCCGATACCGCCCAGCCCGAAGATAGCCACGGTGTCACCCGTTTTGACCTTGGCGGTGTTGAGCACCGCGCCGATGCCTGTGGTGACGCCGCAACCAAGCAGGCAGACTTTTTCCAGCGGCGCTTCCTTAGGAATCTTGGCCACGGAGATTTCCGGCAACACGGTGTACTCGGAGAACGTCGACGTGCCCATGTAGTGGAAAATCGGCTGGCCCTTGTAGGAAAAGCGCGTAGTGCCATCCGGCATCAGGCCTTTGCCTTGGGTAGAACGGATGGCCTGGCACAGGTTGGTCTTGCCCGACAGGCAGAATTTGCACTTGCCGCATTCCGGGGTGTACAGCGGGATCACATGATCACCGACAGCGACCGAAGTCACGCCCTCGCCGATGGCTTCGACCACTGCGCCGCCTTCGTGACCCAGGATCGACGGAAAAATGCCTTCCGGGTCCGCACCCGACAACGTATAGGCATCGGTGTGGCACACGCCGGAGGCAACCACCCGCAACAGCACCTCGCCAGCCTTGGGCATGGCGACGTCCACTTCCACGATCTCAAGGGGCTTCTTGGCTTCGAAGGCTACGGCGGCGCGGGACTTGATCATCCGGGTTTCTCCAGGGGGTTAAAAATTGATTGCAGCAGTGTAAAACATGGCTGCCTGATTAATAATCCAGGCGAAAGCAAAACTTTATTGCTGTACAGGGATAATGACCATGCTGGAAAACCGCTGGGAAGGCATCGACGAATTCGTCGCAGTGGCCGAGTGCAGCCAATTCACGGCGGCGGCAGAGCGCCTGGGAGTATCGTCGTCCCATATAAGCCGCCAGGTGGCACGCCTGGAGGAGCGGTTGCAAACGCGCCTGTTGTATCGCAGTACACGCAAGGTGACGCTGACCGAAGCGGGTCAGACGTTTCTGCAACATTGCCAGCGTTTGCAGGATGGTCGCGAAGAAGCCCTGCGGGCAGTAGGCGACCTCACCAGCGAACCCAAGGGCATGTTGCGCATGACCTGCGCAGTGGCCTATGGCGAGCGCTTTATCGTGCCACTGGTGACCCGGTTCATGGCGCTCTATCCGCAACTGCGGGTGGATATCGAACTGAGCAACCGTCAATTGGATCTGGTGCACGAGGGCCTGGATTTGGCCATCCGCCTGGGTCGCCTGCAAGACTCGCGCATGGTCGCCAGCCGCCTGGCACCGCGACGCATGTACCTGTGCGCCTCCCCTTCCTACCTGGAACGCTATGGTCGGCCCCATAGCTTGTCGGAATTGAGTCGGCATAACTGCCTGATCGGCAGCTCGGATATCTGGCAACTGGCCCAGGACGGGCGGGAATTTTCCCAAAGGGTTCAGGGAAACTGGCGCTGTAACAGTGGGCAGGCGGTGCTGGATGCGGCGCTGCAAGGTGTAGGGCTGTGTCAGTTGCCGGATTATTACGTGCTGGAGCATTTGCACAGTGGTGCGCTGGTGTCATTGCTGGAGGCGCATCAGCCACCGAATACGGCGGTGTGGGCGCTGTACCCGCAGCAGCGGCATTTGTCGCCGAAGGTCAGGAAGCTGGTGGACTTTCTCAAAGAAGGCTTGGGTGACAATTCGGTCTATCGAACATAAACAGCTACCGTTCGTGCATTGCCTGGACACCGGTTAATAACCGCTTTCATTAGAAAACCAGGCAAGCCCATGACGTCCAACACTCGGCAACTCCAGCATATCAATCATTTTGTCCGAAAGGTTCTGGCCGACTTTCCGGTGCCCAGCGCAATCGCAGCCCAATTGCTTTGCGAGCATCTACAACCATTCACTCAGGAACAACTGGACCCGGATACTACGTTCCTGACCACTCTGGAATACAACCTCGACAATCCCAATGCACCCTACACTGCAGTGATCGTCCAATCCATGAGCCTGACCGAGGCCATGATCTGCAATGCGCCCCATGCCCCTGGCGGCATGATCAACAACACGGGCTTTTCCACTATCGCGCCGTACTTCAATATCGTCGATGAACTGCCGCGCCTGATGGATAACCGCATACCGCAAATGTTCAACGAAGAGTTCATCACTTCCGGCTGGATCCCGCCCAGACGGTATGAGGCGCTTTACCGGCAAAGCGAACCTCAGGTCTACGACCCGACCACCCAACTGGAGATCGCGCCAGCCGTTCTCAGAAAGGTGATTGACTCAAGCAACTTTGAACAAACCTATGACAAGGCCATCACCCAATTCTGGGGGGAGCATCGGGACAATTACACCACCCTGATGCGCATTGCCTTCGCCAAGGCTTACCTCAATCAGTACGAAGAATTCACGCTCACCGAAGCAGAACGGCAACTGGCCGCACGAGCGGCAGGTATCGGCGTCGACAGGGACGCCAGCAACCTGACCCTTGAAGATTTTCAGGCGCCCTACTCACCGGATAAAAACTTATCCGTGCGCGTGCTGCGCATTCATCAGTTCGACGCCACCGACATTCTTACGATTACCGACACCCAGAGCCAGATCACCCTGCTGTACGTCCCCGGCAACTCCTCCCCCATCCATGGTTTCAACAGCCCAACGGACATGCGCAATGCGCTGGTAAAAGTGGCCAAGGACCCGACCCAGCGCAAAGCGCTGACCAACCACTTTGAACCCGACTCGATTGACTCCGGCCTGATCTACTGTGGTGTCGAGGAAGCATTGATCGGTATGGCGATGTACCCGGAATCTTCCAGCCCCCCCGGTTTTTTCAATAGCTTGTTGCGCAACGGTTATTGGGACCCCGAGCAATACATTAATAACCCAATGTATCCGGCGCTCAGAAGCAACCCATTTGCGTTTATCGCACGACAGATCCGCAGTCGGATTGCAAAATTGGCAGCCAAAACCTTTGTCTCGCCCTTGGACACATTCAAAGCCGACACCCTCGACGCCTTGGATAAAGCCTGCCTGCTGGCGATCCCCGTGGCGCTGACCATGGGCACCGCGTTGCTGGCAGAGTTTTGTTTCATTACCTCAGGTTTGACTGGCATGGCGATCGGCGCCGATGACGTGCTCAAGGACAAACCCCACGCCGTTGAGCGCATGGTGTTCGGCGCCCTGAACGCGCTCCCGGTGGTTATCCACGGCATCAGCAAAGGCGCGAGCAGTCTCGAGGCGTTACGCCCCGTGCTTGGCCCGGCTACCCGGGCAGAGGAGGGCCAGATCAGCGTCAAGGTGATCACTCAGGCCTCCGCCCAAACCGAGACTCGCCCCCTGGTCGCTGCAACATCTCCCAGCGGCTTGCAGACCGTCAAGATTCAGGGCGAGACCTTCCTGACCTACAAAAGCCCGAATGACTGGGGTTCTTTTGAGCTGTTCGTGAATAATCCAGAAGCCCCCGAGAAGATTCAAGCCACGGGTCTCTACGCTATTCAGAGCTCCGACCTGCAATGGCGACGTGCCGGATTGACCGGAGGGGGGGCATTTCGCAATGCCTGGCAACGGGTTTACAAACTGTTCGATAGCACCCAGCAGTTGAGTTTCTTCAGCGCCTACCAGATGCCAGCGCCCGTGCGCGAGACCGTCGTGCAGATGCTCACCGACACCAGCTCATTTTCGGAAGATTTCGAACCCTTCGGAATGGATGCACAGTCGATCAGCAACGCCCGGAGACTGTTCTTTGAGAAAAGGAGCCAATTAAACCAGGATTCGGCGATCTTCTTTCACCACCTGCCCTACTCGCCCCTGCAGCCGGTCCTCCCCCGCTTGAGCTTGAACGAATCACAGCAAAGCATTATCGAGAAACTGCTACGTGCCAGTGACGGCCTCGTGATCGGCGAAAGCCACAGCGCCGAATCGAGCAAAGCCTTTCTGATCGACAACATGCAGATACTCGCCAGCCAAGGTGTCAAACGCATCTACTTCGAACATCTGCTGACGGATGTGCATATTCCGATGCTGAAGGCTTTTTACCGGTCGAAGAACGCCCCTATGGCCGAGGCGCTGACAAACTTCCTGAACGGGATCTACCCATTGCCCCGAAACCACTATTACTCATTCACAAACGTCGTGACCAAAGCCCGAGAGGCCGGAATCAAGATCCAGCCGATCGACTGCACCGTGAGCTACATACTTCGCGATATGCGCGACAGTGCGGGAACCCTGCGCCAGCGGATGATGAACTATTACGCTACCGAGGTGATTCAGTGGATCCAGACCTCCAAGCGCCAACCCGGTAAATGGGTCGCACTGGTGGGCGATACCCATACCAATACGTTCAAGGACATCCCTGGGCTGGCCGAACTCACCGGCAGCATCGGCCTGCGGATAGAAGATAGGATGGGCACCCACCCGTTGGGCATCGAAGTCGATCCGGGGCGCACCGCCAGCCTGGGCCTGAACAAAGGGGAAGGCACGGTCAAAGCCAACCTGGTCTTGCGCGTTGATCCTGCCGCGTTGCAGCACTCAATGGAATCACAGCCCGGCCCTTCGCACAGTCGAGTGGTGAAGTCGGCCCAGGCGCTGCTGACACGGCCAGGCCAATTCATGCTCACCGAGGCCACCCACATTGACTATCGGTCCCGACGCGGGGACCTGCGCAGTTTCAGGATCAACAGCCAGGAAGGCCGGAACTCCATCAACGTGGTCGGCTGGCCTATTGATGAGAAGCCATTCGACAGCATTGAGGCATTGGTGAGCGAGCTGAAAACCCTGCCCGGGTTGGAGCAAGTCTACGGCTGAGGGTCAGGACGCCTGATAAGCCCGGCGCTGACGCAGCCATTCAAGGTCTTCGGGACGGGTGACCTTTATATTGTCTGCACGCCCTTCGACCAGCCGCGGCGCCTGGCCGGACCATTCCATGGCCGACGCTTCGTCGGTGATCACGGCGTCCGCCACCAGGCTGTCGGCCAAGGCGCGGTGCAAGGCCCCCAGGCGGAACATCTGCGGCGTATAAGCCTGCCAGATCAGGCTGCGGTCAACGGTTTCCACCACGCGGCCATGCTTGTCGACGCGCTTGAGCGTGTCGCGAGCCGGCACCGCCAGCAGACCGCCCACCGGGTCATCCGCCAGTTCAGCCAAGAGTTTGTCGAGGTCATCACGGCTCAAGTTAGGCCGCGCCGCGTCATGCACCAGCACCCAGTCGTCATCGCTGGCACCCAGGGCATTAAGGTGCAGCAGTGCATTAAGCACCGAGCCCGAGCGTTCCGAGCCACCGTCCGCACGCTGGATGCGCGGGTCTGTGGCGCACGCCAGGGTGGGCCAATAAGGATCATCAACAGCAAGACTGACCACCAGGCCCTTGAGCGAGGGGTGGTCGAGAAAACAGCCGAGGCTGTGTTCGAGAATAGTGCGCCCGCCCAATTGCAGGTATTGCTTGGGACGGTCCGCGGCCATACGGGCACCGACGCCCGCGGCAGGAATCACGGCCCAGAAGGCCGGTAGATCGTTATTCATTGGGCCAACTGGTAGAGGGTCTCGCCCTCCTTGACCATGCCCAACTCATGACGAGCCCGCTCTTCAACGGTCTCCGTACCTTTTTTCAGCTCAAGCACTTCGGCGTCCAGGACACGGTTGCGCTCCAGCAGGCGTTCGTTTTCGGCACGCTGGTCGGCAATTTGCTGGGTCAGCTCTTCCACCTGCGCAAAGCTGCCATTACCGACCCATAGGCGGTACTGCAGGCCAGCCAGCAACAAGAGCAAGACGAGGAACAACCAATTGGGACTGCGCATCGAAATCCGGATATCCAGTGAAAAAAGACAGTCATGCAAACCTTTTGCAGCAACTGATAGCACAAAGCCTGGAAAAACCAGGCTTGCGCTTGTCAGTCAGCAGATTAGCGCCGAAATTCACACTTTCGTGAAATTTCTGACGCAACCCGCCGACTTTTTACCATTTACTGCTTAGCCGCGAAACTCGCCGCGACCGTTGTACTTGGCTTTACCTGCCAATTGCTCTTCGATGCGCAGCAATTGGTTGTACTTGGAAACGCGATCGGAACGGCACAGGGAGCCGGTCTTGATCTGGCCCGCCGAAGTGCCCACGGCCAGGTCGGCAATGGTGGAATCTTCGGTTTCGCCGGAGCGGTGGGAGATCACGGCGGTGTAGCCCGCAGCCTTGGCCATCTGGATGGCTTCCAGGGTTTCGGTCAAGGTGCCGATCTGGTTGAACTTGATCAGGATCGAGTTGGCGATCTTCTTGTCGATGCCTTCTTTAAGGATCTTGGTGTTGGTCACGAACAAGTCGTCGCCCACCAGCTGGATTTTCTCGCCGATCTTGTCGGTGAGGATTTTCCAGCCATCCCAATCGGACTCGTCCAGGCCGTCTTCGATCGAGATGATCGGGTAGCGCTGGGTCAGGCCCTTCAGGTATTCAGCGAAACCTTCTGAGTTGAACACCTGGCCTTCGCCGGACAGGTTGTACTTGCCATCCTCAAAGAATTCGCTGGCCGCACAGTCCAGGGCCAGGGTCACGTCGGTGCCCAGTTTGTAGCCGGCGTTGGCCACGGCTTCGGAGATCACTTTCAGTGCATCTTCGTTGGAGGCCAGGTTCGGTGCGAAACCACCTTCGTCACCCACAGCGGTGCTCAGGCCACGGGCCTTCAGTACAGCCTTGAGGTGATGGAAAATCTCGGTGCCCATGCGCAGGCCTTCGGAGAAGGACTTGGCGCCCACCGGCTGCACCATGAATTCCTGGATGTCGACGTTGTTATCCGCGTGCTCGCCACCGTTGATGATGTTCATCATCGGTACCGGCATCGAGTAGACGCCCGGGGTGCCGTTCAGGTTGGCGATGTGCGCGTACAACGGCAGGTCCTGGTCCTGAGCTGCTGCCTTGGCGGCAGCCAGGGAAACGGCGAGGATTGCATTGGCGCCGAGGCTGCCTTTGTTTTCAGTGCCGTCGAGCTTGATCATCGCGTGGTCCAGGGCTTTCTGGTCCAGCGGGTCCTTGCCCAGCAACAGGTCACGAATCGGACCGTTGATGTTGGCTACAGCCTTGAGTACACCCTTGCCCAGGTAACGGCTCTTGTCGCCATCACGCAGTTCCAGCGCTTCGCGCGAACCGGTGGAAGCACCGGACGGCGCGCAGGCGCTGCCGATGATGCCGTTATCGAGAAGCACGTCGGCTTCGACGGTGGGGTTGCCACGGGAGTCGAGAACTTCACGACCTTTGATGTCGACGATTTTTGCCATTGTTGTAAACACTCCAAAGTTGACGAAAACGACGCAGCTGAAGGAAATCTTTTGACCGACCGCAAGGGTGGAACAACGGGGCAGGCTTGCAGACGACAAGGCTCAGGCCCAAGGGCCTGAGCATTTAGCGTGGGAAATTCTACCGGAGAAATGGCAGTTACGCGGTCTCTACCGTCGGAAAACTCTTGACCAGCTCGTCCAACTGCTTGAGTTGGGCCAGGAATGGCTCCAGCTTGTCCAGGCGCAGGGCGCATGGGCCATCACATTTGGCGTTGTCCGGGTCTGGGTGGGCTTCAAGGAACAGGCCTGCCAGGGACTGGCTCATGCCCGCCTTGGCCAGGTCGGTGACCTGGGCACGGCGACCGCCGGCGGAGTCCGAGCGACCACCGGGCATTTGCAGCGCGTGGGTCACGTCGAAGAACACCGGGTATTCGAACTGTTTCATGATGCCGAAACCGAGCATGTCCACCACGAGGTTGTTGTAGCCGAAGCTCGAACCACGCTCGCAGAGGATCAACTGGTCGTTACCCGCTTCCACGCACTTGCTCAGGATGTGTTTCATCTCCTGAGGGGCGAGGAACTGGGCTTTCTTGATGTTGATCACAGCGCCGGTCTTGGCCATGGCGACCACGAGGTCGGTCTGGCGCGACAGGAAGGCCGGCAACTGGATGATGTCGCACACCTCGGCGACCACGGCAGCCTGCTCAGGCTCGTGGACGTCGGTGATGATCGGCACGCCGAAGGCTTGCTTGATGTCCTGGAAGATCCGCATGCCTTCTTCAAGGCCCGGGCCGCGATAGGAGGTCACGGAAGAACGGTTGGCCTTGTCGAAACTGGCCTTGAACACGTATGGGATGCCCAGCTTCTGGGTAACCCGCACGTATTCTTCACAGACCTGCATCGCCATGTCGCGGCTTTCCAGCACGTTCATGCCGCCGAACAGCACCATGGGCTTGTCGTTGGCAATCTCGATATCGCCTACGCGAATGATCTTCTGGGCCATCAGGGTTACGCCTTCTTCTGATGTTGCGTCAGTGCTGCTTTGACGAAACCGCTGAACAACGGGTGACCGTCGCGCGGCGTCGAGGTGAACTCCGGGTGGAACTGGCAGGCCACGAACCACGGATGATCCGGCGCTTCGACCACTTCAACCAGCTTGCCGTCACCGGAGCGACCGGAAATCTTCAGGCCAGCCTCTTTGATCTGCGGCAGCAGATTGTTGTTCACTTCATAGCGGTGACGGTGACGCTCGACGATTACGTCCTTGCCGTAGCAGTCGTGTACCAGCGAGCCGGCTTCCAGCAAGCAGTCCTGCGCACCAAGGCGCATGGTGCCGCCCAGGTCGGACGTTTCGGTACGGGTTTCAACGGCGCCGGTGGCGTCTTCCCACTCGGTGATCAGGCCGACGACCGGGTGGCCGCTGCTGTGATCGAACTCGGTGGAGTTGGCGTCTTTCCAGCCCAGCACGTTACGGGCGAACTCGATAACGGCCACTTGCATGCCCAGGCAGATACCCAGGTAGGGCACCTTGTTCTCGCGAGCGTATTGCACCGCGGTGATCTTGCCTTCCACGCCACGCAGGCCGAAACCGCCCGGCACGAGAATCGCGTCAACGCCTTCGAGCAGCGCAGTGCCCTGGTTCTCGATATCTTCGGAATCGATGTAGCGCAGGTTGACCTTGGTACGGTTGCTGATGCCGGCGTGGCTCATCGCTTCAATCAGCGACTTGTACGCGTCCAGCAGCTCCATGTACTTGCCGACCATGGCGATGGTGACTTCATGCTCAGGGTTGAGCTTGGCGTCGACCACGGCTTCCCACTCGGACAGGTCCGCGCCATTGCACTGCAGGCCGAAACGCTCGACCACAAAATCATCCAGCCCCTGCGAATGCAGGATGCCCGGGATCTTGTAGATGGTGTCGGCGTCTTCCAGCGCGATCACCGCACGCTCTTCAACGTTGGTGAATTGCGCGATCTTGCGGCGCGAGGAAATGTCGATCGGGTGATCGGAACGGCAAACCAGTACGTCCGGTTGCAGGCCGATGGAACGCAGCTCCTTGACCGAGTGCTGGGTAGGCTTGGTTTTGGTTTCGCCGGCGGTGGCGATGTACGGCACCAGTGTCAGGTGCATCAGCATCGCGCGCTTGGCGCCGACTTCGAAACGCAGCTGGCGGATGGCTTCAAGGAACGGTTGGGATTCGATGTCGCCCACGGTGCCACCGATCTCGACCATCGCCACGTCGGCATCGCCTGCACCCTTGATGATGCGGCGCTTGATTTCGTCGGTGATGTGCGGGATCACCTGGATGGTTGCACCCAGGTAGTCACCACGGCGCTCTTTGCGCAGCACGTGCTCGTAGACACGGCCAGTGGTGAAGTTGTTGTTCTGGGTCATGGTCGTGCGGATGAACCGCTCGTAGTGGCCCAGGTCCAGGTCGGTCTCGGCGCCGTCGTGAGTGACGAACACTTCACCGTGCTGGAACGGGCTCATGGTGCCCGGGTCGACGTTGATGTACGGGTCCAGCTTGAGCATGGTGACTTTAAGCCCCCGCGCCTCCAGGATGGCCGCCAATGAAGCGGAGGCAATGCCTTTCCCCAATGAAGAAACAACACCGCCCGTGACGAATATGTAGCGCGTCATGAAAAACCCTAGAAGTCTGCGTTAAAGCGGTCCGAGCCGCCGGGGAAAGCGAAGGAAGGCCGAAGCCCCCGATCACCTGCATTAATCACAGTGCACCTTTCAAAAAAACCGCCGCGTTGTGACAGACCAGCAAGGAAACACCGGTACGTTGATCGCTACACATTTTTTGGAATCGCCCAGCAAAGACTGCTTGGTAATCGGCAACTGCTGCGATTCAGTCGAATCCACAGAAGTTGTATCAAGAAGGGAGCGTAGTCTACCGGAAAGGCGCTATCAGCTCAAACCTTGATCGCAGGTCTGTGGCAACCAATGTAATTGCCAGTCATCCAGCGGACTGGCCCTCAGCCCCGCAAGCGTTGGTACAGCCAGCAATTGCTCGCCCCGATAGACCAGCGGCAATCTGCCACGGACGAAGCCCGGCATACCACTTTCATTCAACAGGCGCTTGAGATCACGCCGGCCTCGACCTGGCACTTCGACGATTTCGCCACCCTGGCGATAACGAATCGACAAGGGTCCCTCGGGAGCCTTGCCGGCAAACATCAGTTGGCCGTTCCCGGGTAACTCTAGTGGATTTCGCGGATCGGGCCAGCTCACCGACACGTCGGAAAATTCCGACCACGTGGAAGGCAGCCACCAAATGCGCTCGCCGCAACGATGAAGCTGACCGTCAGCCAGGCGCCATAACGGCTGTGCGTCCCCCTTGGCATCGCGCAGGGCGTACCAACTGGCCCAGTGGTCACTGTCGGGCAGACGAGTCAGGGGATTCAGCCAATGACGCAAGGCATTGCGCTGGCGCGCATCGGAAAGATCGCGCAACGGAGCAAGGACCAAGGAAGGCAAAGGCAACCAGGGAAACGCTGAAGGCCGATCGGCGGCGGTCAGATCCATGTGCGCCAGTTCGTCGAGCAGGCCCTGGGCTTCACTCAGGTGCTCGGCAGTGCGGGCCAGGCTCAAGACTGCCTGGGGCCAGCGTTGAGTCAGCGCTGGAAAGACTTGGCGACGCAGGTAATTGCGAGAGAACCGTGGATCGGCGTTCGAAGGGTCTTCAATCCACTTCAATTGGTGTTCGTGGGCGTAGGCTTCCAATGCTCCCCGGGAAACCGCCAGCAATGGCCGCACCAAGTGCCCCGTCGCCAACGGGCGACGCTCGGGCATTGCCGCCAACCCACGCACTCCGGCTCCGCGTAACAGGCGGAACAGCAGGGTCTCGGCTTGATCGTCGCGATGCTGGGCGGTGAGCAGCACCTCCCCTGCCCCGATCACCTCGGTAAACGCCTGGTAACGTGCGTTACGCGCGGCACGCTCCAGGCTGGCACCGGGTTGCACCTGCACACGCAAGACCTGCAAAGGTATGCCCAGGCTGTCACATAACGCTTGGCAATGACTGGGCCAGGCGTCAGCGGCCGCTTGCAGCCCATGATGGACATGCACAGCGCTGATGGGCGGCAGGGTTTCGGTGTTTGCCAGGGAAGCCAGAAGGTGCAGCAGGACGGTGGAGTCGAGGCCACCGGAGAATGCAATGCGCCAGGCCGGAGCATTGCGCCAGGGGGCCAGGGTTTTCAGGAGTCTGGCGGGTAGAGCCGGTTTCATCAGATGTCCCCGCCGCAAATCTGGAATACATAAGCCGAGCATACACAAAGCAAATGTGGGAGGGGGCTTGCTCCCGATTGCTGAGTGTCAGTCACTGCATCTGGTGACTGATCCACCGCTATCGGGAGCAAGCCCCCTCCCACATTGAGTTACGGCGTCGACTTTAGAGACCGTAGCTCATAAGGCGCTCGTAACGACGGGCCAGCAGCGCTTCGTTATCCAGCTTCTTGAGCATCGCCAGTTGCGAGCCCAGTTCAGCACGGATGGTCGCGGCAGCCGCGGCCGGGTCACGGTGGGCACCGCCCAGTGGCTCGGCGATCACTTTGTCGACGATACCCAGGCCCTTGAGGCGATCGGCGGTGATGCCCATGGCTTCAGCCGCATCCGGCGCCTTCTCTGCGGTTTTCCACAGGATCGAGGCGCAACCTTCCGGCGAAATCACCGCGTAGGTCGAATATTGCAGCATGTTCAACTGGTCGCACACGCCAATGGCCAGCGCACCGCCGGAACCACCTTCACCGATCACGGTGGCGATGATCGGGGTTTTCAGGCGAGCCATGACGCGCAGGTTCCAGGCAATCGCTTCACTCTGGTTGCGCTCTTCGGCGTCGATACCCGGGTATGCGCCCGGAGTGTCGATGAAGGTCAGGATCGGCATCTTGAAGCGCTCGGCCATTTCCATCAGGCGGCAAGCCTTGCGGTAGCCTTCCGGACGCGGCATACCGAAGTTGCGACGGACTTTCTCGCGCACTTCACGACCTTTCTGATGGCCGATCACCATTACCGGCTGGTCGTCCAGGCGAGCGATACCGCCCACAATGGCCGCGTCGTCGGAGAAGTGGCGGTCGCCGTGCAGCTCATCGAACTCGGTGAAGATGTGTTCGATGTAGTCCAGGGTGTACGGACGGCGCGGGTGGCGAGCCAGGCGCGCGATCTGCCAACTGGTCAGCTTGCCGAAGATGTCTTCGGTGAGCGTGCTGCTTTTGTCTTGCAGGCGAGCGATTTCGTCGCCGATATTCAGCGAATTGTCATTGCCGACCAGGCGCAGCTCTTCGATCTTGGCTTGCAGGTCAGCGATCGGCTGTTCGAAATCAAGAAAATTCGGGTTCATAAGCGTCCGTCTTGGGTCGACGGCCAAGGAGTGCCTGGCCAGCCGGTTGTCTATTCGCGCCCTACCTTAAGGGAGAGGCGCGTTTAGGTCGAGATTAAATGTTCAGCCGAGGTCAGGGGTACTGACCGTCAACGGTATTGGAGGAAGACGTTGTCTCGCCCGAACTGGTCACGCAAAGCTTGAATCAAGCCATCAGCCGGATCAATCCGCCACGTCTCACCAAACTGCAACATGGCCTTGGCGTCGCTGCCGGTGTACTCCATGGTTACCGGGCACGCGCCGCGGTGGCGCTTGAGCAGGTCACCCAACCAGCGTAGCTGATCGCCCTTGAGCGCTTCGGTCTTGACCTTCAAGCGCAGGCTTTCGGCCAGGTTGGTGCGCGCATCTTCCATGCTCATCACCCGTTTGATACGCAGGCGCAGGCCACCGGAGAAGTCATCATTGCTGACCTCCCCTTCCACCACCACCATGGCGTCGGTCTGCAAAAGTGACTGGGCGGAGTGGAACGCGTCGGCAAACAGTGACGCTTCGATCCGGCCCGAGCGGTCATCCAGGGTGATGAAACCCATTTTGTCGCCCTTTTTATTTTTCATCACCCGCAGGGCGATGATCATGCCGGCGACGGTCTGGGTATCCCGCGCGGGCTTGAGGTCGATAATGCGCTGGCGGGCGAAACGGCGGATTTCGCCTTCGTACTCGTCAATCGGGTGGCCGGTGAGGTACAGGCCCAAGGTGTCTTTCTCACCTTTGAGGCGTTCCTTGAGGGTCAGCTCCTTGGCCTTGCGATGATTGGCGTAGACATCCGCATCCTCTTCGACGAACAGCCCGCCAAACAGGTCGGCGTGGCCGCTGTCATGGGTGCGGGCAGTCTGTTCGGCAGCCTTGATCGCCTCTTCCATGGCGGTGAGCAGCACCGCACGGTTACGGTCGATATTGGCCTGGTAAGCCTTCGGCTCATCATGGAAATACGGGCCGAGACGGTCGAGCGCGCCGCTGCGGATCAAGCCATCAAGGGTACGCTTGTTGATGCGTTTGAGGTCAACACGCGCGCAGAAGTCGAACAGGTCCTTGAATGGCCCATCCTGACGCGCTTCGGTGATGGCCTCCACCGGGCCTTCGCCCACGCCCTTGATCGCGCCGAGGCCATAGATGATGCGACCTTCGTCATTCACCGTGAACTTGAACTCAGAGGCGTTCACGTCCGGCGCATCCAGGCGCAGCTTCATGGTGCGCACTTCCTCGATCAAGGTCACGACCTTGTCGGTGTTGTGCATATCGGCCGACAGTACCGCAGCCATGAACGGCGCCGGGTAGTGGGCTTTCAGCCAGGCGGTCTGGTACGACACCAGGCCATAGGCGGCGGAGTGGGATTTGTTGAAACCATAACCGGCGAATTTTTCTACCAGGTCGAAGATGTTACCGGCCAGGTCGGCGTCGATGTTGTTGGTGGCGCAACCTTCAATGAAACCGCCGCGCTGCTTGGCCATTTCCTCGGGTTTCTTTTTACCCATTGCGCGACGCAGCATGTCCGCACCACCGAGGGTGTAGCCGGCCATTACCTGGGCGATCTGCATCACCTGTTCCTGATACAGGATGATGCCGTACGTCGGCGCCAATACAGGCTTGAGGCCCTCGTATTGATAGTCGGAGTGCGGGTAAGCCAGCTCGGCGCGACCGTGCTTGCGGTTGATGAAGTCATCCACCATGCCCGATTGCAGCGGGCCCGGACGGAACAGCGCCACCAGTGCGATCAAGTCTTCCAGGCAGTCGGGCTTGAGCTTTTTGATCAGCTCTTTCATGCCCCGGGATTCAAGCTGGAACACCGCCGTGGTTTCGGCCTTTTGCAGCAGGCTGTAGGTCGGTTTGTCGTCCAGCGGGATAAACGCGATATCCAGCGGTTCTTCGCCGACCTTGGCGCGGTCGCGGTTGATGGTCTTGAGTGCCCAGTCGATGATCGTCAGGGTACGCAGGCCGAGGAAGTCGAACTTCACCAGGCCGGCCGCCTCCACGTCATCCTTGTCGAACTGGGTGACCAGGCCGTCGCCTTCTTCATCGCAGTAGATCGGTGAAAAGTCGGTGAGCTTGGTCGGCGCGATGACCACACCACCGGCGTGTTTACCGACGTTACGCACCACGCCTTCGAGCTTGCGCGCCATGTCCCAGATTTCGGCGGCTTCTTCATCGACCTTGATAAAGTCGCGCAGGATTTCTTCCTGCTCGTAGGCTTTTTCCAGGGTCATGCCGACTTCGAACGGGATCATCTTCGACAGGCGGTCGGCCAGGCCGTAGGACTTGCCCTGCACCCGCGCCACGTCGCGAATTACCGCTTTCGCCGCCATGGAACCGAAGGTGATGATCTGACTTACCGCGTTGCGGCCGTATTTCTCGGCCACGTATTCAATCACGCGGTCACGACCATCCATGCAGAAGTCGACGTCGAAGTCGGGCATCGACACCCGTTCCGGGTTCAGGAACCGTTCGAACAGCAGGTCATATTCCAGTGGGTCAAGGTCGGTAATCTTCTGAACATAGGCCACCAGCGAGCCAGCACCTGACCCCCGGCCGGGACCTACCGGTACGCCGTTGTTTTTGGCCCACTGGATAAAGTCCATTACGATCAGGAAGTAGCCGGGGAATCCCATCTGGATGATGATATCCAGCTCGAAATTCAACCGGTCGACATACACCTGGCGCTTGGCTTCGTAGTCTTCAGTGGTGTCCTTGGGCAGCAGAACGCTAAGGCGTTCTTCCAGGCCATCGAACGACACTTTGCGAAAGTATTCGTCGATGGTCATGCCATCGGGTATCGGGAAGTTGGGCAGGAAGTGCTTGCCCAGTTTCACTTCGATGTTGCAGCGCTTGGCGATCTCGACGGAGTTTTCCAGGGCCTCGGGCAAATCGCTGAACAGTTGCGCCATTTCATCGGCGCTTTTGAGGTATTGCTCTTCGCTGTAATTCTTCGAGCGGCGCGGGTCATCCAGGGCCCGGCCTTCGCCGATGCACACGCGGGTTTCATGGGCCTCGAAATCTTCTTTCTTGATAAACCGCACATCGTTGGTCGCCACCAGCGGCGCCCCCAGCTTATCGGCCAGGGCTACGGCAGCATGCAGATGTTCTTCATCGTTGGGGCGGTTGGTACGCTGGACTTCCAGGTAGAAACGGTCCGGGAATACCTGCATCCACTCACGTGCCAGCACCTCGGCTTCCTGGGGATTACCGCCCAGCAACGCGATACCGATCTCGCCCTCTTTAGCCGCCGAGAGCATGATCAGGCCTTCGCTGGCTTCGGCCACCCACTCGCGCTCGATGATGATCGAGCCGTTGCGCTGGCCGTCGATAAAGCCGCGGGAAATCAGTTCAGTGAGGTTGCGATAACCCACGCCGTTCATCGCCAGCAGGCTGATGCGGCTCAGTGGGTTATCCGGGTCCTTGTTGGACAGCCACAGGTCGGCGCCACAGATCGGCTTGATGCCGGCGCCCATGGCGTTCTTGTAGAACTTGACCAGGGAACACATGTTGTTCTGATCGGTTACCGCCACCGCAGGCATATTCATGCCCACCAGGGTTTTGACCAGTGGTTTGATCCGTACCAGGCCGTCGACCAGGGAGTACTCAGTGTGCAGGCGCAGGTGAACGAATGAAGCCGGCATAGTGATCCTGTCTTGATACATGAAAACAACAAGGCCCGGATTGTACCGGGCCTTGGTAAAAACATCAGCCTTGCTGCTAAACCTCGATCAGACTTTCGCGGGCCTCATAAGCCAGGCGTACCGGGGCAAACGAGCGGCGATGGATCGGGGTCGGGCCCAGCCGAGCCAGAGCTTCCAGATGAACGGGCGTCGGGTAGCCTTTATGGCCGCCAATCCCGTAGCCGGGGTAGATCAGTTCGAACGCAGCCATTTCACGGTCACGGCTGACCTTGGCGAGGATCGAGGCGGCGGCAATGGCTGGAACCTTGCTATCGCCCTTGACCACCGCTTCCGACGGCATCGCAAGCTTCGGGCAACGGTTGCCATCGATCATCGCCATTTTCGGGGTGATATGCAGCCCTTCAACAGCACGCTGCATGGCTAACATGGTTGCATGGAGGATATTAAGTTTGTCGATTTCCTCGACTTCAGCGCGAGCGATATGCCAACTCAGGGCCTTTTCACAGATCTCGTCATAGAGCTTTTCGCGGCGCGCCTCGGTAAGCTTTTTCGAATCATTGAGGCCCAGGATCGGGCGGTTCGGATCAAGGATTACCGCCGCCGTGACCACTGCGCCACACAGCGGGCCGCGTCCTACTTCGTCAACACCGGCCACCAGTTCGTGAGCTTGGGCAACCAGGCTGAAATCCAGGCCCATTTGCGTGGTCATAAGGCTTCCTGTTTATGGCCGATCAAGGTCAGCACGGCGTCGGCCGCCTGGTTCGAGGCATCACGACGCAACGTGCGATGAATGTCGTCGAAACCACGGGTCTGCTCTTCGCCGCCGTCAATCAAGGGCAGTAAGGTTTGCGCAAGCGCTTCAGGCGTTGCATCGTCCTGCAACAACTCTGGCACCAGCAGGCGCTGGGCCAGCAGGTTGGGCAGGGAGATATAAGGGCTCTTGACCATGCGCTTGAGAATCCAGAAGGTCAGCGGCGCCAGGCGATAGGCTACAACCATTGGCCGCTTGTACAGCAAGGCTTCAAGGGTGGCAGTGCCCGACGCAATCAACACCGCATCGCAGGCTGCCAGAGCCAGATGGGACTGGCCGTCAAGCAGGGTCAGCGGCAGGTTGCGACCTTCCAGCAGGGTCTCGATCTGTGCGCGGCGTTGCGGGCTGGCACACGGCAGCACGAAGCGAACCCCCGGTTTTTGTGCCTGCAGACGTTCGGCAGCATCAAAAAACAGCGCCCCCAGGCGCCCTACCTCACCGCCACGACTGCCCGGCATCAACGCCACCAAGGGGCCGTCGGGCAAGCCCAGTTCGGCACGCGCGGCAGCACGATCGGCTTGCAACGGAATGGCATCGGCCAGGGTATGGCCGACAAACCGCACCGGTACGCCCTTCTCTTCGTAGAACCTGGCTTCGAACGGCAACAGGGTCAACATCAGGTCGCAGCCTTCGCGGATCTTCAACACGCGCTTCTGCCGCCACGCCCATACGGATGGGCTGACGTAGTGCACGGTCTTGATCCCGGCCTGACGCAATTTGAGTTCGATATTGAGCGTGAAATCCGGTGCATCGATGCCGATAAAGACGTCAGGCTTTTCATCGATCAGCGTCTTGATCAACAGCTTGCGGCGAGCGAGCAGCTCACGCAGGCGTCCCAACACCTCCACCAACCCCATGACCGACAGCCGCTCCATGGGGAAGTAGGAGGCAAGCCCTTCGGCCTGCATCAGCGGCCCACCCACGCCGATAAACTCCACCGCAGGATGCTGGGCCTTGAGGGCTCGCATCAGGCCAGCACCCAGAATATCGCCGGACGCTTCACCGGCCACCAGCGCAATACGCAAATTGGCCATGATCAGCGTGTGATGCCGCGAGTCGACGCCTGGATCGAGTCACGGAACACCGCGACTTCCGGAAACAGGCTTGCCGGCTCGGTCAGTTCGGTCAGCGCCTTCTCAACCGTCAGCCCCTGACGGTAAACCGTCTTGTAGGCACGGCGCAGAGCGTGGATCGCCTCTTCGCTGAAACCGCGGCGGCGCATGCCTTCGAAGTTCATGCTGCGAGCCTCGGCAGGGTTGCCGAACACCGTCACGAATGCAGGGACATCCTTGCCAATGGCGGTACCCATGCCGGAAAAGCTGTGGGCGCCGATATGGCAGTACTGATGCACCAGGGTGAAACCGGACAGGATCGCCCAGTCGTCAACGTGCACATGGCCTGCCAACGCAGTGTTGTTGACCAGGATGCAATGGTTGCCGATCACGCTGTCATGGCCGATGTGCGCATAGGCCATGACCAGGTTGTGATCACCCAAAGTGGTTTCAGCGCGATCCTGTACGGTGCCGCGGTGAATGGTGACGCCTTCACGGATGATGTTGTGGTCACCGATTACCAGGCGTGTTTCTTCACCCTTGTACTTCATGTCCGGGGTGTCTTCGCCTACCGAGGAAAACTGGTAGATACGATTGTGTTTGCCAATACGGGTCGGACCTTTAAGGATCACGTGTGGCCCGATGACAGTCCCCTCGCCGATTTCCACACCTGCGCCGACGATCGACCAGGGGCCAACCTCAACGTCGGCGGCCAGTACGGCCGACGGATCGATGATTGCGCGAGGGTCAATCAAACTCATAGTTTGCGTTCCGCACAGATGATCTCGGCAGAGCATACCGGCTTGCCATCTACCGAGGCCTGGCATTCGAACTTCCAGATCTGGCGCTTGCAGCTGATGAACCTGGCTTCCAGGATCAACTGGTCACCCGGGGTGACCGGGTTGCGAAAACGCAGCTTGTCGGAGCCCACGAAATAGTAAAGCGTGCCGTCGGCAGGCTTGAGGTCGAGCATTTTGAAACCAAGGATACCGGCAGCCTGGGCCATCGCTTCGATGATCAACACGCCCGGCATGATGGGATGCGCTGGGAAGTGACCGTTGAAGAATGGTTCGTTGATGCTGACATTCTTGTAGGCACGAATGCGCTTTTCCTCGACATTGAGGTCCACTACGCGGTCCACCAGCAGGAACGGGTAACGGTGAGGC
This sequence comes from Pseudomonas sp. P867, assembly GCF_019891455.1. Classification (NCBI taxonomy): domain Bacteria; kingdom Pseudomonadati; phylum Pseudomonadota; class Gammaproteobacteria; order Pseudomonadales; family Pseudomonadaceae; genus Pseudomonas; species Pseudomonas sp. P867. Next base: position 663,169 of record NZ_JAFLXB010000001.1, on the reverse strand, counting down.
AGGTATTCGCGAATCTCGTTGATGTCCATCATTTCGGGGGGAAGCCTGTAATAAAGATTGGGGGCGGGCGAACTAATCGCACGCCCCGCTAGCAAATCAAGGAGGCAGTCTAGCGGCTGTGCACACTTGATATGGAAATGGTATCAGCCTTCAGATGAAGCATTACCGCCAGGGGTCACGTCCCCAACACGCTTTTCCAGCTGTTTGATACGTCGTGCCATGTCGTCGATCTTCCTCAAACGCGCCGCGCTCTTGCGCCATTCAGCCGCAGGTTGCATGGCGGTACCGGAAGAATAGGCCCCCGGCTCGGTAATCGAGTGAGTCACCATGGTCATGCCGGTGATGAAGACGTTGTCGCAAATATCGATATGCCCCACCAGCCCGACGCCGCCGGCGAGCATGCAATGCTTGCCGATCCTGGTACTGCCGGAGATACCCACGCAGGCCGCCATGGCGGTGTGATCGCCAATCTGCACGTTGTGGGCGATCTGGATCTGGTTGTCGAGCTTCACGCCGTTACCGATCACCGTATCGGCCAAAGCCCCGCGATCCACCGCAGTGTTTACACCGATCTCCACATCGTCGCCGATCAATACGCCGCCGACCTGGGCAATCTTGTGCCAGACACCTTTGGCGTTGGCAAAGCCAAAGCCTTCGCCGCCGATAACAGCGCCGGACTGAATGACCACACGCTGACCAATACGCACATCGTGGTAGAGGGTTACACGTGGGGCCAGCCAACCATTGGCACCGATTTCACAGCGTGCGCCGATAAAGCAGTGGGCGCCCACGGTGACACCTGCACCAATACGCGCCCCGCTCTCGATCACTGCAAACGCACCGATGCTGGCCGCAGGGTCAACCTGGGCATCATCGGCAATTACCGCCGATGGGTGAATGCCACCGGCCGCTTTCGGCTTGGGATCGAACAGGTGTGACGCCTTGGCGTACGACAGGTACGGGTCGGCCACCACCAGCGCATCCCCGATAAACCCTTCAGCGTCAGCGGCCTTCAGCAACACGGCTGCGGCCTGGCAATCAACCAGGTATTTACGGTATTGGGGATTTGCGAGGAAGCTCAACTGAGCTGGGCCAGCCTCCTGCAAGGTGGCTAGCCCAGTGATTTCTTTCTCCGGGGAGCCACGCAAGGTGGCTCCCAGGAACTCGGCCAACTCGCCGAGTTTGATAGTCGCAGTCATGGCTTACTTCAGCTGGTTCATGCGCTCGATCACCTGACGGGTGATGTCGTATTGAGGCTTGACGTCAATCACGGCGCCGCGCTCGAACACCAGGTCGAAGGCACCCTTCTTGATGACTTCTTCCACGGCGCTGTCGAGCTTGGGCTTGAGCTGCTTGAGCATTTCACGGTCGGCAACAGCCTTGGCTTCGTTCAGCTCCTTGGACTGGAACTGGTAGTCACGAGCCTTTTGCTTGAATTCAAGCTCCAGACGCTCGCGCTCGCCTTGCTGCATCTTGTCGCCACCGGCTACCAGACGATCCTGGATGCCCTTGGCGCTGCTTTCCAAGGTTTTGAGCTTGGTCAGTTGCGGACCGAATTTCTTCTCGGCATCCACGGCGTACTTCTTGGCCGCGTCGGATTCCAGCAGAGCCATCTGATAGTTCAGGACGGCGATTTTCATTTCGGCGAAGGCCGGGGTGGTTACCAGCACAGTGGCCAGCAGGACCAATTGAGTCAACTTACGCACGATGTACTCCTACAGAATCCGTTGTCGTTATCTTGGGTCAGACGCTTAGAACGTCTGGCCGAGGGAGAATTGGAAAATCTGGGTTTCAGCGTTATCCGGTTTCTTGATCGGCATGGCCAGAGCAAAGCTCAACGGGCCCAGCGCAGTCACCCAGGTCACACCCACACCCACGGAGCTCGCCAGGTTGCTGAGGCTCACGTCGTTGCATTGGGTGTTGGACCGCGAACCGTTCGGGTTGGTGACTTGTTCACACTTGGAGTCGAACACGTTACCCACGTCCCAGAAGACTGAGGTGCGCAGCGAACGCTGGTCCTTGACGAATGGCAGCGGGAACAGGATCTCTGCACCACCCTGGATCAGCACGTTACCACCGAATGGCAGCGGGTCGTTGTCGTCGTCACGTCGAGTTCCGACGTTACCGGTGTCAGCAAAACCACGGCTTGGCGTACCACGCGGCCCCAAAGTACTGTCCTTGAAGCCACGTACCGAGTTGAAACCACCGGCGTAGTAGTTCTCATAGAACGGCAAGCCATCAGTGGAACCATAACCGTCGCCATAACCCAGCTCTGTGTGCAGGCGCATGGTGTAGTTATCGCTCAACGGCTGGAACAACTGGCCGCGGTAATCGAGTTTGAAGAACGACAGGTCGCTGCCCGGCGTGGTGACTTCCGCAGTCAGGCTCTGGGAATGACCACGGGTTGCCAGCACACCTTTGTTCAGGGTCGACTCGGACCAGCCGGCAGACGCCTTGAAGTTCAGGAACTTGTCGCCTTCACGACGGGTGAAGTCAAAGATCTCGTCCACAGTGTACACACCGGTCTTGATCTCATCCTGTTGCGCAGTGATGCCAAAGGTCAGGCGCGAGGTTTCGCTGATCGGGTAACCGATGTTTGCGCCCACACCCAGGCTGTCGATCGCATAGCTTGCAACGTCGACGTCGAGGTCTTTGTAGTCGGTGGTGCGGTAGAAGGCGTTATAGCCCAGGCTCACACCGTCAGCTGTCCAGTAGGGGTCGACATAACCGAAGTTATAGCGGCTCTGGTATTCGCTTCGGGTCAGGCCGATGGAAACCTTGTTACCGGTACCGAGGAAGTTGTTCTGGGTGATCGAGCCACCCAGGATCAGGCCGGCGCTCTGTGCGAAACCGACGCTGGCGGTGATCGAGCCCGAAGCTTGCTCTTCAACGGCGTAGTTCACGTCAACCTGGTCATCCACACCCGGTACGGCCGGGGTTTCGACGTTGACTTCCTTGAAGAAGCCCAGACGCTCAAGACGGGTCTTGGACTGGTCGATCAGGTAGGTCGAAGCCCAGCCACCTTCCATCTGACGCATTTCACGACGCAGCACTTCGTCCGCAGACTTGGTGTTGCCACGGAAGTTGATGCGGTTTACGTAGGCGCGCTTGCCAGGATCGACGACGAAGGTGATGTCTACCGTGTGATCTTCATCATTCGGGGTCGGCACGCCGTTGACGTTGGCGAAGGTATAGCCTTCGTTACCCAGGCGGCGGGTGATCAGTTCGGAGGTAGTGGTCATCAGCTTGCGCGAGAACACCTGATCCTTCTGCACCAGCAGCAGGGACTTGACCTGGTCCTCAGGGACTTTCAGGTCGCCGCTGAGCTTGACGTCACGAACCTTGTACTTCTCGCCTTCGTTGACGTTCACGGTGATATAGACGTGCTTCTTGTCCGGGGTGATGGACACCTGGGTCGAAGCGATGTCCATGTTGATGTAGCCACGGTCCAGGTAGTAGGAGCGCAGGCGTTCAAGGTCACCGGAAAGTTTTTCACGGGCGTATTTGTCATCGTTCTTGAAGAACGACAGCCAGTTGGTGGTCTTGAGCTCGAACAGGTCGATCAGGTCGTCATCAGCGAATTTGGTGTTGCCCACCACGTTGATGTGCTGAATGGCCGCGACGGTACCTTCGTTGATGTTGACCTTGAGGCCCACACGGTTACGAGGCTGCGGGATCACTTCGGTTTCCACGGTCGCGGAGTAGCGGCCCTGGGCAACGTACTGGCGTTGCAGTTCGTTACGCACACCCTCAAGGGTCGCGCGCTGGAAGATCTCGCCTTCGGCCAGGCCGGATTGCTTCAGACCCTTCATCAGGTCTTCAGTGGAGATGGCCTTGTTACCTTCGATCGCGATACTCGCAACGGAAGGTCGTTCGACGACCGTGATGACCAGGACGTTGCCTTCGCGACCCAGTTGGATATCTTGAAAGAACCCGGTTTTGAACAGCGCACGAGTGGATTCCACCAGGCGACGATCATCCGCCTGTTCCCCGACGTTCAACGGCAAGGCACCAAAGACGCTACCCGCGGAAACCCGCTGGAGGCCGTTGACGCGAATATCGGAGATGGTGAAGGACTCGGCGTGAACTTCGGCGATCATCAATACGGTGAGAACCGCAGTTAGCAGCAGACGTTTCATGAAGTCCTTTCTTATTCCAACTGGCAATAAACAAACTGCCGCAAAATGCGGCAGATTCGCAATTCAGCGAAGCGTTACAGTCGTCCCAGATCGTTGACCAGAGCTAACAACATCACCCCGACCACCAAACTGATACCGATCTGTATCCCCCAACCCTGCACCCGATCCGACAAGGGGCGACCACGCACCCACTCGACCAGATAAAACAGCAGATGCCCCCCATCCAATACTGGAATGGGCAGCAAATTCAGAACCCCAAGGCTAATACTCAGATAAGCCAGGAAATTCAGGAAATCCGCGACACCCGACTGGGCAGAAGCGCCCGCCACTTTAGCAATGGTTATCGGTCCACTCAAGTTTTTTACCGAGAGCTCACCGAACAACATTTTCTTGAGGGATTCGAGGGTCAGTACGCTCATGGTCCAGGTGCGTTTCGCACCCTCGCCAATCGCGGCCAAAGGCCCGAAGCTGACCTCTCGAACCATCGATGGCGGCCATTCGACACCTTTGACCCCGGCACCCAGGTAACCCCCGGCCGCCTTGGCCTCCCCGCGAACCGACAAGGTCACGGGAACGTCGATTTGAGCACCCTCGCGCTCAACTTTCAGCACAATTCTGGTATCAGGACGCACACGTACCAGGTCGACCACTTGCTGCCAGTCACCCAGCGCCTGGCCATCGAGGGCCAGCAGGCGATCACCGGTTTTCAGGCCTGCGGCCTGGGCCGGACCTTTCGGATCCAGCTCAGCCAGTACCGGCGGCAAGGCCGGACGCCAAGGACGAATCCCCAGGGATTTGATCGGATCAGGCTCATCGGCGCCCTTGAGCCAGTGGTCCAGAGCCAACACCCGCGGGGTTTCGGCACTGGAATCCTGGTCACGCACCACCACATTGACGGTGCCACTTTCACCCAGGCGGCGCACCAACTGCAAATTGACCGCGCCCCAACCGGTGGTCGGCTCGCCATCAATGGAAACAATTTCCTGCCCTGCCACCAAGCCGGCCCTGGACGCGATGCTGTCCGCCTCGACTGCACCGATGACCGGGCGCACCTGCTGGCTGCCCATCATGGCCAGAACCCAGAAGAACACCATTGCCAACAGGAAGTTGGCGATCGGACCCGCTGCAACAATTGCGATACGCTGACGAACGGTCTTGCGATTGAAAGACTGATCCAATTGATCAGCCGGCACTTCACCTTCGCGCTCATCGAGCATCTTGACGTAGCCACCCAACGGGATAGCGGCAATCACGAACTCGGTGCCACGACGATCATGCCAGCGCAACAATGGCATGCCGAAACCAACGGAAAAGCGCAATACCTTGACGCCGCAACGACGCGCCACCCAGAAGTGGCCGAATTCGTGGAAGGTAACCAGCACACCCAGAGCAACCAGGGTGCCGACAATCATGTAGAGCGCACTCATCTAATTTCTCCGCATTTCAATCCGATGCCTGAAGGCTCAAACGCGCCCACCCTAACGTGTGTCGCGATCCAGCCATTGCTGGGCCAAGGCTCGGGCCTTGGTATCAGCCTCAAATACCGCTCCCAGGTCATTTACAGCCACGACTGGCTCAAGATTCAGGACGTCCTCGATGATACTCGCGATCTGTGGAAAGCGGATGCGCCGTTCGAGAAACGCCGCCACGGCCACTTCATTGGCCGCATTGAGCATGGCCGGCGCGCTGTTACCCGCCTCGGCCGCTTGCCGCGCCAGGCGCAGGCACGGAAAACGCTGCTCGTCCGGGGCTTCGAAGTCCAGGCGCGCAATCGCAAACAGATCCAGGGGCGCCACGCCGGAATCGATCCGCTCCGGCCAGGCCAAGGCATTGGCGATCGGCGTGCGCATATCCGGGTTGCCCAACTGCGCCAACACCGAACCGTCCACGTAATCGACCAGGGAGTGGATCACGCTTTGCGGGTGAATCACCACCTCGACCTGATCAGGCCGTGCATCGAACAACCAGCACGCCTCGATCAGCTCCAGGCCTTTGTTCATCATGCTCGCCGAATCCACGGAAATCTTGCGCCCCATGGACCAGTTCGGATGAGCGCAGGCCTGATCGGGAGACACATGCTCAAGCTCAGCCAGCGGAGTCTGCCGGAAGGGACCACCGGACGCCGTCAGCAGAATCCGACGCACACCGACCTGGCTCAAGCCGCGGGCGAAATCCCCGGGCATGCACTGGAAGATTGCGTTGTGCTCGCTGTCCAGCGGCAGCAGGACCGCCCCACTCTTGCGCACGGCTTGCATGAAGAGTGCGCCAGACATGACCAGGGCTTCTTTATTGGCCAACAGAATTTTCTTGCCGGCATCGACTGCCGCCAGGGTAGGACGCAACCCCGCCGCGCCGACAATCGCCGCCACCACGGTATCCACATCGGCGTCGGCCGCCACCTGGCACAACCCCGCCTCCCCGACCAGCACCTGGGTGGTCAACCCCGCAGCCCGCAGATCATCCTGCAGCCCACGGGCCGCCGCGGCCTCAGGCACTACGGCAAAGCGCGGTGAGTGGCGCACGCACAAGGCCAGTAATTCGCGCAAACGCGTGAAGCCGGTCAGGGCGAAAACCTGGTAACGATCCGGGTGACGAGCGATGACATCCAGGGTACTCAGCCCCACGGAGCCGGTCGCGCCCAGTACGGTAACCTGCTGCAGGCCGTTCACGAAGCGATCATCCACAGCAACACCGCGAAGATCGGCAGCGCGGCAGTGAGGCTGTCGATGCGATCCAGCACGCCACCATGACCCGGCAGCAGGTTACTGCTGTCCTTGATCCCGGCCTGGCGCTTGAACATGCTCTCGGTGAGGTCACCCACCACCGAGATAAACACGACGATAGCGGTGCCCAGCAAGGCCAGTAGAACCTCTTTCACCGACCAGTCACGCACCAAACCGACCACCAGCGTGATCAGCAGCGTCAAGGCCAGGCCACCGTATACGCCTTCCCAGCTCTTGCCCGGGCTGACGGCCGGAGCCAACTTGCGCTTGCCAAATGCGCGACCAGAGAAGTAGGCGCCGATATCGGCCCCCCATACCAGCACCATCACGGCCAGGATCAATTCATTACCGATGGGGTAGCGCTTGATTTCCACCAGCCCTTGCCAGGCCGGCAGCAGGATCAGCAAGCCGATCACCAGCTTGCAGGCCACGCTGGACCATTGACCGCTGGTGCGTGGGTAAGTCAGCACCAGGAATGTTGCCAACGCCCACCACAGCACCGCCGCCCCCAATACCCAGGGTGCGATGTCCGGCAGGATGTACATCAGGAACAACAACACCGCGACCACTGCGGCGTACGCCACGCGCGGCAACTGGTTGCCGAAGCCTGCCAGGCGCGCCCATTCCCAGGCACCCAGGCTCACGACCAGGCCGATGAACAGCGCAAAGCCGGAGCCTTCAAGCAGGAAAAAACCGCACAAGGCAATCGGCAGCAGGATCAGCGCCGTGATGATTCGTTGTTTAAGCATTTAAACCCGGGCTCCAGCTTCGATCTGCTCGCTCGTTTTACCGAAACGACGCTGACGGGAAGCGAAATCGGCCAGCGCATTGCGCATGGCATCGTGTTTGAAGTCCGGCCAGAACAGGTCGGAGAAGTACAACTCGGTATAGGCTAGCTGCCACAACAGGAAATTGCTGATGCGATGCTCGCCACCGGTACGGATACACAAGTCCGGCAACGGCAGGTCGCCGGTCACCAGGCAGGTTTGCAACAGTTCGGGCGTGATGTCGTCGGGGCGCAGATGGCCGGCCTGCACTTCGCGGGCAAGCCGTTGCGCAGCCTGGGCGATATCCCACTGGCCGCCGTAATTGGCTGCGATCTGCAGCACAAAACGATTACTGCCTGCGGTGATAGCCTCGGCTTCGCGCATGGCCACTTGCAGTTCCGGGTGGAACCGCGAGCGATCACCAATGATGCGCAGACTGATGTTGTTGTCATTGAGGCGCTTGGCCTCACGACGCAGCGCCTTGAAAAACAGGTCCATCAAGGCACTGACTTCGTCGGCGGGCCGCTGCCAGTTCTCACTGGAAAAGGCGAACAAGGTCAACACTTCGACCTTGGCCTCGGCGCACACCTCAATCACCGCCCTTACCGCGTCAACACCCGCTTTATGCCCGGCAACACCCGGCATAAAGCGTTTTTTCGCCCAGCGATTATTCCCATCCATGATGATCGCGACATGGCGCGGCACCACGGAGGGCACAGTCTGCTTGGTCTTTTCCATAAAGGCGTCCTGACCCCTTATACGGCCATCAGGTCCTTTTCTTTTTCTTCGGTAGCCTGGGTGATCTTGGCTTCGGCGTCCTTGGTCAACTTGTCGATATCAGCAACGGCACGACGCTCTTCGTCTTCGCTGATTTCCTTGTCCTTGACCAGCTTCTTCAGGTCACCCAACGCATCGCGACGGATGTTACGCACGGCAACGCGCGCATCTTCAGCGGCACTGCGCGCCTGCTTGGTGAAGCCCTTGCGGGTTTCTTCGGTCAGGGCTGGCATGGAGATCAACAACAACTCGCCGAGGTTGGTCGGGTTGAGGTTCAGACCGGCGCTCTGGATCGCCTTGTCGACTGCCGCGAGCATGTTGCGCTCGAAGGCCACGACTTGCAGGGTGCGCGAGTCCTTCACGGTCACGTTGGCCACGCCGCTGAGCGGGGTGTCGGAACCGTAGTAAGGCACCATCACGCTGCCCAGGATGCTCGGGTGCGCCTTGCCGGTACGGATCTGACCAAATGCATGGCTCAGGGATTCCAGGGATTTCTGCATACGCGCCTGGGCGTCTTTCTTGATTTCATTGATCATTGTTGGCCTTCCTCGATCAGAGTTCCTTCCGCGCCGCCGTGTACGATATTCAGCAGGGCGCCAGGCTTGTTCATGTTAAATACGCGCAGCGGCATCTTGTGGTCGCGGCACAGGCAGATAGCAGTCAGGTCCATCACACCCAGCTTGCGATCCAGCACTTCATCGTAGGTCAGATGATCGAACTTCTCGGCATGCGGGTCTTTGAATGGGTCTGCAGTGTATACGCCATCTACCTTGGTGGCTTTGAGCACCACGTCGGCATCGATTTCGATAGCGCGCAGGCACGCCGCCGAATCCGTGGTGAAGAACGGGTTGCCTGTGCCAGCGGCAAAGATCACCACTTCCTTGGAGTTCAGGTGGCGCATGGCTTTGCGGCGATCGTAGTGATCGGTCACGCCAACCATGGAGATAGCCGACATCACGATGGCCGAGATATTGGCACGCTCCAGGGCGTCGCGCATGGCCAGGGCGTTCATCACAGTGGCCAGCATGCCCATGTGGTCGCCAGTGACCCGATCCATACCGGCCGCACTCAGTGCCGCGCCGCGGAACAGATTGCCGCCGCCGATCACCAGGCCGACCTGCACACCGATACCGACCAATTGGCCGACTTCCAGCGCCATGCGGTCAAGCACCTTGGGGTCGATCCCGAACTCTTCCGAGCCCATCAGGGCCTCGCCGCTGAGCTTGAGTAGAATGCGTTTATAGCGAGCCTGATAACCACTGCCCTGCTGAGCCATTGCGAATCTCTCCTGCGGCGTATTTTTTAAAAATTCTTGGCGAGCCGTTTACGGCTTGCGTTCACTCTAGCTGGACGCTGTCACAGCGCCATCGGAACACGGCTTTGTAAGCCAGTTCCGAGAGGAAACCAAATAAAATTGGCCTTCCCATTTGAAAAGAGGCTGCGCGCGTGAGCGGGCAGCCTCTTTCGGCGACAGTTTGGGACTGTCTTATTGCTTGGCGGCAGCCAGCTGGGCAGCAACTTCTTCAGCGAAGTTGTCGACCGGCTTCTCGATGCCTTCGCCTACTTTGAAGTAAGTGAAGGAAACGATTTCAGCACCGGCTTTCTTGGCCAGTTCGCCAACCTTGATTTCAGGGTTCTTGACGAACGCCTGCTCAACCAGGCTTGCTTCGGCCAGGAACTTGCTGATACGGCCTTTGACCATGTTCTCAACAATGTTTTCTGGCTTGCCTTTGATTTTTTCTTCGTTCAGCTGCAGGAACACAGCTTTTTCGCGCTCGATCGCTTCGGCAGACACTTCCGAAGGCAGCAGGAACTCAGGGTTGCTCGCAGCAACGTGCATAGCGATGTCTTTGGCCAGCTCAACGTCGCCGCCTTTCAGAACAACTGCTACACCGATTTTGTTGCCGTGCAGGTAACCACCAACAACATCACCTTCAACGCGAACCAGGCGACGGATGTTGACGTTTTCGCCAACCTTGCCGACCAGTACCAGACGAGCTGCTTCTTGAGCTTCGATCAGAGGCTCAACAGTGGTCAGCTTGTCAGCGAAGGCTTTTTCGACGCTGGCAGCAACGAATGCCTTGAAGTCATCCTGCAGAGCCAGGAAGTCGGTCTGCGAGTTGACTTCCAGCAGAACGGCGGATTTGCCGTCTTCTTTCAGGGCGATAGCGCCTTCAGCAGCGACGTTGCCTGCTTTCTTGGCAGCCTTGATGGCGCCGGAAGCACGCATGTCATCAATGGCTTTTTCGATGTCGCCGCCGGCCTTGGTCAAGGCCTTTTTGCAATCCATCATGCCTTCGCCGGTACGCTCACGCAGTTCTTTAACCAACGCTGCAGTAATCTCTGCCATTTCAAAATCCTCTTGGATAGGTTTTCAACCATTCCACCCGATCAAACGGGCGATCAATTCTTCCCGAATTTCCGTTGTAGGCCGCTGCACGTTACAAATGATGTAGCTGCGCTGCCGACAAATGGTTTTCGAGGTGGCAAAAAGGGGGCCAAGCCCCCTTTTTGCTTACTGAGTCAACGCCAGGGCGTCAGTTACTCAGCGGCAGCTACCGGAGCTTCTTCAACGAACTGCTCGGTACCGCCAGCAACGTGGTTGCGACCACGGATTACAGCGTCAGCCATCGAACCCATGTACAGCTGGATAGCGCGGATTGCGTCATCGTTGCCTGGGATGATGTAGTCAACGCCTTCCGGGCTGCTGTTGGTATCGACTACGCCGATAACCGGGATGCCCAGCTTGTTGGCTTCGGTGATCGCGATGCGCTCGTGATCAACGTCGATAACGAACAGTGCGTCAGGCAGACCGCCCATGTCCTTGATACCACCCAGGGAACGATCGAGCTTTTCCAGGTCACGGGAGCGCATCAGCGCTTCTTTCTTGGTCAGCTTGGCGAAAGTACCGTCTTCGGCTTGCACTTCAAGGTCACGCAGACGCTTGATGGAAGCACGGATGGTTTTGAAGTTGGTCAGCATGCCGCCCAACCAGCGGTGATCGACGTACGGCGAACCGCAACGTGCTGCTTCTTCAGCAACGATCTTGCCAGCGGAACGCTTGGTGCCGACGAACAGGATCTTGTTTTTGCCCTGGGCCAGACGCTCTACGAAAGTCAGAGCTTCGTTGAACATTGGCAGGGTTTTTTCAAGGTTGATAATGTGAATCTTGTTACGCGCGCCGAAAATGTATTTACCCATTTTCGGGTTCCAGTAACGGGTCTGGTGACCGAAGTGCACACCGGCCTTCAGCATATCGCGCATGTTGACTTGGGACATGATAGTTCCTTAATAAGTCGGGTTTGGCCTCCACGTATCCCAATGACCAACCAGCGGCATCAAGGCCTCCGGCACCCAGGTCATCGTGTCGACACGTGTGTGGATTTAAGCTTTTCGGGGTATCCCCGGAAAGCGGCGCATTTTATACCACAGCAAGGGCGAAAACGAAACCCGCAATCACACCTGACCGCAGCGATCTGTGCGCAAGCCGTTGAATAGAGCGGATTTACCCCCACCCTATAGATAGAAGCGATCGTCAGGGGCTCATGGTTTACCGCCCGCGTCTGTTAGAATCGCGTTTTTTGTGGCTTGTGCGAATTCAGCAACCTTTTGTCGCACGCCCGTAAACCGTATTGATTTCAGCGCGTCGCGCTAGAGAGAGCCTGTATGACCGTTAGTTTGAAAACCGCCGAAGACATCGCCGGCATGCGCATCGCCGGCAAACTGGCCGCCGACGTGCTGGAAATGATTGCAGAGCATGTAAAGCCGGGCGTCACCACCGAAACCCTGAACCAGATCTGCCACGACTATATCGTCAATGTGCAAAAGGCCATCCCTGCGCCGCTGAACTACAAAGGCTTCCCCAAGTCGATCTGCACCTCGGTCAACCACGTGGTGTGCCACGGCATTCCCGGTGACAAGCCGTTGAAGGACGGCGACACCCTGAACATCGACGTCACCGTGATCAAGGACCGCTACTTCGGCGACACCAGTCGCATGTTCCACGTCGGCAACGTGCCGGTCTGGGCCGAGCGCCTGTCCCAGGTGACCCAGGAATGCATGTACAAGGCCATCGAAATCGTCAAGCCAGGCTGCCGCCTGGGTGACATCGGTGAAGTGATCCAGAAGCACGCCGAAAAGAACGGCTTCTCGGTGGTGCGCGAATTCTGCGGCCACGGCATCGGCACCGTGTTCCACGAAGAACCACAGATCCTGCACTACGGCCGCGCCGGCACCGGCATGGAACTCAAGGCAGGCATGACCTTTACCATCGAGCCGATGATCAACCAAGGCAAGGCCGATACCAAGGTGCTGGGCGACGGCTGGACCGCTATCACCAAGGACCGCAAGCTCTCGGCCCAGTGGGAACACACGCTGCTGGTCACCGAAACCGGCTACGAGATCTTCACGTTGCGCGCAGACGACACCATTCCTCGCGTTTCGGCGTGAGGGTTGCTTCGGTTTTCCAGCTTCAACCGTGTGACTGACTCAATAGATAGATAGGAAAGCCGACCGATGCCCCAGGTGGATCCCGAACTCTTCGACCGTGGCCAGTTCCAGGCCGAGCTGGCATTGAAGGCGAGCCCCATCGCCGCCTTCAAGAAAGCCATCCGCCAGGCGCGCGAGGTGCTCGACGCGCGTTTTCGCAGTGGTCGGGACATCAGACGACTGATCGAGGACCGCGCCTGGTTCGTCGATAACATCCTGCAGAAAGCCTGGGAACAGTTCAGCTGGAGTGCAGACGCCGATATCGCCCTGGTGGCGGTCGGCGGCTACGGTCGCGGCGAACTGCACCCCTACTCCGACATCGACCTGTTGATCCTGCTGGACAGCGCCGACCACGAAACCTTTCGTGATTCCATCGAGCGTTTTCTGACATTGCTGTGGGACATCGGCCTGGAAGTCGGCCAGAGCGTGCGCTCGGTGGATGAATGCGCCGAAGAGGCCCGTGCTGACTTGACGGTGGTCACCAACCTGATGGAAAGCCGCACCATCTGCGGCCCCGAGCGCCTGCGCCAGCGCATGCTCGAAGTCACCAGCACCGCACACATGTGGCCGAGCAAGGATTTCTTCCTGGCCAAGCGCGCCGAACAGAAGGCGCGGCACCACAAGTACAACGACACCGAATACAACCTGGAACCCAACGTCAAAGGGTCCCCGGGCGGGCTGCGGGATATCCAGACGATTTTGTGGGTGGCGCGCCGCCAATACGGCACGCTGAACCTGCGCGCCCTGGCTGGCGAAGGCTTCCTGGTGGAGAGCGAAAACACCCTGCTGGCCTCGTCCCAGGAGTTCCTGTGGAAGGTGCGCTACGCCCTGCACATGCTCGCCGGGCGCTCCGAGGACCGCCTGCTGTTCGATCACCAACGCTCCATCGCCACCCTGCTGGGCTTTGAGGGCGAAGACGCGAAGACCAGCATCGAAAGCTTCATGCAACAGTACTACCGGGTGGTCATGAGCATTGCCCAGCTCAGCGACCTGATCATCCAGCACTTCGAGGAGGTGATCCTGGCCCCCGAAGACGAAGCGCCGCCGCAGCCGATCAATGCGCGCTTCCAACTGCATGACGGTTATATCGAAGCACGTAACGACAACGTGTTCCGCCGCACCCCGTTCGCCATGCTGGAAATCTTCGTGCTGATGGCCCAGCAGCCGGACATCAAAGGCGTGCGCGCCGATACTATCCGTTTGCTGCGGGAAAACCGTCACCTGATCGACGACGAATTTCGCAACGACATCCGCAATACCAGCCTGTTTATCGAACTGTTCAAGTGCCGCATCGGCATCCACCGCAACCTGCGGCGCATGAACCGCTACGGCATTCTCGGGCGCTACCTGCCGGAGTTCGGCTTTATCGTCGGGCAAATGCAGCACGACCTGTTCCACATCTACACCGTCGATGCCCACACCCTGAACCTGATCAAGCACCTGCGTAAGTTGCAGTACACCCAGGTGTCAGAGAAATTCCCACTGGCCAGTAAACTGATGGCCAAGCTGCCCAAGCCTGAGCTGATCTACCTGGCGGGCCTGTATCACGACATCGGCAAGGGTCGCCATGGCGATCACTCGGAAATCGGTGCAGTGGACGCCGAAGCCTTCTGCCAGCGTCACCAGTTACCCCTGTGGGACAGCCGTCTGATCGTCTGGCTGGTGCAAAACCATCTGGTGATGTCGACCACTGCCCAGCGCAAGGATTTGTCCGATCCACAGGTAATCCACGATTTCGCAGGAATCGTCGGCGATGAAACCCGTCTCGACTATCTTTATGTGCTGACCGTCTCCGACATCAACGCCACCAACCCCACGTTGTGGAACTCCTGGCGCGCCAGCCTGTTGCGCCAGCTGTACACCGAGACCAAGCGCGCCCTGCGCCGCGGCCTGGAGAACCCGGTGGACCGCGAAGAGCAGATCCGCCGCACCCAAAGTGCGGCCCTGGATATTCTGGTACGCGGTGGTAACGACCCGGACGACGTCGAACAGCTCTGGTCGCAACTGGGCGACGACTATTTCCTGCGCCACACCGCCGGCGACGTGGCCTGGCACAGCGATGCGATCCTGCAGCAGCCGGCCGACGGTGGCCCGCTGGTATTGATCAAGGAAACCACCCAGCGCGAATTCGAAGGCGGCACGCAGATCTTCATCTACGCGCCGGACCAGCACGACTTTTTCGCCGTGACCGTGGCCGCCATGGACCAGCTCAACCTGAACATCCATGACGCTCGGGTCATCACCTCCAGCAGCCAGTTCACCCTCGACACCTACATCGTGCTCGACACCGACGGCGACTCTATTGGCGATAACCCGGCGCGGGTGAAAAAGATCCGCGAAGGCCTCACCGAAGCCCTGCGCAACCCGGACGATTACCCAACCATCATCCAACGCCGGGTACCACGCCAGCTCAAGCATTTTGCCTTTGCGCCCCAGGTGACCATCTCCAACGACGCGCAGCGACCGGTGACGGTGCTGGAACTCAGCGCGCCGGATCGCCCGGGCCTGCTGGCGCGCATCGGCGGGATTTTCCTGGAGTTCGACCTGTCGTTGCAGAACGCCAAGATTGCGACCCTCGGCGAACGGGTGGAAGACGTGTTCTTCATCACCGACGCTGATAACCAGCCGCTGTCCGACCCTGAGCTGTGTCGCCGCCTGCAGGATGCGATCGTGGAACAATTGAGCGTGACCCAGGAACCCGGCGTTGAGCTGACCCGACTGACTATTTGAATTCTTAACTTTGTGAACACGAGTCATGTGGGAGCTGGCTTGCCTGCGATGCAGACACCTCGGTCCGTCAGGTCGACCGCAGTGATGCCATCGCAGGCAAGCCAGCTCCCACAGGGGCCGCGCTCACCGTGATAGAGGCTTATATGAACAACGCCCTTAACCAGTTGCAGCCCTACCCTTTCGAGAAACTGCGCGCCCTGCTCGGCAGCGTGACGCCGAACCCAGACAAACGCCCGATTGCACTGTCCATCGGCGAACCCAAGCACAAGTCCCCGACCTTTGTCGCCGAGGCGCTGAGCAACAACCTCGACCAGATGGCGGTGTACCCCACCACGCTGGGCACCCCTGCCCTGCGTGAAGCCATCGGCGCCTGGTGCGAACGCCGCTTCAATGTGCCCAAGGGCTGGTTGGACCCGGCGCGTAACATCCTGCCGGTCAACGGCACCCGTGAAGCCCTGTTCGCCTTCACCCAGACCGTGGTTAACCGTGGCGACGATGCGCTGGTGGTTAGCCCCAACCCGTTTTACCAAATCTACGAAGGCGCCGCGTTCCTGGCCGGGGCCAAGCCGCATTACCTGCCGTGCCTGGATAGCAATGGCTTCAACCCGGACTTCGACGCCGTCTCCCCCGACATCTGGAAACGTTGCCAAATCCTGTTCCTGTGCTCCCCAGGCAACCCGACCGGCGCGCTGATTCCCGTCGACACACTGAAAAAACTCATCGCCCTGGCCGACGAATACGACTTCGTGATCGCCGCCGACGAATGCTACAGCGAGCTGTACTTCGACGAACAAACCCCGCCGCCGGGCCTGCTCAGTGCCTGCGTCGAGCTGGGGCGCCAGGACTTCAAGCGTTGCGTGGTATTCCACAGCCTGTCCAAGCGTTCCAATCTGCCGGGCCTGCGTTCGGGCTTCGTGGCCGGCGACGCCGACATCCTCAAGGCCTTTTTGCTGTACCGCACCTACCATGGTTGCGCGATGCCGGTGCAAACCCAGCTAGCCAGCATCGCTGCCTGGCAGGACGAGGCCCATGTACTGGCCAACCGTGACCTGTACCGCGAAAAGTTCGATGCGGTGCTGGCGATCCTCAAACCGGTGCTGGATGTACAAAGCCCGGACGGCGGCTTCTATCTGTGGCCGAAGGTGAACGGTGACGACGCGGACTTCTGCCGCGATCTGTTTGTGGAAGAACATGTGACGGTAGTACCGGGCTCTTACCTGTCCCGCGAAGTCGACGGTTTCAACCCAGGCGCAGGGCGTGTGCGCCTGGCATTGGTTGCGCCATTGGCCGAATGTGTCGAAGCGGCTGAGCGGATTCGCGATTTCATACAGCGCCGCGTTTGAGTTTCAAGCCGCTCCCACACCGTGGGAGCGGCCATTACCGATGTATCTTGCAACCCATCAATGGGAACAAAGCCTGTTAAATGCTCCACCCACGTTCATCTGGTACACACGCTCAGGTGAACGACATGCCCCCCACCATCCCAACCCGTCCCGTTTCTCCTCACTCCGTGAGCGCACCTCACAGTAGAGCCAAACGCGGCGTCGCCATGCCGGACAAACTATGGCCTCAACATTCAGTGCTGACCATCTCGCGACTGAACATGACACAGGAACAAAAGGATCTGGTACAGCACAACATCAATAAATGGGCGCCGCACACTAACCTCTACTTGAAATTTATTGACAGCCCTAACGGTGACATACGCATTACTGCAGACAATAACAGTCACGCCGGATGGTCAAGCGTGGGAACCGATGCAAAAAACGTCCCCCTCTCCAAACCGACCATGAGTATTGGCTTCAAAGATTCACCGGACAGCATTGCCGCGACGGTTCAACACGAATTCGGCCACGCCCTGGGTTTGAAGCATGAGCACCAGCATCCGGATCGCACACTGGACCTGAATAGACAGAATATCTATGACGAGTACGAGTCGCGTAGGCAATTCAGCTATGAGGCCGATAACAATATCATCAGGACTTTTTCACGCCCCCAGGTAACAGCCTCTGCAAACTATGATGACAAATCCATCATGCACTATGGCTTTCCTGCTTCAAGACTCAACAGTGGTCCCCCCATCCCGCGCAACTTCAAACTGTCTGAAGACGATAAAAAGTTCATGCAGTCGCTCTATCCAGAAGATAAAACTCTCTTGGGCAAACTGCTCAATTCAAGCATCCGGGCAATGATCAGTTCCAGCCCTACTTAACACTTCCCAAGTTCGCTTCACTCATATCCAGATCCGCCAATACCTCGCGCAGTACATCGTCGCCAATCTGATGCTGGCGACTCAAACGGTAGAGCTCCAGGCGCTGCGCACGTAGCGCCTTGAGCCTCAGCCTGCGCTCCAGTTGATCCATTTGCAGCGCCAGTGCCTGAGCCTCGGCCGAGTCATTGAATACGTCCAACTGATGACGATACTCCGCCATCAGCCGCGCCTTGAGCTCGGTGGCCAATGCAGCCTGAGCGGCATCCGGCGTTTCGGCTTCGACGGGTTCTTCGACCTCCAACGCATGGATCGCCGCCACGGCGGTCTTTTTCCAGGCCTCGCGCACTTCGTTGTGGCGCTTCTCATCCGGACTTTTCTCCACGCCACGCAACAGCAACGGCAGGGCAATGCAAGCGGCGACCAGCGATAGCAGGATGACCCCGGCGGCGATAAAGATCAGCAGGTCACGCTCAGGGAAATCCTGGCCCGGCGCCAGCAGCAAGGGCACCGACATGACACCCGCCAACGTCACCGCACCGCGGACACCGCCGACGGTCAGCAACCAGCAGGAGCGCGCCGTCGGCACCAGGGTCAGCGCGCTTTTGCCACGCAGCCTGCGCAGCAACCCCGACAGCCGCCAGATGCTCTGCACCCAGATAAACCGCAGCACCACCAGCACCAGAAAGATCGCCACCACGTCCAGGCAGCGGTACAACAGGGTGGGCCACAGGGTGGTTTCGTGGCTGACCACAGCCTTGATGATGTCCGGCAGTTGCAGGCCGAGCAGCAGGAAAATCAGGCCATTGAAGGCAAACTCCAGCAGCGACCAGACGCTGCGGTTGAGCAACCGCGTACTGGTCTGGCGCGGCAGCAGGTCGAGCCAGCTCTGCATCATGCCCGCCGCCACCGCCGACAAAATGCCCGAAGCGCCCAGACGCTCAGCCAACACGTAGGCAGCAAAGGGCAACAACAGCATGAACACCACATGGGTCGCGGGGTCATCCCAGCCCCGTGCAATCATCCACGCGCGCAGACGGCCGACCAG
Organism: Pseudomonas sp. P867; assembly: GCF_019891455.1. Lineage (NCBI taxonomy): Bacteria > Pseudomonadati > Pseudomonadota > Gammaproteobacteria > Pseudomonadales > Pseudomonadaceae > Pseudomonas > Pseudomonas sp. P867. The sequence continues at coordinate 644,288 of NZ_JAFLXB010000001.1, read as the reverse complement.
CCAGCTCAACGCCACCCCGACCGCCAAGCCGCCCACGGCGACCAATACAAAGGTCAGGCTGGCATCCGCCAGGGAAAACACCCCGGTCAACGCCGCCGCCAGGGCAAACTTGAAGGTCACCAGGCCTGACGCGTCATTCATCAGCGCCTCGCCTTGAAGCATGTGCATCAGCGGTTTAGGCAAGCGATTCTGAGAAATGGCCGACACCGCCACGGCATCCGTCGGGGATAAAACCGCCGCAAGGGCAAAGGCCACCGGCAAGGGGATCGAGGGCAGCAACCAATGAATGAAGTAGCCGGCGCCGACCACGGTAAACAGCACCAGGCCCACCGCCAATGTCAGAATCGGGCCACGCAGGCGCCACAATTCGCGCTTGGGCATGCGCCAGCCATCGGAAAACAACAGCGGCGGCAGGAACAGAAACAGGAACAGCTCCGGGTCCAACGCCACATGCAGCCCCAATGTGGGCCAGGCCAGCAAGGCGCCGGCGGCAATCTGTAGCAAGGGCAACGGTAGCGGGATGATGCGTCCGACCAGACGCGAAAAGCTGACCAGCATCAGCAGGATAAGAACGGTGTAGGCGGTTTGCATAACGCGGGTTTCCCGGACAATCGACTTGCAACGACACATCAGGCAACAACTGGCCGTTGAAGTGCCATATTACCCCGCTATGTTACTCGCCTAAGCCGCGCACCGGCTTTTGCACAAAAGTCGCAGGATGCTGACGAGCGGCGCCGAAACCGGCTGGTCGTGGCATAATCCGTGATCTTTCATTTTTCATTGGTCCAAAGGGGGGCAATTCCTTGACCGCTTCAAGCAAAACCCTGCACCTTTTCGGCATCAAAGCCTGCGACACCATGAAAAAGGCGCGCACCTGGCTCGATGAGCACGCGCTGAGCTACGAGTTCCATGACTACAAAACGGCCGGTATCGACCGTGAACACTTGACCCAATGGTGCAACGAGCACGGTTGGCAGGTGGTTTTGAACCGTGCGGGCACCACCTTTCGCAAACTCGAAGACGAACGCAAAGCCGATCTCGATCAGTCGAAAGCCATTGAATTGATGCTCGCACAACCCTCGATGATCAAGCGCCCAGTGCTCGATCTCGGTGACAGAACCCTGATTGGCTTCAAGCCAGATAGTTATTCGGCGGCCCTCAAGTAGGCCAGCCTTCCATTTTTGTAGAGGTAACAGCATGTCCAATTCCCTGTTCAGCCTGGGCTTCGGCGTCGGCACTCAGAACCGCCAAGGCGCTTGGCTGGAAGTGTTTTACGCACAACCGTTGCTCAACCCGTCGGCCGAGATCGTTGCCGCCATTGCGCCGATCCTGGGTTACACCGAGGGCAACCAGGCGATCACGTTCACCATCAGCCAAGCGCTGCAACTGGCAGATGCACTCAAGAACGTCGACGCCACTCAAGCCGCGCTGCTGAATCGCCTGGCTGAAAGCCACACCCCACTGGTTGCCACACTGCTGGCCGAAGACGCCGCGCTGACCTCCACGCCAGAGGCCTACCTCAAGCTGCACTTGCTGTCCCATCGCCTGGTCAAGCCTCACGGCCTGAACCTGGCAGGCGTGTTCCCGCAGTTGCCGAACGTGGCCTGGACCAGCCAGGGCGCCATCGACATCGCCGAACTTGCCGAGCGCCAGCTCGAAGCGCGTCTGCGTGGCGAGCTGCTGGAAGTGTTCTCGGTGGACAAGTTCCCGAAAATGACCGACTACGTGGTACCGGCCGGCGTGCGCATCGCTGACGCTGCGCGTATCCGCCTGGGCGCCTACGTGGGCGAAGGCACTACCGTGATGCACGAAGGCTTCGTCAACTTCAACGCCGGCACCGAAGGCCCAGGCATGATCGAAGGCCGTGTATCGGCAGGCGTGTTCGTCGGCAAGGGTTCGGACCTGGGCGGCGGCTGCTCTACCATGGGCACCCTGTCGGGCGGCGGCAATATCGTGATCAAGGTGGGCGAAGGCTGCCTGATTGGCGCCAACGCCGGCACCGGTATCCCGTTGGGCGACCGCAACACCGTGGAGTCGGGCCTGTACATCACCGCCGGCACCAAGGTTGCGCTGCTTGACGAGCAGAACCAGTTGGTCAAGGTGGTCAAGGCGCGCGAGTTGGCCGGTCAACCGGACCTGCTGTTCCGCCGCAATTCCGAGACCGGTGCCGTGGAGTGCAAAACCCACAAATCGGCCATCGAACTGAACGAAGCGCTGCACGCTCACAACTAAGCAGCCACTCGATGCCACTAGCGGGCCGCACCTTCGGGTGCGGCCCGCTTATACGAGTCTTGATCACCATGCTTGTGCCCTCCCCCTGGCGCGCCGATTTCCCGGCGATCGCCACCCTGCAAAGGCAAGACCAGACCTATCTGGACAGCGCCGCCACCGCCCAAAAACCCCAGGCCCTGCTGGATGCCATCAGCCATTACTACGCCAATGGCGCAGCCAATGTGCACCGCGCCCAGCATTTGCCGGGGGCCCATGCGACCCAAGCCTTTGAGGACAGTCGCAGCAAGGTCGCGCAGTGGTTGAATGCAGGCGACAGCGGGCAGGTCGTATTCACCCACGGCGCAACCTCTGCGCTGAACCTCTTGGCCTATGGCCTTGAGCACCTATTCAATGCGGGCGATGAGATAGCCATCAGTGCCCTGGAACACCACGCCAACCTGTTGCCCTGGCAGCAATTGGCCAAACGGCGTGCGCTGACGCTGGTGGTATTGCCCCTGGACGATGACGGCGTGATCGATCTGCAAGCCGCCGCATCATTGATCGGCCCGCGCACGCGCCTGCTGGCGGTGAGCCAGTTGTCCAACGTGCTGGGCACCTGGCAGCCGCTGGAAGCGCTACTGACACTGGCCCAGGCAAACGGTGCCCTGACTGTTGTGGATGGCGCCCAAGGCATCGTGCATGGTCGCCACGACGTACAGGCCCTGGGCTGCGATTTCTACGTATTTTCCAGCCACAAGCTCTACGGCCCGGACGGCGTCGGCGTGCTGTTCGGTCGCAACGCTGCCCTGCATCACCTGCGCCACTGGCAGTTTGGCGGCGAGATGGTGCAGCAGGCAGATTATCAAGGCGCCAGCTTCCGCCCTGCCCCACTGGGGTTCGAAGCCGGCACGCCGCCCATTGCCGGCGTGATCGGCCTGGGTGCCACCCTGGATTACCTGAGCTCACTGGATCAGCACGCCGTGACCGCCCATGAAGCGGCACTGCACGACTATTTGCTGCGCGGGCTGAAAGCACGCAATGGCGTGCGCGTACTGGGATCACCGCAAGCAGCGCTGGTGAGCTTTGTGGTGGACGGTGTGCATAACGCCGACCTGGCTCACCTGTTGACCGAGCAAGGCATCGCCGTGCGCGCCGGGCATCACTGTGCAATGCCACTGCTCAAGGCCTTGCACTTATCCGGCGCCATTCGAGTGTCCCTGGCGCTGTACAACGACTCCGATGACCTGGAGCGCTTCTTTGAAGCGTTGGACCAGGCGCTGGATATGTTGCGATGAGCTTGCCAGTGGACGCGATGGCTGCGCTGCAGGCATTCCAGGCTGTCGGCGGTTGGGAGCAGCGCGCGCGGATGCTGATGCAATGGGGCGAGCGACTGCCCGCGTTGGCGGATGATGAAAAGGTCGACGCCAACCTGGTGCAAGGCTGTGAAAGCCTGGTGTGGTTGGTGGGGCATTTGCAGGACGGCCATTGGCAGTTTGCTGCCAGCAGCGAGGCGCGAATGATTCGCGGGTTGGTGGCGCTGTTGCTGGCGCGGGTCAATGGGTTGTCGGCTGATGAACTGCAAGCGGTGGATTTGCCGGGTTGGTTTGCACAACTGGGCCTGTCCCGGCAGCTGTCACCATCGCGCACCAACGGCTTGAATGCAGTCCTGCAACGTATGCGCGAACTAAGCCATACACACAACTGAATGTGGGAGGGGGCTTGCTCCCGATGGCGGCGTATCAGCCACCAGATCTATCAATCTGACACTCCAACTTGATAGCAACCGACGGTAACCACGATGCGAAGCGAGCCGCTCTTGATCTCGATCTTAGGCGCCCCGTTAAACCACGCTGGCCCAAATCCATGGCGGATTGCGGGCACACCGAGCCTAAGCGAGGTGCCGAGTGGTGGGGCAAGAGCCCTTTTGGTTACTTTTGGCTGGGCCGGCATTCCGGGCTCTTTTCCAAAAGTGACCCGCTGTAAAAGCGGAACCAATAGCGGCCGTTACCTAAATAACGGATATGTACTCGGTCTAATCCAACATCCTGGTCGGCCCTGAGGCCGCCATCGGGAGCAAGCCCCCTCCCACATTTTGAACGGTGTGAAACTCTGAGACTCAGAGGGGCTTGACCCGCTCCGAAGGTCTGCGCACCCCAGCCACAATCTTGTCCACCGCCTTGGTCGCCGCCACCATCCCGAAGGTAGCCGTGACCATCATCACCGCGCCAAACCCGCCCGCGCAGTCCAACTTTACGCCGTCGCCAACAAAACTCTTCTGCAAACAGATGCTGCCGTCCGGCTTCGGATAGCGCAGTTGCTCGGTGGAAAACACGCACGGCACGCTGTAATGACGGGTGACGGTGCGCGAGAAACCGTAGTCGCGGCGCAGGGTGGAGCGCACCTTCGAGGCCAGCGGGTCATTGAAGGTGCGGTTCAGGTCGCACACCTGGATCAGCGTCGGGTCAATCTGCCCGCCAGCGCCGCCGGTGGTGATGATCTGGATCTTGCGGCGCTTGCACCAGGCAATCAGCGCCGCCTTGGCGTTGACGGCGTCGATGCAGTCGATCACGCAGTCGATATTCGGGGTGATGTACTCCGCCATGGTGTCGCGGGTGACGAAATCCGCCACGGCATGCACGGTGCAATCCGGGTTGATGCCTCGCAGGCGCTCGGCCATCACTTCGACCTTGGGCTTGCCCACGGTGCTGTCCAGGGCGTGCAACTGGCGGTTGCTGTTACTCACGCAGACATCGTCCAGGTCAAACAGCGAAATCTCGCCCACCCCGCAACGGGCGATCGCTTCCGCCGCCCAGGAGCCCACGCCGCCGACGCCGACAATCGCCACATGGGCCGCTTTCAAGCGTTCCAGCCCTTCGATGCCGTACAAGCGGGCGACGCCTGCAAACCGCGGATCTTCTGTACTCATGATCATTACCCCAAAAACCGGCGCGCATTATGGACTACAGCGCGACAAGTTCGAAGCTTCCAGCTACAAGTAAAGAACTTAGGTGGACTTTCGCAGACTAACGTCCGGCTTTTCTCTGTCTGCTATACGCTCAGGGAAAGGCCGGTGTAGGATGCGCGCCGTTCGGCGTAGGCCGACACCTCTTTTCGTTCCGCACCTTTTGGAACCCGACATAACCATGGCATCGCGTAAATTTGGACTCAACCTGGTGATCGTGCTGGCCATCGCCGCGCTGTTCACCGGTTTCTGGGCGCTGATCAACCGCCCAGTCACCGCTCCCAACTGGCCTGAACAGATCTCCGGGTTTTCCTACTCGCCGTTCCAGCAAGGCCAGTACCCGCAGAAGAATCAGTTTCCGACTGAAGAGCAGATGCGTCAGGACCTTGCGATCATGAGCAAGCTGACAGACAACATCCGTACCTACTCGGTCGATGGCTCCCTGGGCGAAATCCCCAAGCTGGCCGAAGAGTTCGGACTGCGCGTGACCCTGGGGATCTGGATCAGCCCGGACCTTGAACGCAACGAGCGTGAAATCCAGCGTGCCATCGAGATCGCCAATAACTCGCGCAGTGTCGTGCGCGTGGTGGTCGGCAACGAAGCCTTGTTCCGTGACGAAATCACCCCTGAAGCGCTGATTGTGTTGCTGGACCGCGTGCGCGCTGCCGTGAAAGTGCCGGTGACCACTTCCGAACAATGGCACATCTGGGAAAAGAACCCGCAACTGGCCAAGCACGTCGACCTGATCGCCGCGCACATCCTGCCGTTCTGGGAGTACATCCCGATGGACAAGGCCGGCCAGTACGTACTCGACCGTGCCAAGGATCTGAAGAAAGCCTTCCCGAAAAAGCCGCTGCTGCTGTCGGAAGTTGGCTGGCCGAGTAACGGCCGTATGCGCGGTGGTAATGAATCGTCGCCGGCTGACCAGGCCATTTACCTGCGCACCCTGGTAAACAAGCTTAACCGCCAGGGTTACAACTACTTCGTGATCGAGGCCTTCGATCAGCCGTGGAAAGTCAGTGACGAAGGCTCGGCAGGTGCTTACTGGGGCGTGTTCAACGCCGCGCGCCAGCAGAAATTCAATTTTGAAGGCCCGGTCGTTGCTATCCCGCAATGGCGGGTGCTGGCCATCGGCTCGGTGGTGCTTGCACTGCTGTCCCTGACCCTGTTGATGATCGACGGCTCGGCGCTGCGCCAGCGGGGCCGGACCTTCCTGACCTTTATTGCGTTTCTGTGCGGGTCGGTACTGGTATGGATCGGCTACGACTACAGCCAGCAATACAGCACCTGGTTCAGCCTGATAGTCGGCGTGTTGCTGGCCCTCGGTGCTCTCGGCGTATTTATCGTGTTGCTGACCGAAGCCCACGAACTGGCGGAAGCGGTATGGACCCACAAGCGCCGGCGTGAATTCCTGCCGGTAGAAGGCGATTCGGACTACCGTCCGAAAGTGTCGATCCACGTGCCGTGCTACAACGAGCCACCAGAGATGGTCAAACAGACCCTCGACGCCCTGGCTGCCCTCGACTATCCGGACTACGAAGTCCTGATCATCGACAACAACACCAAGGACCCGGCGGTATGGGAACCGGTGCGCGACTACTGCGAAACCCTGGGCCCGCGCTTCAAGTTTTTCCACGTCGCACCCCTGGCTGGTTTCAAGGGGGGCGCGTTGAATTATCTGATCCCGCACACCGCCAAGGATGCCGAAGTGATCGCGGTGATCGACTCGGACTACTGCGTGTCACCCAACTGGCTCAAGCACATGGTGCCGCACTTCGCCGATCCGAAAATCGCCGTGGTGCAGTCGCCCCAGGATTACCGCGACCAGAACGAAAGCACCTTCAAGAAGCTCTGCTACGCCGAATACAAAGGCTTCTTCCATATCGGCATGGTTACCCGCAACGACCGTGACGCGATCATCCAGCACGGCACCATGACCATGACCCGTCGCTCGGTGCTTGAGGAACTGGGCTGGGCCGACTGGTGCATCTGTGAAGACGCCGAACTGGGCCTGCGCGTGTTCGAGAAAGGCTTGTCGGCAGCGTACTACCACGACAGCTACGGCAAGGGCCTGATGCCGGATACCTTTATCGACTTCAAGAAACAGCGTTTCCGCTGGGCCTACGGCGCGATCCAGATTATCAAGCGTCACACCGCCAGCCTGATACGTGGCAAAGACACCGAATTGACTCGCGGCCAGCGCTACCACTTCCTCGCGGGCTGGTTGCCGTGGGTAGCGGATGGCATGAACATCTTCTTTACCGTCGGCGCGCTGTTGTGGTCGGCGGCGATGATCATCGTGCCGACACGGGTCGACCCGCCGTTGCTGATTTTCGCAATCCCGCCGTTGGCGTTGTTCGTGTTCAAGGTCGGCAAGATCATCTTCCTCTACCGTCGTGCCGTAGGGGTGAACTTGAAAGATGCGTTCTGCGCGGCCCTGGCCGGGTTGGCGTTGTCCCATACCATCGCCAAGGCGGTGTTGTATGGCTTCTTCACCACCAGCATTCCGTTCTTTCGCACGCCGAAAAACGCGGACAACCATGGCTTCTGGGTAGCGATCTCTGAAGCCCGCGAAGAAATGTTCATCATGCTGCTGCTGTGGGGCGCCGCGCTGGGGATCTACCTGGTGCAGGGCCTGCCAAGCAATGACATTCGCTTCTGGGTCGTGATGTTGCTGGTGCAGTCGCTGCCCTACGTGGCTGCGCTGATCATGGCGTTCTTGTCGTCGCTGCCGAAACCGGCGCCGAAGGCTGAGCCCGCCACGGCTGTGTAAAAACTTGCGCAATGCACTAAACGGCGGCCTCTGGCCGCCGTTTTGCTATAAGATAACGGCCCTTTTGTGAGACTTGGCCTGGCCCAATTCTATGTGGGGGCTGGCTTGCCTGCGATGCAGACGCCGCGGTCTGACAGGCACACCGCAGTGATGCTATCGCAGGCAAGCCAGCTCCCACATTGGAATTGCGTCGCTCCAGGCTCGATATTTCCACATTCGTCCTGCGCCCATCACACGCTTTCCGGAGTTTCCCCATGACGGCCCATGCCGACCTTTCGCCGACCCTTCAACTGGCCATCGACCTGATCCGTCGCCCCTCGGTCACGCCGATCGATGCCGATTGCCAGAAGCTGATGATGCAGCGCCTGGGCGACGCCGGTTTTGCGCTTGAACCGATGCGTATCGAAGACGTAGACAATTTCTGGGCCACCCACGGCAAGCACGAAGGCCCGGTGCTGTGCTTCGCCGGCCATACCGACGTGGTGCCGACCGGCCCGGTGCAGGCCTGGCAGAACGACCCATTCGACGCCTTGATCGATGAAAACGGCATGCTTTGCGGCCGTGGCGCGGCAGACATGAAAGGCAGCCTGGCGGCGATGCTGGTGGCGGCGGAACGCTTTGTCACCGACTACCCGGACCACAAGGGCTCGGTCGCCTTCCTGATCACCAGCGACGAAGAAGGCCCGGCGCATCACGGCACCAAGGCCGTAATCGAACGCCTGGCTGCACGCAAGGAACGCCTGGACTGGTGCATCGTCGGCGAACCGTCGAGCACCACTCTGGTGGGCGATGTGGTCAAGAACGGCCGTCGTGGCTCCCTCGGTGCCACCTTGACCGTACGCGGCGTACAGGGCCACGTGGCTTACCCGCACCTGGCGAAGAACCCGATCCACCTGGCTGCAGCGGCTCTGGCCGAGTTGGCTGCCGAGCATTGGGATGACGGCAACGCCTTCTTCCCGCCGACCAGCTTCCAGATTTCCAACCTCAACTCCGGCACCGGCGCCACCAACGTGATCCCCGGCGACCTGACGGCGGTGTTCAACTTCCGCTTCTCGACCGAATCCACCGTCGAGGGCCTGCAACAGCGGGTCGCGGCCATCCTGGATAAACATGGCCTGGACTGGCATGTGGATTGGGCGCTGTCGGGCCTGCCGTTCCTCACCGAGCCGGGTGCGCTGCTGGATGCAGTATCTGCCAGTATCAAGGCGATCACCGGGCGTGAGACCAAGGCGTCCACCAGCGGCGGTACTTCCGATGGGCGCTTTATCGCCACGCTGGGCACCCAGGTGGTCGAGCTGGGCCCGGTCAACGCGACCATCCACCAGGTCAACGAGCGCATCCTGGCCAGCGACCTCGATGTGCTGACCGAAATCTATTACCAGACCCTGATCAAGTTGCTCGCCTGATGCTTGCCTGCCCCATTTGCAGCGCACCGCTCAACGCGGTGGACAATGGCGTGGCGTGCCCGGTCGGGCACCGTTTCGACCGTGCGCGCCAGGGCTACCTGAACCTGTTGCCGGTGCAGCACAAGAACAGCCGCGACCCGGGCGACAACCTGGCCATGGTCGAGGCACGCCGTGACTTCCTCAACGCCGGGCACTACGCCCCGGTGGCCAAGCGCCTGGCCGAGCTGGCCGCCGAGCGCGCACCGCAGCGCTGGGTCGACATCGGCTGTGGCGAGGGTTACTACACCGCGCAAATCGCCGAGGCGCTGCCCGACGCCGATGGCTATGCCCTGGATATATCCAAGGAAGCGGTCAAGCGCGCGTGCAAACGCAACCCGGCGCTGACCTGGTTGATCGCCAGCATGGCCCGAGTACCCTTGGCCGATGCCAGCTGCCAGTTCCTCGCGAGCGTGTTCAGCCCGTTGGACTGGCAAGAAGCCAAGCGCCTGCTCAGCCCCGGCGGCGGCTTGATGAAGGTCGGCCCGACCAGCGGCCACTTGATGGAACTGCGCGAGCGCCTGTACGACGAAGTGCGCGAGTACACCGATGATAAACACCTGGCCCTGGTGCCGGAGGGCATGAGCCTGGCGCACAGTGAAACCCTTGAGTTCACCCTGAGCCTGGCCGAGCCTGCAGACCGCGCCAACCTGCTGGCCATGACGCCTCATGGCTGGCGGGCCAGTGCCGAGCGCCGCGCCGAAGTGATCGAGGCGGCCGAGCCGCTGCAGGTCACGGTGTCGATGCGCTACGATTATTTCGTGCTTCAATAGCTGACTTTACAAATATCCGCGAATGGATTTTCGAATCCCGCAACGAGGAACATCCATGCGCCAACCCGATATCGAGATTTACCTGAAAGACGCCGACGTCGATCACAAGGCCATCGCCGCCTGGCTGGGCGCCGCCCTGGGCCCTTGCTCCGACTGGGTCCAGAGAGGCCAGACCTACAAGTGCAAGGCCGGCAGCGTGCCAGTTACCTGGCTACCCAAGGCTGTAGGCAAATGGAACAGCCTGTACCTGGAAAGCGACCAGACCCCGTGGGACGACGACATCGCCTGCGCCCGCGCCGCGTTTGCCGCATTGAATGTTGAAGTGCGCTGCGCACCGGGGACGTGGGTTGAGGAAGAAGGCGAGGAAAGTGCCGATACCTGGATTCGCATCAGCGTAGACGGTGAAGAGCAGATCACCTGGAAGACCACCTGATCCTGATCTGTAAACCCAATCAAAAGTGTGGGAGGGGGCTTGCTCCCGATGGCAGAGTATCAGTCACTGAATACATTGACTGATACTCTGCCATCGGGAGCAAGCCCCCTCCCACATTGGTTCAGTGCTGAACTTACAAACCGACCACATCCTCTGCCTGCAAGCCCTTCTCCCCCGTGACCACGGCGTATTCCACCTGCTGGCCTTCGGCCAACGAGCGGTGGCCTTCACCGCGAATGGCGCGGTAGTGCACAAACACGTCCTTGCCGTCTTCACGCTGGATAAAGCCGTAGCCCTTTGCATCGTTGAACCACTTCACATTGCCGGTTTCGCGCGTTGCCATCTGTTCACTCCCACTGGTTTTTTATTGTTGAGTCGCACGTATTGAACTGCCGAGTATAAGACAGGCTCAAAAACCATCAACTCAAGTTTACATCGCTGCTTTTTTGCCGATTTTCGGTGAATACGGCACACTACCTGCCCGAGCATCTGCTCGGTTTTTTCCACTTGAAGCAGTTCGCCTATGACCCGCTCCCCGTTCCGCCGTCTGGTGTTTGGCACCTTGCGCCGACTGTTGTACCTCTGGGTTCGCTCGGAGACGATCAACCAGTCGTCCCTCACCCTTAACCTGGACCGCAGCCGGCCGGTTTTCTACGTCCTGCAATCACCCTCCCTCACCGAGTTGGCGGTGGTCGATGCCGAGTGCACCAAGGCCGGCTTGCCGCGCCCGGTGCTGCCAGTGTCGGTAGGCCCATTGATGGAGCCCGCGGCGTTCTTCTATCTCACGCCGGATCCGGATTGGCTCGGCCGCCAGGACAAGCGCGGTGCACCGCCCACCCTGACACGCCTGGTCAATACCCTCACCGAGCACGCCGAAGAGAATGCACAAATCATTCCCGTCAGCGTGTTCTGGGGTCAGTCTCCTGCAAGCGAGTCCAGCCCGTGGAAACTGCTGTTTGCCGACAGTTGGGCAGTGACCGGGCGTCTGCGCCGGTTGCTGAGCATCCTGATCCTGGGGCGCAAGACCCGCGTGCAATTCTCCGCGCCAATCAACCTGCGTGAATTGATCGAGCACAATAAAGGTCACGAACGCACCGTGCGCATGGCCCAGCGCATCCTGCGCGTGCACTTTCGTAACCTGAAGACGGCAGTGATCGGTCCCGACCTGTCTCACCGCCGTAACCTGGTGAAGGGGCTGGTGAATATGCCGCTGGTGCGCCAGGCCATTTTTGATGAAGCCGAACGAGAAAAAATCTCTGCGGAAAAAGCCAAGGCCCTGGCGCTGCGCTACGGCAACGAGATTGCCTCGGACTACACCTACACCGCGATCCGTTTTCTGGAAGTGGTGCTGAGCTGGTTCTGGAACAAGATCTACGACGGTATCAAGGTCAATAACATCGAAGGCGTGCAGAAGGTGGCCCAAGGCTACGAGGTGATCTATGTGCCTTGCCACCGCAGCCACATCGACTACCTGCTGCTGTCGTACCTGCTGTTCAAGAACGGCCTGACCCCGCCGCACATCGCGGCCGGTATCAACCTCAACATGCCAGTGATCGGCAGCCTGCTGCGCCGTGGCGGTGCGTTCTTCATGCGCCGCACCTTCAAGGGCAACCCGCTGTACACCTCGGTGTTCAATGAATACCTGCACACCCTGTTCACCAAGGGGTTCCCGGTGGAGTACTTCGTCGAAGGCGGCCGCTCGCGCACGGGGCGTATGCTGCAACCGAAAACCGGGATGCTGGCGATTACCCTGCGCAGCTTCCTGCGCTCCTCGCGTATGCCGATCGTGTTCGTGCCGGTGTATATCGGCTATGAACGCGTGCTCGAAGGCCGCACCTACCTCGGCGAATTGCGTGGCGCGAGCAAGAAGAAAGAGTCGATCTTCGATATTTTCAAAGTGGTCGGCGCCCTCAAGCAGCGCTTCGGCCAGGTCGCGGTCAACTTCGGTGAGCCGATCAAGCTGGCCGAATTTCTCGACGCCGAGCAACCGGACTGGCGCGCCCAGGAACTGGGCCCGAACTACAAGCCGGCGTGGCTCAACGAAACCACCAACCGCCTTGGCGAGCAGGTGGCGCGGCACTTGAACGAAGCCGCGGCGATCAACCCGGTGAACCTGGTGGCCCTGGCCCTGCTGTCGACCACACGCCTGGCCCTGGATGAACAAGCCATGGCGCGCCAGCTCGACCTGTACCTGGCGCTGCTGCGTCGCGTTCCCTACTCGCCCCACACGACCTTGCCGGAGGGCGATGGCCTGGCGCTGATCAAGCACGTCAAGGACATGAAGCTGCTGTCGGAACAAAGCGACGCCTTGGGCAAGATTGTCTACCTGGACGAACAGAACGCCGTCCTGATGACCTACTACCGCAACAACGTGCTGCATATCTTCGCCCTGCCGGCGTTGCTGGCGAGCTTCTTCCAGAGCAGCTCGCGGATGAGCCGCGAACAGATCCTGCGCTACACCCGTGCGCTCTACCCGTACCTGCAATCGGAGCTGTTTATCCGCTGGTCGCTGGAAGAGTTGGACACCGTGGTCGACCAGTGGCTGGACGCGTTTGTCGAACAAGGCCTGCTGCGCTTCGAAAACGCTGTGTACCTGCGCCCGGCGCCGAGTTCGCGACAATTTGTGCTGTTGACGCTGTTGTCCAAGAGCATCGCCCAGACCCTGCAACGGTTCTACATGGCGATATCGCTGCTGCTCAACAGCGGCCAGAACAGCATCAGCGCCGAAGAACTGGAAGACCTGTGCACGATCATGGCCCAGCGCCTATCAATCCTGCACGGTCTCAACGCACCGGAATTCTTCGACAAGAGTCTTTTCCGACATTTTATTCAGACGTTGCTGGAGCAAGATGTGCTGCGTCGCGATGAAGCCGGCAAGCTGGGCTATCACGACCTGCTCGGCGAACTGGCTGAAGGCGCCGCCAAACGCGTACTGCCGGCCGATATTCGCCTGTCGATCCGCCAGGTGGCCTTGCACCGCGTAGATGGCGCAGCCGAAGCGCTGGCGCAAGCAGAAGCGGTCACACCTGAACAAAGCCGTTAGATTGACTGAGGCGCCGGGCGGATTCCGGCGCCGTTGAAAAGGAGCTGCACCATGAAAAAGATCATTCTCCTGGGCCTGACCGCCCTGCTCGGAGCCTGCCAATCAATGACCCCAACCCCAAAAGCCAGCCTCGACGGCGAAGTGTTCTATCTGCAACGTATTGCCCTGCCGCCTGCTGCCACCTTGAGCGTCAGCCTGCAAGATGTGTCCCTCATGGACGCCCCGGCCGTGACCCTCGCCGAACAGAAAGGCCCGGCCAAAGGCCAGGTGCCGTTGCCGTTTCACCTGAGCTACGACCCGGCCCAGGTCAAGCCAGGCCATACTTACTCGGTCAGCGCTCGCATCGAATTGGATGGCAAGCTACTGTTTATCACTACAGAGCGGCACGCCGTGCAACTCAATGGCCAGGATCCACAGCCGCTGCGTCTGCGGGTTGATGCGGTCGCACACTGATCAATTCACGTCATAAGGAAGCGCCCATGCTCCGCAAATCTCTTCGCCTCACTGCCCTGTGTGCCGGCTTGCTGTTCGGTGCCAACGCCATGGCCCTCGACCTTGGCAGCCTGTCCCAGGGCGACGCCAGCGGCGGCCTGAAGGATGCCTTGACCCAAGGTGCGCAGATTGCCGTCAAACAACTGGGCAAGCCCGGTGGTTTCAGCAACAACCCGGAAGTAAAAATCGGCCTGCCAGGCAAGCTCGGCAAAGTCGCCGACAAGCTGAAAATGTTCGGCATGGGTGACCAGGTCACACAGCTGGAAACCAGCATGAACGCAGCGGCTGAAACCGCCGTGACCCAGGCCCAGCCGATTCTGGTCAATGCGGTGAAAAACATGAGCGTGACCGACGCCAAGGGCATTCTCAGCGGTGGTCAGGACTCTGCCACCCAATACCTGAACAAAAGCAGCCGAGAGGAAATCCGCGCCAAGTTCCTGCCCATCGTCAAGGCCGCTACCGACAAGGTCGGCGTGGCTCAGCAGTACAACGCCCTGGCCGGCAAGGCCGCGGCCTTCGGCGCCGTGGATGCCAAGAGCGCCAACGTCGAAAACTACGTGACCGAGCAAGCGCTGGATGGTTTGTTCAAGATGATTGCGCAGCAGGAAGAGACGATTCGCAAGAATCCGGCGGCGGCTGCCACCAGTTTGGCAAAGAAGGTGTTTGGAGCGCTGTAACCCCGCACTACGACCCTACTGCGCCAAGGCCGCTGGTAACGGGCCTTGGCGCAGTTGTTTCAGGTCAAGCCTGTCACGGGTTTAACGAAACAGCGGATACAAAGGTCTGCTGGGTGATTGATACCCGTTGACCGGTTGTTGATGCAGGTATGACGGGTTGTGATACCTGGTGGGTTGGGCATAGCTAAAATGCGGGCGGTGGTAATGACCTGAACTGTCATGATGAGGTCTATACGGTTGGGTAACCGCGAAATCATTTCGCGGCGCATGATTACCCAGCAAGGCCCCGAGAAAAGCCCCTTTGAAAGCCGCAATCGCATTAAAGAACGACATGTAAAACTCCATGAACTCAATGAAAAGGCCTGGCCGCCACATGGCAGTGCCAAGTCCTCTGCCTGTCCGTCAGGCATCGCCTGAGTGGAGTTACAAGGGCAAGCGTTCCATCTGAGCGACTGCGTGTTTGCATCGGTATGTAAATACTGCCCGGTGGGAATCAGGGGATGGCCAGGCACCGGCCTGGCAGAGAAACCCGCAAAAAACACATGTACGGGAAACAGCAAACACCTCGCTACGCTACCTCCTTCCTGACTCTGAACCACGCCGCGTACAACGCCGGCAAAAACAACAGCGTCAACGCCGTCGCCACAATCAACCCGCCCATGATCGCCACAGCCATGGGCCCGAAAAACACGCTGCGCGACAGTGGGATCATCGCCAGCACCGCCGCCAGGGCCGTCAGCACAATCGGACGAAAGCGTCGCACGGTCGCTTCGATAATCGCCTGCCACGGCGCCAGTCCGGCCTTGATGTCCTGCTCGATCTGGTCCACCAGAATGACCGAGTTACGCATGATCATTCCCGACAACGCGATCGTGCCAAGCATGGCGACGAAGCCAAAGGGTTGGCGGAATACCAGCAGGAACAAGGTCACACCGATCAGGCCGAGGGGGGCAGTCAGAAAAACCATCGCCGTGCGTGAGAAACTGCGCAATTGCAGCATCAGCAAAGTCAGCACCACCACGATGAACAGCGGCACGCCGGCCTTCACCGAGTTTTGCCCGCGAGCAGAGTCTTCGACGGTGCCACCCACTTCCAACAGGTAACCGTCCGGCAGTTCGGCACGCACACCTGTGAGCGTCGGCAGGATCTGCTGCACCAAGGTCGCCGGTTGTTCCTTGCCGTAGATATCGGCACGCACGGTCACGGTCGGCAGGCGGTTGCGGTGCCAGATGATGCCTTCTTCGAAACCGTATTCGAGAGTGGCGATCTGCGACAGCGCCACGCTTTTACCATTGTCAGTGGGTACGGCAAGGCTCGGCAGCAGCGACAACTCGGTGCGTTCATGGACGGTACCGCGCAGGAGGATCTCGATCAATTCGTTGTCCTCCCGGTATTGGCTGACGCTGGAACCGGTCAGGGAACTCTGCAGGAATTTCGACAGGTTGGCAGTACTCACGCCAAGGGCGCGCGCCCGGTCCTGGTCGATATTCAGATACACGATTTTGCTCGGCTCTTCCCAGTCCAGATGCACGTTAACCACGTGGGTGTTTTCGCGCACCTTGGCCGCCACTTTGCGGGCCAGGGCGCGGACCTCTTCGATGTGTTCGCCGGTCACGCGAAACTGCACCGGATAGCCCACGGGCGGGCCATTCTCCAGGCGAGTGACCCGCGAGCGCAGCTCGGGGAACTGCTCGTTGAGCGTTTCAATCAGCCAGGTGCGCAGGCTTTCACGCTCCTCGATGGTGTTGGCCAACACCACGAACTGCGCGAAGCTGGCGGCCGGCAGTTGCTGGTCCAGCGGCAGGTAGAACCGCGGCGAGCCGGTGCCCACGTAGGCCACATAGTTTTCGATACCCGCGTGCGCCTTGAGCAATACCTCCAGACGCTTGACCTGCTCGGCGGTGTTGCTCAGGGAGGCGCCTTCGGCCAGTTTCAGGTCGACCATCAGTTCCAGGCGCCCGGAAGCAGGGAAGAACTGCTGCGGTACAAAGCGGAACAACGCGACCGAGCCGATAAACAACAGCAGGGTCAACACGATGACCGTCTTGCGCCGACGTATACACCACTCCACCAAACGTCTTACACGCTGGTAGAAAGGCGTGCCGTAGGGATCCGGGCCGTCGGTGCCGTGCTTGGCCGCGTGAATTTTCGCCAGGTCCGGCAGCAGCTTTTCCCCGAGATACGGTACAAAGACCACGGCAGCCACCCAGGAGGCCAATAAGGCAATGGTCACCACCTGGAAGATCGAGCGGGTGTATTCACCGGTGCTCGACTGCGCAGTGGCAATCGGCAAAAAACCCGCCGCCGTGATCAAGGTACCGGTGAGCATGGGGAATGCTGTGCTGGTCCAGGCGAAGCTCGCAGCCTTGAGCCGGTCGTAGCCCTGCTCCATTTTGATCGCCATCATTTCCACAGCGATGATCGCGTCATCCACCAGCAAACCCAGGGCCAGCACCAGAGCGCCAAGGGAAATCTTGTGCAGGCCGATGCCCAGGTAATACATGCTGGCAAATGTCATCGCCAGTACCAGCGGGATCGCCAGGGCGACCACCATGCCGGTGCGCACACCGAGGGAGAAAAAACTCACCAGCAATACAATGGCCAATGCCTCGGCGAGCACCTGGACGAATTCGCCGACGCTGGTCTTCACCGCTGCCGGTTGGTCCGACACCTTGCGCAGCTCCATGCCCGCAGGAAGGTTCTTTTGCAGGCGTGCGAATTCATTCTCAAGAGCTTTGCCCAGTACCAGAATATCCCCACCGTCGCGCATGGCCACGGCCAGGCCGATGGCGTCCGCGCCCATATAACGCATGCGCGGTGCCGGTGGGTCGTTGAAGCCCCGATGGATATCGGCCACGTCTCCGATACGAAAGGTGCGATCGCCCACTCGAATCGGGAAGTCGCGAATCTGCTCCACGGTTTTGAAGTTGCCCGACACGCGCAACTGCACACGCTCGCTCGGGGTTTCAAAAAAGCCGGCGGTCGATACGGCATTTTGTTCCTGCAACGCCTGCTGTACTGCGGCCAACGGCAAACCCAGGGTGGCAAGCTTGAGGTTGGACAGTTCGATCCAGATCTTCTCGTCCTGCAGGCCAAGCAACTCGACCTTGCCCACGTCCGGCACCCGTTGCAGCTGAATCTGGATGCGGTCGGCGTAGTCCTTGAGCACCGCATAGTCAAAACCATCGCCGGTCAGGGCGTAGATATTGCCGAAGGTGGTGCCGAACTCGTCGTTGAAAAATGGCCCCTGGATATCCGGTGGCAAGGTTTGGCGGATGTCGCTGATTTTCTTGCGCACCTGGTACCACAACTCAGGAATTTGCGCCGAACGCATCGAGTCGCGGGCGATGAAAGTGACCTGGGATTCGCCAGGGCGCGAGAAAGACACAATGCGCTCGTACTCACCGGTCTCCATCAATTTTTTCTCGATGCGTTCGGTAACTTGGCGCGACACCTCCTGGGCCGTGGCGCCGGGCCAGTTGGTCTTGATCACCATGGCCTTGAAGGTAAAGGGCGGGTCCTCGCTTTGCCCCAGCTTGGTGTAGGACAAGGTGCCGACCACGGCCAGCAGGATCATCAAAAACAGTACGATCTGGCGATTACGCAGCGCCCATTCGGAAAGATTGAAACCCATCGGGATTACTCCTTGGCCGCCAGATTCACGACACGGTTGGAGCGATCCACAGGGCGCACTTGCTGGCCCTCATGCAGCACATGCACGCCTGCGGCGACCACCCAGTCGGTGGGAGCCAAGCCTTCGAGCACCGGCACGTTTTTTTCACCGAACGCACCAATGCGCACCGTCGTACGCTCAAGGGTGTTGTCCGGCTTTACCCGCCAGACGAAGGACGCGCCGTTCTCTGCGCTGAGGGCAGACAGCGGTACCGAGAGCGCAATGACGCCGTCGGTTTGTATGAATACGCGCGCGCTCTGGCCCAGTTCGGCAGGGACTTTACCGCCGGTGAAGGCTACACGGGCGGCGAAGGTGCGGGATTTCGGGTCGGCTGCGGGTGACAGTTCACGGATGCGTCCGGCGAAGCGCTGTTCGGGCTGGCTCCACAACTCTACCGACACCGGCTGGCCGACCTTGAAGCGGCCGAAGCCTTGCTCGGGCAGGCTGATCAGCACTTCGCGCTCACCATCGGTGGCCAGGGTGAACACGGTCTGCCCCGCCGAGACCACTTGGCCGACTTCGACAGCACGCTTGGCGACCACGCCGTCCTGGGGCGCGCGCAGCACGGCATAACCGGCCTGGTTGCTCGACACGTCGAACTCGGCCTTGATCTGCTTCAGGCGCGCTTCACCTGCTCGGTAGAGGTTTTCGGCGTTGTCGTACTGCGAGCGGCTGACCATCTGACGGTCCATCAGGGTCTTGTAGCGATCGCGCTCAGCGCGCACCAGGTTCAGATTGGCCTCAGCGCCGGCCACTTGGGCACGGCTGGCTTCCAGTTGCAGGCGCACATCCTGGGGGTCAAGTTCAGCCAATGGCTGGTTGGCCTTGACCCGCTCGCCCTCTTCCACCAGCCGCTTGCTGACTTTGCCGCCGATGCGAAAGGCCAGGTCCGGCTCATAACGGGCACGTACTTCACCGGGGTAGCTGTCCATTGCCTGTGCCGAGGGCTGCGGTTGCACCACCATGGCGGGGCGGACGGTGGCCTGGGTCGCTTCTTCATGGCCGCAGGCGGCCAATAAAAAGACCAGGCTGACAGGCAAAGCAAGGGGCAGGAACGCGCTGCGCATGCTGAAGGACCTTTCGCAAATGGAGCTTGGAATAATTATACTGGCCGGTATGTTATTAATACCAAACTCGCCAGTCCAGTATTAAAGGTGAAAATGTCCGACAATCCTGTGAACACCGCCAGCCCCGGGCGTCCCAAGGACATGGCAAAACGCCAGGCAATCCTCGAAGCCGCGAAATCCCTGTTCCTGGGCAATGGCTACGCGAACACCAGCATGGATGCCGTCGCGCTTGCGGCGGGCGTCTCGAAACTCACCGTCTACAGCCACTTCACCGATAAAGAGACGTTGTTCACCGCGGCGGTAGTGGCCAAATGTGAAGAGCAATTGCCGGTGATGTATTTCGAGCTCCCCACAGGCGTGCCCGTAGAGACGGTATTGCTGAACATCGCACGGGGCTTTCATCGGCTGATCAACAGCGAGGAGTCGGTGAACCTGCATCGCCTGATGATGACCACCGGCAATCAGGACGTGAAGCTCTCGCGGATCTTCTTCGAAGCCGGCCCCATGCGCATGTTGCAAGGCATGGAGCGCCTGCTCGGCAAGATCGACCAGAGCGGTGCCTTACACATCGACAACCCCTTCAAAGCGGCGGAGCACTTCTTTTGCCTGCTCAAGGGCACGGCGAACTTTCGCCTGTTGTACGGCTGCGGCGGGCAACTGAGCGCAGAAGAGGCAGAAGAACATGTGCAGGACGTGGTGAAGTTGTTTATGCGGGCCTATCGCAGCCCGGTCTCGACAACAGCGTAGGGTGCAGCAACCGACCGTAACCATCGGGAGCAAGCCCCCTCCCACATTTGGATCTCGCAGCATCACGAATATGAGTGCTGTTGCTTGCAGCTTATGGCTTGAGCGCTTTCTTGGGATAAATGTCGTAGCGGCTGGACTTGCCATCCAACGCATGACTCGGCTTGGGCCCGTCAATGCACGGCGCCTTGCGCGGGCGCTTGACCACCACACGGTGGCTGGCCAAAGCCAGGGCGGCAGCGAGCAAGGCCGGTGCATCCGGATCATCGCCCACCAACGGTCGAAACAGGCGCATTTCCTTCTTCACCAGGGCGGTTTTCTCACGGTGTGGAAACATCGGGTCCAGGTAGATCACCTGGGGCGGCTCGCCCTCCCAATTGAGCATCACATCGATGGAGTTGCCCTTGAGCAGCTTCATGCGCGCCACAATCGGTGCCACTTCAAAATCCTGCGCAGCGCGTGCCAGGCCGTCTTCGAGCAAGGCACCGATCAACGGCTGGCGTTCGATCAGGCTCATCTCGCACCCCAGGCTGGCCAATACGAACGCGTCCTTGCCCAACCCGGCCGTGGCGTCCAGCACCTTGGGCCGTACGCCTTGGGCGATGCCCACGGCCTTGGCGATCATTTGCCCACTGCCACCGCCATATAAACGCCGATGTGCCGCGCCGCCTTCGACAAAGTCGACCCGCACCGGCCCCGGCGCATCGGGCCCAAGCTGCTGCAATTGCAGGCCCTGCTCGCCCACTTGCAGGGAAAAATCCGCATCCGCCACCTGTAAAGGCAAGCCCAGCAGCGAAGCCCACTGCTCGGCGCAGGCCTGGAAACTGTCGGCCAACGCCTCGACCTGGATGCGGCTGGCCGCTGGTTGTTCGTTCATCAATCGCTACGCTCAAAAATATTAAGGATCGGCAAACAGCGGCCGATAAAAACAGCAGTCATGTATTTTGCCAGAGCTGAGCGTCGACCGAGAAAAATGTCAGACATTCTTCCCCTAACCATCGGTGTACTGCCGACCCACAACCACTACGGCCTGCGCAATACTCAAGCGCTGGCCGGGGTGAGTCATGTGTGGCAGGACTTCTTCGCCCGGGCGCTGGCCGAACAGCTCGGTGAAACGCCGCAGGCACTGGCCGCCAAGGCGCCTGCACCTGCCGACCCTTCGGTCGAACCCGGCGAAGGCGCCGACATGCTCTCGCAGATCCTCACCCAGCGTGAGTGTGACGTGAAAGACACCGAGATCGCCCCGCCTGAGCCGCTGTTCCTGCCGATTGCCGAATTCGAAACCGAGTTGCTGCCACCGGCGCCGATACCCTTCCCGGAAGAAGAACTCGTCGCCCAGCAGCGCCAGCAGGACTTCGACAGCGGTTGGGTCCGCCCGATTGTGCTGAACGCCGGCCAACCACTACCAGAGCCCGGCCCGGCCCCCGAGCCACGCACACTGCACTTGCCGATTGCCGAGTTCGAACTGGACCTGTTGCCACCGGCTGCCGAGCCATACCCCGAAGAAGAATTGATGGTGCAACAGAAGGCGCTGGATTTCGACTACTACTGGGCGCGCCCACTGGTGACCCACAACCTGCGCCTGGCCGCTTAAGCCTCAGCGACACACCCACCATCGCCCCATATCCAGGTGAAAATGGTTGCGGTGAGCAGCGTTGTAATCCGGGCTCAGCACCACGTTGAAATCATCACAAGCACCATCGCGCACCAAGCGCAGGAAACGCGCACTGTCGCCCTCCCCCGGCCAATCCTTCAACACGCTGATGCTGCGCCCGTCCGCCAGACGAAAACCGGAGATATCCAAGGCATTGGCCGAGGCATGTTGGCTCAGGCGCCCGTCGACACGGTTGTAAACATTACGGCAGGCAAAGCTGCCCAAATGCTCGACCCGACTCACCGCCTGGCCGAACACTGCCTGGGCCGCCGGTTGCAGGCTGTGACGCTCGAACAACGCGAACGCCACAGCCAGGGGGCAACTGGCCAGAAAGCTGCTGCTCAGAGCCACCTCAGCGCCCTGCACACGCAGGACATTGCGCAACGGGCACGCCGCATCGGCAGCGGTATCCGCCTGACGGCTGACCCGCAGGCCGGAGGTTTTCAAGACTTGGTCACACAGCGCCGGATCATCCTGCAAACGGCTGAGCTTGTAGCGCGTGAGCAGGTTGGGACTGGCGCGCACATCCAGGGGTGCCCAGGGGTTCCACTCAGCCGGCATCGGCACCCAGCCACGCCAGACGCCCAGCGCGAAAGCGCCCGCCAGCAGCAACAGCAGGCCCAGCACTTTTATCGAACCCACGGCTCAATCCTTGAAAAATCGGATGTCTAGGGGGCGTTCTCAATTAGTTTCCCCGCCGGGGAAACTAATTGAGAACGCCCCCTAGAGTAACCCCAGTTGCTGCGCAACGGGCTCTCGATGCAGGGTGGGCAGCGGCGGCAGGCCGGGCAGGCGCGCCATCAGCTGTGCATGAAAGCGCAACGCCAGTTGTGCCGCGAGGCGGTTGTCCGAGGTGTGCAGGAATATGTACGGCGTGCGTCCCTCTTCGATCCAAGTGGCGATCTTTTCCACCCATGGGATCAGGAACGGGTCATTGGCCTCCAGCTCCGGATGCCCGATGAAGCGCACCTGGGGAAACTGGGTCAGCGCCGCCGGGCGCGGTGGCACCCTGGGCTTTTTGGATTGGGCGTGCAGCACTGCCGCCGAGATTGACGTACAACTGAACAGGGCGCGAGGGTCGAGGCAGATGCGCTCGACGCCACGATCGCGCAACAGGCGGTTGAGCATACGCTCAGCGTCTCCCTTGGCGAAGAACTGCTCGTGCCGGACCTCCACGGCCAATGGACGATCAATGCCATCGAGGAAACCGGCCAGTTCGGCTAGGCGCTGCGGGGTAAACGCTTTTGAGAGCTGCAGCCACAGCGGTGAAACGCGCTCACCCAAAGGGCTCATCAAACTGACAAAACTCTCTGCCGCGGGCAATTGCTCGCGCAAGTCACCCGCGTGGCTGATATCCCCTGGGAATTTGGCGGTGAAGCGAAAGTCAGCCGGCATGATCTCGGCCCAGCGCTGCACGGTAGCGGCCGAAGGTCGAGCATAAAACGTGGTATTGCCTTCAACCGCATTGAAGACTTGAGAATAGAGCCCGAGGTAATCGCTGGAACGCGCCTCCACCGGGTACAGGTACTCGCGCCAGGCGTTTTCACTCCAGGACGGGCAACCAATGTAATAAGGCAAACCCATCAGATATGAATGTCGAGACCCAGCACTTCCATATCCCATTCGACAAAGCCGGCGGTGGTCAGGTAACTGGCCAGGGCGGTGGCAACGCTTTTGCTCATGGAGCGGGGGAAGACCATGTCTTGCTGGCGGGCAGGAACGCCGCTGATACGTGCGCTCCCGGCCCCCTTGGCGCTGGAGGGCGAATCAGCGTGGACTTCAATGAAGTCCGGCGAATCCTCCACGGACTCGTCTACCGTCACGTTCGCCTTGCGTGGCTTACGTTTGAGAGGGTAGGACTGTGAGGAGAAGCCGTCTATACGCATACATGCAGACTCGGTATCAATGATGGCAATTTAGCGGCACTTTCCGTAGTGCGCAAATGCTCTGGTGATAACTAGAACACATAATTTGTAAAAGGTTTAAAAACCGCGACAAATTCTGACGATTGGCGAAATTTGCCACCGAATGCCCACATTTTTGGCGTCAAATAATCCCGCGCTCGGCCTTTGTCTGCGCCACTTTGTCGCGCAGGTAAACCGGTGCCGCTTGATCCGCCGGGATCGCCTCACCGCGTTCGAATGCAAAACGTGCCAACGCCAGCAGATCTTCGGCATGAGGCAACATCGCAGCGTCCTGCCCTACCAAATGCACGTCGATGCGTTCGCCATAACCCCAGCCGGTGCCGGCACCGAACCACTCACCGCTGGCATCAGCCGGCAACCCTGCCGCTTCTGGCGGCTGCACTGCCTCCACGCCCACCAGACGCATTTCACCGGCAGTTTCGCGGTAGCAGCCCCAATAGACTTCATCCATCCGCGCATCAATCGCCGCAGCCACTTGCATGGCGCCGTGTTCGCGCAGTGCGCGCTGGGCCAGCACGGCAAGGTTGGACACCGGTAACACCGGACGCTCCAACGCAAACGCCAGGCCCTGCACCACGCCAATGGCAATGCGCACACCAGTAAAGGCACCGGGGCCGCGACCAAAGGCGATGGCATCCACGGCAGCCAGGGTGATACCGGCGTCTTCGAGCAACTGCTTGATCATCGGCAGCAACTTCTGCGCGTGCAGGCGCGGGATCACCTCGTAGTGGCTCGTTACCTTGCCATCGTGCAGCAAGGCAACGGAGCAAGCTTCAGTCGCGGTGTCCAGGGCCAGCAGGGTGCTCATCGGTGTGGGTGTCCAAATCGGGAAAAAAGTGCGCCAGTATAAACAACAACGGCCCGCAAGCGGGCCGTTGTACGCAAAGCTGATGGCGGGATCAGCTCAGTGCTTGCATCACCTTGGCGGTAATGGCTTCTACCGAACCCACGCCAGGGATATGGCTGTACTTCGGCTTGCCTTGGGCAGCGGACAACTTCTGGTAGAAGTCCACCAGTGGCTTGGTCTGGGAGTGATAGACCGACAGGCGATGACGCACGGTTTCTTCGGTGTCGTCTTTACGCTGTACCAGGTCTTCACCGGTGACATCGTCCTTGCCTGCCACTTTTGGCGGGTTGTAGACGATGTGGTAAACGCGGCCCGAGCCTTCGTGAACGCGGCGACCGGCAATACGCTGGACGATTTCTTCGTCTTCTACGGCGATTTCAACCACCGCATCCAACTCGACACCCGCCTTCACCAAGGCTTCAGCCTGGGGAATGGTGCGAGGGAAACCGTCGAACAGGAAGCCGTTCTTGCAATCTTCCTGGCTGATGCGTTCCTTGACCAGGTTGATGATCAGATCATCGGAGACCAGGCCGCCGCTGTCCATCACGCTCTTGGCGATCAGGCCCAGCTCGGTGCCGGCTTTGACAGCAGCACGCAGCATGTCGCCGGTGGAGATTTGTGGAATGCCGAATTTTTCAGTGATGAACTTTGCCTGAGTACCTTTACCGGCCCCGGGAGCTCCCAGCAGAATGACGCGCATCGATGTGCTCCTCAATTTTTTATAGAGATGACGCTCGGATTCGCCGCGTGGGGCCAATCTCGTAAAAATATGGGTCCAGGCCGATCAAACGGCCAAAGGCTGATCAAGATACACAGCGGGCCCTCACCATACAAGCCGCCAAAAGTAGGAGAAACCCGCACCCGGCATACGTCAGCGACAGGGTGTGCCTGAGCGCAACCCGCCTCCTCAAACAACGACCGCCCTTTTCAGGGCGGTCGTCGTGGTTGATCCGCAAGCCGTTGAGAACACGCAAGAAACCTCAACCGGTGTTGCGCAAACCGGCGGCAATACCGGCCACGGACACCAGCAGCGCCTGTTCCAGAGGGCTGTCTTGCGCCGCCTCTTGCCGACGAGACCGCGCCAGCAACTCGGCCTGCAACAGGTGCAACGGGTCGAGGTAGGTGTTGCGCAGGCGGATGAACTCCAGGGTGTCAGGGCTATGGGCCAGCAACTGCGACTGGCCGGTCAAGCCAAGCACCACATTACAGGCCTGCGACAATAGGTCGCGTAAATGCGCACCCAATGGCAGCAGGTCTGGCTGCACCAGGCGCTCATCATAAAGACGGGCGATATCGGCATCGGCCTTGGCCAGCACCATTTCCAGCATGTCGATGCGCGTGCGGAAAAACGGCCACTGTTCACGCATCTGCGCCAGCAACTCACCTTCCCCCCGCTCCAGCGCCTTGCTCAATGCCGCCTCCCAGCCGAGCCAGGCAGGCAGCATCAGGCGCGTCTGGGTCCAGCCGAAGATCCACGGGATCGCGCGCAAGCTTTCAATCCCGCCTGCGCGACGCTTGGCCGGGCGGCTGCCCAGGGGCAAACGGCCCAACTCCTGCTCCGGCGTGGACTGGCGAAAATACTCGACGAACTGCGGATTTTCCCGCACCACGGCGCGGTAAGCACTGACACCGTCTGCCGCCAATTCGTCCATCAAGTGACGCCAGGCAGGCTCCGGTGGTGGTGGCGGCAGCAGTGTCGCTTCCAGCACGGCGGCCAGATACAGGTTGAGGTTCTGCTCGGCGATATCCGGCAGGCCGAATTTGAAGCGGATCATCTCGCCTTGTTCCGTGGTGCGGAAACGCCCTGCCACCGAGCCCGGTGGCTGCGACAGGATCGCCGCGTGAGCCGGGCCGCCGCCACGGCCAACGGTGCCACCACGACCATGGAACAACAGCAGTTCCACCTGCTGTTCGCGGCAGATATCGACCAGACGCTCCTGCGCCCGGTATTGCGCCCAGGCGGCGGCGGTAGTGCCTGCGTCCTTGGCCGAGTCGGAGTAGCCGATCATCACTTCCTGCGGGCCCTGCAAGCGCGCGCGGTAACCCGGCAGTTGCAGCAGGCGCTCCATCACCGGCCCGGCGTTGTCCAGGTCGGCCAGGGTCTCGAACAACGGC
The DNA here is from genome assembly GCF_019891455.1 of Pseudomonas sp. P867. NCBI lineage: Bacteria > Pseudomonadati > Pseudomonadota > Gammaproteobacteria > Pseudomonadales > Pseudomonadaceae > Pseudomonas > Pseudomonas sp. P867. Next base: position 617,457 of record NZ_JAFLXB010000001.1, on the reverse strand, counting down.
ACTACGCGCATCGGCCGTTGTACGCCCGACTCTTTGAGCAGCAGTTGCACCGCCAGCACATCCGACGCGGCGCCCGCCATGGAGATGACATACGAACCTAATGACGCCGCCGGTGCGGCGGCGATTTCCTTGCAGGTATTCAATACCTCGGCAGTGTCCGCCGAGGGTTTGAAGTAACCCGGCAGCAATGGCCGCCGATTGGTCAGTTCCTGGGTCAGGAAGCTGATACGCGCATCCTCATCCCAGTCCTCATAACGCCCCAGGCCCAGGTAATCGGTGATTTCGGTCATGGCCGCCGAGTGACGGCTGGAGTCCTGACGCACATCCAGGCGCACCAGGAACAGCCCGAAGGTCACCCCACGGCGCAAGCAGTCGAGCAGCGGCCCATCGGCGATCACGCCCATACCGCATTCATGCAGGGACTGGTAGCACAACTCCAGTGGGTCCAGCAGGTCGCGGTTGTTCTGCAACACTTCGGCAGGCGCCGGGGTGCTGGCCGTCAACGAAGCGTGAGCCCACTGGCGCGTGGCACGCAGGCGTTCGCGCAGTTGCTTGAGCAAGGCGCGATAGGGTTCGACGCTGTCGCCGACCTTGGCTTGCAACGCCGGGCTGGCCTGTTGCATCGACAGCTCGGAGGCCAGCTGATCGATGTCGCGCAAGTACAAATCCGCTGCCATCCAGCGCGCCAACAACAGCACCTCGCGGGTAACCGGCGCGGTGACATTGGGGTTGCCGTCACGATCGCCGCCCATCCACGAGGCAAAGCGAATCGGCGCAGCCTCCAGGGGCAGGCGCAAGCCGGTAGCAGCGTGCAGGGCCTGGTCAGCCTTGCGCAGGTAATTGGGAATGGCGTGCCACAGCGAATGTTCGATCACCGCAAAGCCCCACTTGGCTTCGTCCACCGGGGTGGGCCGGATGCGGCGGATTTCTTCGGTGTGCCAGGCTTCGGCGATCAGCCGTTGCAAGCGTTCGCGGATCTGCTCGCGTTCGGCGCTGGTAAGGTCACGGTGGTCCTGGAGGGCCAGTTGCGCGGCGATGGCATCGTATTTCTGGATCAGGGTACGGCGAGCCACTTCGGTGGGGTGGGCGGTGAGCACCAGCTCGATCTCCAACCGTGCCAACTGCCGGGCCAGGGATTCATGGCTGTGCCCTTCGCTTTTCAGGCGCGCCAGCAACTCCGGCAACACCCGGGACTCAAAAGGCGCTGGTTGCGATTCATCGCGCCGATGAATCAGTTGATATTGTTCGGCAATGTTGGCCAGGTTGAGGAACTGGTTGAAGGCCCGGGCAACAGGCAGCAACTCGTCCTCTTGCAACTGATTCAAGCTGGCACTCAGTTCGTCGCCGGCCGCCTTGTCCGAGACGGCGCCGCGGCGGTCAGCCTTGGCGCCTTTGCGGATTTGCTCGATCTTGTCGAGAAAGTCATCGCCGTACTGCTCTCGAATGGTGTTGCCCAACAGTTCACCCAGCAGGTGAACATCCTCACGCAAGCGTGCATCGATATCACTCATCAGCCAATCTCCAGCCAGAAATCCGGGACGCGCAGGTGTTCCAGAGTGCCGTCGGCGTCGGTTTCTGACAAGGCCGAACGCAAACGACTTTAAACCTTGTGGCTTAAAGCTAGTCTCAAGCATGAGCCGTCGCGTTATTCACGCAGGCGGCTGGTCACTCATCACCGCCTGCCAACGCAGGCTTATTGAGGTAGCCATGAAAATTCGAGAACTGGCCCAGCATTGGGAAGAAACCGCCAAGGGTCGCCTGACCAAGACTGAGTACGCAATCCATCTGGATGTGGAATCTGCCGCAAGGCTGGCCGCCATTGCCGAGATGTACCCCAAGCGCCACGTCGAAGAACTGCTCGGCGAGCTGATCGGCGCCGCCCTTGAAGAGCTGGAAGAAAGCTTTCCCTATATCAAGGGCGACCAAGTGATTGCCACCGATGAAGAGGGGGACCCGCTGTATGAAGACGTGGGGCTCACACCCCGGTTTCTGACGTTGTCCCGCCGCTATTTACATGATTTGTCCGCCAGCGCTGACGAACAGAAGCACTGAAAAACATTTTATTGACGTCAATCCAACCCAGGTATTCCGGGCTTTTTACAGGCGCGGAGTACCGTTGCGGGCTGCGAAAGTTCCATCTTTTGAACACTGACCACTCAGTCAGATATTTTTTCAGGCAATTCGCCATATCCGCTGAACTTTTGAAAAAAGCCTCAGGTCACAGCCAGTAGCCATCACTTGTGGAACGGTCGTTTGAACTGGCCTCATGAGCTTTACCGCCGGGCCCGCAACCGATACGCCACGATGGATTTTGATGTTTTTCAGGAGTTATCCAATGGAGTTGAAGACGATGAACACCAGCACCGCCAAATCCTCGTTTAACCACCTGCGCGGGCTCAAATTGGCCGCGCTGGCAATCGGCACCAGCTTCGTTCTGGCAGGCTGCGCCGGCAACCCTCCAACCGAGCAGTACGCCGTGACCCAATCGGCCGTTAACAGCGCCGTGAGCGCTGGCGGTACCGAGTTTGCAGCCGTGGAAATGAAGTCGGCTCAGGACAAGCTCAAAGAAGCTGAAATCGCGATGCACGACAAGAACTACGAGAAAGCTCGTCAGCTGGCTGAACAAGCCGAATGGGACGCCCGCGTCGCCGAGCGTAAAGCCCAGGCTGCCAAGGCTCAACAGGCTGTGAAGGATTCCCAGAAGGCTGTTGAAGAACTGCGTAAGGAAGGCATGCGCCCAGCTGCAATCATGCAGAAGTAAGCCACTGCCCCTTGATTGCATCGCACCTGATATCGAATTGAAAGGACGACACGACTATGCGTAAACAATTGATGATCCCTGCCCTGCTAGCGATGAGCGTTGCCTTGGCGGCCTGCTCCACCCCGCCGAACGCGAACCTGGAAAATGCACGGACTAACTTCTCGGCCCTGCAAACCAACCCGCAAGCCACCAAACTGGCAGCCCTGGAAACCAAAGACGCCAGCGAATGGCTGGACAAGGCTGACAAGGCATACCGCGACAACGAAGACGAGAAGAAAGTCGACCAACTCGCTTACCTGACCAACCAGCGTGTTGAAGTTGCCAAGGACACCATCGTCCTGCGCGAATCCGAAGCCAAGCTGAAAAATGCCGGCGACGAACGTGCCCGCGCCCTGCTGGACGCCCGCGACGCGCAAATCAAGCAACTGCAAAACAGCTTGAACGCCAAGCAAACCGATCGCGGCACCCTGGTGACTTTCGGTGACGTACTGTTCGCCACCAACAAGTCCGACCTGAAATCCAGCGGCCTGGTGAACATCACCAAGCTGGCGCAGTTCCTGCGCGATAACCCGGATCGTAAAGTGATCGTTGAAGGCTACACCGATAGCACGGGTTCCGACTCGTACAACCAGAGCCTGTCGGAGCGTCGCGCAGCTTCCGTGCAACGTGCACTGGCTCAACAAGGCGTGGATATTTCGCGCATCGTGACCCAGGGCTACGGCAAGGAATATCCAGTTGCCGACAACGGCAGCGTTTCGGGCCGTGCCATGAACCGTCGCGTTGAAGTGACCATCTCCAACGACAACCAGCCAGTCAAGCCACGGTCTTCCGTTGCTAACTGATTGATTGTTGCCGGATAAAAAAACCCACCTCGCGGTGGGTTTTTTTGGCTAGGAAAAATTGATTGGGCGATCTGTGTCTTCATCAGGCGGTTTTATCATGCCGGGGTCTTTGCAACCCTGCGCCGAACTGCCTGCCGACTTGTTACGCGCCTGCTCCAGCGCATCTTGTCGTTCTAACGCCTGATGCGCCCTGACCATCGCCAGCATATTGCGTATCGCATCAATATTTATCACCACCGTCCCAGCCCCGCTGTAAAGAAGTCACACCACCGTTTGTGGCGGTTTACGCAATTCAGTTCCAGGCGACTTCTTGAGGAGATACTGTGGTGGCACCGGCACGCCGTGGGCCGGCCACACTCATGCCCCCCCCCAAATCACTGGCAGGCTTTCAAAGGCAGGGGATTAAAACGCGATAGAGCCCGGGCTGTCGCCGCCGCCCACCTGAATCCGGCCTTGGCCAGATGTGCCACCTGGGTCTTTTGCCTCCAGGGCGGCTCTTTCTTCCAACAACTTCTTCAGCTTTTCGAGCAGTTCTTCAAGGCTCTCCCCGCCTCCAGCCCCCTGGGCCCCGCCCGAACCCTGCGAACCTTCGCCGCGCTTGGCTTGAATTTTATCCCGGATGTCCTGAATTAGCTGATCCAGGCCCTGCGAGGGTGCCTCGGAGCCAACTGAATAGCCCGCGCCAACTGAAAGTGAACCGCCGATACCGTCCATAAACTCGTACTCCAGATTAGTTAATACAATGCACTGATCAGACAAGCTGATCAGTCCACGATCTGTGGCAAGCGAGTACAGATGGTTCCAGGCTATATAGATTCGGACAGACCTCGCCTGACTAATCAGGAGACTTGAAGGACGTTTTCATACAACGGTGGTGTTAGGACTCACTGCTGCAGTTGCGGAGTTTCCTGCCCCATGCAACGCACGGCCTGCTTCTTGTTGTTCACCAGCACGCCGCTCAAGCCTTTTTGCTCGGTATCAAACATCACCAACACGCCGTCAACGCACTGCGCCACCTGCGCGGCAGGGGTCAGGGAAATTTTGTAATCCTCCCCCGGCACGGTTTTGAGCATGGTGAAGTCGCTGAGCAGCAACGCGTCTTGCGGCTTGGCGAAGTGCAGGTAGCCGTAATACCACAAGCACCCAACGGTACCGATGATAGTGCCGATGCCGGTGAGGATCAGCGGGATCATGTTGCGTTCTTCACTCATTGCGGGCTCTCTGATGAATCAACTTTAGGAATTGGATAATTCGGAATCTCGCCCAGCCGGCGCAGGCCGTTGAAGTGCTGCGGGTCGTCCAGGTAACGCAGCATGACGGTTTGCCAGGTCTTGTCGGCAAACGTCTGCACATGGCCGCCACGGGTCAGTTGCAACACCCTTGGCGCAGGGGCCACTTGATACAGGCGGATGCCATTGGCCACTGGCACGATGGGATCATCCAGGCTGTGGAACAACAGTTTTGGCACACCGGTCAGTTGGGGCATGGCATTGATTGCACTGTCGGCGTCGGGCACCAGCCACGACAGGGGCACCTGCAACGGCCAGGTTAACCAGGACGTGCTCAGGGCGAATTGTCCTACGTCACGATAACTGGCGGGTACGCCATCCAGTATCAGCGCCTTGAGCTGGGGTTGACGCGCCGGATGGGCCGCCAGGTAATGCACCGCCAGCGCGCCGCCCAGGCTTTGGCCGAGCACAATCAATGGTTGCCCCTGGGTTTCAGGAGCTTTGTCGAGCCAGCTGAATGCTGCGTCTATATCCTGATAGATCGCCGGCAAGGACGGTTTGCCTTGCGAAAGCCCATAGCCGCGATAATCGAGCAACAGCACTTGATAGCCTTGCTCCGGCAACCACCAACTGCCGCCCAGGTGCCAGGCGAGATTACCGCCGTTGCCGTGCAGGTGCAGCACCGTTCCCTTCAGAGGTACGCCGGGTTTAGCTGGCAACCACCAGGCGTGGAGCTTGAGGCCGTCAGCAGTGGTGATAGTGACGTCGCGGTATTGCAGGCGGGCTTTTTCCGGCGTGAAGGGCAGGCCAGGCTCGGGATAGAACAGCAAGGAGCTGCAGCCGTTCAATGTGAGTAGCAGGCATAAAATGCCGAGGATTCTCATCCGTTGAAACCTCGTAGGTGAGTTGAAACCTGAAGTCTTGTGAAGATCCAATGGTGGGAGGGGGCAAGCCCCCTCCCACACGGTGACCCGGTTGCTTCAATGAAATACCTAAAGGATATTGGAGTAATCCGCCTCGATCCGATCCAGGCTCAAGTGGTTGAGGAAGTTGGAAAAACACATCCACGCCGCCAGCGCGTTCATATCGCGAAACTGCTCCGGCAGGTACTTGGGCGGTACCACCAGCCCCTCGTCTACCAGTTGGCGCAGGGTACGCATGTCTTCCAGGGTGGTCTTGCCACAGAACAGCAGCGGCACTTGTTCCAACTTGCCTTTGCGCACGGCGAGCTGGATGTAGTTGTAGACCATGATAAAGCCCTTGAGGTAGGACAAATCCTTGGTAAACGGCAGACCGGTCGGCACTGAACCACGGAACACCCGGCTGGCGTTGCCATAGCTTTCGGCCATTTCAAAGCCTTGCTCACGGAAGAACTCGAACACCTGCAGGAAGTCGGCGCCCTCCTCCACCATATGGATGGCGCGGGTACGGTTGGTCAATTTACGCAAGCGGCTGGGATAGGAGGCAAACGTGATGATTTCCATCAGGATCGCCAGGCCCTCCTGGGTCACGGTGGACGACGGCGGACCCTTGGACAGGAACGTGCAGATTGGCTGGTTCTGGCCATTGAGCGTGGTGCCCACATGCACCAGCCCTTCATGCACTTCCAGGGCGCGCACGTCGCGGTCGTTGAACATCGCGTCGGCGCGGATCTTGATATAGTCGGCGCCCGCCGCCGCATCCGCGACGATACCGTCGGACTCGAACACGCGGATGGTCTCTTCTGCCTCGCCAAACACCTTGTTCAGACGCGTTTGCAGCAGGCTCACCGCATCCTTGGCGGTGAGGGTCTTGGCTTCGTCCTTCAGATCGCCCCGGCCATCGATATTGTTCAGGTAGTCCGACAGCATCAGCCCCAGGTCTGCCAGGGTCGGGTCGCCGGCGTGGAACGCATCGGAGGCAGCGCCGTACAGTTCCTGGGATATCAGGCCAAAGTCCTCGGTGCCGCGCGCTTCAAGCATACGCACCACCATGCGGTATTCGCGGCACATGCGCCGCATGATCTGCCCCACCGGGCTGAACTGGCCCAGGCGGCGGGTGATGTCGCGCTCGATGTTCTGGAACTCCAGCTTCACCGCACTGGAATCGAAAGACAGGGGCCGGTTCAGGTAGTAATCGCGGTCCACGGCAGGCATGGCTTTGCCCTTGGCCTTGAGGAATCCCTGGCGGATGTTCTCGTCCCACTTTACTGCGTCGAGAACCCGGATCGGTGTCTGCGCCAGCACAATGCGATCGGACAAGCTGCGTATCGTCTGCTGGTAATCGTCCACCCGGTGTTTTCCTCTTTAAACGTTGAGCGTTGTCAGGCTTTGCTCGAATGCTGTCAGACCGAGGCCAATACCAGGTGCATGTAACGCTTGAGGATTTCAAGCATCTCTTCACCGGTCAGAGGCTCTGCGCCGCCCAACAGGCCCTGATATTCCATCCGACTGATGATAGCCGTCAACACCTTGGCATCCTGCTGCGGCTCACGGGAGCCCAACACTTGAAAAAACTGCCCGGTGCCCTGCAACAGAATCTGTTGATGGGAGCGCACCAGTTCAGCCAGTCGCGGGTTCAGCAGGGCCTCCTGTCGAAACGCCTGCTCGGCCATCAGGTATTCGCGGCGGTTGGTCAGTTGGCGCAGCACGTAATCGGCGGTCAGCCGGGCAATGTCATCGGCCAGTTGCGCGCGCGACTGCGGGCTGCCATCGCCATAGGCAACCATCTCGCGCAACAAGCCCTCGTTACGCACCCACAGTTTGCCCATGAAGGCCGCGCTGCGCTCGACGTATTGGGCGAAGGTGTCGGTGAGCAGGTCATCGATATCCTTGAAATAGTAGGTGGTGGCCGACAACGGCACACCCGCCTCCGCCGCGACGGCTCGATGGCGTACGGCACGCACCCCTTCGCGCACCACGATGCGCATGGCCGCATCGAGAATGTCCTGGCGGCGTTGTTCGCTGCCGCGGCGGCTGGCCTTGCGGCCCTGGTACTGAACGCTTTCAGCCACGGCAGCAGCAATGCCGGCGGCACCTTCTTGAGCCATTACGCGGTTCACCACACTTCTTCCTTTAAAAGTGACACTGGAATACGCCACATAAAAAAGCCGCCTTATAAAAGGCGGCTTCGGATTTCGCAACGGTTACGCTTGTGGCCGCATGTGCGGGAACAGGATCACATCGCGGATCGATGGCGAGTTGGTCAACAACATCACCAGCCGGTCGATGCCGATGCCTTCACCGGCAGTCGGCGGCATGCCGTACTCCAGGGCACGTACGAAGTCGGCGTCGTAGTGCATGGCTTCGTCATCACCGGCGTCCTTGTCGGCCACCTGAGCCATGAAGCGCTCGGCCTGATCTTCCGCGTCGTTAAGCTCGGAGTAGGCGTTGGCGATTTCGCGGCCGCCGATGAACAGTTCGAAACGGTCAGTGACGTTCGGGTTGTCGTCGTTGCGACGCGCCAGCGGCGACACTTCGAACGGGTACTGGGTAATGAAGTGTGGCTGCTCCAGCTTGTGCTCGACCAGCTCTTCGAAAATCATCACCTGCAATTTGCCCAGGCCTTCAAAGCCCAACACCTTGGCGCCGGCTTTCTTGGCGATGGCGCGAGCCTTGTCGATGTCGTTCAGATCGTCAGCGGTCAGCTCAGGGTTGTACTTGAGGATCGAGTCGAACACCGACAGACGCACGAACGGCTCGCCGAAGTGGAACACCTTGTCGCCGTACGGCACGTCGGTAGTCCCCAGAACAAGCTGCGCCAGTTCACGGAACAGTTCTTCGGTCAGGTCCATGTTGTCTTCGTAGTCGGCGTAGGCCTGGTAGAACTCCAACATGGTGAATTCAGGGTTGTGACGGGTCGAGACGCCTTCGTTACGGAAGTTGCGGTTGATCTCGAACACCTTCTCAAACCCGCCGACCACCAGACGCTTGAGGTACAGCTCCGGCGCGATACGCAGGAACATTTCCATGTCCAGCGCGTTGTGGTGGGTTTCAAATGGCTTGGCTGCGGCACCACCGGGGATGGTTTGCAGCATCGGCGTTTCCACTTCCAGGAAGTCACGCTGCATCAGGAAGCTGCGGATGTGGGCAATGACTTGCGAACGCACACGGAAGGTCTGGCGCACGTCTTCGTTGACGATCAGGTCAACGTAACGCTGGCGATAGCGCTGCTCGGTGTCGGTCAGGCCGTGGTGCTTGTCCGGCAGAGGGCGCAAGGACTTGGTCAGCAGGCGCACGCTGGTCATTTCGACGTACAGGTCGCCCTTGCCGGAACGGGCCAGGGTGCCTTCTGCGGCGATGATGTCACCCATGTCCCAGGTTTTCACCGAGGCCAGGGTTTCTTCCGAGAGGGTTTTACGGTTGACGTAAACCTGGATACGCCCGGTCATGTCCTGAATCACCATGAACGAGCCACGGTTGAGCATGATGCGACCTGCCACCTTGACCGGGATCGCCGCTTCTGCCAGCTCTTCCTTGGTCTTGTCCGCGTACTGTTTCTGCAAGGCATCGCAGTAGTTGTCGCGGCGGAAGTCGTTGGGGAAGGCGTTACCCTTGGCGCGCTCGGCAGCAAGCTTTTCCTTGCGCAGGGCGATCAGGGAGTTTTCTTCCTGTTGCAGGGCTTGCGGGTCGAGTTGTTGGTCGCTCATGTCTTTTGAAATTCCATCACAGGTACGTTTTCCCCAGCCTTCGGCTGGGGATCGCGAGCAAGCTCGCTCCTACAGGGGTGTTACAGGCCGGATTTCAGGCTGGCTTCCAGGTATTCGTCGATATCACCGTCGAGTACCTTGTCGCAGTCGCTGCGTTCGATGTTGGTGCGCAGATCCTTGATCCGCGACGCGTCGAGTACATACGAACGGATCTGGTGACCCCAGCCGATATCCGACTTGGTGTCTTCCAGCGCCTGGGAAGCGGCGTTGCGCTTCTGCATTTCCTGCTCGTACAACTTGGCCCGCAGCATTTTCATGGCGGTATCCTTGTTGGCGTGCTGGGAACGTTCGTTCTGGCAACTGACCACGGTGTTGGTCGGTACGTGGGTAATACGTACGGCCGAGTCAGTGGTGTTTACGTGCTGACCACCGGCACCGGAGGAACGGTAGGTGTCGATGCGCAGGTCGGCTGGGTTGATCTCGATTTCCACCTTGTCGTCGATCTCTGGCGAGACGAAAACGGCGGAGAACGAAGTGTGACGACGGTTGCCGGAGTCGAACGGGCTCTTGCGCACCAGGCGGTGCACACCGATTTCGGTACGCAGCCAGCCAAAGGCGTATTCACCCTTGATATGCACGGTCGCGCCCTTGATACCGGCGACTTCACCGGCGGACAGTTCCATGATGGTCGCGTCGAAACCGCGCTTGTCGGCCCAGCGCAGGTACATGCGCAGCAGGATGTTGGCCCAGTCCTGGGCCTCGGTGCCGCCGGAACCGGCCTGGATGTCCAGGTAGGCGTTGTTCGGGTCCATTTCATGGCTGAACATGCGGCGGAATTCGAGCTTGGCGAGGTTTTCCTCGAGACGGGCCAGCTCGGCGACGACATCGCCCACTGCGCCTTCATCATTTTCTTCGACAGCCATGTCCAGCAGGTCACGGCAATCGGCCAGACCGGTGTTCAGCTCGTCGAGGGTGTCGACGATCTGCGCCAGCGCAGCGCGCTCGCGCCCCAGTTCCTGGGCGTATTCAGGTTTGTTCCAGACACTCGGATCTTCAAGCTCGCGGTTGACCTCGGTCAGACGCTCATGCTTTTGATCGTAGTCAAAGATACCCCCGAATAGTTTCGGAGCGCTCGGACAGGTCCTTGATGGTGTTAAGGATCGGGTTGATTTCCATGGCGGGCAGCACTCGTTGGCGAACTTTTGAAAGCCGGCGAGTATAACGGCAAACGGCTGGGAACGGCAGCCCGCTTGGCCGAAAAGGCGGGGGTTTGTACAGGATCCATAGCCAGATAGCGATCAAATGTGGGAGCTGGCTTGCCTGCGATATCGGTGTATCAGTCGGTACTTCTGTGACAGATGCGCCGCTATTGCAGGCAAGCCAGCTCCCACATAGGGTGCGCGGCGCTTGGGATTACTCGATACCAACCTGATTACGCCCATTATGCTTGGCCGTATACAGCCCCTTGTCCGCCGCCATGATCAACTGCCGGCAGTCCGTGCCCTGCACCGGCGTCAAGGTCGACAGGCCAATGCTGATGGTCAGGCTCGCCCCTTCTGCCGGGGCAATGTGCGGGATTTTCAGGGCCGCCACCGCCATACGCAGTTTTTCTGCCACCAGGCGCGCACCGCCCGGCGAGGTGTTGGGCAGGACCAGGGCAAATTCTTCTCCGCCGTAGCGCGCCGGCAAGTCCGAAGGGCGGCTGCTGGCGTCGCGGATAGCGGCGGCGACTTTGCGCAAGGCTTCATCGCCTTCGACATGGCCGAAGCTGTCGTTGTAGGTCTTGAAGAAATCCACGTCGATCATCAGCAGCGACAGTTGGGTCTGGTCGCGCATGGCACGGCGCCACTCCAATTCCAGGTATTCGTCGAAGTGGCGGCGGTTGGACAGCCCGGTCAGGCCGTCGGAGTTCATCAGGCGTTGCAGCACCAGGTTGGTATCCAGCAACTGTTGCTGGCTGACCCGTAGCGCACGGTAGGCCGCGTCGCGCTGCAACAGGGTCATGTAGGACCGCGAGTGATAGCGGATACGCGCCACCAGTTCGATGTTGTCGGGCAGCTTGACCAGGTAATCGTTGGCGCCGGCCGCGAAGGCCGCACTCTTGATCAGCGGGTCTTCCTTGGTGGACAGCACGATGATCGGGATATTCGCGGTCGCCGGGTGATTGCGGTATTCACGCACCAAGGTCAGGCCGTCGAGGCCGGGCATTACCAGGTCCTGCAGGATCACCGTCGGCTTGATGCGGATCGCCTGGGCAATCGCCTGGTGCGGGTCGGCGCAAAAGTGGAAGTCGATGTTTTCTTCATGGGCCAGGCCGCGCCGCACGGCTTCGCCGATCATGGCCTGATCGTCGACCAGCAGCACCATGGCGGCGTTCTCATCGGTCTTGAAGTCGTCGAGCTGTAAATCATTCATGTGCAGTCACCTGAATTACTACCTGCAAGCCAGCACGGCGGGAGATTTTCGATCATTTTGCAAAGACCTCCAGCAATCGGGGCGCAATTCTATCCAGTGGGCGAATTTCAACAGCAGCATCAATCGCCGCCGCCGCTTTGGGCATGCCGTACACCGCCGAGCTCTGCTGATCCTGGGCGATGGTCAAATATCCTTGTTCGCGCATCAGCTTGAGGCCTTGAGCCCCGTCGCGCCCCATGCCGGTCAGTAGTACGCCGACGGCGTCACCGGTCCAGTAACTGGCGACGCTTTCGAAAAACACGTCGATGGAGGGCCGGTAAATCTCGTTCACCGGCTCTGCGGTATAGGCTAGCGTGCCATTTTTCAACAAGCGAATATGGTGGTTGGTGCCGGCCAGCAATACCACGCCGGCCTGGGGCGGCTCGCCCTCACAGGCCAGGCGCACGGGCAGGCCGGAGGCGCTGCTCAGCCACTCGGCCATGCCGGCGGCGAAGACCTGGTCCACATGCTGCACCAGCACGATGGCGGCGGGAAAATCCCGCGGCAAGCCCTTGAGCAGAACCTCAAGGGCCGCCGGCCCACCCGCTGAAGAACCAATGGCCACTAGCCGTTGACGCTTGCCGGTGACCCGTTGCGGTGGGGGTTCGGCACGCACGCGCGTGCCGCGCTGGCCGATCAACCAACCGATATTGAGGATCTTGCGCAATAGCGGTGCCGCCGCATCCTTGGGGTTGCCTACGCCCAGCGCCGGGGTATCCACCACATCCAGCGCTCCGTGGCCCATGGCTTCGAATACGCGGCTGACGTTGGCCTGGCGGTCGACAGTAACGATCACGATAGGGCAAGGCGTGTCGGCCATGATCTGCCGGGTAGCCTCCACCCCATCCATTACCGGCATTATCAGGTCCATCAGGATCAGGTCCGGGGTCAGCTCGGCACAGCGCCGCACCGCTTCCAGGCCATTGCTGGCCACCCACACCACCTCGTGGGCGGGCTCAAAGCTCAAGGCGCGGCGCAAGGCCTCTATCGCCAGGGGCATGTCATTGACGATCGCAATCCTCATGCCCGGGCGCCTCCAATCAGTTCAACCACGGCGTCGAGCAAGGCGTCGTCATGGAAACTGGCTTTGGCTAAATAATAGTCGGCGCCCGCGTCGAGTCCACGACGTCGGTCTTCTTCACGATCCTTGTAGGAAACCACCATCACCGGCAACGATTGCAGGCGACTGTCACGACGCAAAAGTGTGACCAATTCAATACCGTCCATGCGAGGCATATCAATATCAGTGATAAGCAGGTCGAAGTCCTCGGAGCGCAATGCGTTCCAGCCATCCATGCCATCGACCGCAACAGCGACTTCATAACCACGATTGAGTAATAATTTGCGTTGCAGCTCGCGTACGGTCAGCGAGTCGTCTACCACCAGCACGCGCTTGCGCGGTGCTTCGGTGGCCTGCTGGCTGCGCCGGGCGATACGTTCCAGGCGGCCGGTGTTGAGCAATTTATCCACCGAACGCAACATGTCTTCGACATCGACGATCAACACCACCGAGCCGTCATCGAGCAAGGCCCCTGCGGAAATATCCTGGACCTTGCCCAGACGATCATCCAGCGGCAACACCACCAGGGTGCGTTCACCGATAAAGCGCTCCACGGCAATCCCGTACACGGCATCGCGCTCGCGGATCACCACGACTTTCAGGGTTTGCGAAGGACTCTGCCCCGGTGGGCGCTGCAGCAACTGGCTGGCGGCAACCAGGCCCACATGCCGGCCCTCGAGCCAGAAATGCTGGCGGCCTTCCAGTTGCACAATGTCGTCGGGAGCCAGGTCACACATGCGTTCAATGTGGGCCAGGGGGAAGGCATAGGCTTCTTCGCCCACGTCCACCACCAGGCTGCGCACCACCGACAAGGTCAACGGCACTTCCAGATGGAAGCGACTGCCCTGCCCCGCCGTCTGCTCCAGTACCACCGCGCCACGCAGTTGGCGAACCATGTGCTGCACCGCATCCAGGCCAACGCCACGACCGGACACCTCGGTGACCTTGTCGCGCAAGCTGAACCCCGGCAGGAACAGGAACGTCAGCAATTCCTCTTCGCTCAGGCGCAGGGCAGTTTCCACCGGCGACAGATTACGTTCGACAATGGTGCCGCGCAGCCGCTCCAGGTCGACACCGTTGCCGTCGTCGCTCAATTCCAGTACCAGCAACCCGGCTTGATGGGACGCACGCAGGCGGATCAGGCCTTCCGCCGGTTTGCCTGCCAGCAGCCGCTGCTCGGGCGTTTCGATGCCGTGGTCGACAGCATTGCGCAGTAAATGAGTGAGCGGTGCTTCAAGTTTTTCCAGGACGTCTCGATCGACCTGGGTCTTTTCGCCTTCGATTTCCAGGCGCACTTGCTTGCCCAGGCTGCGACCGAGGTCACGCACCATGCGCACCTGCCCCGCCAGCACGTCGGCAAACGGTCGCATGCGGCAGGCCAGCGCGGTGTCGTATAGCACCTGGGCGCGCTGGCCTGCCTGCCAGGCGTACTCGTCAAGTTCCGCGTTTTTATCCGCCAGCAGTGCCTGAGCTTCGCTCAACAAGCGGCGGGTATCGGCCAGGGCTTCCTGAGTCTCAAGATTCAAATCCAGGTGCTTGAGGTGACCGTCCAGGGTATCGAGGGCGCGCAGGCTGTTGCTTTGAATGCGCTTGAGGCGTTGCATACTGGCCAGGTGAGGCTTGAGCCGCTGGGTTTCCACCAGGGACTTGCTCGACAGGTCCAACAGGCTGTTCAAGCGCTCGGCGGTGACCCGCAGCACGCGCTCGCCACCCTCGGTGATGCGCTTGTTCTGACGCGGTGGCTCACTGCTGACGGGCGGTGCAACCTCTGGCTCTTGCGGCAATGCTTCAACGATAGGCGCCGGAGCAGGCTCGGGCTCAGCTTTTGGCGCAGGCGTAGCGGGTGGCTGCGCCGGGTCAAGCAGACGCTCCATCAACGCCACGTACGCCTGGATATCCAACGGCCCCACGCTGTTGCCTGGCGTGGCGATACGCATCAGCAGGTCAGTGCCTTGCAACAACGCATCAATATGTTCCGGTTGCAGGTACAGACGACCTTCCTGGGCGCTGACCAGGCAGTCCTCCATGACGTGGGCCACGCTGACCCCGGCATCCACGCCAACAATCCGCGCCGCTCCCTTGAGCGAATGTGCGGCGCGCATACAGGCTTCAAGTTGATCCGCCTGCGTCGGGTTGCGCTCCAGGGCCAGCAGGCCGGCGCTCAATACCTGGGTTTGCGCATCGGCCTCCAGGCTGAACAGCTCCAACAGCGAGGCATCACGCATCTGATCGGGGGTCATGCGAGGCTCCGGGTCACGGCGGACAACAATTGCGTTTCGTCCAGCCAGCGCAGGCTGCGGCCTTTGAACTGCAACACACCTTGGGTATAGCGTGCGCTGGCCTGGGTACCGGAGGCCGAGGCCGCGTTCAAGGTGCGCTCATCGATGGCATGAATGCCATCCACCTCATCCACCGGCACGACGATCGGACCGTCCTGGGCGGCAATGATCAACATGCGCGGCATGATCCGCCCGCCACTGGGCACGCTGCTGGTGCTGTCCAGGCCCAGCAGTTCCACCAGCGACAGGCACGCCACCAGCGCACCCCGCACGTTGGCCACCCCCAGCAGCGCACGGGAACGCTGGTGCGGCAAGGAGTGGATCGGTTGCAATGGCGCCACTTCCACCAGGCAGCGGGTGGCGATACCGAGCCATTCTTCACCGAGGCGGAACATCAACAGCGAACGGGTGACCACCTCGCTACCCGCTTCGGCGGCGGCCTGCGGGCGCTGATCATCCTGCTGCAGGGCATAGCGGTCGAGCAGGCGCGTGGCGGCGGCGGAATACACCGAGCAGTTGCGGCAGTGAATATGCTCGTCCAGCAGTGGGCAGGACCTGTCGCCATGAATGCCGATACGGTTCCAGCAGTCATCGATGGCTTGGGTATCGGTCAGCGTCAGGTCCAGGCCTGCGGTGTCGAGCGCGTCAGGGCTGTTCATCGTTCGGACTCACTGTGTGCTCGCTCGCTACGAGCGGCGCGGGCTTGTAGCCGGCGCGCTCCCGCACTGTCGCCCTGGGACTCGAGCAACGCAGCCAGATGCATCAAGGCCTGCGAATGCTGCGGTTCCAAGTACAAGGCTTTTCGGTAATACCCCTGGGCTTCCAGGGCGCTGCCCGCCACATCGCTGAGCAACCCCAACCAGTAGAACACCTGGGCAACCGGCGGGTGGCTGCTTAAATAACGCTCACAGGCGGCCCGGGCCTCGGCACTTTTGCCTTCATTGGCCAGGGTCGCGATCTGGCCGAGCAAATCCCCTGCGTCGGTGTGGGGCACCTTGACCGGCGGCACCTGAGTGCTGACCGTGCTGAACGGACGCGGCTTGAGTGGTATCGGTGCTGCACTGCGCTGCGGTGCTGGCGCAGGCATCGGCACGAATACCGGCGGCGGGGTCTGCTCTATGTGTCGACTGAAGGCAAAGGATTGCGGCACGCCAATCGAACGCATGCCATGGCGCCCCAGCAGGCTGCCCTCGGCCGGGCCGATAAACAGCACACCGTCCACATGAGTCAGTTCCTTGAGCACATCAAAGACTTGCTTCTGGGTCGGCTGGTCGAAGTAGATCAATAGGTTGCGGCAGAACACAAAATCGTAGGTCGGCTCGTTGGCCAGCAGTGTCGGGTCGAGCAAGTTGCCCACTTGCAGACGCACTTGCTCGCGCACCCGGTCGGCGATGCGGTAACCGCCCGTTTCTTCTGTGAAGTGGCGGTCGCGAAATTCGAGATCGGCCCCGCGAAACGAGTTCTTGCCGTACACACCGCGCCGGGCACGTTCCACCGACAGCGGGCTGACGTCCATCCCCTGAACCTTGAACTGATGGGGCGCCAGGCCCGCATCCAACAAGGCCATGGCAATCGAATAGGGCTCTTCGCCAGTCGAACACGGCAGGCTGAGGATGCGCAGCGCGCGCATCTGCTTGATCTCGGCCAGGCGCAGCAGGGCCAGGCGAGCCAAGGTCGCGAAGGATTCGGGATAGCGGAAAAACCAGGTCTCGGGAACGATCACCGCTTCGATCAGTGCCTGCTGCTCGTCGTGGGAATGTTGCAGGAGCTGCCAGTAGGCCTCCGTCGACTGCGCCTGGGAGGCTTGGCAGCGCTGGCGCACCGCACGCTCGATGATCGCCTCGCCCACCGAGGCAACGTCCAGGCCGATGCGTTCTTTCAAGAACGCCGAAAAACGCGGGTCACTGCTCATAGGCTCAACTCGGCGCAAAACAACAAGGCGCGTACTTCAGCGCTCAGCAGCTCGGCAATGCCAATCCACTGCATCAAGCCCTGTGCATCCTCGCGTACCGGCCCCAGGTAGGGCGCCTGCTGGTTGTCCACGCCATAAGGCTGGAACTCGGCGGGGTCGCAACGCAGGGTATCGGTGGCCTGCTCCAGGATCAGCCCCAGCCCACGCGCTTCACTCCAGGGTTGCGGCTGGTAGTTGACCAGCACCAGCCGCGTGCTGGTGCGAGCCTGGGCCGGGGTGCCGAACGTCAGGGCACTGACATCGATTACCGGCACCAGCGCGCCGCGATGCGCAAAGATACCCGCCACCCACAGTGGTGCATGGGCGATGGGTTTGAGCGGCAGGCGCGGCAGCACCTCCGCCACTTCGGTGGCCTTGAGGGCAAAGCGTTCGTTGCCGATGCGAAACACCAGGAACAACGCCGTTTTCGCTGCCGGGACGGCGACGCGTTTAGCCGCGAGATCGCTCATCAGACTTTGAAACGCGACACGCCACTGCGCAGACCCACCGCGACCTGGCTCAGCTCATCAATGGCAAAGCTGGCCTGACGCAGGGATTCGACGGTCTGGCTGCTGGCATCGCCCAATTGCACCAGCGCGTGGTTGATCTGTTCGGCGCCGGTGGCCTGGGCCTGCATGCCTTCGTTGACCATCAACACCCGCGGCGCCAGGGCCTGTACCTGGTGGATGATCTGCGACAGTTGCTCGCCCACTTGCTGCACTTCGAACATACCCCGGCGGACTTCCTCGGAGAACTTGTCCATGCCCATCACGCCCGCCGACACCGCTGACTGGATCTCACGCACCATTTGCTCGATGTCGTAGGTTGCCACGGCAGTCTGGTCGGCCAGGCGGCGCACTTCGGTGGCCACCACGGCAAAGCCGCGACCGTACTCACCAGCTTTCTCCGCCTCGATGGCGGCATTGAGAGACAACAGATTGGTCTGGTCAGCCACCTTGACGATGGTCACCACCACCTGGTTGATGTTGCCGGCCTTCTCATTGAGGATCGCCAGCTTGGCGTTGACCAGGTCGGCGGCGCCCATCACCGAGTGCATGGTCTCTTCCATGCGTGCCAGGCCCTGCTGGCCGGAACCGGCGGCCACCGAGGCCTGGTCGGCGGCGGTGGACACTTCGGTCATGGTACGCACCAGGTCCTTGGACGTGGCCGCAATCTCGCGGGAGGTGGCGCCGATTTCCGTGGTGGTGGCTGCGGTTTCCGTGGCGGTGGCCTGTTGCTGCTTGGAGGTCGCGGCGATCTCGGTGACCGAGGTGGTGACCTGCACCGACGAACGCTGCGCCTGGGACACCAGGGCAGTCAGCTCGGTCATCATGTCGTTGAAGCCGGTTTCGACCGCGTTGAATTCGTCCTTGCGCTCCAGGTTCAGGCGCTTGCTCAGGTCGCCGGTACGCATGACTTCGAGGATCTGCACGATACGCTGCATCGGCGCCATGATCGCGCGCATCAGCAACAGGCCGCACAGCGCCGCGGCGAGAATCGCCAGCAGCAGCGAGACGCCCATGCTGACCTTTGCCGCTGCTACGGCATCATCGATGGCAGCGGTGGCATTGTCGGCGACCTGTTTGTTCTCATTGATGATGTCGTTGAGCTTCATGCGGCCTGCGGTCCAGGCGGGGGTCAGTTGCTCGTTGAACAGCCTCAGCGCCTCGGCCGGGTTGTTGCTCTGATGAGCCGCCAGGACCTGGGCAAGAATGGCGTTGTAGTTCTGGTGCAGTTTTTCGAAGGCATCGAATTCGGTGCGATCCTGGGTGATATTGATCGTGCCCGCGTAACTGGCCATGTGCTGCTCAAGCCGCGCTTCGAATGACTTGTAGTCCTGCTTGTCTTCCTCGGAAATGCCCTGGTTCTCGTGGATCCCGACCAGTTCCTGGGTTTGCAGGTAGCTGTCGACCCAGGCACTGCGGATCATCGAACTGAAAAACACGCCGGGCACGGCGTCGTCGCGCACGGAGTTTTCGCTGGCTTCGATCTTGAGCAGGCGCGAATAGGAGAGCACCACCATCAGCAGCATGATGGCGATAATTACCGCAAAGCTCGCCAAAATCCTTTGGCGCAGGGTCCAGTTCTTCACAGTAATTCCTCGCAGGGGCATTCAAATGGAGGGGAGTATAGCTGAGCGGATGCTCGGGTTTATCAACGCTTTTGAGGGGGGATCCACAGAATGCGTAAGTGGGATGGGTGGTACGTGTGCCTAGGGAGATCCAACTGATGGGCCGCAGTTCAAATGTGGGAGGGGGGCTTGCTCCCGATGGCGGTCTTGTAGTCGACCGGGATCTTGGATCAGACCGAGTACATATCCATTGCTGCGGTAACGGTTGCTATTGGTTCCGCTTTTACAGCGGGTCACTTTTGGAAAAGAGCCCGGAATGCCGGCCCAGCCAAAAGTAACCAAAAGGGCTCTTGCCCCACCACTCGGCACCTCGCTTAGGCTCGGTGTGCCCGTAATCCGCCATGGATTTGGGAGGCCGCCGCCACGCGCCGTCCATGGCGCGGGGCGGCTAAACCGGCATCCCTGCCGGGTTACCCCCCAAATCCCTGTCGAATTCCGGCCAGCGTGGTTTGACGGGGCGCCTAAGATCAAGATCAAAAGCAGATCAAGAGCGGCTCGCTTCGCATCGTGGTTAGCAGGGCAGAGCTGCGTCGATAGCCTTACTTATGCGTTGAGCCGCACTTGCTTTTCCAACTCCAGCTTTAAGCCGGGTTCAAGTTTCAGTTGGCGGGCCAGTTCATCCAGGTAGGCTTTTTCCATGAAATTTTCCTCATCCACCAGCATTACGCTGGCGATGTACATTTCGGCGGCCATTTCCGGGGTGCTGGCGGCGCGGGCGACGTCTGCGGGATCCAGGGGCTTGTTGAGTTCGGCGTGCAGCCAGTGTTGCAGTTCCTGGTCGTTGTCCAGCTTGGTGAATTCGCCTTCGATCAACGCGCGCTCGCGCTCATCCACATGACCGTCTGCCTTTGCGGCGGCCACCAGTGCCTTGAGAATGCCCTGGCTGTGTTGTTCAACCTGGGCCGGAGGCAGGCGGTCGATGGTTTGTGGTTCGCCTTGGGGGGCGCTGGCTTGCTGGGCTTGCCAGTTGCCGTAGGCTTTATAGGCAATCACACCCAATGCGGCCAGGCCACCGTAGGTCAGGGCCTTGCCGCCGAATTTGCGCGCTTTTTTGTTGCCCAGCAGCAAGCCCATGGCTCCGGCCGCCAGGGCGCCGCCGCCGGCACCGCCGAGCATGCTGCCCAGCCCGCTACCGCCGAGTAAACCGCCAAGGGCGCTTTTGTCGTTGGATTTGCGTTGGCCGCCAGCCTTGTTTTGCAACATATCCTGGCCGGACTTGAGCAACTGATCGAGCAATCCGCGGGTATTCATTCGTAGCCTCCAGACACTTGGGTTCATAGGACCAATAGGCCCCCAGCGTAAGACGAAGTGCCAAAAAGCCGCGATCTAGAGTGCTTCCAGATGTAACGCGGGTATGCCAACCAGGAAACGTCTTGTTGCATATGCAAGGCCATCATCCCGCCATCAATCAATTTGCCTTGTTCATCGAACCGCTTAAGCTATCCGGCGTCTGTTTATTGTCCGTTGCGTTTGGCCGAAGGCATGTCCGAACCGTTATTTCTGATCCGCTACGTGCCAGGAACGGCGCGGGATTTGCTCACGACAGGTTGTCTCTATGCACCGCAGGAATTTGCTCAAAGCATCCATGGCCATTGCGGCTTACACCGGTTTGTCGGCCAGCGGCCTGCTGGCCGCGCAGGCTTGGGCCGGGAACCGTGCCGCCGACGGCGAGGCCGTGGCGTTCGATTTCGAAGCGCTCAAGGCGCAAGCCAAGCAACTGGCCACCCGTGGCTATCAAGACACTAAGCAGGTGCTGCCGCCAACCCTGGCCACCATGACCCCGCAGAATTTCAACGCCATTGGCTACGACGGTAACCATTCGTTGTGGAAAGAGTTGAACGGCCAACTGGACGTGCAATTCTTCCATGTCGGCATGGGCTTCAAGACGCCGGTGCGCATGCACAGTGTCGACCCCAAGACCCGCGAGGCTCGCGAAGTTCATTTCCGCCCTTCACTGTTCAACTATGAAAAAACCACGGTGGACACCCAGCAACTGACCGGCGACCTGGGTTTTTCCGGCTTCAAGCTGTTCAAGGCGCCGGAGCTGGACCGCCATGACGTGCTGTCGTTTCTCGGCGCCAGCTACTTTCGCGCGGTTGACTCCACCGGCCAATATGGCCTGTCGGCCCGCGGCCTGGCGATTGATACCTACGCGAAAAAACGCGAGGAATTCCCCGACTTCACGCAGTTCTGGTTCGAAACTCCGGACAAGAATGCCACCCGCTTTGTGGTCTACGCCCTGCTTGACTCGCCAAGCGCCACCGGCGCCTACCGCTTCGATATCGACTGCCAGGCCAACCAGGTGGTGATGGCAATCGACGCGCACATCAATGCACGCACTGCCATCGAACAATTGGGCATCGCCCCCATGACCAGCATGTTCAGCTGCGGCACCCATGAGCGGCGCATGTGCGACACCATCCACCCGCAAATCCACGATTCGGACCGCCTGGCCATGTGGCGCGGCAATGGCGAGTGGATCTGCCGCCCGCTGAACAACCCGGCCAAGCTGCAATTCAACGCGTTCGCCGACACCGACCCCAAAGGCTTCGGCCTTGTGCAGACCGACCATGAGTTCGCCAGCTACCAGGACACCGTCGACTGGTACAGCAAGCGCCCAAGCCTGTGGGTTGAACCTACCACCGCGTGGGGCGAAGGCTCGATCGACCTGCTGGAAATCCCCACCACCGGCGAAACCCTGGACAATATCGTCGCCTTCTGGACCCCGAAAAAGCCCGTTACCGCGGGTGATTCGCTCAACTATGGCTACAAGTTGTACTGGAGCGCACTGCCACCGGTGAGCACGCCGCTGGCGCAGGTCGACGCGACCCGGTCAGGCATGGGTGGTTTTACCGAAGGCTGGGCACCCGGCGAGCATTACCCGAAGGTGTGGGCGCGGCGTTTCGCCGTAGACTTCAAAGGCGGCGGGCTGGATCGCCTGCCAGCGGGCACCGGCATCGAGCCGGTGGTGACCTGCTCCCATGGTGAGGTGAAGGATTTCAGCGTGCTGGTGCTGGATAACATCAAGGGCTATCGCATTCTGTTCGACTGGTACCCCACCAGCGACAGTGTGGAGCCGGTGGAGCTGCGCCTGTTTATTCGCACCCAAGACCGCACCCTGAGCGAAACCTGGCTGTATCAGTACTTCCCGCCCGCACCGGAGCAGCGCAAGTACACCTGAAATTAACAGCCTGATCATTCCCACGTCGCAGCGTGGGAATGATCGCAGGTGGCTTAGAACCGCGATACGCTTTTCATCGCGCCAATCAGATACCGCATCGCCACCTGATCACTCTCGGTCAGCGCCCGGTACTGGGCCAGCAACTCCATTTCATCCGAACTCAACCTTCGACCCCGCAATGACATCCGGCGGCTCAGAAAAGACGCCATTGCACCCGCTACGCCATAGGATTTGGCCATGGACCACTACTCCTGATATCAGTCAAATACTCCTGGTGCCCATTTCCAAACTCCCCCCGAAGCACAACGCTTTCGTGGTCAAGCAGCCTACCTCCCTGGGCTAGGAACCAGGCTTACCCTAAGCTTAGAAACTATCTTGTGGCACGTGGGATTTTTTTAGAGTATTCACTTAAAAAAATGGCCTCGGTAATAAAACCCTACAGCGCTTGCTTACGCCGTGGTCGATACAGGACGCGAGTTCTGGCAACCGCAAGAAAAAACCCACCGTATCAGGGTGGGTTCGACCTAACTGTGCGCGGGATCAATCGCGCAGATCCGACTCATGAATCGGCTGGTCCCGATGGGTTGCCCGCTGGTACTGCGCCGGCCAGATAGCCTTGCGCCCGCCCAGGTCATCGTCGGCATGCAGCGGCCAGTACGGGTCGCGCAGCAGTTCACGGGCCAGGAAGATGATGTCGGCCTGGCAGGTGCGCAGGATGTGCTCGGCCTGGGCCGGTTCGGTAATCATGCCAACCGTGCCGGTGGCGATGCCCGACTCCTTGCGCACGCGCTCGGCGAAGCGCGTCTGGTAGCCAGGGCCGGTGGGGATCTCGGCATTGGCGGCGGTGCCCCCGGAGGACACATCGATCAGGTCAACACCCAAGTCTTTCAGGCGGCGCGCCAATTCCACGGTTTCATCCGGGTTCCATCCGTCTTCGACCCAGTCGGTAGCCGATACCCGCACAAACAGTGGCAACTCCTGAGGCCAGGCCGCACGTACGGCCTTGGTCACCTCCAGCACCAGGCGAATGCGGTTTTCGAACGAGCCGCCGTAGTGGTCCTGACGCTGGTTGCTGATGGGCGAGAGAAACTGGTGCAGCAGGTAGCCATGGGCAGCATGGATTTCCACCACTTCAAAACCTGCGGTCAAGGCACGCTTGGCGGCAGCGACAAAGTCGGCGATTACTTGCTGGATCTGCCCTTCGTCCAATTGCTTGGGCTGGGTGTGATTGGGGTCGAAGGCAATCGGCGAAGGGCCCACCGGCACCCACCCGCCCTCCTCCGGCTTGACGCTGCCATGCTTGCCGATCCAGGGCCGATGGGTGCTGGCCTTGCGCCCGGCATGGGCCAGTTGAATACCCGCCACCGCGCCCTGGGCCGCGATAAAGCGCGTGATACGCCGCAGCGGCTCGATCTGGGCGTCGTTCCACAGGCCCAGGTCCTGGGCGGTGATACGCCCATCAGCCGTCACGGCGGTGGCTTCGGTGAAAATCAGCCCCGCGCCCCCCACGGCTCGGCTGCCGAGATGCACCAGGTGCCAGTCATTGGCCAGGCCGTCGTCGCTGGAGTATTGGCACATCGGCGAGACCGCGATGCGGTTGAGCAGGGTCAATTGGCGCAGGGTATAGGGTTCGAGCAGCTGACTCATGGCGCACCTCTTCTGGGTTCTATGGGCACTGTTCAACAGTGTTTAGAGCCTAGTCGACAACCACCGATTGCACAGGGTTCAGAAAGGAAAGCGGGAGCCGATTGCCGGCTCCCGTTATGCAGCGCCTTACATTTCGACCTGGGTGCCCAGCTCGATCACACGGTTTACCGGCAGCTTGAAGAAGCGCAGGTTACCGTTGGCGTTCTTCAACATGAAGGCGAACAAGGTTTCGCGCCAGCGCGCCATGCCCTTGATGCGCGAGGCGATCACGGTCTCGCGGCTGAGGAAATAGGTGGTGCGCATCGGGCTGAAATCCAGATCATCCAGATGGCACAGTTTCAGCGCTTCGGGCACGTCCGGTTCATCGGTGAACCCGAAATGCAGGATCACGCGAAAGAAGCCTTCGCCGTAGGAGTCCACCTCGAAACGCCGTGCGGCAGGCACCCGCGGAATGTCTTCGTAGACCACCGTCAGCAGCACCACCTGCTCATGCAGCACCTGGTTGTGCAGCAGGTTATGCAACAGCGCGTGGGGCACCGCATCCGGGCGCGCGGTCAGGAACACCGCCGTGCCCTGCACGCGATGAGGCGGCTGCACGCGGATGCTGCTGATAAAAATCGGCAATGGCAGCCCACCCTCGTCGAGGCGCTCGACCAGCAATTGCTTGCCGCGCTTCCAGGTGGTCATCAACACGAACAACACGATCCCCGCCAGTACCGGGAACGCGCCGCCCTGGATCACCTTGGGCACGTTGGCGGCGAAAAACAGACCGTCCACCAGCAAGCAGCAGAGCAACACCGGCACCGCCAGCACCGGCGGCCACTTCCACAGCAACAGCATGACCGCCGACACCAGGATGGTGGTCATCAGCATGGTGCCGGTCACCGCTACGCCGTAGGCCGACGCCAGGGCACCGGAAGATTCGAAGCCCAGCACCAGCAGGATCACGCCCACCATCAACGACCAGTTCACGGCGCCGATGTAGATCTGGCCTTGCTCGGCACTCGAAGTGTGCTGGATGTGCATACGCGGGATGTAACCCAACTGGATCGCCTGGCGGGTCAACGAGAACGCACCGGAAATGACTGCCTGGGACGCGATTACGGTCGCCAGGGTGGACAAACCCACCAGCGGGATCAGCGCCCAGCTCGGTGCCAGCAGGTAAAACGGGTTGCGCGCAGCCTCCGGATCGCCCAGCAGCATCGCGCCCTGGCCGAAATAGTTGAGCACCAGCGCCGGCAGCACCAGGATGAACCAGGCACGGGCGATGGGCTTGCGCCCGAAGTGGCCCATGTCGGCGTACAACGCTTCGGCGCCGGTCAAGGCCAGCACCACCGCGCCAAGAATCGCCACGCCGATGCCGGGGTGAACCATAAAGAAGCGCACGCCCCATGCAGGGTTCAGCGCATTCAATACTTCAGGCTGCTGCAGAATGCCGTACACCCCGAGACCGCCCAGCACCAGGAACCAGGTGACCATCACCGGACCGAACAGCTTGCCGATACGATCGGTGCCGTGTTTCTGGATCAGAAACAGCGCCACCAGCACGATCAACGCAATGGGCACCACCCATTTTTCCAGGCCGTCGAACGCCAGCTCCAGGCCTTCAATGGCCGACAATACCGAAATCGCCGGGGTGATCATGCTGTCGCCATAAAAGAGTGCCGCGCCACACAGGCCGCACACCACCAGGAAACTGCGCAATTTAGCGCGCTCCCCAGCAGCCCGCCGCGCCAACGCGGTGAGAGCCATGATGCCGCCCTCGCCCTGGTTGTCGGCACGTAGCACGAACAACATGTACTTGATCGACACCACCCAGATCAGCGACCAGAAGATCAGCGCCAGAATCCCCAAGACGCCGTCATGGTTGACCTGCACCCCATAACCACCGTTGAACACCTCTTTAAGGGTGTAGAGCGGGCTGGTCCCGATATCGCCATAAACCACCCCGACCGCTGCCACCAGCATGCCAATCGGCTTGGCGTTTGAATGCTCGGCACCTGCTGCCTGACTACTTGCCTGACCCATCAACCACTCCTGCCCTTTGACCCAAGGTCTTTTATAAACAGCACGACTAAGCTGACCCTAGCATGCGCTGTTTTACTTCTCGAAACAGACGTTTTATTGACCCAAGGGCATTACCCGTGCGCAACGGCGCGAAGCATAGCGCAGCACTCGTCGCATTTCGCTGTTCCAGTAGCTGAGACGTCGCTTTATGTAGTCAGCAATGACTGAGGCGGCATTTTGGCGCCTTTTTGCCTGCATTGATGACATCGCGGCCAACCGTATATGTTGGCCGGGCTCAGCAGGGTTGCCTCAGAAACTACTTAATCAGCTTGGCCGATCAATAAATTACGATCCGGCATGCCACCTTCAGTCCATATAAAAACTCAATCATCGCCCTGTCTCTTTTAAGGTACATTGCTCATGTACGAAGTGAAACATGTGCTGTCAGTCAATGGCGTGGATATCTACCAAGCTTGGCTAGACACCGTGCAAGACACACGTTCAAAAGCAAGAATCACTGCCAGAGTGGACCGCGCTTCGTTGGGTCACTTTGGCGTTACCGAGCCAGTAGGTGATGGAGTCTTTGAGATGAAGCTCGACTTCGGGCCTGGATTTCGCGTCTATTACGCAATCCAGGATCGAAAAATTGTGTTTCTGCTAGGCGGAGGCTCAAAGGCCAGACAGCAAAACGACATCAATCAGGCCAAGGCTCTCTGGACGTCTTATAAGGGGCAGCAAAAATGACCAGTCGGACTCGCTCTCATGAAGATAGCGTTCTTGAAATGCTCCAAGACGACGAGGCGTTTGCTCTCGAGTATCTCTCTGTAGCTCTTGAGGAAATCGATGAAGCGGGTGGTGAGGACGCCTTCCTTGTTGCTGTCCGCCGAGTCGCGGAAGCCCGTGGCGGAATGCTTAGCTTGTCGCAAAACACAGGGCTCAATAGGGCTAATCTCTACAGGTCCATCGCTGTGGGCGGCGATCCAAAGCTCTCCACCCTCCTGAAAGTACTTCAGGCATTAGGTGTGGGCATGTCTAAAGTCGTCTCGCACCGTACAGAACAAGACGTACGCGCTTGAAAGCGTTGTAAGCACTCTGCGAATTATCCAGCGCAGCACTCGTCGCATTTCCCTGCATAAAGCTGGTCAAGTGCGCTGCCCGCCGATAGAATTGCGCACTTTTTGATCAGAGGCGCACCAAGCGCCCATCCGTTGCCTTGTCGTGCACGACCGGCCGCGTCATTCAATACCGAGGTTAGACATGTCCACCACCATCGCAAAAGCCAACCCCAAGGTTGGCTTTGTTTCCCTGGGTTGCCCGAAGGCTCTGGTCGACTCCGAGCGCATCCTCACGCAACTGCGTATGGAAGGCTATGACGTCGTGTCCACTTACCAGGACGCCGATGTGGTGGTGGTCAACACCTGCGGCTTCATTGATTCGGCCAAGGCCGAGTCTTTGGAAGTGATCGGCGAAGCCATCAAGGAAAACGGCAAGGTCATCGTGACCGGCTGCATGGGCGTGGAAGAAGGCAATATCCGTAACGTGCACCCGAGTGTGCTGGCGGTGACCGGCCCGCAGCAGTACGAGCAGGTGGTCAACGCCGTGCACGAAGTGGTGCCGCCACGCCAGGATCACAACCCGCTGATCGACCTGGTGCCGCCTCAAGGCATCAAACTGACCCCACGCCACTACGCGTACCTGAAGATATCCGAGGGCTGCAACCACAGCTGCAGCTTCTGCATCATCCCGTCGATGCGCGGCAAACTGGTGAGCCGCCCGGTGGGTGATGTGCTTGACGAGGCCCAGCGCCTGGTCAAATCCGGCGTCAAGGAGCTGCTGGTGATCTCCCAGGACACCAGCGCCTACGGCGTCGACGTGAAATACCGCACTGGCTTCTGGAACGGCGCGCCGGTGAAAACCCGCATGACCGAACTCTGCGAAGCCCTCAGCAGCCTGGGCGTGTGGGTGCGCCTGCACTACGTTTACCCGTACCCGCACGTGGACGAGCTGATCCCGTTGATGGCCGCCGGCAAGATCCTGCCGTACCTGGACATCCCATTCCAGCACGCCAGCCCGAAAGTGCTCAAGGCAATGAAGCGCCCGGCGTTCGAAGACAAGACCCTGGCGCGTATCAAGAACTGGCGCGAGATCTGCCCGGAGCTGATCATCCGTTCCACTTTCATCGTCGGCTTCCCCGGCGAGACCGAAGAAGACTTCCAGTACCTGCTCGACTGGCTGACCGAAGCGCAGCTGGACCGCGTCGGCTGCTTCCAGTACTCGCCAGTGGAAGGCGCTCCGGCCAACCTGCTGGACCTGGCCGTGGTGCCGGACGACGTCAAGCAAGATCGTTGGGAGCGCTTCATGGCGCACCAGCAGGCGATCAGCTCGGCGCGTCTGCAACTGCGCATCGGCAAGGAAATCGAAGTGCTGATCGACGAAGTCGACGAGCAAGGCGCCGTTGGCCGCTGCTTCTTCGATGCACCGGAAATCGACGGCAACGTGTTTATTGACGATGCCAGCGGCTTGAAGCCGGGCGACAAGGTCTGGTGCACCGTGACCGACGCCGACGAGTACGACTTGTGGGCTGAAAAGCGCGACTGAAGCGTGTTTGCGTAATATTTTGAAAAAGCCCCGCCTCTGACAAGATGCGGGGCTTTTTTAGGTCTATCGTTTTGCTCATCAGCGCAAATAACGCCAAGAGGCAGCGGTCATGCGACAGCATTCGGTCATCTATACGCCTAAATCCAGCGACTACCCGCGCCTGGCGCAGATCTGGGAAGCCTCAGTACGCGCCACCCACGACTTCCTGCCGGACAGCTATATCGACCGGTTGAAAAACCTGGTGCTGACCCGCTACCTGGATGCGGTGATGCTGATCTGCACCAAGGACTCGCGCCAGCGCATCACCGGGTTCGCCGGGGTGGTGGCCGGCAAGGTGGAAATGCTGTTTATCGACCCGCAACACCGTGGCCAGGGCCTGGGCCGGCAATTGCTGGGCTATGCCACCGAACACCTGAACGCCGAGGAACTGGACGTCAACGAGCAGAACCCCCAGGCGCTGGGCTTTTACCTCAAGCAGGGCTTCGAGGTGATCGGACGCACGGAGCATGATGGCCTTGGGCAGCCTTACCCGTTGCTGCATATGCGTTTGCGCCAGCTGCAACAACAGGCGCGCCAGGGCTAAATGAAATGGGCTCGGGATTAACCGGCGCCAGGCAGGTACAATAGCCGCCCCCTTTTGTTACGGCCCTTGTCATGACTGACCCTATACGCCTCTCCAAACGCCTTATCGAACTGGTCGGTTGCTCCCGTCGGGAGGCTGAGCTGTTTATCGAAGGCGGCTGGGTCTCGGTGGACGGCGAAGTGATCGACGAGCCGCAGTTCAAGGTCACAACCGAAAAAGTCGAGCTGGACCCAGAGGCCAAAGCCACCCCACCAGAGCCGGTGACCATTCTGTTGCACGCGCCGGCAGGCATGGACGCTGAAACCGCCATGGCCACGATCAGCGCCGAGACCTTGTCTGAAGAACACCGCTTCAGCAAGCGCCCGCTCAAGGGGCATTTCCTGCGCCTGACCGCCAGCGCCGACTTGCAAGCCAAGGCCAGCGGCTTGCTGGTGTTCACCCAGGACTGGAAGATTCTGCGCAAGTTGACCGCCGACGCCGCCAAGATCGAGCAGGAATACGTAGTAGAAGTCGAAGGCGACATGGTTGCCCACGGCCTCAACCGCCTGAACCACGGCCTGACCTACAAAGGTAAGGAACTGCCCGCTGTGAAAGCCAGCTGGCAGAACGAAAACCGCCTGCGCTTTGCGATGAAAAACCCGCAACCCGGCGTTATCGCGCTGTTCTGCGAAGCTGTTGGCCTGAAAGTCATCGCCATCCGCCGTATCCGCATCGGCGGCGTGTCCATTGGCAAGGTGCCAGTGGGCCAATGGCGCTACCTGTCCGGCAAAGAGAAGTTCTAAGCCGTTCCCCTTTTCACGACACCGCCTGATTGGGCGGCGTCATCAGTTCAATAGCAGGATTGCTCACCATGATTCACAACGACGTACTGCGCAGCGTGCGCTACATGCTCGACATCAGCGACAACAAGATGGTCGAGATCATCAAGCTCGGCGGCATGGACGTGACCAAGGAAGACCTGCTGACCTACCTCAAGAAAGATGAGGAAGAAGGCTTCGTGTTCTGCCCGGATGAAGTCATGGCTCACTTCCTCGATGGCCTGGTCATCTTCAAGCGCGGCAAGGACGAAAGCCGTCCACCGCAGCCGATCGAAACGCCGGTGACCAACAACATCATCCTGAAAAAGCTGCGCGTGGCCTTCGAACTGAAGGAAGACGACATGCATGCCATCCTCAAGGCAGCGGAGTTCCCGGTGTCCAAGCCAGAGCTGAGCGCGCTGTTCCGCAAGTTCGGCCATACCAACTACCGCACCTGTGGTGATCAGTTGCTGCGTAACTTCCTCAAGGGCCTGACCTTGCGGGTCCGTGCCTAAGCCATGAGTTACCAGGTCTCGCCCGTCGGTTTCGTACGCTCCTGCTTCAAGGAGAAGTTCGCCATCCCGCGCCAACCGCAACTGGCACCGGCTGCCCGTGGCGTGCTGGAGTTGGTGGCGCCGTTCGACCAGGGCGAGGCGGTGCAGGGGCTGGAACAGGTCAGCCATGTGTGGTTGCTGTTCCTGTTTCATCAGGCCCTGGAAGACAAGCCACGCCTGAAAGTGCGCCCGCCACGCCTGGGCGGCAATACGTCCATGGGCGTGTTTGCCACCCGTGCCACCCACCGACCTAATGGCATTGGCCAATCGGTGGTCAAGCTGGACAAGGTGGAACCGGGGCGACTGTGGATTTCCGGGATCGACTTGCTCGATGGCACGCCGGTGCTGGATATCAAGCCATATGTGCCCTATGCCGACATTGTCGACAGCGCTACCAACACCATTGCCAGCAGCGCGCCGCAACTGATTGCGGTGCAGTGGCTGAAGACGGCGCTGCAACAGGCGCAAGGCCACGCTCAACGCCTCGGCGAGCCGTTGGTGGAACTGATTGAGCAGTGTTTGGCGCAGGATCCGCGGCCGGCGTATCAGGTTCCTACGTCGGAACGGGAATACGGTGCGCAATTCTGGGATGTGGATGTGCGCTGGCACTACCCGGAACCCGGGATGATTTGTGTGCTGGAAGTGGTTCCCGCCGGATAAACCGGAGACCGAATGTGGGAGGGGGCTTGCTCCCGATAGCAGTGGGTCAGTCACCAGATGCAGTGACTGACACTCCGCCATCGGGGGCAAGCCCCCTCCCACATTTTGATCTGCTTACTGACGCTGTATTACTTCTCGACGAACGCACGCTCGATCAGGTAATCGCCCGGCTCACGCATCCGTGGCGAAACCTTCAGGCCGAAGCTGTTCAGCACTTCGCTGGTCTCATCCAACATGCTTGGGCTGCC
Organism: Pseudomonas sp. P867; assembly: GCF_019891455.1. NCBI lineage: Bacteria > Pseudomonadati > Pseudomonadota > Gammaproteobacteria > Pseudomonadales > Pseudomonadaceae > Pseudomonas > Pseudomonas sp. P867. The sequence goes on along the minus strand of NZ_JAFLXB010000001.1, from coordinate 585,848 downwards.
GCACAGCATGGCGCGGTCGTCTTCGGGGTTGATCGGTGGCAGGCCGATGTCGCTGAACAGCTTGCCACTGCGCATCAGGTCGGTCAGGCGGCCTTCGTTTTCGAACGGCTCGCGGGTCACGGTCGGGTAGTAGATCAACTTGTCACGCAGGGCCTCGCCGAAGAATTCGTTCTGCGGCAGGTGCTCGGTGATGAATTCGCGGTAGGCGACTTCGTTGACGTAGCGCACGCCGTGGCACAGGATGACTTTTTCGAAACGCTCGTAGGTCTCCGGGTCCTGGATCACGCTCATGAACGGCGCGAGGCCAGTGCCGGTGCTGAGCAGGTACAGGTGTTTGCCCGGCTTCAAATCGTCAAGCACCAGGGTGCCCGTCGGTTTTTTGCTGATGATGATCTCGTCGCCTTCCTTCAAGTGCTGCAATTGGGAAGTCAGCGGGCCATCCGGCACCTTGATGCTGAAGAATTCCAGATGCTCTTCCCAGTTCGGGCTGGCAATCGAGTAAGCGCGCATGAGCGGGCGGCCGTTGGGCTGTTGCAGGCCGATCATCACGAACTGACCGTTCTCGAAGCGCAGGCCCGGATCGCGGGTGCACTTGAAGCTGAACAGAGTGTCGTTCCAGTGATGAACACTGAGGACACGCTCGTGGTTCATGTTGCTCATGTACGGGGGACTCCTGGAAATGGGTCTGCGCCAAAGGTAAGGATGCGCAATTGCACAGCATTCTAATGGCGGCGACAATATCTGTTAACTGGATTATTAAGATAAGGGTTATCGGTTATATCGATATGCGATTTACTCTCCGTCAACTGCAAGTTTTCGTCGCCGTCGCCCAGCAGGAAAGCGTCTCGCGCGCTGCTGGCCTTCTGGCCTTATCTCAATCCGCCGCCAGCACGTCGATTACCGAGCTGGAGCGTCAATCCAGCTGCCAATTGTTCGACCGCGCCGGCAAACGCCTGAGTCTCAACGCCCTCGGTCACCAGCTATTGCCCCAGGCGGTTGCACTGCTGGACCAGGCCAAAGAGATCGAGGACCTGCTCAACGGCAAGTCCGGCTTCGGCTCCTTGGCGGTCGGCGCGACCCTGACTATCGGCAATTACTTGGCGACGCTGCTGATTGGCAGCTTTATGCAGCAGCATCCCGAAAGCCAGGTGAAACTCCATGTGCAGAACACTGCACATATCGTGCATCAGGTAGCGCACTACGAAATTGACCTGGGTCTAATCGAAGGTGACTGCAGCCATCCGGACATCGAGGTGCAAACCTGGGTAGAAGACGAGCTCGTGGTGTTTTGTGCGCCCCAGCATCATCTGGCCAAACGTGGCGTGGCCAGCATGGATGAGTTGACCCACGAGGCGTGGATCCTGCGCGAACAAGGCTCGGGCACGCGCCTGACGTTTGACCAGGCCATGCGCCATCATCGCAGCGCGCTGAATATCCGTCTGGAACTGGAACACACCGAGGCGATCAAGCGGGCAGTGGAGTCGGGGTTGGGGATCGGCTGCATTTCGCGGCTGGCGCTGCGCGACGCGTTCCGCCGCGGCAGCCTGGTACCGGTGGAAACCCCGGATCTGGACCTGGCCCGGCAGTTCTACTTCATCTGGCATAAGCAGAAATACCAGACCTCGGCGATGCGCGAGTTTCTCGAACTGTGCCGCGCTTTCACCGCCGGGGTGCAGCGCAGCGACGAGATCGTACTGCCGAGTATTGCCTGATCGTTAGATCAGGATCACCGCCCACACCAGGGTGATCATGGTCAGTGCCACAAATTGCGCGGCGCTGCCCATGTCCTTGGCGTTCTTCGACAGCGGATGGCGGTCCAGGGAAATACGGTCAATGGCCGCTTCTACCGCAGAGTTGAGTAATTCGACAATCAGCGCCAGCAGGCACACCGCAATCAGCAGTGCCCGCTCGACCCGGCTGACCTGCAGGAAAAAGCTCAAAGGGATCAGGATGACGTTCAACAACACCAACTGACGGAACGCCGCCTCGCCGGTGAAAGCTGCGCGCAGACCATCCAGGGAATAGCCCCCTGCATTGAAGATACGTTTGATACCGGTTTGACCCTTGAAAGGCGACATAGATGTAGGCAACTGAACCAAAGAAGTGGGGAAGCTAGATCACGCAAAGTCAAAAAAGCGTGAAGCGGCTGTAACTTAATGTTGCGAGATTGACTCAAGTTGTTGCAAGAGCAACGCCGCCTGGGTCCGGGTACGCACTCCCAGCTTACGGAAAATCGCCGTTACATGGGCCTTGATGGTCGCTTCCGACACGCTCAATTCGTAGGCAATCTGCTTGTTCAGCAAACCCTCGCAGACCATGGTCAGCACCCGAAACTGCTGGGGTGTGAGACTGGCCAGGCCATCACGGGCGGCCTTGGCTTCGTCGGACACGTTGATTTGTTCAAACGCCTGGGGCGGCCAGGACACATCGCCGTCCAATACCGCGCGCACGGCTTTCTGGATATCTTCCATCGCGCTGGACTTGGGAATGAAGCCACTGGCGCCAAACTCCTTGGAGCGCACCACCACGTCGGCTTCCTCCTGGGCCGAGACCATCACCACGGGGATCTGCGGGTATTGCCCGCGCAGCAGCACCAGCCCGGAAAAGCCGTAGGCACCGGGCATGTTCAGGTCAAGCAGCACCAGGTCCCAGTCGGATTTTTCGGTGAGGCGAGCTTCCAGTTCGGCGATGCTGGCCACTTCGACCAGGCGAACATCAGGGCCAAGCCCCAGGGTGACTGCCTGATGCAGAGCGCTGCGAAACAGCGGATGGTCATCGGCTATCAGGATTTCGTATGTGGCCATTGGTTAAATGATCCTGTTTTTTATGGCAGCCCTGATGGTTCAGGGCTCACCAATACACAAGGCGACGGCCTGGCAGCTATCGCCACAGGGCCTGCTCAACGTCAAAAGCACTTGAAACGACGTCAGGCATTCACGGTTGCGCCCCAATCGGCGCCCAGCATGACCAGCGTAGCCTGGAGGGTCAAGCACTACGCCCGCGGGCATTTTAGCGGGTTGCAGGTTTACGGTGCCATCATGCAAACGTCGTCTGGTTATACCGCCGGGATGTAGGGTGCAAGGCGAGTATGCACAGCGTCCATCGGGTCCAGCGGCATTTGGAACTTGGCAGCCAGGTAATGGGTGCTGAATACATCGAGATAGGCATCCAACACTTCGCTGGCGGCCACGTCTTCGGCCAACTCCAGACAAAGTGCCGCCACCTCGGCGGTGCAGAAATGGTCATCACGCTTGGAACGCCGCAGTTTGTAGCGTGACAACTGCTCTGGCGCCAGGCTCAGTACCGGCAAGTGCTCCAAGTAGGGGCTTTTGCGAAACATCTTGCGCGCTTCGCTCCAGGTGCCGTCCAGCAAGATAAACAGCGGGCGCTTGCCCTCCTCCATGCGCACTTCACTGACCACCCGTTCTGGTGCCACGAATTCACCGGGGAAGACAATATATGGCTGCCACTGCGGATCGGCCAACAATCTGAGCAAATCGGGGTCGACTTCGGTGCGCGACCATGCGAATGCAGTGGTGTCGTGTATGACATCAGCGATCAGCCAACCCGTGTTGCTGGGTTTCATCGGCTCAACGTCATGCATCAACAGGCACATGGCCGACTTGGCTTGTACCTGGGGCCGCCAGGCACATAAGCAGTACTCGGGAATTACCCGACAGCCGGGGCAACGCTCAGCTCGGGAACCACGATTAAGAAACGGCCTGACGGCACGCGCCAGACGCTGAGCACGCAAACGGGAAACGGCGTGGCTCATCGGGCACGCGGCGAAGAAAAGGGAATCGGCACGGAAGAAACTCGTGAAAAGCAGAAGTCCCGCAGTTTACCAGCGATACGCCTGGCTGTAGTGGCAAGGGCTCACCTATAATTGCGCGCCACTGAACGCACAGCGCAGTGGCTGGTCTATGCACCAGTAACCGAATCAGGAGAGTTTCATGCTGCGTTCCATGCTGCGCCTTGTTGCCCCATCCCTCGCCATAGCGTTGGTCTTGCCTATGGGCGCCCACGCGGCCTCGCTGCTGGAGGCTCAAATGAACAGGAAACTGCAAAGCGTCGCGGCCGAAAGCAACAAGGACCTGCCCCGGGAAATTGATGAAAAGACCCTGGAAGTGGCCTACACCGTTGAAGGTATGCAGCTGATTGATCACCTCAGCGTTCAGCCTGATCGTGCCGAACAGATGCGTGCCAACCCCAAGGCTGTGTATTTCCAGCTCGGCCGCAGCGTCTGCACCAACCCAGGCTACCGCGAGCTGATGGCCAAGGGCGCAGTGATGCGCTATGAAATCACCGAGAACAAAAGCAACCGCCCTGTGGCATCGGTCAAGTTCGTTGAAGCGGATTGCCCGGCACCGGCTGCGGCGAAGAAGAAAAAGTAAGCACGATTTGACCGTCGCGCGCTGCTGTCCAGCGGCGCGCACTCCCCCGCTCCAGCTCCTGCCAACGACTAAACTACGCGATGAGTAACCAATAAGCGGTTGCCAGCCAAGGGTTTTTCGGCCCATGATCAAGCCATCCCATACGCCCGCCCACAGCTACTTCAATGCTGTTCTGTAACACTTTCAGGGCATACGCGGCCTGCCCTCCTGTGGCATGCAACGACACATGCAGTGTCGTGGCCCCGACGACGCTCTCGTCGACTATCCAGGCCCTGTAAAGAAGGAGAAGTTGAATGCCTTATGAATCCAATGATCAGTTGCTTCGTCATTTTGAAGAAAACGGGACCGACCTCACGCAGCAGGTCGACGCGCAAATCCAGTTGATCGCCCCCAACAGCCCGAATATCCCCCTTTATCGCGACATGATCCTTACCGTTCTGCGCATGGCCCAGGACGACCGGGATCGCTGGAATGCCAAGATCACCCTGCGCGCCATTCGTGAATTGGACCATGCATTTCGCGTACTCGAACAATTCAAGGACCGGCGCAAGGTGACGGTGTTCGGCTCGGCACGTACACCTGTGGAAAGCCCACTGTATGCACTGGCACGAGAGGTGGGTGCAGCATTGGCGCGCTCCGACCTGATGGTGATCACCGGCGGTGGCGGCGGCATCATGGCGGCAGCCCACGAAGGCGCGGGCCTGGCGCACAGCCTGGGGTTCAATATCACGCTACCCTTTGAACAGCACGCCAACCCCACCATCGATGGCACCGAAAACCTGCTGTCATTCCACTTCTTCTTTACCCGCAAGCTGTTCTTCGTCAAGGAAGCCGATGCGCTGGTGTTGTGCCCAGGCGGTTTCGGCACCCTGGACGAGGCTTTGGAAGTACTGACCCTGATCCAGACTGGCAAGAGCCCGCTGGTGCCAGTAGTGTTGCTGGATGCGCCGGGCGGTGGGTTCTGGCAAGGTGCCCTGGACTTTATCCGCAGCCAGTTGGAAGCCAACCGCTACATTCTGCCTACTGACCTCAAGCTGATACGCCTGGTCTACAGCGCCGAAGAAGCAGTGGATGAAATCAACCAGTTCTATGCCAACTTCCACTCCACCCGTTGGTTGAAACGCGAGTTTGTGGTGCGCATGAACCATCCTCTCAGTGAGCGTGCTCTGGCCCATTTGCAGCAAGAGTTTGCCAGCCTGCGGCTCAGTGGCGAGTTTCAACAGCTCGCCTATACAGGCGAAGACCATGACGAACCAAGGTTCAGTCACTTGACCCGCCTGATGTTCAACTTCAATGGCCGCGACCAGGGGCGACTGCGTGAATTGGTGGATTACATCAACCTGCCGGAAAACTGGGCACAGGCCCAAGGCAAGACGCAGCAACGTGTGACGTCACTGCCGGCGTAGTTTTTTGCAGGCGAAAAAAAAGGCCCACTATTTTCATAGTGGGCCTTTTCGTTTTGGGGCGTTCAGTCGTCCATATCGCGGCCGCTCAACAAGCGGCTGATCATGTCCATCGAAAACCCGCGATAGCTCAGAAAGCGCCCTTGCTTCGCACGCTCCCTGACGTCAATCGGAAGGTGCCCCGCAAACTTGCGGCGCCAAGTGTCTTCCAACTGCGACTGCCAGTTGATACCGCACTCACGCAGGGCAAGGTCGATATCGGCACGTTGCAGACCACGCTGGCTCAGCTCTTCACGAATCCGCGCAGGGCCGTAACCGGAGCGCGCTCGGTAGGACACAAAACTTTCAAGGTAACGGGCTTCCGACAACAGCCCTTCTTCTGTCAAACGGTCGAGGGCTGTTTCGATCATCTCAGGCTCTGCGCCGCGCTGACGCAATTTACGCGTCAGCTCGACTCGGCCATGCTCGCGGCGAGCGAGCAGGTCCATTGCAGTGCGCCGAACGGCAACGAGTGTATCCAGTACAACGGTCATCGTTTGCTTCAGATGTCAGTGTCGGCTTCTTCCATCTCGTCAACCGGCTCGCGGTTAGCGGCAGCTTTCACGTCCGGCGCCGGGGTCAGCAGCTTGTCGCGAATCTGCTTCTCAAGCGTGGCAGCGATATCCGGGTTGTCCGCCAGGAACTTGGCCGAGTTGGCCTTGCCCTGACCGATCTTGCTGCCGTTGTAGGCATACCAGGCACCGGACTTTTCGACGAAACCGTGCAGTACACCCAGGTCGATCATCTCGCCGTTCAGGTAGATACCCTTGCCGTAGAGAATCTGGAACTCAGCCTGACGGAATGGCGGGGCCACTTTGTTCTTCACAACCTTGACGCGAGTTTCGCTACCGACAACCTCGTCACCTTCCTTCACCGCGCCAGTACGGCGGATATCCAGACGGACCGAAGCGTAGAACTTCAGCGCGTTACCACCGGTGGTGGTTTCCGGGCTGCCGAACATCACGCCGATCTTCATGCGGATCTGGTTGATGAAGATCACCAGGCAGTTGGCGTTCTTGATGTTACCGGTGATTTTACGCAGCGCCTGGGACATCAGGCGGGCTTGCAGGCCCACGTGCATGTCGCCCATTTCGCCTTCGATTTCAGCCTTGGGTACCAGAGCAGCCACGGAGTCGACCACGATCACGTCAATGGCGTTGGAGCGCACCAGCATGTCGGTGATTTCCAGGGCTTGCTCGCCGGTGTCCGGCTGGGAAACCAGCAGGTCATCGACGTTGACGCCCAGCTTGCCGGCGTACTCAGGATCCAGGGCGTGCTCGGCGTCGACGAACGCGCAGGTGGCGCCCATCTTTTGCGCCTGGGCAATCACCGACAGGGTCAGGGTGGTTTTACCGGAAGATTCAGGACCGTAGATTTCAACGATACGGCCTTTTGGCAGGCCGCCAATGCCGAGCGCGATGTCCAGACCCAGAGAGCCAGTGGAAATAGCCGGGATCGCCTGACGGTCGTGATCGCCCATACGCATTACGGCACCCTTGCCGAATTGACGTTCGATCTGACCCAGGGCCGCAGCCAAGGCTTTCTTCTTGTTGTCGTCCATTAAAGTCCTCACGTAATCAATAAGGCCTGACGGCCAACACCTGTATAAGTAGACAGTATTGTTCCACAAAGATCGGTGATCGCCTACCCCTGATTCTCGATTTCTGCTGCAGCTCGTCGCAACAAGCCCTCCAGTGCGGCTTTTACCGTTTGTCGGCGCACCTCGTCGCGGTTGCCGGGGAAGTGCGCAAGCTCGGCTGTCACCTCATCGCCCACTGCAAAGGCCAGCCAAACGGTGCCCACCGGCTTGTCTGGCGAGCCGCCATCGGGGCCGGCCACACCGCTGACCGCCACGGCAAACCGCGCCAGGCTTTTTTCCTGCGCGCCGCGGACCATCGCCTCCACCACTTCCTGGCTGACGGCGCCTACTTTGGAGAAGAGTTTTTCCGGCACGTTCAACTGCCGGGTCTTCTGGCGATTGGAATAGGTGACATAGCCCGCCTCGAACCAGGCCGAACTGCCCGGGATCCGCGTGATGGCTTCGGCAATGCCGCCGCCGGTACAGGACTCGGCAGTGGTGACGTGGGCACTGAGCACCTGCAAACGGCGACCCAGTTCAGCAGCCAGTTGAGTGATTTCCTTCACGGTCGTCTCCAGGAGTGGGCGGGGGTTCGCCTACCCTACAGGAGCCTATCGGCCATGCAAGATACAGAGTGCATCAAGAGGCTAACGCGCGACGGCCTGCACATAGGCCTGGCAAGCGCGCAAGGCGATCAGGGCGCTGTCGCCGTCGTCGGTGATGCGGATAATTCGCTGAGCATGCGCCGGGTCAAGTCGGGCTCGCGGGGCTGCATGAACCAGGCTGCCGGCGGTGGTGGAGGCAGGCACTGTACAGCCAGTGGCGGCGCTGTCGAGAAGGACTGACCGCCGCACATCAGCAGTGGCCAGGCGATCGCGCAGAGCCGCTTGGTTACGCTGGGCATCGTTCAATTCCTGAATGTGTTGGTGGTCGCTAGTCGAGAGCTGTTGTTCAAGGGCCAGGCGCTTGGTCTGTTCGGCCTGTTGCTGGCGAAGGATTGCCTGGCTTTGTTGGCTGAGCGCTTGCGCGTGGACCACCGATTGCAGCTCCAACTGCGCCCTGTATCGCCACGCCTGCACCTGCCAAACAAGCGCCATGAGCAGGCACACACCCACCAAGCGAAACGCACCTAGGAAACGCATAGCACCGCCTTCGCCCGCGCCCACAACTGCAAACGGTCGTCCAGACCGTTGAGCCCACCGTTGATGCGCCGGGTGATGGTGGTGAACTGGTCTTTGTCGGCGAGCTCGTTGAGGCCGTTGCTTTGCCAGAACCAGGCGGCGGATTCGCAGGCCCATTGCGGTTGTTCCAGCAGTTGCGGCTGGAGCAGCAGGCGATCATCGCCGAACAGTGCCTGGCTGCACGCAAGGTAATTACGACGGCCGGTTATCTGGATCAGCCCTCTGCCACGATACTTTTGTCCATCTGCGTCCGCTTCGGGGGTGTTGCCCAGGCGCGCCGCCAAGACGCCGGTGTCGTATTTGCTCAGGTATTGATCACTGCCCAGCTCGCGCACGTAGTGCAGCTCACCGGACTCGTGACCGATTTGAGCGAGGAAGGCTGCGGCGCGTTGGGGAGTGTTGATTTGCCGATTCAGCATTACCAAGTTGAGTGAGGATATGAAAACGCCCGCTAGAGAGCGGGCGCGTGGGAAGACTTGCTGAAGTTGCGCGAGCGTCATGGGATGACCTTGCCACGGGCCACCGCCCTGGCCGCCAGAATCTCTGCGGGTACGGGCGTGTTCTCTTCAAGAAACCGCAAACTGTACCAGTCGGTAGACGCCAGATAAGCGAGGGCCTCACGCGAGTCCGCCTGTGCCTGGAGGTCTTGGGGCGTCTGGTTTTTTTCAAGTTTCGACAAATCAAACATCGCTCAAGTCCTCCGCGGGTTTGGCTAAGTGAGTGGGCAGATCAATCGGCTCGACCGGAAAGGGAACCGGCCCGGCCGATACCTGGAGCCTGCCGTTCTGCCACATGTAAGCTGGCGCATCCGCGTTGACGGCCAGCTTCAAGGTCAATTCGATCTCGCCATTACGACGGCTGACGGGCCCTGCGAACAATTCATGCCCGATGGCGGACATCGGCAGGGTCATCCCGTCAGGGATCAGCGAAAGGTCAATCCTCTGGTCATTCAGGATCAATATTTCACCTTCGACAAAGGCTGTCGTGGGAGTCGCGGTGCCAAGAGGCCGAAAAGGAACATGGTGAATAATCATGCGTGCCATCTCCCGATTGCCGTCACTGTCACGATATTGTTCAGCGTCCGGTCAGACATAAAAAAGTAGGAACCACTATTGCCGTAGCACCTGGCCGACATGTCCCAGTCAATCGACGGGTAAATGTTGGGGAACACCGCCACAGGCGTATCCGCGAAAGCCGCCAGCCATGCAACGTTGCGCGTGACACCAGCGGTGTAGCCGGTGAAGCGCTGCTGACAGATTTGCAAACCGCCGGCAAAGCGGAAGTACCAATTATCAAGCGAACCACCGCGCTCGATGAGCCCCGAATTAATCGGCAGGGCACCCGAAGGGCCAGCGTTGAGTACCCCGGAAATCGCGTTGCCGTTATGAAGAATGCTGCGCCAGTTGGGCGCAGCCGCGCCTGGGTTGACACTGAACTGGCGGAAGTGAATACCGTCCCCCGATACCGCCATCGACAACTGCGCACGCCATTGCGGGTCATGGCCCCACGCCTGGGACAGCACACTGATCGCACCAAAGCCCGGCACACCGTCGGGGTGCAGGTAGTAGCTGTACAGGCCGGTATTGGCTTTGTTGGGCGAAGCGGTTTGCGCCGCCGATAGCCCCATCAATTCTCCCGGCGTCGCGCCTGGCGCAGTCCCCAGAGCGAAAACCGAGGTATTGATTTCGGCGCGCCACGGCGTCCACTGGCCATCAGCCCGTCGACCACGGGTGAAAACCGACTCATCCAGCATGGCTTTCGCGGTTTGCCAGATATAGCCACCCGAGTTGGCAATCTGCAGGATCTGCACATAAGGATTGGGGAGGTTGGCGCCCCCATTACCAAACTGAAACAACCCACTGACACGCGGCAGTTCGTTGGCATCGTCGGTGGGCTGTTTCGAAATGGGCTCGGCACCCCAGCCCGCATGACCCATCATTGACACCCGCCCTGGGGTGAAGTCGTCGCTGCCGCTCACCACGTTTTGAGTGGCTGCAGTGCCCAACTGAGCCTGGCGGGCGAACAGCTCCTGGGTCATTGCGTTGATCTTGATACTGGCGCTGCGCGGTGTGTCACCGCCGACGCCAGTGGGTGCCGCACCAATATTGATTTCCTGTCGTGCCATGTGGACTCTCCATAGTCATTTCAATAAAAAGCCCGCACAAAGGCGGGCACCGGAAACGCCAGTCAACTATTCAAAAAACTGGCACGACCACCGGAGCCGAATCAGCGATTTCACAATGCAAAGAGACGGCCCCCACCAACTCGTGGGGTTGCCCATCTTTTTGCAATTTAACGGTCATGATTTTTCGGGAGTACGTGACAACTGCCGAAACCTCTTTCTCACCCACTCCCATGCTGTAGCCCCACCCACTTCCTTCAGGCGCCAGCGGGATAAGACCCAACGTACCGCGCACTTCATAGACACCTTGAGCCTTTCGCTTGGAGGTGACTTTTTGATTGCTGAACGGCACAACCGTGCAGGCGCCCTCGGCCCCGCTTAGTTCAATGACTGCTCTCATTTTCAAATCGCCTTTATCGAGCCATCAGCCTGTTTTGCGCAGTTGGCCGTGTTCAGAGTGGTGATGACATTCAGCGCGCCCATGTTCATGCCGCTGGTAGGCGGTGCGATGTCCGCTTCTGTGATCCAGTTCGATGCAAAGGCGGCAGGCACTTCAAGGGTGCCAGTCTGAATTGAGTACATCGCAAACCGGGGCAGGTAGACCACGCCGGGAAAACCGATGTAAATCGACATCAGGCCGGTCTCTGGACGGCGGTACACGCTGACTTTCAAAGCGGATCCGCTTTGCACGCTGCCGATGGCCGGGGATGCTGCATTCAACAGCGCAACGCCGGAACTGAACGCGCCCTGGTAGTAGTACCAGGACAGGTCGAGCGTAAACGGCGACGTGTAACCGTTTATGCAGCCCACACAACGAATCAACGGCGACTCGCTCTCGGTATAGGGGATGGTGGTGTGGATGGTCAGCGAGGAAACCAGCGAACCACTGGCCCTCCCCGCCTCCGTAGTGTTCTGCCCCAGCAGGCGCTCACCATCGGCCTGGAAGGCACGCGACTTGAGACCCAGCCGTTGCTGGGTGGAAGCCAGGCCCGGGCCGTCGGTGAGGACTTTTTGCCAGGGTTGCCAAACACCCACAACCTCCACACGAACCCACCTCGAAGCGTCGTTGACGACGAAGTACTCTTGCATGGTATAGCCGGCGCCGGCCTCATTGACGGTCAACCAACCGTTTTGGCCTGTGGGGGTATGCAAGCCGGATATTGAATAATAGGTGCCCGCTTTGCGCACACCATCAAGGTCTGCTTCCGGGAGGGGATTGTAGGCACCCACGCCGAAGTCGCCCACGCGAACGACTCGGCCTGGAGTATGGTCATCGGCGCTTGTCGTCAATATGCCGGAAGCCGCCGAGCCAAGTGCATCCATCCGGCTATATAGCTCTTGAGTCATTGCGTTGATTTTAAAGTTAGCGCTACGCGGAGTATCACCCCCTACGCCGCTGGGGCGCGTACCGAGATCAATTTCTTGTCGTGACATCCTTCACCTCCAAATTGAAAATCCATTTCAAGCTCAGCAATATCCTTATCTTGTTATCTCTCGTAGTCATATCCCGCTTACGTCTACTACGAGGTAGCTGTAGGCTTCAGCTCGATAATTAAACTCTTTCACCTGATGCTGCTTGGTATAACCAAAATAATAATAATATTTGACCTTGAAATTTATTTTACCTGGGCCGTGAGTGAAGAAGTTGGTGCTCGCATACTCATTAATCCTAAAGTTCCCACCGCCACCTGTAAATTGCGTGGTGCGCCAACTTCGCCCACATCGGCCTCCAAACACAACTGCATATTTCTTGCCTGCTTCATAATTATGATCGCCGACCACCGCCTCAAAATTATCCGTTCCGACCAATACGTCTCTTACAATTAACTGAGGCGTCGTCGCGTCATACACCAACTCGCCATGGTCATTGAATATCTGCATGCCAAAGGCACCTCCCGCAGACACGCCCGGCCGGAAACGATATACATCCAAGTTGACGATCGTTGAACCATCCGTGACGTAACGCTGGATGTAACCGCCGCCACTGCGCGATACATTCGCCAGGCACACTGAGTGAGCTTCATTCTGGGCGCGTACAGCCACAATTTCCTCGGCATCCGGTATCCAGACATCCAAGTACTGCCCCCACGCCGGGTTACTGCTGGTGGCAGTACTCACCTGAGTTGTCTTACTCACAAAACCGTAGGTTTTAAAGTTTTGATCAAGGAGGACACTACGGTCATCGTTTAAAACTTGAAAGCCAATAGCCATCATGAAATACCGTACGTAATAAGCCCTGGATTGACAGAGGCACTCCACATCAAGGTGTTCTGCGAAATACGGCATTGGGGCCCATCAGTAACATTGATGCCGGCCTCAAGTGTGACCATATACCAAGGACGACCTTGGGCAAATGCATCGACCACCAACGAACCTGCTCCCGTGCCGCTGCTTATTCTGCCAATGACCCGGGCAAGCCGAGTATTTACATCGACCAGCACTCCGCCCTGTGCATTGAACGCTTGAAATCCTGCTGCCATAGCCTCTCTCCTGTTGATGGGTTGGTGATTAACCCCAGATCCCGAATCGAACACGCAATACCTGGTTAGCATCAAACACTTGAACCAATTGATTGCTGATGGTCATCCGGCCACCGCCCCCTACCCCGTTAAGTTCCAACCCCCCCGCCTTGTCAAGCTTCCAACCACGGACACCCGGCTGATAATCATTGGACTGAATAACCTGACCAATTTTGGCGTTAGTGATCGTGCCGTTCTGAATGAATGCACTATCGATAAACGTCTCAGTCCCCCTGACTGCGAAGGGCGTTGTCGGCTTACCCGGGGTATTTTCGTTATAAATCGCAAACTGATCCGCCGAAATCAGAAACTGACTTTGCAACCCACCTGGACCATTCTCGATGCCCAACCCAATACCGGCGAACTTATAACCACCACCCGCAGCAACTTGCATCCGCACTGACCAATTCGCCGCCAACTTCCCATTGGTATCCGCAATCGCCGAGGCATTGGTCTGGATACTCACTGACTGTTGGTTAACTTTGGTCTGTACCGTTTCAATGCTTTGGGCCAGCGTTTTATCCGCAGTGGCCAAGGTCGTCAGTCGCGTATCGATCGATGCCGAGTTGTTATTGACCTTTGCATCCAGCTGCGTAACCCGCTGGCCAAGGGCTTCATCTCGGGAGGCAGAAGCGCTGTCTACGTTGGTGATACTGGCCTGGTTCTGACTGACCCTTGCATCCAGCCGCGTAACCCGCTGGGCAAGGGCTTCATCCCGGGAAGCAGAAGCGCTGTCTACGGTGGTAATACTGGCTCGGTTCTGATTGACCCTCACCTCCAACGCATCCGTCTTCATCGCCTGGGCAATATCACCCTCGGCAATCGCCGACATCACCGACCAAGTGCCAGCCATGGAAACGTCATCGCCCGCGAATGAGGTTTGCTCGTCACCTGCCATCTTCGGGTTGACCTGGGCATACACCCCGTCGGTTTTCTGGGCAGTACTGGTGACCTTGCCGTCCACCGTCTCAATCGCCGTTTTGTTCTGCTGGATCTGCAACGCCAGTGCATTGCTGGTTTGCACCAGGGAGCCAATGTCCAGCCAATAAGCCGCGTTAGGCGGTGGGCTGTTAGCCGGTACTGCCTGGATAGCCTGGTAAAGATGACTCTCCTGGCGTACAAACTCGCCACTGGCATATGCCCTGGCCGCGTCGTACAGCAACGCATCCGTGACTTGATCAACCAGTGCTTGCAGTTCTTTACGGGTATTGTCCAATCGGTCGTTGACCGAACCCGAGCCAGATCCATCAATCAACTCGATACGGTCGAGCAAGTGCTTGCCCAGTTCCGTCTCGCTGATTTGCCCTGCGATCAGATCCAGAATCGGCGACGCATCCGAACTCGCTTGCCCGTTGACGCCCGACCCGCTTGGAAACCACGGCCCGATATTGCCCGTGCGATCCACCAACCGTGCCCAGAAAAACAACGATGTCCCCGCCGCCAGCCCCATCATGGTCAAATCGGTCTGCGGATAGGCGTAATCCCCCAACTTGGTTGCCATCGCCAAATCAGCGGTTTTCCCGTACCAGATCTCCGTGCGTTGCAAATCCGCGGTGCTTACACCCTGCGGAATCTGCCATTTGACCTTGATCGCAAACACCAACGACTCCGTCGTCAGCGCGGCCACGGTCGGCGGCAGTGTGGTCTTGCCGTTAAGTACAGTCTCTACAGACTCGCTATACAGGGAGCCGATATCCAGCGCGTTGATCGCCCGCACCTTGGCCACATAACGCCCGGCATAAATGCCGGACACCTCGATAGAACTGCCGCCCGTGCGGCCAGCGTAGACCCACTCACCGTCGTTCTTGCGCCAGTAAGCCTCATAGGCAATGGCATTGGCCGCCCGCTGCCACTCGATGGTCATGACATTGACCGCGCTGCCTTGCTCGACGAAATGGTCATTACTGACCGTTACCCCGGTAGGTGCTGCTTGCACGCTCGGCGGGATCACGGTGATCGGCGGGCTGTCGATTTTGGCGCCGTTGTCGATGGCGGCAAATTTGCTCGGTACGTGCTTGACCGCGCTGAGGCTGTATTTGATTTCGTCATCCGAAAAGTCTTCGGAAATCGACAGTACGCGAAACTGTTGCAAAGCCAGGGTCGCGGAGTCGATGGCCCAGATCGATTGGGCCGGCGGGAGTTCGTCGAGCTTGGTTTGCAGCACTACCAACTGTTCATCCGCACCTGCGGCGCTGACGGATTTGACCGCTCGGGACACCGCCTTGCCGTTGGGCATCACCAGGGTGATGGTGTCGCCAGCAGTGGCGGTGACTTCGGCATCCAGGGTCAGGGTGTCGAGTGTGGCAGCACGCAGGCGCCCGCCAATGCGGCGGCCGGCGCGGTCGTTGTCGGCCACGCGGATGATCTGGCCGGGCCGCGCCAGGGTGCCGTCCAGGCCGACCGAGAAGGTCACGCTTTCGGTTTCCAGGCGGTTGGTCAGCAACGCCCATTTGCCGATGCGCTGGGCTTGCGCCTGGGAGGTACAACCGGTGGCACTGATTTCGGTTTGCTGGATGCCGTAGCGCGCGATGCCTTCGGCGTCGTCGACGTACTGCACCTTCTGGCGATAGAAATCCGTCGGGTCATTCCAGCTGACCAGGGCGACGGTGTAGCGGGTCTTTTTCGCCGAGCCGCCGTAGATGAATTGGCCGCCGATGACGTTGGCGTTGGAGTAGGTGTAGACCGGGTCCTCCGGCATATCCGCCACCGCCATCACCGAACCCGCGCCCCAGTAGGACATGCCACGGAAGGTGGTCGCCAGGTCTTGCAGCACCTTCAAGGCGTCGGCGCGCACCGACAGGTACAGGTTGCAGGTGAAGCGCGGTTCGGTGCCGCCCTTGCCGTCGGACACCGGCTGGTCGCAGTACTGGCCGATGCGGTACAGCTCCCATTTGTCCACTTGGCCGGCGTTGAGCAGGTGGCCCAGGCCATAGCGTTGGTGCAACAGCAGATCGTAGTAAATCCATGCCGGATTGTCGGTCCAGGCGGATTTGAACGTGCCGTCCCACACGCCGCTGTAAACACGGGTTTGCGGGTCGTAGTTACTCGGCACCTTGATGATTCGCCCACGCAGTTCGAAAGAGCGCGAGGGGATCGACTGGAATTGCGCGGCATCGAATTGCAGGCCGATCAACGCCGAGCCCGGGTAGCGCAGCTTGGCATCAATCACCTCAGTGGAAGACTCGACGGTAGTGGTATCGGCAATCGCGCCACTGGTGGAGTTCGGTGTGATCCGCCGCACGCGCAGGGCCCAGCCCACTTTGGCAGGGGGCAATTCAACGCGGTGGGAACGTTCGTACTTGGTGGTGGTTTTACCGCTGAACGCGGCGGCCAGCACCTCTGTAAACGCACCGCCGTCGGTAGACAGGTCAATGGCGTACTGCACGGTATAACCGTTGGTGTCGCCGTTGCTGGTGTTGGTCTGCGACAGCCGCGTAACCGCCAGGCGTATCCGCACTGCCGACAATTGCAGGTTGGAGTAGGACTTGGTCCAGGGCTGATCGCTGCGCAGCTCGATGGACACCGGGCTTTCGTTTTCCACTGCCGGGAAGCCAGGGATATGTGACTGGTCCTGGCTGCCATTGCGGGTGTCGAGGGTCACGCCACTGAAGTTGAGGCTGCCATCGGCGTTGGCCAGCGGGGTCTCGTCGAGAAACACCGAGCGCTTATCGTTTTTCAAACCGACAATCTCGCCTTCGCTGACGAGATCGAGGATACGGGCATAGGCCGTACTTTGCAGGCTGTCTGGCGCCTCCACGGAGGGACGGGGCTTGGACGCGCCGCCTTTGCTGCCAGCGAGAGTGAGGTCAGTCATGGCTTTCCTTCAGGCGAAATAAAGCCCGCACTCGGCGGGCTGGTTGAAGAGCAGGAACGTTAGAGTTGATCCTGGGTGTAGATCCCGGCGCTGATCACCGAGCTGCCGACGATCAGTTGGCCGTAAAGCAGGCCTACCGGGTTGCCCTGGGCGCTGGTGTTGACCGGTCCGTTGAAGCTGTAGCTGGCGCGGTTGTTGGGGCCATCTTGCGCCGCCAGGCCCTTGGGCACGGGTGACAACATTTGCATTACCCCGCCCATTACCATGGAGGCGCCCATCATGATCAGGCTCGAACCAAACGGTGCGCCGGCACCAAAGGTGCCGCCCGTGATAATTGCGCCAACGACGATCAGCACCGCACCGACAATGGTCTGCAGGGCGCCTGCGCGCTTGCTGCCGATCAGCACTGGCGCCAGGCGGATGTCGTCATTGCCGACAGGGGCACCGAGGCGCTCCTGGGGAATGTTTTGCTTGCCCATGAACACCGAATAGGTCAGCCCGTTGTCTTTGGATTCCATCAGGAAACGTTCAAAGCCAGGCAGGAGAATGCTCAGGGCCCGGATGGCTTCTGAAACGCTACTGACCGCCAATCGATGCACTCTGCCAAAGCGCGCACCCAGCACGCCGTACAAGCGAACCGTGCGCACCTTTTCAGTGGCGGCTTGTTGTATGGCTGGCACGCACGTTGGGGAATCGGGAGTCACCGCAATCTTCCTCATAGTTGGTCCTGTGCATAAATGCCTGCGCTGATTACCGCGCTGCCTACCGTCAACTGACCATAAAGCAGGCCCACCGGGCTGCCTTGAATGCTTGTATTGACCGGCCCATTGAAGCTGTAACTCGCACGGTTTTCCGGACGGTCCATGGTTCCCAGGCCTTTGGCCATGGGTGACATCAACTGCGCGACGCCACCCATGGCCATGGAAATCCCCATGCTCGCGGCGAAGGTCCAACCGGTGGTGGATGAAGCGCCGATCAAGGCAGAGGAACTGCCCGAGGCCAGACCGCCAGAGAAGTACGACGCAGCCACAATCAGCGCCACACCAATAATGGTTTGCATCGACCCTGCGCGCTTGCTGCCCATCAGCACCGGTGCGATACGGATATCCGCAGCGCCTGGAGGTGCCTTGAGGCGATCCTGGCCAATGTTGTCGCGGCCCAGGAAAATCGAATACGTCACGCCCCGGTCCTTGGACTCCATCAAGAAACGCTCGAACCCCGGCACCAGAATGCACAGCGCATGGATCGCTTCCGAAGCATTGCTCACCGCCAGCCGATGCACACGCCCGAAGCTCGCGCCCAGGCTGCCGTAGAGGCGCACCGTCCTGACTTTTTCATGATGCATGGCATCCTCCAGGCGAATGATCCGCCGATGTGGTTAGTGTTTGGCCCGCAGGCCATGTCGCCAATAGCTGACCGTCACCTCGCCCCAATAGCCGCCGTAGGTATCGCGCTTGCTGTCGCGACCATACAGGTGGTGCAGGATGGAACCTGGGGCCGGGTAATGCTCGGGTTCGCTTTGCAGCACGCCGTCGGCCAGGTAGATCGCGGCATGGTTGGGCACTGGCGACCGGATCTGCATCAGCACGATATCGCCCTGTTGCAGTTGGCTGACCTGCACGAAACCGGCGGCCGGCAGGTTGTCCAGGTAGAGGTTGCCGCCCTTGTCCCACCAACCGTCTTCACGCTGATAGTCGCCAAGCTCGATGCCCAGCTCGCGGCGGTAGTAGTCGAGGATGATGCTCAGGCAGTCATGCACGCCGTGGGCGAAGGCACGACCGATCAGGGGCGCCTGGTAGCCGTTTGGCGTGCAACTGGCCCATTCACCGGTACGCACCTGTCCGTCGTCGTCGGTGCGTACCTCAACAATGTGCCAGGGCAACCCGGAGGCTTCGCACGCCACGCGGTCTGCTTCACTGGGTGTCGCCGGACAATCCGGATGGCTGTGCACCACCGCGAGAATCTCGCCCCGCTCTTCGGCGCCAGCGTAGTCCTCGGGTGCCAGGCGAAAGTGTTCGCTGGGTGTGCTCGCCGTATTTCGACACGGCACATACACACGCTTGCGCCCTTCACGAATCAGCAGGCCGCAGCACTCATGGGGATACGCGGCCACGGCGTGCCGGGCAATCGCCGCCAGATTGGTCTTGTTCATGCTCAGCTCCGCAATAGTCCGGCTGCCGGGAATGAGCCGTAGGGAAGTGGGTTGTTCTCGCCGAAACGCAGCTTGCAGCTGGTCAGCCGCCCACCGCATTTATCCTTGGCCGCGTCGGTGACAATCACGTCATTGGCATCCGCCACCGGGCCGCCGTTGTAGCCGCAATAGGGGCCGCGATAACCGCCGCAGCTGAGCCACCAACATACGTTGGCAACGATCTGTCGACGGGGCAGTTGCACGCCGTTGAAGTCCAGCGCGCTGGCCAGTTCGAACTTCACCGTCTCACTGCTTTCGGCAACCTTGCGCTCGACGTACCAGATGTCTGGCGGCAGTTCCTCTTCCGGGTCAGCTTCGGGCTGGCCGTCGAGGTACTTGGCCAAAGTCCGATGGCGGATCAGGCGCGCGCCTACCAGGTCTTCGAAATACAGCACCAGCGCCGTGATGAAACCGCCGACGTTGCCTACGGCCAGTGTCGGCGTCGGTTGGGTGCCCTGCCCCGACATCTCGAAGCCCTCGGCCTGGATCGGCCAGGGTGAATATTCGTGGCCCTGCCAGAAGATCGATGACTCCTTAGGGTAACCGTGAAATCGGTACAACTCGGCACCCAGGGGGGTGGCATCGAGCTCGAAAAGCTCCACCCAGGCCCCGGGCTCCAGGGTCTGGATATCTGCAGTGATGGACATATGATTCTCCGGGCAAAGAAAACCCCGCACTACGGCGGGGTGGAGGCGCGCTAGGGGTGGAAGGCTTGCTCGAACGTTGCCGTCAGGGAGTAGAGCCCGGCGCCCATGGGCGTTGGCTGGTAACCCTTGCAGCGATACAACGCAGGCGCTGCCAGTGGTGCGGTCCAGTTGAACGCCTTGGCGCCGGCATGGCGATCAAGGAAAGCAACGATCGCTTTGATGCGCGCTTCATCACCCACGAACGTCAGTGGCCAGGACTGGGTCTTGTTGTTGATCCCGTCCGCTGCCGTTTGCTGGTAGCCATCGCCGAATTTGGCCGTCTTAAGACGAAACTCGACGCTGCCGACGGGCTCCACCTTGGGCACCCATGTGAAAGTTTCTGTGCTCATGTTTTCTCCAGGCGTAAGCCGTTGATGATCAGCGGCCATTGATGGCCGACCAGATTTGCCCGCCCGGCTTGAGGTCGCGGGCGATCTGCTCGGCGGCGCCCTGACGGGCAGAGCCGGCGTAGGCGCGGGCAACGTTCTGGGCGTTGGTGTCGGTGCCTGAGCCCTGGCCGTCGGCAACGTTGATGGTTTGCTGGATCACCACCTGGTTGCTGCTGGTGCTGCCTGACTGACCGCCGCCCAGTGCGCGCACACCGAGGGAGCCGTCGGAGCCACGACTCAGAGGCATGATGGCTTCGGGGCCGGCTTCGCCGAACAGGGCCATGGGGGCCAGGGTTGGGCCTGAGGCGACGGAATTGGTGAAGGTGCCGCCGTTGGCGAAGGCTTGAACACCGTAGTTCCAGGCGCTCCCTTTCGCGTTGTAATGAATACCCGCCGTGTTGAGCTGGGGGTTAAAGGTGTAGCTGTTAGCACCGACACTGGTGGTTGTCGGAGTGGGCGTGCTGCTGCCCAACCAGGCGCCCACTGCCGAACTGGCCAGCCCGAACAACGAACTCAGCGCACTGGATGCCGCGGTCTTCGCCGCCATCGTGGCCATGTCCTTGAGCACTGACGTGGCGAAATCCGAAAAATTGAATTTGCCCGTGGTTGCGAACGTCAGCACCGCCTGGTCCATCTTTTCGAAAGCACTGCTAAACACTGCCTTCGACTGCTCGGCCGCCGTGCCTGCCTTGGTCGAATACTCTTCGAATGCGCTGCTCGCCCCCTGGCGCCAGTCATCAAGCAACTGCGTCATTTCGGCGAAGTTGCTCTTTACCTGCCGGGTCTTTGCGTCGTCCAGAAATGCCATCGTCGCGTCGTCACCCGAAGGCGTCGGTACAGCCTCTGCGTACGGCCCACCCACTGGAAACTTCAGCCCCGCCCGCTCGGTGTAACTGGACTGCGCATCCAGCGCGCCAACAAAATCATTCTGCGCACCCTGGCTCTGCTTGAGCACTTGCACCAGTTGCGCATTTTTCTGGATAAATTTTTCCGCCGCATCCGTGGCCGGGTCATAGGCCCTTCGAAAGCCCTTGAACTGGCCGGACGTGACCTGTAGCGCAGCTGCGGCAGAGGCGCTGACCTTTTTACTGGCGTCCTCGATCTTCTGCTGCATCTCGCGCATGCTGTTTTCGGTAATCCGCGACGCCTTCGCCAGGGCCTGCTCCAGGCTGCCGAGGTTGAGCGTCAGATTACCCTGGGAAGCAGTTGCCATAGGTTTCTCCGGGTCATGGATAAAACCCGTCGAAACGGGTTTCAAGGAAAGTGGCGTCGTCCTTAACGCCACTCGTTCATCGCACGTTCAAGCGACACACCCCGGCGCAGCTCGTGGGGCATGAAGTCAATCATCTCGGCCGTGCCGCCGCCCAGCCGGTGGGTCTGCAGCGCCACCAACGCGCTGCCCGCCTCCAGCCGCCTACCGGCGTGCAGGGAGCCATATCGGTCGATATAGCGTCCCCAGGCCAGGGCTTCGTGGTAGGTCATGCGTTCCTTGGCTTCGGCGATCGTGCGGCCGCCCACTCCGTTCAGCACCAGTTCGTGCCAGAACTCATCGGCGGCCGTCAGCTCTTTGCGCCACCACCCTGGGTGCCATTGACCTCATTGACTGCATTGAGGATCACAAACCCCAATGACGGCTCAAGACCGAACGCATCGTCGTAACTCAGGGCTTCATCACCCTCGGCCCCCAACGACACTGAGGCCGCGAGGTAGCTGGCGTTGCGGCTCTGTGCCGACTCGCCCTGGCTGAACAGACGTTCGATCACACCGAACGACTGGCGACGGATGTGCACCGTGAATGTGTCAGTCACTTGCTTGCCGGTTTTGCTGTCCAGGTGCGTCCAGCTGATGTCTTTCTTCACCGGCTGGGCATCGACGATGCCGCCCTTGGCTTTCAGTTGTTTGAGGTTCATGGCGTCTCTCAGACTTTCTTGATCCAGGCGCTGGCGCCGGTGCGTTGGATGGTGACGGTGGTGGTCACGACTGCGTTCAGTGCGAAGTTGAACGGGAAGTCCGAGACGTAGCCGTCGAATGTGAACCAGGTGCGGGTTGCCGGCAGCTCAAAGCCATCGCCCTTGGCGTTGACGGTTGGCAGCACGTCCTTGCCGTCGGACCAGCCCACCGCCCACTTCACGCCGGTATCGCCCTTGGCCTCGGAGAGCTGGTGCAGGCGGATATGGCTGGCGTTGGTCGGGTCGGCGTTCAGGCCCAGGCTCGCCGTGCCAGGGGTACGCAAACCTTTCTTGTAGCTGCGCTCTTCGGCATTGAGGCTGGTGTCTTCAATCTGCTCGGCCGGGGCACCGCCCGGTTCGAACGAAGTGGCGTGCTCGACTTCCAGCACGGTGTAGGGCCCGGTGCCGGAGACCGGCGGGACGAGGGCAAAAATCTGGGTACCTTGGGTAAGAATCGACATCGAATGTTCTCCATGAACAATAAAAAACCCGCGAAGGCGGGCTGTGGGGTGCAACGGCTGTGTTGCTGCGTGCAAGGCAGGTCGAGACGGGATCAGGGGGCCGGTTTGCCATCCAGATAAGGCGGCGCATTCGGGTCCGGCTCTCGGCTCTTGATCAGGTCGACCAACGCCTGGTTGCTCTGGGCCAACAGTCGAATGGCCGCGTTGAGCGCCACCTGGCCATCGGTCTGGGTTTGCAGGGCGGCGATCAAGCGGTTGATCGCGGCCAATTCTTCGTCGTTCATAGGCATCTTGGTTCCTGTATCGCTTCAGGTCGGTAATGGGGAGCTTCAACGGCGCGCAGTAGTGACGATCAAGACGCCAGTCCACTGGCCATGATCGAGCTGCGATATCCCGTCGCCGGGTCGCCAACGTGGGTCACTTGAGTAATCGACCAGCGCCCCTGCATATACGAAGGCCAGGTTTCATCCAGCACCAGCAAGCCTTCGGCAGCGAGCAAAGGGTTACCGGGGCAATCGATCTGCAGCTTCAAACCTTCACGGCCCACCCGGCGCAGTTCGCCTTCGGCCACGGCGCGGGCTTCGGCTTCGTTCTGGCAGCGCTGGCGCACGGTCTTGAACGGGGCAATCCCGACCTGGACCATGCGCTGCTTGCCAGCCCCGGAATCCCACCAGCTGACGCGGCTGCCCATGTACTTGGAGCGCGATTTTTCGTCGAGCTTGGCGGTGATAAAGGCCTGGTCTCCCGGGCGGTTGTCGTGTGTCACAGACAGCTTCACTTCGGGCAGCAACTGGCCGGTAAGGGACTTGGCCTGCCCCGCTTCGGCCAGCACGTAAAGCTCGTTAAACGGCTTGGTGACCGCGTTGTAACGCTTGGCCAGGCGGGTGATGAAGGCCATGTCGCTTTCGTTGGACTGGTCGATGTGCGCAATTGCAATGCCGTCCAGTGTCGGTGCCACTCGCGGTGAAAAACCATGGCGGCTGACCACTTGGCGAAACAATGCCCCCAAGGTAGTCGGCCCATGGCTGGCGGAGCGGCGCTGGCGATAGCCGCTTTTATCCGCCTCGCTGAAGGGCGCGGCGGTCGCCACGATCATCAGGCGCATCGGAAACAACACTGGGGTGCGTTGGGTGACAACAAACTCGCCTTTTTCCACCAAGCCGGTTTCCTGGTAACCGACGCGCAGGCCAATCTTGCCACTGAGGCTGGGCAAGCCCTCCAACCCTTCTATATTAAGGGTCAGTTCCAGGCGGTCAGTCTGGATACCCGCGGCGTCGGTGTGGCTCCAGTGCATCAGGCGTTGATTGAGCAGCGCCGCGTTGGCGCCGTAGAACTCTACGATCGGGGTAAATCCCTGTGCCATGCAGCCTCCTTAATCCCAGGCCAGAACGGGCCGTACAGCAACCGGCCGGGCTTGCATCTCAGGCACGACCACCCATACGCCTGCCGGCAGTACCGGGCCGTATTCAGCCAGTTCAGGGTTCAAGCGCCAGAGGGTTTCTTCCGCCGCGTCATCGCAACGCCCCAGTTCGCGGTAGAGCAGCAGGTTGACCGAGTCACCGGCGATACTTCGTACTCTACGCATTGACGAATTCCTCCAGTTCAAGGGTCCAGGTCATGACCATGGCGGTGCCGTCATCGATCACGTTGCTCTGGTTTTCCATCACTGCATTGATCCGCCACTGGCCCCAGTTACGGCCGATGCCGTCGACCAGCGGCAACGGCGCTCGCGCATTTTGCAGAGCGCGCAATTCGTCCAGGCGCTGCATGCCAATGGCGTACATGGCCGTGCCGCTGAAGATGAGTTTTTCCAGCTTCTGGCCGCTCTGACGCGACTGCGGCTTGCTGGCAATGATCGCCAGATCACTCCAGCCGCCGTCGCTGTTGCGGGCCAGTGTGGAATAGGCGAACCCTCGGGATAAGCCAAAAATAAAGTCGCCCAGCACCATTTGTTGTCGCATCAATCACCTCCTGAAGGATCGGCCAGTGCCGCGTTGCGCCGGATGCCCAGGGAATCGGTGACCATCGGCACGCATTGAAACTGCAGGGCCTGGATCACCTGATTGACCACTTGCTGGGCGTCCGCCGGATTAACGCCGGTGATCTGGATGCTCGGTGAGAGCGTGACCTGGACGTTGTCCGTTCGCGCGCTGTTGAGCTCTTTACTCAGCGCGTTCGGCGCAGGTAGACGATCGCCTGAACCGAACAACTTGTCCCCAAGCCAACTGCCGGCTTCGCTGCCGAGCAAGCCACCGATGGCGCCACCGACTGCGGTGCCAATGCCAGGGAAAACCAGAGTGCCGAGCGCGGCGCCGGCGGATGCTCCCGCCCAGGCGCCGCCAGCGGTGCTAAGGCCAGCACCGACGGCCTTGGCGTCGCCATTGCGTACGCCCTGGATCACATCCACGGCGGTGTCGACATACTTCAGCGGGCCAAGGCGGCGTACGGCGGACGATTCAAGCTTTGCGAGCGTCCCCGACAGTCCAGGGGCCAAACCCTTGGGCCCACCCTGTGCTGCGACTCGGTCTGCCGAAGCGGCTGCGTAAGAGGTCAATGAGTTGCCGGAAATACTGCGTGTAGTCTCGCTCACCCGTTTGCTGTCGAACGCTAGCTGCGGCTGGCCCATGATATTGACTGGCGGCGCAGCAGGGGCTGGCGTGACAGTAGGCTGCGATTTGAGATCCGTCCGCCTTCTGACCTCTGGGATTTTGACCTCGCGCGATTTTATTTGACGGGCCTTGTTACGCTTGCCGCGCGGCCTCCTGGGATTATCTTTGGGGCGTGCCTTCTCTTCTTTCCTGGCGGTCTCACCGACACTCTCTGGCAACTGTGCGGCAGCGCTATCAAGCGGGCCGCGAATCTGCGCAGGCAGTGCTCCCGTGCAGCAACAGTCCTTGCCTTTTTCAGCACCCTTGCCGTTATCGTCCTTGAGCCACTTGGCACCCTTCGGATACCTGGCAGCCACCGCATCAATCGCCTTGCCTGAAAGACGGTCTTTGGCTTTATCCCACAAACCGGTGAACACTTCCTTGCCGACGAACTTGACGGCATCCGTGGCCAGTTCAACACTTTTTTCCCCCCAGGACGGATTAGCAGACGCAGGCTTGTCCTGCTTGCTTTCTGCGACTCCCGCGCGGACCTCTGCCGTCTTGGTTGCCAGCGAATTGGCGCTAATGAACAGCGTGCTGGTGAGCGTTTCCAGCGATTCGCGCAACCGAATTTGCTCTTGGGCCAGAGCGTTGATGTCCACACTGACGGTGATCAGCGCCGAGGTCAGCTCCGGCAGTGGTTGCGGCTGGGGTTGGAGTTGCGGTTGCGGTTGCGGTTGCGGCTGCGGTTGCGGCTGCGGCTGCGGCTGCGGCAACAATAACGGCGCCGACTGTGGTACCGATTCAAGGCTGACAGGCGCGGCGAGGTCTGCGGAAAACGGCGCCAGCACATTGCCCAGGTCCGCATCGCCAAGCAGCCAACGCTTGTCCTCCTGGACGAGCCTGGTCCCAAATTGAGTTTCTTGCATCCCGCTTACTCCTGTTTAACGCCAAGGCGAGTGATCGCAATGTCGTAGCGGCGCAATGCTTTTCCGGCGTCCCAGTCGAGGATCTCCGCCTCATTGACCGAGTAGATCAGCGGCACCACATCGAGGATTACTTCGATGTCGCGCTGCGAAAGAAGTCCGCCGGTTGATTTAAAAAATCGTCGATACGCTCCTGCAGTTCCGTCCAGTCGGGCACGGTCAAGCCGGCCAGGTCAGGGATCATCAGGCCGGTGCAATGGGCGGTGATGAACTCGGCGCGCTCTTTGTTGGTGGCGAGTTTTTTCATCACCTTGGTGGCGCGCAGGGCAGGCATTTCCAGGGGCAGTTCGGTCAGGGTTCGGCCGGCTGCGTTCAGGGGCAATAGCAACTGGACGGGTTGGTCGTGGGGTGTCGCTTCATCCGCATTCAGGAAGAACGACGTCGGGCGCGTCGACATCTCGTGTACGTACTGGGCAATGCTCACGTAGTCAGGGCGCTTGAGCTGGTCGAGCTCTTTTTCCGACAGGCCAGTGGCGAGTTTCGCCAGTTCGAAAAACTGATCGTCCTCGTCATCACCGGCCCGGGCCAGCGCGTCTTTTTGCGCGGCGTAGAACAACGGTTTTAGCTGAACCTGCTGGATCGTCGCGCCGGTGTCGGCGGTGATCGGAGCCAGCAGGATGTGCAACGGTGGCATCCAGGCCATGGGGCAATTCCTTGTAGAACGGTATTGAAAAGCACGGGAATCCCAATCTGAGCGCGGTCTCTGTGGGAGCTGGCTTGCCTGCGATAGCATCAACTCGGTGCTCCAGACGCACCGAGTCGCCTGCATCGCGGGCAAGCCCGGCTCCCACATTGACCGTGCCCGCTTCGATTGCAGTTATCCTTACGGCATCAGCACGGCGCGGCGCGCATCGCCCAGAATGTCGACGCCGTTGAGCACGAACTTCTGGGTGCGCACGTCGATGTCGATCACCGAAACGCCATTTTCCAGACGGTTGTAGGTACGGCAGGACAGTTCCAGCGTGGTGGTAGCCTTGTCGCCCATTTTCAGCTTCGCCTCCTCCAGGGATTTGAGCTTGCCGCCGACGGTGTGGTAGGTGAAGTAGGTCTTCCCGTCCTGGTCCTGGCCGGCTTCACGCACGTTCAGCAGGATGTCGTCGCCCATGCGCACGCCCAGGGCCAGCATGATTTCCGGACCGGCACCTTGCAGCACCAGCTTGGCATTGAGCACCTTGCCGCTCTTGGCCATTTCCTCGGCGATAAAGCGACCGCCGGACATGGGCTCCATGTCGAACTCGATCTTCGGCGGGGTGAACTCTTCCACGGTTGCGG
Source organism: Pseudomonas sp. P867 (assembly GCF_019891455.1). Taxonomy (NCBI): domain Bacteria; kingdom Pseudomonadati; phylum Pseudomonadota; class Gammaproteobacteria; order Pseudomonadales; family Pseudomonadaceae; genus Pseudomonas; species Pseudomonas sp. P867. Next base: position 558,275 of record NZ_JAFLXB010000001.1, on the reverse strand, counting down.
ACAACGGCAGGCCTTGAAGGGTGGCCGCAATGGCCTGTCTGACTCGGTTGGTAAACATTAGAGAACGTCCTCCAGGAACTGCTCGATGATTTCATCGCGGGCGTTGAGTTGATAAACCATGTGTTCGTTCGGCGCGTAGCGGCCGTAGTCGATAACGATGAACCAGGTGCCGTTCTTGTACTTCTCGACGCTGTTCAATTCCGGGTGCAGGTATACGCTGCCGCCAGGGATGGTCTCGTCGGCCACCAGGGTTTGCAGCCAGTCGTTGATGCGCTTGACCTCCTGGTCCATGAAGGACTTGGTGAGGTTCTTGGCCATGGCTTTCTGGCCGGCCTTGACCAGCTTGCGGCTGATAGCATCTTCCAGGCCGACGTAGCTGATGAACTTGCCGGTGATGGAGCGGTTACCCAGCAGCGAGAAACCGCCGAGGATGGTGCGGGCGTAGTAGCTCACGCCGTAGCGGTTGAGCAGGTCCCCTTCGGTGGAGGTATCGAGGATGTTGTACTCGACCACGCGGGAAACGTCTTCGGCGAAGGTCACCTGGTTGCCCGGGCTTTCCCACTGTTTGACCTTGGCCAGTGCGGCGATGGCCAACGAGGATGGCGACAGGAATACGTTTTTCTTCGCGGCCTTGGAGTACACCGACGGCATGTTGTGCACCAGCAGGCAACGGTCGAAACCGAGGTCGGCACCGCCCAGCTCGCCGCTGTAGGTCACTTGATCGGCCACCGAAGCGTCCTTGCCATCCAGTACCACACGCGCCTTGATACGCTTGCCGAAGGAGGCAAACTCACCGGCCACGGCCTTGGTGCCGGTAAAGCCTGGAGCGCCGATGATGGTCAGGTCTTCAGGCACGCTGCTCAGGGCCGCCAGGCCCAGCTTGCGACCGGTGACCGGGTCGTTGCCGCCGATCACATTGTTGATCGTATCGGCCGGGGTGGCGCCTTCTTCGACGATGACCACATAGACCGGCACCTTGACCACTTTGAGGATCTGATACACCGCCTGGAACAAGGTGCCCGACTCGGTGCCGGTGGGGTCCAGCAGCGCCTGGGTGGTGAAGCTGTTGATACGGAACGGGGCGTTTTTCGGGATCGATGCGTGGGCGTTGGGGGCAGTGCCGACCAGGCCGATCACGTTATCGCCAAGGCCACCCATGGCCTCGGGGGATTCAGTGGCATTCACAGTGATGCCGTTGTGCTCGAAGTTCAGGACTTCTGCCATGGTTATTCAGCCTTCTTGGGGGTGGAGTTGAGGACGCTGGTCAGTTCCAGGCGGCCAGCGGTGCGCAGGGCGGATGCTTCGACGTCGAGCAGTTCCAATTCCTCGCCAGCGGTGGACCAATGGCCGTTGCCGATGGGGAATGGGATGAGGACGGTGTAGGTTTGGCGGGTGGGCATGGGTGAAAAATCTCCGGGTGGAAAATACAAAAGCCCCTGTTGAGGAGGGGCTTTGGGGAGGCGAAAAAAAACCGCTTTCGCGGTTATCAGTTATTTCAGGAAATCTGGTTTGGATGGCCAGAGCACTGCATCAGGGTTTTCTCCCTGATCTGGAATATCACGCAGTTTTTGACGATACTCAGCGAACAAGAGCTTATGGGTGTCGAGCATCGGATAGTCTGGCATTGCTGCATAATCACTCGCCGACAAGTCTTGATCCCTTGCCTTACGAATCATTTCCCACTTGATAATCGGATGAAGTTCAGCAGGTATAAATAGTGGTTTCATATTCTCTCCTCAGCCTAGGGCCAACATCGTTCCCCAATCACCTGGGTTGGTTACAACGCCTGTGCATGCCCCTGCGAGCATCACCTCAACAACGCCAGTTGACGAGGTGCGCATCGGGTGCAGATGGTAATAAGTTCCAAACAACTCTGTAGGAGAAATAACACTGGAGCACCAGCGCCATTTGCCTTTTTCAACGCCATTACTCCATGCTCCAGACACGTTACCCTCCAAAAGACGTACGAAGGCACCAACGGTAAGGTAGGAGTTCTGCGGTACTGCACCAGAGCCATTCGCGAGCGCCATATCGACAGTGTAAGGGAACGCGAGCCAAGGACTAGCGTCTGACACCGACCACTTCATTTGCCACAGATGTACCAACGTGCGCCAATAGTCGCTGGCCCTGATTTCAAAATTTGGATATTGCTCACGCACATCTGCCTGCACCTGAAGCAAGAAATCCACATCAGCTTGCGGGCGTCCGGCCGCTTGAGAGGCAGTGGTGATAGTTCGCAGCTTAGTCGGCGTCACTTCAGCGTGAATCCCCCAATTTTCAATCAGTGTTCCATCGGCATTCGGGGACAAATTGAAGTTCTTGGTGACCGCCAATCTTGGGAGTCTATTTTTCAACTCCGACAATTGAGCGTCGTACGCCTGGCGGGCATCGACTATCGCCTTGTCAATTTCTCCGACTTTTCCGGTAATGACGTTAGTCAAGTTATTTGCCGCGCTTACAACGGCAGCAAGTTGCTGTTCGGTACTCAAATGAATGCTCCTAAACGCCTGGATAGCGTCATGTAAAATAAATTGAAAACGCTCTATTTTCTTTCGACTTCCATCACTCGAAATAGAACCCCTACACCGCGTGCCATATTGTCTATGCTCGCAGCTGATAAGGCCGCAATTTCATCAGTCAGTAGCACATTCAAATTGTCGCTACCCACCACAATCGTCACGCTATCCGTCGGCAACGGCGAAACATCCAACGTAAACTTCTGCAGCACCCGAGCCGCCGCCGCCTTATACGTCAGCAACTTCCCCGCCACGGAATACACCGCCAGCAAAGTCCCGCTTGCGAGGTAAAAACCGAACTCGCCAATCTCATACTCGCCGTCGCCATCAAACAGCGCGGCCATCCTGAGTTGGCGCTCGCCCAGGTCTTCGTAATCGACGATGGCCACCCGTTGGCGCTCGTCACGCAAGGCCACTTCCGTGCCGTCGGGGTTGTAGCGGCTAGTGCCGGCGCCGATGTGGGTAATTTCGCCTTTGAGGCCCTGGTTCTTTGCCTGCAGCACTTCATCCAAACCTTTGGAAGTGAAGCGCACCAGGCGCGTGATTTCATCTGTCATGGCTGCGCCCTGAGGTCGTAGTCGTTAATGGTGTAGTGCTGGGCAACCCCGGCACTGTTAAGCCGAGCAACCAGCGCCAATTCCGGCAACGCGCCGTTTAGATAAAACTCGCCGTCGCTTAAAGGGGCGTCGAGCACTTGCGTGAATGCAAGCTGACCTTCGGTTTCATGCACGATGGTGATCGTCGCCTGATCGCGCTCACTCTTGGCCGCATTGATACGCCGGATCAGCCGGTTGTGATCGCCGCTGGACCAACTGCGCCCGATGATCGCCTGTACGTCGAAGGTGTAAGGCACACCCAAGGGGCGCTGCTGATACCAGGCGCTGATGTTGGGAGTGAAGCCCAATGACTCCACCGCATGACTCAGCGCCTTGGGCGTACCGGCCTGGCGCTGGATTTGCCAGGACAAGGCCACGGTCAGGCGCTTTTCCGCCTCGCTGGCCTCGGCATCCCATTCACTGACGCCGCGGTCGGCGGCCAGGTAAGGCAGGAATTCGCTGGGGGTTTGCAGCGGGTTCATCAACGCTGGAAACGGCGGTGTGACGCGCTCGAGCAATGTGCCGAAACCCTGGTCCAGCGCCTTTTCCAGCGGTGAACTGTTGGCCGGTAGCAAACTCGCTTTGGATTCACTCATAGCGTGCGCACCTCCACCTCGACGCCCGTGCAATACGGGGCCTGGAACGCGGTGCTGACGATGGGCGCCAGCGGTTCCAGGATCTGCAGTTGCGCAGCGCCGGCACTGTGGATGGCGTAGTCGATCCAGCTGGGGTCAACCCGCCCCTCCAGGCGATGGCAGGACTCTGCGTAGTCTTGCAGCAGTTTCTGCGCCGCTACTTGGGTCAACCCCGAATCCGGGCCGGCGTTGATCTTGGCCACCACGCGAATTTTGTAGGGTTGAATCTGTGCGCCTTGGACGCTGACAAGATCGGTTTCCGGCCTTACATCCGGCCGTGCGAAATGTCGACGTACACCGTCAAGCAAGTCCGCGGACGGCGTGCCGTCGCCCTCGCGGGAAAGCACAGTGACCATGACTTCACCCGGTGCGGTGCGTCGGGCGTTGCCGTCCTTGACCTGGGCTGCATAGCCATCCGGATCGAAGGTGTAGATGACGCTCACCACTCCCGGCGTCGCGCTTTGCACTTTCACCGCCGGGCGCTCGCCAAGGGTGAACACTTCGCGGCGATACTGCATCCGCGAGCCGGCCGCCGGAGCATGGGGCGCCAGGTAGTAACGCAGGCGAGCGTCGTCGTCGCTTTCCAGGGTGGGCGGCACGGGCGGGAAAGCCGCCGGGTCGCCAGGGTCGAGCACTTGGCGTTCCAGGCCCATGTCGGCCAGGCGCGCATCCAGGTTGCTGCCGGTAGCCCACCACGCCAGCATCTGCTTGATACGGGCGTTGTATTTGCGCTCGTGGGTTTGCAGACGCACGCAAAAAGCTTCCAGGGCCAGGGTCAGCAGTTCGCTTTCGTTGTCGAGGCTGGCCTTGAGTTTGAGCGCACTTTGCGGCGCGCGGGTGGCGACGTAGTCGATGACAAACGTCTTGAACTCGGCCAGCAACGGTTCGAACTCATCCACCTTGATGATGGTCGGTTCCGCCAGTTGGTTCTGGCCGGGGATCAACATGCTCATGTCACGACCTCGAAGGTTTGTTGGCGGTTTTTCCAGGTACCGGCAAACCGCAGCAGCAGGCCGGCGCCTTGGCGAGTGGCGACGATGACCTGGGGGTCAAAATCGCTGATGCCGTTATGGGTGTTGTAGAACGCCTGGGCGGCATGGCTCTGGGCGAGAATCAGCAGGTCGTCGCCGAGGTTTTGCCCGAGCAACTGCGGGATCAGCGAGCCATACAACGGACGCTTTTGCCGGGTGCCCACGGGGGTGGTCAGCGCTCGGGTGGCGCGCTGCACAAATTGCAGCCAGTCATCGACGGCTGCGCCGGTGTTCCTCTCGATTCCGAGCATGGGATGTCCTTATCGGGGGCTGATGACGCGTCCTTGATGGTCCACTACCGGGCCGCTGAAGTGAGCTCCGCCAGCATCCAGCAACAGGCTGGTGCCGCCGATTTGCAAAGTGATGCTCTGGGCATTCATGGTCAGGCTGGCAGCGCCGACTTTAATGTCGACCTGTTCACGGGAGCCGCTGACGGTGGTTGGGCCGTTGGCCCAGTTGAAAGTATGGCTGGCGTCGTCGTAGTCGCTTTGGGTGCCGTCTTGATGGCGACGCCTGGTCAGCGTCGCAACGCTGGAGACTGGCGGAAAGCGATCACTGTTGAGGCCGAACAGCGCCACTGACTGCACGCCGCCCTCCCCGCCACCGTAGTTAAGCAACAGGCATTGCTCGCCCACCGTTGGAATGCGGGTTTCCGTTTGCGCACCGGCGCTGGGGTTGAAAAAGCGGATCGCCGGGGTCAGCAAATCACCGTGGCTGACCTTGCAAGTGTTGCTCGCCGCGTCGACCTGCTGGCAAATGCCAATCCGGCAGAAGCTTTCAGCGCGGCGGTAAAGGTCTTCGAGTTGGGTCTCCATCTCTGCCAGGCGTTCGACGATCGGTCCCAATTGCATGCGTAACAGCGCGTCGAACATGGGCTACTCCGCCAGTGGTTTGTATTGGGCCGGGTCGTCGATGTTGGAGACGTCCCAGGTGCAGGCAAACAGCGGCTGGCCTGTAGGATCTTCAAGTAACGGCGGCCCCAGATAGAGGGTTTGAGTGAAGGAAACCGTCCAGGTGTCGTAGTCCGCATCAAGGGTGCTGCGCACAGCCGGAGCGGCGACGATATTTGCGGGCAAATCGCACTGTGCCTGGGGCAGGTCCCAACGGTTATCCAGCACAAGGTCCATGAGTTGGCTGGCCAGGTCGCAGGCATCGAACGGCAATGCCCCGGGGGCGACCATGGCCCTGAGTGAAATGCTCAGCACGTGAGCCTTGCGCCCTTCGCGAGAGCGAATGCCCGGGCCATTGCCTTCGACTGTGACCTGCACACCGGTTTTTTCAGTGTCGCCCTGGAAGTCCTGATGACTGCCGACCTTGAGGTCCGGGAAGGCTGCATGCAGCGCAGCGCCCACGGCCTGGGGCAGTTGGGATGGCTTTTCGATAAGCGTCATTTTATGTAGCGTCCTTGCAACGATTACTGCGGGTCCTGGCGGGAGCCTTGGTTGATCCCGATGCGCTTGGCCGCCCACCGCTCATAAAGGCCGATAGCCACGTCGGCACCGGCCATGGCGGTCAGGCAACCAATGGCGCCGGCGGTCCAGATCGACATCCCCGCTGCGTAGCACAGCATCAGAGCCGAAACCCCGCAGACCATGCACGCCCCGGAACGCAGGGCCAGGCGTCGGATCAGCGACCAACCGCGAGCCCCTTCCTTATCGGCGCGCCACATCTCGCCGGATACGCCGCCGATCACGGCCAATACGATGACCAGCCAGATAGGCATTTCCGCTAACGCTTGCTGTTCATTTGTCATGTCACGCCTCCTGGCTGAGCATTTAATAATCCATATTTCATTTACAGATGCTTCGATAGGTAGGCATTCCAAAAAGCCCGGTTGCCCGGGCTTTTCAGTAATGCTGTCCTCGGACTTTCGGCGCTACTGGCGCGGTACGGTCCTTTCCTCGATGTTTTTCCGACCACGATCCCTGTCTGCCGGATAACTGCTTCTGGTGCTTTACGCTGCACACCCGGGTCAGTTGCCAACCCTCTGAACCGTCAAGGCCGGTTCATCGCTGCCTGTTTTTGAAGCGTTGAAACTAAAGAGCGTCGGCATCCTTGCCGGTATTGCCTGGCATCCCTGCCATCGCTTCGATGGCGTCCTTGCCGATGTTGCGTGCCTTCCTTGTCTTCCTTGGCAGCATCCTTGCCACCTCCACCAGGCCTTGTTGGCTGGCTTGAGATGGAGAATATGCATGTATGCATATACAGTCAATGCATCAATGCATTTATTTTTGCTATGGAAATGCACAAATGCATTTAAGGCCTTGCCAGCATGGGGTTTGCCGGTTTTTTCGGGGCGAAAAAAAACCCGCTCATGGGCGGGTTTCGTCTTACGCGAGGGGGTTAGCGGGCGTACATGCCCCACCAGAAAACATGACCGAGGATGCTGATCTGCTCATCCTGGATATCCTGGAAGCTGTAGTCCTCATCCGGATGCTCATCACGGTTGAAACTGCGCAGGCGAATCCCGGAAGGCAGGCGGTAGAGCTGTTTAACTCGCAGCTGGCCGTTGTGATTGATGGCATACAGATCACCATCGACGATATCGCCAATGCCGCTTTTACCGGCGTTCACGCCAACCGTGGCGCCGTCGCGCAGTACCGGCAACATGCTGTTGCCGCGTACCGTCACGCACTTGGCCTGGTCGAACTGCACGCCGTTATGCCGCAGACTGCGCTTGCCGAACCGCAGGCTGGCCTTCTCGCTTTCCTCGATGACGAATCTTCCTGATCCAGCAGCCAATTCAACCTCGCGCAGAAAGGGGATCGACACCTCGTCATCATTGACGGGGGTGTCGTCGTCCCACAGGCTTATGTCCTTGAGTTCCGAATGCATCGGGTCGCGCCCGTCATCGCGCAAGGCTCCCACCGCAGCGCGCCCGCGCAGTTGGTCGGTGCTCACGCGAAAATACTCGGCGATACGGGAGATGTGTTTATCCGACGGATCAACGATCTTGCCGCTGAGGATCCGGGACAGTGTGGATTGAGGCACGCCGGTGCGCCGATGAAGCTCCGTGGGGGAGATCCGGTCGCGATCCAGCAGCTCTCTTAAAACGATAGAAACATTGCGTTTTTGCATAACGCGGATAGTGACGGGAGTTTTTAAGGTTGGCAAATGCTAATTTGCATATTTATGCATTAAACATCCAATTTTGTTTAGCCTGAAACAAAATACTGTATATCCAGACAGTTAAATACTCACTATTATTGCGAGCGCCTGAGGTAAGACGCGGCAAATGAACAGCCTCCCTTGCTTATCGACAATTCAGGGGCTATGTATAAAACTCGTCAATCACCTAGCCAGCAACGACGGAGGTGCTCATGGCTTATTCAGCGCTAGCTGTTGCTAACGCCTTCATTGAACGCGCGAAGGAAGGCAAGGTTTCGGGCCTGACCCCGATGAAGCTGCAGAAACTGCTGTTCTATACACAGTCCTGGCATTTGCGCGAGCGAGACCAGCCCCTGATGGATGACCACTTCGCCCGCTGGCAATATGGCCCGGTCATTCCGTCGCTTTACCATGAGCTGAAATCCTACGGTAATCGCCCGGTGACCTCACTGCTCAGCAACCTGAAGCCCGACGCCGAAGACATTGTCTTCGTTACACCGAGGGTTCCGGAGAGCGATACCTATACCCATCGTTTGATTGACCGGATCATTAACAAATACGGCAAATGGTCCGGCACCCAACTGTCCAACCTGTCCCACGAGGACGGCACAGCCTGGGCCCTCAAGGGCGCCGACGGCTCCGCCATAGACTGGGAAGACATGGCAGCACTCATTCACCCAAAGAGCCGTATCCGTGAGTGAAGAACTCGACAACCTGGAACTCACCCTGCCCCCCGTGGCAGGGCCTGACCAGGACTCCCAGGCCGGTGGCGAGCAAGCCATAGGCACCGACGATGAAAGAAGCCAGAACCTCAAAGACCAGAAAGCCGAGCGGCAACTGCGCAAGAAGTATGCGGGGCGTGCGTTTTGGTTTGCTGCCTGCGGCGTGATCTTCTGGGCGGTCCTGCTGGTGTGGAATGGCTGGTCGACGTATTACTCGGGTAAAGCGCCGTTCTCGGACAATGTATTGATTGCCATCACTACGGCGACTTCAATCAACTTGTTTGCGGCGTTTCTTGGGGTGATCAGAGGGTTGTTTCCGGCCAGTGGGCGTAGATCCAAATAGCTTGGTCGTATTCACGATCTGCATCCTGCATTGAGATATGAAAAGTCAGCTCATCATCTTCCAGGCACTGACCGGATTGTTTAACGCTGCTGCAATGCCTGATTAAACCGCTAACCTGTGGCGAGGGAGCTTCTTGAGGCGACGCCGCTTTCGCGTTTTACCTGGCCGTTTGCGACCTGCGAAGGGCCGACCTCGCGTGTTAACCTTGCCCCCATCGCAAAAAATGCTGGGCCAAGCGCCCCCTTTGCCCCATCACTTTCAACGAATTTGCCTACTACCCAATGAGTAAAAACACTTCAGACCTGTCCTCCCACACCCCGATGATGCAGCAGTACTGGCGCCTGAAAAACCAGCACCCTGATCAGTTGATGTTCTATCGCATGGGCGACTTCTACGAGATCTTCTATGAAGATGCGAAGAAGGCCGCCAAGCTGCTGGACATTACCCTGACCGCGCGCGGGCAGTCGGCGGGGCAGTCGATTCCGATGTGTGGGATTCCTTATCACTCGTTGGAAGGCTACCTGGTCAAGCTGGTGAAGCTGGGCGAGTCGGTGGTGATCTGTGAGCAGATCGGCGACCCGGCTACCAGTAAAGGGCCGGTGGAACGTCAGGTGGTGCGCATTATTACGCCGGGCACGGTGAGTGATGAGGCACTGCTGGATGAGCGTCGCGATAACCTGATCGCTGCGGTGTTGGGCGATGAGCGTCTGTTCGGCCTGTCGGTGCTGGATATCACCAGCGGCAACTTCAGCGTGCTGGAGATCAAGGGCTGGGAGAACCTGCTGGCGGAGCTGGAGCGTATCAACCCGGTGGAGTTGTTGATCCCGGATGATTGGCCCAAGGACTTACCGGCGGAGAAACGTCGTGGGACCAAGCGTCGTGCGCCGTGGGATTTCGAGCGTGATTCGGCGCTGAAAAGTCTGTGCCAGCAGTTCTCGGTGCAGGACCTTAAAGGTTTTGGCTGTGAAACGCTGACCCTGGCCATCGGCGCTGCTGGCTGCCTGCTCAGCTACGCGAAGGAAACCCAGCGCACCGCCCTGCCCCACTTGCGCAGTCTGCGTCATGAACGCCTGGACGATACCGTGGTGCTCGATGGCGCCAGCCGTCGCAACCTGGAATTGGATACCAACCTGGCCGGCGGGCGCGATAACACCCTGCAATCGGTGGTCGACCGCTGCCAGACCGCGATGGGCAGTCGCTTGCTGACTCGTTGGCTGAACCGTCCGCTGCGGGACTTGACCGTGCTGCAAGCGCGTCAAACCTCTATTACCTGCCTGCTCGATGGCTATCGCTTTGAAAAGCTGCAGCCGCAACTCAAAGAAATCGGTGATATCGAGCGTATCCTGGCGCGGATCGGCCTGCGCAATGCACGACCCCGCGACCTGGCGCGCCTTCGTGATGCCTTGAGCGCCCTGCCGCAGTTGCAACTGGCAATGACTGAGTTGGACACGCCTCACTTGCAACAGCTGGCGGTGACTGCCGGCACTTACCCGGACCTCGCGGCGCTGCTGGAAAAAGCCATCATCGACAACCCGCCCGCGATCATCCGTGATGGCGGCGTGTTGAAAACCGGCTACGACAGCGAGCTGGATGAGCTGCAGTCCCTGAGCGAAAACGCCGGCCAGTTCCTGATCGACCTGGAAGCCCGCGAAAAAGCCCGCACCGGTCTGGCTAACCTGAAGGTGGGCTACAACCGCGTGCATGGCTACTTTATTGAGTTGCCGAGCAAGCAAGCGGAGTCGGCGCCTATCGATTATCAACGCCGCCAGACGCTCAAGGGTGCCGAGCGTTTTATCACCCCAGAGCTCAAGGAGTTCGAAGACAAGGCGCTGTCAGCCAAAAGCCGCGCCCTGGCCCGGGAAAAGATGCTTTACGAAGCCTTGCTCGAGGATTTGATCAGCCGTTTGGCGCCATTGCAGGACACTGCGGCCGCCCTGGCGGAGCTGGATGTACTGAGCAACCTCGCCGAACGAGCGCTGAACCTTGACCTGAACTGCCCACGGTTTGTCAGCGAGCCATGCATGCGCATTGTGCAAGGTCGCCACCCGGTGGTGGAGCAGGTATTGACCACGCCGTTCGTCGCCAACGACCTGTCGCTGGACGACGATACCCGCATGTTGGTGATCACCGGTCCGAACATGGGTGGTAAATCCACCTATATGCGCCAGACCGCGTTGATTGTGTTGTTGGCCCATATCGGCAGTTTTGTGCCGGCGGCCAGTTGCGAGCTGTCCCTGGTGGACCGCATCTTCACGCGGATCGGCTCCAGTGATGACCTGGCGGGTGGCCGTTCGACCTTTATGGTGGAAATGAGCGAGACCGCCAACATCCTGCACAACGCTACCGAGCGCAGTCTCGTGCTGATGGACGAAGTGGGTCGCGGCACCAGCACCTTCGACGGCCTGTCCCTGGCTTGGGCGGCGGCCGAACGCCTGGCGCATTTGCGCGCTTATACACTGTTTGCCACGCACTACTTCGAACTCACGGTGTTGCCGGAAAGCGAGCCACTGGTGGCCAACGTGCATCTCAATGCCACCGAGCACAATGAGCGCATCGTGTTCCTGCACCATGTGCTGCCAGGGCCGGCGAGCCAGAGCTATGGCTTGGCCGTAGCACAGTTGGCCGGCGTGCCGAATGACGTGATTACTCGCGCCCGCGAACACCTCAGCCGCCTGGAAACCACAGCCCTGCCCCATGAAACCGTGGTCGCCAGCCCTGCCAAGGCCAGCAAGAAACCCGCCGCGCCGCACCAGAGCGATATGTTCGCCAGCCTGCCCCATCCGGTGCTGGATGAGTTGGCAAAGCTTGATCTGGATGACTTGACGCCGCGTAAAGCGCTCGAAATGTTATATGCACTGAAGACTCGGATATAACGCAGACGCTTGCAAGCTGATAGAATCTCGCGCGGTTTGGGATGCTGCGGGCTTTTAGCCTGGTCCGCAGACTATCGCTCTCAAACCTCGCGAACCCCACCACAAGGGGTTTCGCTGCCGCCGCCTGAGGAGAAAATTAGAAATGACCTTCGTCGTCACCGACAACTGCATCAAGTGCAAGTACACCGACTGCGTAGAAGTGTGTCCGGTGGACTGCTTCTACGAAGGCCCGAACTTCCTGGTTATTCACCCGGATGAGTGCATCGACTGCGCCCTGTGTGAACCAGAATGCCCGGCCGTCGCGATTTTCTCCGAGGACGAAGTGCCTGCGGAGATGCAGGAGTTTATTCAGCTGAACGTCGAGTTGGCGGAAATCTGGCCGAATATCACCGAGCGCAAAGACCCGATGCCCGATGCAGCGGAGTGGGATGGCAAAAAAGGTAAGATTGCAGACCTCGAACGCTGATAGCGTCGCCGCCCCCAAAAGGCCCCTTGCGGGCCTTTTTGCGTTTATGATGGGAGCGTTTTACTTTTCTACAGGCGAAAAAAGGGGCGGTATGACCCGCCCACATTTTTTCCCTAGTCCCTGTATTCCTTTTCATCATCCTGATGAATCGCATCCTGCGACGTTCCTTCAAACCATCGTTCCTTGATGGCTGTGTCAATCCGTGGACACAGGGCTGATGTTAGAGGGTTCGAAGATAAGTTCAACGCGACCCGGTTCGATCGACTGGCACGCTCTGACACCTAAACACAGATAAATAAGTCTTGTTTTTCAATGAGATGAAAAAAGTCTCAAAAAAATCGAGACGTCCATGCATGATAAAAAAACCGATCGCTTACGCAAAGGTAAGCAAATGCTTACACGCACAATTGCGGAAAAGGGCAATAAGCCTCATTGCCCCCCACCGCTTACTGTTGAAAGGCATCAGTCGTCACTGACAGTAATGGTCGGCATCGCCGGCGCAGCAGCTTCCTGCAAGACAATTCTCGCGCCGACATGCCGGGCCAGTTCCTGGTAGATCATCGCGACCTGCCCGTCCGGTTCGGACGCCACGGTTGGTTTGCCACCATCTGCCTGTTCACGAATGCCCATCGCCAGCGGCAACGAAGCGAGCAGCTCGACACCGTATTGGGTCGCGAGCTTTTCGCCCCCACCTTCACCGAACAGATGCTCGGCGTGACCACAGTTGGAGCAGATGTGCACCGCCATGTTTTCCACGACGCCGAGCACCGGGATATTGACCTTGCGGAACATCTCGACGCCTTTCCTGGCGTCCAGCAGCGCGAGGTCCTGAGGCGTGGTGACGATCACCGCACCGGCCACCGGCACTTTTTGCGCCAGGGTCAGCTGGATGTCGCCGGTGCCTGGCGGCATGTCGATCACCAGGTAATCGAGGTCGCCCCAGGCGGTCTGTGTGACCAATTGCAGCAACGCCCCGGAAACCATCGGCCCGCGCCAGACCATCGGCGTGTTGTCATCGGTAAGAAAGGCCATGGACATCACTTCCACACCGAGCGACTCGATGGGTACAAACCATTTCTGATCCTTGACCTTCGGCCGCGTGCCTTCGGCGATGCCGAACATCACGCCTTGGCTTGGGCCGTAGATATCGGCGTCGAGAATCCCCACCCGCGCGCCTTCGCGGGCCAGGGCCAGGGCCAGGTTGGCCGCGGTGGTGGATTTGCCCACGCCACCCTTGCCGGAGGCCACCGCCACCACGTTCTTGACGTTGGCCAGGCCCGGGATCTGCGCCTGGGCCTTGTGCGGGGCGATCACGCATTGGATATCGACCTTGGCCGAACCCACGCCGTCGATGCCCTCAATGGCCATTTGGAGCATCTGCGCCCAGCCGCGTTTGAACAAGCCTGCGGCATAGCCCAGTTGCATCTGTACCGACACCTGGTCGCCCTGGACCTCGATGCTGCGCACACAACCGGCACTGACCGGGTCCTGGTTCAAATAAGGGTCGGTGTACTGGCGAAGAACGGCTTCCACCGCTGCGCGATTGACGGCGCTCATGGGCTACTCCCGAAAAAAGACTGACTGAAACAGGCGGCTATCCTAACCGTTCCGGCGGTTGAACGGCACGCTTTCGAGGTTCCGGAAGATTCTGAAACAGCGTCACGGGGTGAAATAAATTTCCCGGCGCTTTATAGTGGCCGACCTCCGTTTCATCAAGTAGCCGAGCCCCATGTCCGAGCCACGCAAGATCCTCGTCACCAGCGCCCTGCCCTATGCCAATGGTTCCATCCATCTTGGCCATATGCTTGAGTACATCCAGACCGATATGTGGGTGCGCTTCCAGAAGCATCGCGGCAATCAATGCATTTATGTCTGCGCGGACGACGCCCACGGTTCGGCCATCATGTTGCGCGCCGAAAAGGAAGGTATCACCCCGGAACAACTGATCGCCAACGTGCAGGCTGAACACAGCGCCGACTTTGCCGAGTTCCTGGTGGACTTCGACAACTTCCATTCGACCCACTCCGACGAAAACCGCGAGTTGTCGAGCCAGATCTACCTGCGGTTGAAGGAAGCCGGGCACATCGACCAACGTTCGGTGACCCAGTATTTCGACCCGGAAAAGAAGATGTTCCTGGCCGACCGCTTCATCAAGGGCACCTGCCCCAAATGCGGCACCGAAGACCAGTACGGCGACAACTGCGAAAAATGCGGCGCGACCTACGCACCGACCGACCTGAAGGATCCCAAGTCGGCGATCTCCGGTGCCACTCCGGTGCTCAAGGACTCGCAGCACTTCTTCTTCAAGCTCCCGGATTTCCAGCAAATGCTGCAAACCTGGACGCGCAGCGGTACCTTGCAGGACGCCGTGGCCAACAAACTCTCCGAATGGCTCGACAGTGGCCTGCAGCAGTGGGACATCTCCCGCGACGCGCCATACTTCGGCTTCGAGATCCCGGGCGAGCCGGGCAAGTACTTCTATGTATGGCTGGACGCGCCGATCGGCTACATGGCCAGCTTCAAGAACCTGTGCGACCGCACCCCGGAGCTGGACTTCGACGCGTTCTGGGGCAAGGACTCCACTGCCGAGCTGTACCACTTCATCGGCAAGGACATCGTCAACTTCCACGCGCTGTTCTGGCCGGCGATGCTTGAAGGCTCGGGCTACCGCAAGCCGACCGGCATTGCCGTGCACGGCTACCTGACGGTGAACGGGCAGAAAATGTCCAAGTCCCGTGGCACCTTTATCAAGGCGCGCACCTACCTGGACCACCTGTCGCCTGAATACCTGCGCTACTACTACGCATCCAAGCTGGGCCGGGGTGTCGACGACCTGGACCTGAACCTGGAAGACTTCGTACAGAAGGTCAACTCGGATCTGGTGGGTAAAGTCGTCAACATCGCCAGCCGTTGCGCCGGGTTTATCCACAAGGGCAACGCCGGTGTACTGGTAGCCGAGAACGCCGCACCGGAACTGACCGACGCCTTCCTGGCCGCCGCACCAAGCATCGCCGACGCCTATGAGGCCCGCGACTTCGCCCGCGCCATGCGCGAAATCATGGGCCTGGCCGACCGTGCCAACGCCTGGATCGCCGACAAGGCCCCGTGGTCGCTGAACAAGCAGGAAGGCAAGGAAGCTGAGGTTCAGGCTATCTGCGCCACCGGCGTCAATCTGTTCCGCCAGTTGGTGATCTTCCTCAAGCCGGTGCTGCCATTGCTGGCCGCCGATGCCGAGGCGTTCCTGAATGTGGCGCCGCTGACCTGGAACGATCACGCCACCTTGCTCGGTAATCATCAGTTGAACGCGTTCAAGCCCTTGATGACCCGCATTGACCCGGTGAAAGTCCAGGCCATGACCGATGCTTCGAAGGAAGACCTGGTCGCCAGCCAGACCGATACCGGCCAATCTGCGCCTGCGGGCAATGGCGAACTGGCCAAGGACCCGATTTCTCCGGAAATCGATTTCGACGCCTTTGCCGCCGTGGACCTGCGCGTAGCACTGATTATCAAGGCCGAAGCCGTGGAGGGCGCCGACAAGTTGCTGCGCCTGACATTGGATATCGGTGACGAACAGCGCAACGTGTTCTCCGGGATCAAGAGCGCTTACCCGGACCCGTCCAAGCTCGATGGGCGCCTGACCATGATGATCGCCAACCTCAAGCCACGGAAAATGAAGTTTGGCATTTCCGAAGGCATGGTGATGGCGGCGGGCCCTGGCGGCGAAGAAATCTACCTGCTGAGCCCCGACAGCGGCGCCAAGCCGGGCCAACGCATCAAGTAATTCCTGCAAAATGCCCCGCTGTTGCCACGGCGGGGCTTTTCAGCTTGCCCACCTCCCTGGGCCGGGCGTCAACGCTATGATCACAGCATGAACCTCATTCAACGTATCGACGCGCTGCTGCCGCAGACTCAATGCGGCAAGTGCGGGCACCCGGGTTGCAAGCCTTATGCAGAAGGCATCGCCAGGGGCGAGGCCATCAACAAGTGCCCGCCCGGTGGGCAGGAAACTATCGCCGGGCTTGCGCAACTGCTGCACCTGCCAGTGCTGGACCTGGACACCAGCCGCGGGGAAGCGCCCGCGCAGATTGCCTATATCCGTGAGGCCGAATGCATCGGTTGTACCAAATGCATCCAGGCTTGCCCGGTGGACGCCATTGTGGGCGCCGCCAAGCTGATGCACACCGTGATTACCGACGAGTGCACCGGTTGCGACCTCTGTGTCGCCCCCTGCCCCGTCGACTGTATCGAGATGCGTGCGCTCGCTGACGTACTGCCTATCGTGGGCGGCTTGGCAGGCACCGATGACGAGCGGCGTGAACGCGACCTCAAACGTGATCGGGCGCGACGGCGTTTCGAACAACGCAACGCCCGCCTGCAACGTGAGGAAGCCTGCAAGCTCGCCGAACGCCTGACACGGGCCAAACGCGCAGCTGCGGTGGAAACGACACAGGTCAATAATCATCAGGCCGCTCAGGACGCCGCGATCAAGCAGGCCAAAATCAGCGTCACCATGAGTCGCGCTCAATTGCACAAATCGTTGAAGGCGTTTGGGCATCCCCCGACCTTTGAGCAACAGTCGCAATTGATTATGCTGCAACGGCAGTTCGAGGCTTGCGAACAGGCGCTTGCCGCGCTGGAGGCCAACAGTGCGCCGCCGACAACGCCCCCCAAGAGCGCCGACCTCAAGCGTGCAAAAATCCAACTGGCCATGCGCCGAGCCGAGTTGAAAAAGGCCCAGGCCGAGCAGGCTGGCGAGCAGCAACTGGCAGCCTTGAGCGCTGCGTTGAACGCCGCCGAGCAGACGCTGCAGGATGCCGAGGCCAACACCGACGCCTGAACCTGCGCTTTGCATTGCTAACATCACGTCGACCGCCAGCAAGGAAACGTCCGCCCCTATGAATGCCGCAAAACGCCTGGAAATCTTCCGCAGGTTTCATGAAGACAATCCGGAACCGAAAACCGAACTGGCCTACTCCTCCCCTTTCGAATTACTGATTGCGGTGATCCTGTCAGCCCAATCCACGGACGTCGGTGTCAACAAGGCCACGGCGAAGCTGTATCCCGTGGCCAATACCCCGGCCGCGATTTACGCCCTGGGTGTGGAAGGTTTGTCCGAGTACATCAAGACCATCGGCCTGTATAACAGCAAGGCCAAGAATGTGATCGAAACGTGCCGCCTGCTGGTAGAGCTGCATGGTGGTGAAGTCCCGAAAACGCGCGAAGCCCTGGAAGCCTTGCCAGGGGTGGGCCGCAAAACGGCCAACGTGGTACTCAATACCGCATTCCGGCAGTTGACCATGGCTGTGGATACGCACATCTTCCGGGTCAGTAACCGAACCGGCATTGCGCGGGGCAAAAATGTGGTCGAGGTGGAAAAGCAACTGATGAAGTTCGTGCCCAAGCCGTATTTGCTCGACTCCCATCATTGGCTGATCCTGCATGGGCGCTACGTTTGCCAGGCTCGCAAGCCCCGCTGCGGCAGCTGTCGCATCGAAGATCTGTGTGAATACAAGGACAAGACGTCCGACGATTGAGCGACCATTGATTTTTTTGATCAGTCGATTGAAAAAATCTTTTTTACCCGTTCGCAGATTATCGCTATAAGGAGCCCCAATGGCAGTCTTAGCCCGGAGTTAATCTTATGAGCGCTGGCAAAGAACAACTGGAAGTGGAAGACGACCTCGCTGAGTCGGATGAGGACGCGGTAGAGACACCTGTAGAGGTAGCCAAGACCAATTTGAGCAAACGTCGCACTATCGACAATCTTCTGGAAGAGCGACGCTTGCAAAAACAGCTGGCCGATTACGACTTCGATCTGTGATCGATGCGTGAACGACCGGAAGCCTCCCTGACGGAGGCTTTTTTCTGCCGGATACACGGGTTTTGAGCGGTGCAACGTCCTCCTACACCAAGCCGTTGCGCTGGGCCAACTCGATCAGGTCCACAAGGGAGCGGGCATTGAGCTTGAGTAGCAGGCGAGTCTTGTAGGTACTGACGGTTTTGTTACTGAGGAACATGCCGTCGGCAATCTCCTTGTTGGTTTTGCCACGTGCCAGTTGCTGCAGCACCATCATCTCTCGCCCCGACAAGCGTTCAACCATTTCAGCTTCGCTGGCGTTGCCCATGGTTGAACGCACTGAATTGAGCGCCTGGTTCGGGAAGTAGCTGTAGCCGGAGAGCACCGCCTTGATGGCGCTCAACAACTCGGTAAGATCCTGCTGCTTGCAGACATAGCCGGCCGCCCCTGCCTGCATGCAGCGCATGGAAAAATGGCCAGGGGCCTGGGACGTCAGCACCAGCACCTTGAACGATATGGCTTGCTTGGTTGAAGCCAACCGGCAAATCACCTCCAGGCCGTCGAGCTTGGGGATTCCGATATCCAGTATCACAATATCCGGCATGTGTTCCCGTGCAAGTTGCAACGCATCGACACCGTTATCGGTCTCGGCAACGACCTCATAACCATGACGCTCCATTAGCATGCGCACAGCAAGACGAATGACGGGATGATCATCCACGATCAGCACTTTATTCATGAGAAAGTCCAATTTCGCTGTTCGAATTATTTAGAGCAAACACAATAGCCTAGTCGATTACTAGTTGGCATAGCATTCCACCCCGAGCAACGGCAGGGAGAGACCCAACCCACAGGAAGATAGGAATTAGCCTACAAAAAATCGCAAACTTAGATGTATAGGGCTTTATGGATGCTTTCAGACTTTTCTCGACGCGCACATATTTTGAGTGAAATGTCCTTGGCATAAGCCTATGAAGGTAAACGCACCGCACAAGACTTTCAGGAAATACCCCTTGCCTGGAGCCTGGCTGCACGCAGAACGACAAGTAAAGCCCGTCTGTATTAGTTCCATTTAACATATTTATAGATTTCCATAATTCCTACAGAAAATTCAACGAATAACCTCGCTATTGCAGTTACATGAGTGAATTTTCTGTCAGACATAGTTCCTCAGCAGATGTAAAAAATCATTCAGCGTTAAAAACAAAACGCAAAAAAGTAAAACAACCAGTAAAGTTTCAGAAAAAACACACTCAAGCACCCGCTAAACACTGATAAACATCATTGCCCTATTTATGTTCATCCAATAATAAACAAGCAAAAAAAATGGCCCCTTGGATAAGGGGCCATTTTTCACAACCGAGGCAACACTCAGAACAACGAGCGCCCCTTGTTGGCAGCAATCCGCATACGCAGGGCGTTCAGCTTGATGAAGCCCGCCGCATCCGCCTGGTTATAGGCGCCACCGTCTTCTTCAAACGTCGCAATGTTGGAGTCGAACAGCGACTCATCGGATTTACGACCCGTGACGATCACGTTGCCCTTGTAGAGTTTCAGGCGCACAACGCCGTTCACGTGGGCCTGGGAGGCGTCGATCATCTGTTGCAGCATCAGACGCTCAGGGCTCCACCAGTAACCGGTGTAGATCAGGCTGGCGTACTTGGGCATCAGCTCGTCTTTAAGGTGGGCGACTTCACGGTCCAGGGTGATGGATTCGATGGCACGGTGAGCACGCAGCATGATGGTGCCGCCCGGGGTTTCATAGCAGCCGCGGGACTTCATGCCCACATAGCGGTTCTCGACGATGTCGAGACGGCCGATACCATGCTGGCCACCGATACGGTTGAGGGTCGCCAGCACGGTGGCCGGAGACATTTCAACGCCGTCCAACGCGACGATGTCGCCGTTGCGGTAAGTCAGTTCCAGATACTGTGGCTTGTCTGGAGCGTTCTCCGGGGAGACGGTCCATTTCCACATGTCTTCTTCGTGCTCGGTCCAGGTGTCTTCCAGCACGCCGCCCTCATAGGAGATGTGCAGCAGGTTGGCGTCCATCGAGTACGGCGACTTCTTCTTGCCATGACGCTCGATCGGGATCGCGTGCTTTTCAGCGTAATCCATCAGCTTTTCACGGGAGAGCAGGTCCCATTCACGCCAAGGGGCGATCACTTTTACCCCTGGCTTGAGTGCATAGGCACCCAGTTCGAAACGCACCTGGTCGTTGCCCTTGCCAGTGGCGCCGTGGGAAATGGCATCAGCGCCGGTTTCGTTGGCGATCTCGATCAGACGTTTGGCGATCAGCGGACGTGCGATGGAGGTACCCAGCAGGTACTCACCTTCGTAGACAGTGTTGGCGCGAAACATCGGGAATACGAAATCGCGGACGAACTCTTCGCGCAGGTCGTCAATGTAGATCTCTTTCACGCCCATGGCTTGCGCCTTGGCACGTGCAGGTTCGACCTCTTCGCCCTGACCCAGGTCAGCGGTGAAGGTCACCACCTCACAGTTATAAGTATCCTGCAGCCACTTGAGGATCACCGAAGTGTCCAGGCCGCCGGAATACGCGAGAACGACCTTGTTTACGTCGGCCATGCCATCACTCCACGGGGTTGTACGGAAAGGCAACGATTCTACCGATCAAAACCGCGAAATTACAGGGGCGCGACAGCAAATGAAGATAAAGCGACAGATTATGTCGAGTGGGCGACCGATGGTCTCACCTACGAGGTAGCCGCCGGGTTGCTCGGTACCGTGGCTTGGGATGCCGGTTTCTCGGGGGCAGCGACCCGCTCAAGCTGGATATTCACACGGCGGTTGCGGGCGCGGTTGGCGGCACTGGTGTTGGGTGCCAGAGGGTAGCTCTCGCCGTGGAAACGCAGGGTGATCTGCGATTCCTGAATGCCATTGGCCTTGAAGTAATCCATCACCGCCAGGGCGCGGCGGCGCGAGACGTCGCGATTGGTCAGGCGATTGCCACTGTTATCCGAGTGGCCGTTCAACTCGACATGATTGACGGTAGGGTCGGCCTTCATGAACGCAAGAATCACAGACAGCTTCTTCCTGGCGGCAGCGTCCAGCTCAATGCCGCCACCGGGGAATCCGACTTCAGTCTGCTTGACCTGATCGTAATTCATGGGCAACAGCTTGGCAGTGCACGACTGATAGTCGCTATAAGCCTTGCTGAACCTCACCGGCAGCAGACGCACCTCCGAGTACCCGCCCTCGCGCGCGTAATGCCGTACGGTCGGGCTGCGCCCCTCAAGCAATCCAGTGAACAGGCGCCCGGCCTGGGCCTGGGAGCTATTGAACAGTACGTCGCCACTGCCGACACGTACCGCCCCGAGGTTGATATCGCCTCGGCCCGGCTGCCAGGGCGCAGCGGCGGCCAACAAGGTTGCCGAGCCTGCGCCAAACGCACCGTTATAGGCTTTCAGGCGAAACGTCGCCTGCTCGCCGGCCCGGCGCACGAACTCCCCGGAACCAAAGTCGGTGATCGGCTGCGTCAGGCGGCACTCGAACTGGTCGCCCTCTACCTTCCACTCAATATTCTCCAGACGGGTCTGGAACGTGAGGGCCATAGCGGGCAGGCTGGCGAACACACTGAGCAGGGCTAGATAATGCTGGCGCACGGGAGGCTCCACTGGTTTCTACAACACTTCAAAGCGTCATACATCGTTAAGGCATACCCGGGGATATCGGTCGCATCCGGCAAAACTTGATAGCGAGTGCCTGCAAGAGTCTTTTCCGGTAGCATTCCCACCAGATTGACCCGCCTGGAATCCCCAATGTCCGACCGCCTGACCCTGCTGCGTCCCGACGACTGGCATATTCATCTTCGCGATGGTGCTGCGTTACCCCAAACCGTGGCCGATGTGGCGCGCACGTTTGGCCGTGCCATCATCATGCCTAACCTGGTACCTCCGGTGCGCAATGCCGCAGAAGCCGACGCCTATCGGCAGCGTATTCTCGCTGCACGACCGGCCGGCAGCCGCTTTGAACCGTTGATGGTGCTCTACCTGACCGACCGCACCCAGCCTGAAGAGATTCGCCAGGCTAAGGCTAGCGGCTTCGTCCACGCTGCCAAGCTCTATCCGGCCGGCGCGACCACCAACTCTGATTCCGGCGTGACCAGTATCGACAAGATCCTGCCGGCGATCGAAGCCATGGCCGAAGTTGGTATGCCGTTGCTGATCCATGGGGAAGTGACCCGTGGCGATGTGGACGTGTTCGATCGCGAGAAAATCTTTATCGACGAACACATGCGTCGTGTGGTCGAGTTGTTCCCGACTTTAAAGGTAGTGTTCGAGCACATCACCACCGCCGATGCCGTGCAGTTCGTCACCGAAGCTTCGGCTAACGTTGGCGCGACCATCACCGCTCACCACCTGCTCTACAACCGCAACCACATGTTGGTGGGCGGAATTCGGCCGCACTTCTATTGCCTGCCGATCCTCAAGCGCAACACTCACCAGGTGGCACTGCTGGATGCCGCCACCAGCGGCAGCCCGAAGTTCTTCCTGGGCACCGACTCGGCGCCCCACGCCCAGCACGCCAAGGAAGCCGCATGCGGTTGTGCCGGATGCTACACGGCGTTTGCCGCCATCGAGCTGTATGCCGAAGCATTCGAACAGCGCAATGCCCTGGACAAACTCGAAGGTTTTGCCAGCCTCAATGGTCCGCGTTTCTACGGCCTGCCGACGAATACCGACCGCATTACCCTGGTCCGTGAAGATTGGACCGCCCCCGCCAGCCTGCCGTTTGGCGAGCTGACCGTTATCCCGCTGCGCGCCGGTGAAACACTGCGCTGGCGCCTGCTGGAGGAAAGCAAGTGAGTGAAGACCATTACGATGACGAACAAGAGCACAGTGGCGGCGGCTCGCGCCACCCGATGGCCGAGCGTTTTCGCGGTTATCTGCCGGTTGTCATCGACGTAGAAACCGGTGGCTTCAACTGCGCCACCGACGCCCTGCTGGAAATTGCCGCAACCACCATCGGCATGGACGAACAGGGTTTCGTGTTCCCGGAACACACCCACTTCTTCCGTGTCGAGCCGTTCGAAGGCGCCAATATCGAAGCCGCGGCCCTGGAGTTCACCGGGATCAAGCTCGACCACCCGCTGCGCATGGCCGTCAGTGAAGAAGCAGCACTGACCGATATCTTCCGTGGCGTGCGCAAGGCGCTGAAGGCCAATGGCTGCAAACGCGCGATCCTGGTCGGCCATAACAGCAGCTTCGACCTGGGCTTCCTGAATGCCGCCGTGGCGCGCCTGGACATGAAGCGCAACCCGTTTCACCCGTTCTCAAGCTTCGACACTGCCACCCTTGCAGGCCTGGCGTATGGCCAGACCGTACTGGCCAAAGCCTGCCAGGCAGCGGGTATCGACTTTGATGGTCGTGAAGCCCACTCGGCGCGCTACGACACCGAAAAGACCGCCGACCTGTTCTGTGGCATCGTCAACCGCTGGAAACAGATGGGTGGCTGGGAAGACTTCAACGACTGAGCCTGCACCGCCCCTCCCATAAAAAAACCGGCCTTTTCAGGCCGGTTTTTTTGTACCTTGACGCAGGCTTACAGCTTGCCGGCGTTCTCGGTCAGGTAAGCGGCAACGCCTTCTGGCGAAGCGTTCATGCCTTTGTCGCCTTTTTTCCAGTTGGCAGGGCAGACTTCACCGTGCTCTTCGTGGAATTGCAGGGCGTCAACCAGGCGGATCAGCTCTTCCATGTTACGGCCCAGCGGCAGGTCGTTGATGATCTGCGAACGCACGACGCCCTTGTCGTCGATCAGGAACGCGCCACGGAAAGCGACGCCGCCTTCAGACTCAACGTCGTAGGCCTTGGCGATGTCGTGCTTCATGTCGGCAGCCATGGTGTATTTGACTTTGCCGATGCCGCCGTCGTTGATGGCGGTGTTGCGCCAGGCGTTGTGGGTGAAATGGGAGTCGATGGACACGGCAACCACTTCTACGTTGCGCGCCTTGAAATCGTCCATGCGGTGGTCCAGGGCGATCAGCTCCGAAGGGCAGACGAAAGTGAAGTCCAGCGGGTAGAAGAATACCAGGCCGTATTTGCCTTTGATGGCTTCAGACAGTTTGAAGCTGTCTACGATTTCGCCATTGCCGAGGACGGCTGGAACGTCAAAATCCGGGGCTTGTTTACCGACGAGTACGCTCATTGGATATCTCCTGATATAGGGGGTGACGATTGAAGTAAAAGGACCGGTCGAGTCTGCCTGTGGAAGCAGACAGAAATATGACGCAATTACGCTTCGTGAAGACCGACCATCATACACCGAAAAAACCGTTCGTCAGCGCACGGGCAATTCCTCTCGGATTGCTGCTGAAACTATTTTGACAATCATTCTCGTTAACATTAAGATCCATCGCACTTAAGCCATAAACCCGCGACGGTTCTCACTTATGTATGTCTGCCTCTGCACTGGCGTCACCGACGGACAAATCCGCGAAGCGATCTACGAAGGTTGCTGCAGCTACAAAGAAGTGCGTGAAACCACGGGCGTTGCCAGCCAGTGCGGCAAATGCGCCTGCCTCGCCAAGCAAGTGGTACGGGAAACCCTGACGCAGCTGCAAACAGCCCAGGCCGCGATCCCCTACTCGACAGAATTTACACACGCCTGATAGGCATGTTTTAAAGAGCCGGACCTTGTGTCCGGTTTTTTTATGCCTGTAATTCAATTAGTTAGCGCCAAGACGCGGAACACAAACATTCTTATTCCGATTAATTTTCATTTATTATTCAATAACTTAGGTTTGACACTGGGATTTTCACCGCTCAGACTCCCCCTTATACACAGCTATTACAGGGCAGGACCCCAGTCATGAAAGGCGACATCTCAGTCATCCAGCAACTCAACAAAATCCTTGCCAATGAACTGGTCGCGATCAATCAGTACTTCCTGCATGCGCGCATGTACGACGATTGGGGCCTGGAAAAGCTCGGCAAGCGTGAATACAAAGAATCGATCAAGGCCATGAAGGACGCCGACGCGCTGATCAAGCGCATCCTGTTCCTGGAAGGTCTGCCGAACGTGCAGGACCTGGGCAAGCTGAACATCGGCGAGCACACTCAGGAAATGATCGGCAGTGACCTGGGCTATGAGCGCAAAAGCCACAGCGACATCAAGGCAGCGATTGCCCACTGTGAGACCAAAGGCGATTTCGGCAGCCGTGAGCTGCTGGAAGACATCCTGGAAGACCAGGAAGAGCATATCGACTGGCTGGAAACCCAGTTGGGCCTGATAGACAAGGTCAGCCTGGAGAACTACCTGCAATCGCAGATGGGTGAATAACCCCTACATACAAAAAAGCCCCGCTCTCGTCAGAGAAGCGGGGCTTTTTAATGCAGGTCAATCAAGCTTCAGTCTTGGCTGCCGCTTTTTCCGCTGCGTCTTTGATCAGCGCTTGCAGCGAACCATCGGCTGCCATTTCAGTGATGATATCGCTGCCGCCAACCAGCTCACCGGCTACCCACAGTTGCGGGAAAGTCGGCCAGTTAGCGTATTTAGGCAGGTTGGCGCGAATTTCCGGATTCTGCAGGATATCCACGTAGGCGAACTTCTCGCCACACGCCATGATGGCCTGGGAGGCTTTTGCGGAAAAACCGCACTGAGGAGCGTTAGGCGCGCCCTTCATGTAGAGCAGAATGGTGTTGTTGGCAATCTGGTCTTTGATCGTTTCGATGATATCCATGGAACACCTCGGCTGGAACTTTGCGACTCACAGGTCGGCACGGTGGCGCATTGTAACGCAAAATCCCAGCGCAGTGCTCGGGCACCTCACGCAGCCGCCACTTGCACCGGCACCCCATTGAGCGCCGCATTACCCGATAACTCATCCAGTTGCCGCTCGTCGGTCAAGTCATTCGCACTCGCACCCGGCTGGCCGCTTGCGATGCTCATCTGCACGCCCGGACGATCATGACCCCAACCGTGAGGCAGGCTGACCACACCCGGCATCATGTCCGTGCTGGCCACGACTTCCACTTCGATCATGCCGATGCGCGAACTCACTCGCACTCGCTGGCCATCGCTCAACTGCCGACTGGCCAGATCGTCGGGGTGCATCAACAGTTGATGGCGCGGCTTGCCCTTCACCAGCCGGTGATAGTTATGCATCCACGAATTATTGCTGCGCACATGACGGCGACCAATCAGCAGCAGTTCGTCCACCGCAGGCACCGGTTGCGCGGCAAAACGCGACAGGTCCGCCAGGATCACCGGCGGTGCCGCCTGCACCTTGCCATCGGCGGTTTTCAGCCGCGCGCCCAGGTTTGGCTGGAGCGGGCCCAGGTCTACGCCGTGGGGGTGATCGGCCAGCATCGCCACCGACAGCTTATGTACAGACGCATCACCATAAGTGCCGGCGCGCAGCCCGAAATCGATCATTTGCGCGGGCGGCATTGTGGGTTTGAGTGACACGCCGGTCTGCGCCGCAAAGGCTTTGGCCAAGCCGACGAAAATTTCCCAATCGTGCAGCGCGCCTGCGGGTTTGGGCAGGATCGCGCGGTTGAAGCGCGTGACGTTGCGCACCGCGAACATGTTGAAGGTGGTGTCGTAGTGGTCATTTTCCAATGCCGATGTGGACGGCAGGATCAGGTCGGCATAACGCGTGGTTTCGTTGATGTAGAGATCGACACTGACCATGAACTCCAACCCATCCAGCGCCTGCTCCAGTTGACGGCCATTGGGCGTCGACAGGACCGGGTTGCCGGCCACCGTCACCAGGGCACGGATTTGCCCTTCACCTTCGGTGAGCATTTCTTCGGCCAAGGCTGACACCGGCAGTTCCCCGCCGTACTCGGGACGCCCGGACACGCGGCTCTGCCAGCGATTGAAATGCCCACCGCCAGTCGACGCCACCAGGTCCACCGCTGGTGTGGTGCACAACGCACCTCCCACCCGATCCAGGTTGCCGGTCACCAGGTTGATCAACTGCACCAGCCAATGACACAACGTGCCGAACGCCTGGGTCGAGACGCCCATGCGTCCGTAGCACACCGCTTTATCGGCGGCCGCAAAATCTCGCGCCAATTGACGGATCTGCTCGGCAGGCACTGCACATTGGCGGCTCATGGCCTCGGCGCTAAAGTTGGCGATCTCCCGGCGTACGTCGTCCAGGCCTTCAACCGGCAAATGGCTGGCGCGGGTCAGCCCTTCAGCAAACAGGGTGTTGAGCACCCCGAACAACAACGCCGCATCACCGCCGGGGCGTACGAACAAATGCTGATCGGCAATCGCCGCCGTCTCGCTGCGTCGAGGGTCGACCACCACCACTTTACCGCCCCGTGCCTGGATGGCTTTGAGGCGTTTCTCCACATCGGGCACGGTCATGATGCTGCCATTGGACGCCAGCGGGTTGCCACCCAGAATCAGCATGAAGTCGGTGTGGTCGATGTCCGGGATCGGCAGCAGCAAGCCATGGCCGTACATCAGGTGACTGGTCAGATGGTGGGGCAACTGGTCGACGGAGGTTGCAGAGAACCGGTTGCGCGTCTTCAAAAGGCCAAGAAAATAATTGCTGTGCGTCATCAGCCCATAGTTGTGCACGCTGGGGTTGCCTTGGTAAACCGCCACCGCGTTCTGGCCATGCCGGGCCTGGATACCCGCAAGGCGTTCGGCTACAAGCGCAAAGGCACTTTCCCATGAGATCGGCTGCCATTCGTTACCAACCCGCAGCATGGGCTGGTGGAGGCGGTCCGGGTCATTCTGGATATCCTGCAGCGCTACCGCCTTGGGGCAGATGTGTCCGCGGCTGAAGCTGTCCAGGGGGTCGCCCTTGATCGAGGTGATCGCCAGGCGACCGTCTTCGGCTTGAGTCGTTTCCAGGGTCAGGCCGCAGATGGCTTCGCACAGGTGGCAGGCACGGTGATGGAGAGTCTTGGTCATGGCCAGTCTCTTTATAAGGGCTTTGGCCAACTATGGCCCGCGACCGCCCAGGGCGCCAGCAACCTTCGCGCTGTGAATCGACGGGCATAGGCAAAGGCATGGCTAACCATGAGCAAATGTTTCAGAAGCCTCCCGCGCACCGACTAAAACCGACACAACCTGGCCTGGGCCCGCCCCCGCGCATTGCAAAAGGTCTCGGCGCCAGTGTACAAATGGCCCGCTGCTGTCAGGAAATCGTCTTCAAACGCGCGTCAGCGCCCTGCTTGAACACTCTTAAAAACCGTAGCCCTATTGGTAAGACGCGACATTTAATGTCAATATCGCGCCTTCCCCTATTTCGTCGCCCCGTGCGGCTTTCGCCGCAGGTCTCGCCCGTTGTCACAATAAACAAGGCTTTGAGTATCTGCGGTCTGTTGCAAAAAGGTAGTTAATGATGAGCGCAAGGCACTTTCTCTCCCTGATGGATTGCACGCCCGAAGAGCTGGTCAGCGTGATCCGTCGAGGCATTGAGCTTAAAGACCTGCGTAACCGCGGCGTACTGTTTGAGCCCTTGAAAAACCGTGTACTGGGGATGATCTTCGAGAAGTCTTCGACTCGTACACGCCTGTCTTTCGAAGCCGGCATGATCCAGCTGGGTGGCCAGGCGATCTTCCTGTCCCCGCGTGATACCCAACTGGGCCGTGGCGAGCCGATCAGCGATTGCGCCATTGTCATGTCGCGGATGCTCGATGCCGTAATGATCCGTACCTTCGCCCACAGCACCCTGACCGAATTTGCCGCCAACTCGCGCGTGCCGGTGATCAACGGGCTGTCCGACGACCTGCACCCCTGCCAGTTGCTGGCCGACATGCAAACCTTCCTCGAACACCGCGGTTCGATCCAGGGCAAGACCGTGGCCTGGATCGGTGACGGCAACAACATGTGCAACAGCTATATAGAAGCGGCGATCCAGTTCGACTTCCACCTGCGTATCGCTTGCCCTGAAGGCTACGAGCCGAGCGCCGAGTTCATGGCCAAGGCCGATGGCCGCGTGCAGTTGCTGCGTGATCCGAAGGATGCGGTGGTCGGCGCACACCTGGTCAGCACCGACGTCTGGACCTCTATGGGCCAGGAAGACGAAACG
Source organism: Pseudomonas sp. P867 (assembly GCF_019891455.1). Taxonomy (NCBI): domain Bacteria; kingdom Pseudomonadati; phylum Pseudomonadota; class Gammaproteobacteria; order Pseudomonadales; family Pseudomonadaceae; genus Pseudomonas; species Pseudomonas sp. P867. The sequence goes on along the minus strand of NZ_JAFLXB010000001.1, from coordinate 529,168 downwards.
GCCAAGCGCCTGGCCCAGTTCGCACCTTTCCAGGTGACACGTGCCCTGCTCGATACCGCAGCGCCGGACGTACTGTTCATGCACTGCCTGCCTGCTCACCGAGGTGAGGAAATCAGCCTCGACCTGCTCGATGACCCACGCTCTGTCGCCTGGGACCAGGCCGAAAACCGCCTCCATGCGCAAAAAGCCTTGCTCGAGTTTCTCGTCCCACCGTCGTACCACCACGCATGAGCCAGCCATTACTGCTGAACCTGCGCAATCTGGCATGCGGCTATCAAGATCAACGGGTGGTGCAGAACCTCAACCTGCACCTCAACGCTGGCGACATCGGTTGCCTGCTTGGCTCGTCCGGTTGCGGCAAGACCACCACCTTGCGCGCCATTGCCGGCTTTGAACCGGTACACGAAGGCGAAATCAGCTTGGCGGGCGAAGTCATCTCCAGTGCAGGTTTTACCCTGGCACCGGAGAAACGGCGTATTGGCATGGTGTTCCAGGACTACGCACTGTTCCCGCATTTGAGCGTGGCAGACAACATCGTCTTTGGTATTCGCAAACATCCGCAAAAGGATCGTGTGGTCGCCGAGCTGCTGGAACTGGTCAACCTCAAGAATCTGGGCAAGCGCTTCCCTCATGAGCTTTCCGGTGGCCAGCAACAACGCGTCGCGCTCGCCCGCGCCCTGGCGCCAGAGCCGCAACTGTTGCTATTGGATGAACCCTTTTCCAACCTCGATGGCGAATTGCGCCGCAAGCTCAGCCATGAAGTGCGCGACATCCTCAAGGCACGCGGCACCAGTGCGATCCTGGTGACCCACGACCAGGAAGAAGCCTTCGCGGTCAGCGACCATGTCGGCGTGTTCAAGGAAGGTCGTCTGGAGCAATGGGACACGCCCTACAACCTTTACCACGAACCGCAGACGCCCTATGTCGCCAGCTTTATCGGGCAGGGTTACTTCATTCGAGGTCGCTTGAACTCACCGGAGTCAGTGAGCACCGAACTGGGAGACCTGCGCGGCAATCGCGCCTATACCTGGCCCACAGGTGGCGCGGTGGATGTATTGCTACGCCCGGACGACATCGTCTACGCGCCGGACAGCGCATTGAAAGCCCGGATCGTCGGCAAGACGTTCCAGGGCGCCTCGACCTTGTACCGGTTGCAACTGCCAACGGGCGCTCAGCTGGAATCGATTTTCCCCAGCCATGTTGATCAACAGGTGGGGACGGACGTGGGGATTCGAGTGGCGGCCGAGCATCTGGTGCTGTTCCAGGCGTAAGCGGTTATACATGTGGGAGTGGGCAAGCCCCCTCCCCCATTAGATCTCCACACGGCTGATCATCAGGCCCGACCGATGGCCGCGAATTTGGCTTGGGTATGTTCAGCCAGCACCGCGGCGGGCAATTCCACCTCCAGCCCTCGCCTCCCGGCACTGACAAAAATCGTTGCAAAGGGTTGCGCAGTTTCGTCGATAAACGTGCGCAAGCGCTTCTTTTGCCCCAGCGGGCTGATACCGCCCAACAGATAGCCAGTAGACCGCTGCGCTGCCGCCGGGTCTGCCATTTCGACCTTTTTTACGCCAGCCGCATGGGCAAGCGCCTTCAAGTCCAGACTTCCGACGACCGGCACCACCGCCACCAACAATTCGCCCTTCTCGCTGCTCGCCAATAACGTCTTGAACACCTGCGCCGGGTCGAGGCCCAATTTCTCCGCAGCTTCCAGACCATACGACGCCGCCTTGGGGTCATGTTCATAACTGTGAATGCGATGTTCGGCGCGAACTTTTTTCAACAAATCCAGTGCGGGCGTCATGGCGTCTCCGGCAGGGAAAACAGGTGCCCAATTCTAGGCCAAGCGCCGGCAAAACGCTCTAGTCCAAGCACTGCTGGGTCACAAGCTCGGTATAAAGGGCGTGATCATTCACCAGACCAATAGTTCGAAAGTGACCAATGGTTCACTTTCGACCTTTGACAGCGGTCATTCTTGTCTATATTTTTTCGTTTCCGAATACTGTAGGAATAGTCCATCAGTGCTCCAGCAGTAAGCCGCGGCTAAGGATGGGGATCCTCGTCACGGTGAAAATCGCGCAACCGCCCGTTGAGGCAGTGCGCCAGACAAGAACAACAACTGAGGTTTTCCATGACAACTGCTCTTCAACAGCCTTCACTTTCGAGCCAATGCATGGCCGAGTTCCTGGGCACTGCGCTGCTGATCTTCTTCGGTACCGGTTGCGTCGCTGCGCTCAAGGTCGCGGGTGCGAGCTTTGGGTTATGGGAAATCAGCATCATCTGGGGGATCGGTGTCAGCATGGCGATCTACCTGAGTGCCGGTATATCCGGGGCTCACCTCAACCCGGCGGTAAGTATCGCCCTGTGCCTTTTTGCCGACTTCGAAAAACGCAAACTGCCCTTCTATATTCTCGCCCAGGTCGCCGGCGCATTCTGCTCCGCCGCACTGGTGTACACGCTCTACAGCAATCTTTTTTTCGATTACGAACAAACCCACCAGATGGTCCGTGGCTCCCAGGCCAGCCTGGAACTGGCGTCGGTGTTCTCCACCTACCCCCATGCATTGCTGAGCACGGCCCAGGCATTCCTGGTGGAAATGGTCATCACCGCAATATTGATGGGCGTGATCATGGCCCTCACCGACGACAACAACGGCCTGCCTCGCGGCCCGCTGGCCCCGCTGCTGATCGGTTTATTGATCGCCGTGATTGGTAGCGCCATGGGCCCGCTGACCGGCTTTGCGATGAACCCGGCACGGGACTTCGGGCCCAAGCTGATGACCTTTTTCGCCGGTTGGGGTGAAATGGCCTTTACTGGCGGTCGCGATATTCCTTACTTCCTGGTACCGATATTCGCCCCGATTGTCGGTGCTTGCCTCGGTGCTGCCGCCTATCGCGGGCTGATCGCTCGCCACCTGCCGAGCGCAGCACCTGCTATAGCTGAAACACCTGACACGGCTGTCGACGGCAAGACTCGTATTTCCTGAAAGCGCCAGCCTGGTCCCCTGCCCTTCACGGCCCAGGCTGATTTCTGACTTCCTTATTTCGTTCAAGGCAATTGACATGACCGACCTTCAGAATAAGAACTACATCATTGCCCTCGATCAGGGCACCACCAGTTCGCGGGCGATCATCTTCGATCGCGACGCCAACGTGGTGTGCACCGCGCAACGTGAATTCGTCCAACACTACCCGCAGGCCGGCTGGGTTGAGCATGACCCGATGGAAATCTTCGCCACCCAAAGCGCGGTGATGGTAGAGGCGCTGGCCCAGGCCGGTTTGCACCATGATCAGGTTGCCGCCATCGGTATCACCAACCAGCGTGAAACCACCGTGGTCTGGGATAAAATCACCGGTCGCCCGATCTACAACGCCATCGTCTGGCAGTGCCGACGCAGCACCGAAATTTGCCAGCAACTCAAGCGAGACGGCCATGAGCAGTACATCAGCGACACTACCGGTCTGGTTACCGACCCGTACTTCTCCGGCACCAAGCTCAAGTGGATCCTCGACAACGTCGAAGGCAGCCGCGAACGTGCGCGCAATGGCGAGCTGTTGTTCGGCACCGTCGACAGCTGGCTGATCTGGAAATTTACCGGCGGCAAGACCCACGTCACCGACTACACCAACGCGTCGCGCACCATGCTCTTTAACATCCACACACTGGAGTGGGATGCGAAGATGCTGGAGATTCTCGACATCCCGCGGGAAATGCTCCCCGAAGTGAAGTCGTCCTCCGAAATCTACGGCCGCACCAAAAGTGGCATCGCCATTGGCGGTATTGCCGGTGACCAACAGGCCGCGCTGTTCGGCCAGATGTGCGTCGAAGCCGGCCAGGCCAAGAACACCTATGGCACCGGTTGCTTCCTGCTGATGAACACCGGCGACAAGGCGGTGAAATCCAAGCACGGCATGCTCACCACCATCGCCTGCGGCCCCCGCGGTGAAGTGGCTTACGCTCTGGAAGGCGCGGTATTCAATGGTGGCTCCACTGTGCAATGGCTGCGTGACGAACTGAAAATCATCAACGACGCCCACGACACCGAATACTTCGCCGGCAAGGTCAAGGACAGCAACGGCGTGTATCTGGTACCCGCCTTTACCGGCCTGGGCGCACCGTACTGGGACCCGTATGCCCGTGGCGCGCTGTTCGGCCTGACACGAGGCGTACGCGTGGACCACATCATTCGTGCGGCGCTGGAGTCGATTGCCTACCAGACCCGCGACGTACTCGACGCCATGCAGCAGGACTCGGGCGAACGTCTCAAGGCCCTGCGCGTGGACGGTGGTGCGGTCGCCAACAACTTCCTGATGCAATTTCAGGCCGACATCCTCGGCACTCAGGTCGAACGCCCACAAATGCGCGAGACTACTGCCCTCGGCGCCGCCTACCTGGCTGGCCTGGCGTGTGGCTTCTGGGGCAGCCTGGAGGAGTTGCGTGGCAAGGCGGTGATCGAGCGCGAGTTCGAACCACAGCTGGATGAAGCGGCCAAAGAGAAACTCTACGCCGGCTGGCAAAAAGCGGTGAGCCGCACCCGTGACTGGGAACCGCACGAAGGCGCTGAATAAGGTTGTAACTGGCAGGGAGCGGATTCCTGCGTCATCATGGGCCACTTTTGTATGGCAGCCCAAAGGACGCCCCATGAATCTGCCTCCCCGCCAACAACAAATCCTCGAACTGGTCCGCGAACGCGGCTACGTCAGTATCGAGGAAATGGCGCAGCTATTCGTTGTCACCCCGCAAACCATCCGCCGCGATATCAACCAACTGGCGGACGCCAATCTGCTGCGCCGCTACCACGGCGGCGCGGCCTATGACTCCAGTGTCGAGAACACCGCGTACGCCATGCGGGCCGATCAGATGCGTGACGAGAAGCAACGCATCGGCGAAGCGATCGCCGCTCAGATTCCCGATCATGCCTCGCTGTTCATCAACATCGGCACCACCACCGAATCCATCGCTCGTGCGCTGCTCAATCACAGCCACCTGAAAATCATCACCAATAACCTCAACGTCGCCACCATGCTCAGTGCCAAGGACGACTTCGATGTGTTGCTGACCGGCGGCAACGTGCGCCGCGACGGCGGCGTGGTGGGCCAGGCCAGTGTCGATTTCATCAATCAGTTCAAGGTCGACTTTGCCCTGGTCGGTATCAGCGGGATCGACGAGGACGGCAGCCTGCTGGACTTCGATTATCAGGAGGTGCGGGTTTCCCAGGCCATCATCGCCAATGCGCGGCAGGTGATCCTGGCGGCGGACTCCAGCAAATTCGGGCGCAATGCCATGATTCGCCTGGGGCCGATCAGCCTGGTGGATTGCCTAGTGACTGATCAACAGCCAGTGCCCGCATTGGTGCAAGTGTTGAATGAGCATAAGGTGCGGCTCGAGGTCGTGTAGCGCCTGCACTGCCGCCATCGGGAGCAATCCCCCTCCCACATTTTGAGCTGTGAACACATACCAAAGTGGGAGGGGGCTTGCTCCCGATGGCGATCTATCCAGCACTCAACCTCTTGAGTCTTCCCCCGACTCATGTTCACAAATTTTCCTTTTCCTGCCCTTCGATGAGTTTTTTCAATCGAAGTCAGCTGGCTGTGCCCGCATTTATAAGCTACCATTTTCGCAAATGAACATTAATGTTCGAATTCCAAGACGAAAAGATCGCGAGGCTAGCCGATGAACCCTTCCACCTTGCCTGCTCCACCGCTTGCCGAAGTCTATGACGTTGCCGTAATTGGCGGCGGGATCAACGGCGTCGGCATTGCAGCAGACGCAGCCGGGCGCGGTTTGTCGGTATTCCTTTGCGAAAAGGATGACTTGGCCAGCCACACGTCTTCGGCCAGCAGCAAGCTGATCCACGGTGGCCTGCGTTATCTGGAACATTACGAATTTCGCCTGGTGCGTGAAGCCCTCGCCGAGCGTGAAGTACTGCTGGCCAAGGCTCCGCACATCGTCAAGCAAATGCGCTTCGTACTGCCACACCGCCCGCACCTGCGCCCGGCGTGGATGATTCGTGCCGGTCTGTTCCTTTATGACCACTTGGGCAAGCGCGAAAAGCTGGCAGGTTCCAAAAGCCTCAAGTTCGGCGCCGACAGCCCGCTCAAAAGCGAAATCACCAAGGGCTTTGAATACTCCGACTGCTGGGTCGACGACGCCCGCCTGGTGGTACTCAACGCCATGGCTGCCCGCGAAAAAGGCGCGCACATCCACACGCAGACCCGTTGCGTCAGCGCCAAGCGCAGCAACGGCATGTGGGAAATGAACATGGAACGTGCCGACGGCAGCCTGTTCTCGATCCGCGCACGCGCGCTGGTGAATGCCGCCGGCCCGTGGGTAGCCAAATTCATCAGGGACGACCTGAAGCTGGATTCGCCTTACGGCATCCGCTTGATCCAGGGCAGCCACCTGATCGTGCCAAGACTGTACGAGGGCGCCCACGCGCATATCCTGCAGAACGAAGACCAACGCATCGTCTTCACCATTCCGTACCTGAACCACCTGACCATCATCGGCACCACCGACCGCGAATACACGGGCGACCCGGCTAAAGTAGCGATTACCGAAGGTGAAACCGACTACATGCTCAAAGTGGTCAACGCGCACTTCAAGAAGCAGCTGAGCCGCGAGGATATCGTCCACACGTATTCCGGCGTGCGCCCACTGTGCAATGACGAGTCGGACAACCCATCGGCCATTACGCGTGACTACACCCTGTCGCTGTCCGGCGGCTCCGGCGAAGCGCCGATCCTGTCGGTATTCGGCGGCAAGCTGACCACCTATCGCAAGCTGGCCGAATCGGCCATGGCCCAACTGGCGCCGTACTTTACCCAGATGCGCCCAAGCTGGACCGCCACCGCCAGCCTGCCCGGCGGCGAAAACATGAGCACGCCTGAAGCGCTGGCCGAAGCCATCCGCAACAAGTTCGACTGGGTGCCGAGCGAGATCGCCCGTCGCTGGTCCACCACTTATGGCAGCCGCACCTGGCGCCTATTGGAAGGCGTGCAATCGCTGGCCGACCTCGGTGACCACCTGGGTGGCGGCCTGTATACCCGCGAAGTCGACTACCTGTGCGCCGAAGAGTGGGTGACCCAACCGCAGGACGTGCTGTGGCGCCGTACCAAGCTTGGCCTGTTCACCACACCTCAGGAGCAGGAAAACCTGCAGCGTTACCTGTCCAAGGTCGAGCAGAGCCGCAGCAAGATCGAAGCGGCCTGACCGCCCAATTGTAGGAGCGAGCTTGCTCGCGAAAAACCTGAGAGCGCCGCGTTTATTCAGCATAAACGCGGCGTTTTTGCGTTTTTCGCGAGCAAGCTCGCCCCTACGGACTATTCGGTTTTCCGAACACACCCCTCCACCCTATTCGGTTTGCCGGACCTCCGCCTGAAAATATCGCCGAAACAAAAAGTTAATCTCCATATAAATCATGTAGTTACCCTTTTATTTTCGGTATGGCACGACTCATGCTCTACACTCTCTGACGATTACCTGAGGCGCCTTAGGAGCCGTCACGGGCATTCGCTATACAAGAGAGCCGTTCACCTGGCTTCATAAAAAAAACAAATGTCGAGGAAGTATTGATGCGTATCGTTCCCCATATCCTGGGCGCAGCTATCGCTGCTGCTCTGATCAGCACTCCAGTTTTCGCCGCAGAACTCACCGGCACGCTGAAGAAAATCAACGACTCCGGCACCATCACTCTCGCTCACCGCGACAGCTCTATTCCGTTTTCCTACATTGCGGATGGTTCGGGCAAACCCGTGGGCTACTCCCACGACATTCAGTTGGCCGTCGTTGAACAACTGAAAAAAGACCTGAACAAACCCGACCTGAAAGCCAAATACAACCTGGTGACCTCGCAAACCCGTATCCCGTTGATCCAGAACGGCACCGCGGATCTGGAGTGCGGCTCCACCACCAACAACGCCGAACGCGCCCAGCAAGTCGACTTCACCGTCAACATCTTCGAAATCGGCACCCGCCTGCTGGTCAAGAAAGACAAGGAAGGCAAGCCGTCCTACGCTGACTTTGCCGACCTCAAAGGCAAGAACGTCGTGACCACCGCCGGCACCACGTCCGAGCGCATCATCAAGGCGATGAACGCCGACAAGCAGATGGGCATGAACGTTATCTCTGCCAAAGACCACGGCGAATCCTTCCAGATGCTCGAAAGCGGCCGTGCCGTTGCGTTCATGATGGACGACGCGCTGCTGGCCGGCGAAGAAGCCAAGGCCAAGAAGCCGGATGACTGGGTTATCACCGGCACTCCGCAGTCCTTCGAAGCCTATGCTTGCATGGTTCGCAAAGGCGACCCGGACTTCAAGAAAGCCGTGGATGACGCCATTGTCGCCCTGTACAAGTCCGGCGAGATCAACAAGATCTACGCCAAATGGTTCGAAAGCCCAATCCCACCGAAGGGCCTGAACCTGAACTTCCCGATGAGCGACAAGGTCAAGGAGCTGATCGCCAACCCAAGCGACAAACCAGCGCCAGAAGTAAAAATCTGATACCTGACTAAGCTTATCTCCTGAGGGAGCCAACCCTCCCTCAGGCGTCTGTAATTACCTGCTAGCTTCAACTTGGAACACTCGACCTGGCGGTTTTCGAGCCGATCGCGTGTGCCTGGCATTCATTGTCGGGCGGAAAAGGATCTTCCCAAGCGGGTGCTTGTACATCGATCGATCTCGAGGGGAGACCCTAATGAATTACAACTGGGACTGGGGCGTGTTCTTCAAGTCCACCGGCGTGGGCAGCGAGACTTATCTCGACTGGTACCTCTCCGGGCTGGGCTGGACCATCGCCATCGCCATCGTGGCATGGATTATCGCCTTGCTGCTGGGCTCCATTCTGGGGGTCATGCGCACGGTGCCAAACCGCCTCGTGTCGGGCATTGCGACCTGCTACGTAGAACTGTTTCGTAACGTGCCGCTGCTGGTTCAGCTGTTCATCTGGTACTTCCTGGTACCGGACATGCTGCCGCAAAACCTGCAGGACTGGTACAAACAAGACCTGAACCCGACCACCTCGGCCTACCTGAGCGTTGTGGTGTGCCTGGGCCTGTTCACCGCCGCCCGTGTGTGTGAGCAAGTACGTACAGGCATCCAGGCGCTGCCACGTGGCCAGGAATCCGCCGCGCGCGCCATGGGCTTCAAGCTGCCGCAGATCTACTGGAACGTGCTGCTGCCCCAGGCGTATCGCATCATCATTCCACCGCTTACCTCCGAATTCCTCAACGTGTTCAAGAACTCCTCCGTGGCGTCCTTGATCGGCTTGATGGAACTGCTGGCGCAAACCAAACAGACCGCCGAGTTTTCGGCCAACCTGTTTGAAGCCTTCACCCTGGCCACGCTGATCTACTTCACCCTGAACATGAGCCTGATGCTGCTGATGCGCGTAGTGGAGAAGAAAGTCGCAGTGCCCGGCCTGATCTCCGTGGGGGGTAAATAATGGACTTCGATTTCAGCGGCATCATCCCCGCCATCCCGGGCCTGTGGAACGGCATGGTCATGACCTTGAAGCTGATGGTCATGGGCGTGGTCGGCGGCATCATCATCGGGACCATCCTGGCCCTGATGCGCTTGTCGTCCAATAAACTGCTGTCGCGTGTGGCCGGCGCCTATGTGAACTACTTCCGCTCGATCCCGCTGCTGCTGGTGATCACCTGGTTCTACCTGGCGGTGCCGTTCGTACTGCGCTGGATCACCGGCGAAGACACGCCGATCGGTGCGTTCACTTCCTGCGTCGTGGCATTCATGATGTTCGAGGCTGCGTACTTCTGCGAAATCGTGCGGGCCGGCGTGCAGTCGATCCCCAAGGGCCAGATGGCAGCGGCACAAGCGATGGGCATGACCTACGGCCAGACCATGCGCCTGATCATCCTGCCCCAGGCGTTCCGCAAGATGACGCCGTTGCTGCTGCAACAGTCGATCATCCTGTTCCAGGACACCTCCCTGGTCTACACCGTGGGCCTGGTGGACTTCCTCAACTCCGCCCGCTCCAACGGCGACATCATCGGCCGCTCCAATGAGTTCCTGATCTTTGCCGGTGTCGTCTACTTCATCATCAGCTTTTCCGCCTCGCTGCTGGTCAAGCGTCTGCAAAAAAGGTTTGCCGTATGATCTCTATCAAGAACATCAACAAGTGGTATGGCGACTTCCAGGTGCTGACCGATTGCAGCACCGAGGTTAAAAAAGGCGAAGTGATCGTGGTGTGCGGGCCCTCCGGCTCGGGCAAGTCCACCCTGATCAAGTGCGTCAACGCGCTGGAACCGTTCCAGAAGGGCGACATTGTGGTCGATGGCACCTCCATCGCCGACCCGAAGACCAACCTGCCAAAACTGCGTTCACGCGTTGGCATGGTGTTCCAGCACTTCGAGCTGTTCCCGCACCTGACTATCACTGAAAACCTGACCATCGCGCAGATCAAGGTGCTGGGCCGCAGCAAGGAAGAAGCCACCAAGAAGGGCCTGCAACTGCTCGACCGCGTGGGCTTGTCGGCACACGCCCACAAGCACCCTGGCCAGCTCTCCGGCGGCCAGCAGCAACGTGTGGCGATTGCCCGCGCCCTGGCCATGGACCCGATCGTCATGCTGTTCGACGAGCCGACCTCGGCGCTGGACCCGGAAATGGTCAACGAAGTGCTCGACGTGATGGTGCAACTGGCCCATGAAGGCATGACCATGATGTGCGTGACCCACGAAATGGGCTTCGCCCGCAAAGTGGCCGACCGCGTGATTTTCATGGATGCCGGCAAGATCATCGAAGACTGCCCGAAAGAAGAGTTCTTCGGCGACATCAGCGCACGCTCCGAACGCGCACAGCACTTCCTTGAGAAAATCCTGCAGCACTAAGTACTAAACAGCTCCCACTGTAGGAATATGGCCAATGTGGGAGGGGGCTTGCCCCCGATAGCGGTGGATCAGTGACAGATGTATCGACTGACACACTGCTATCGGGGGCAAGCCCCCTCCCACACTGGATCGCACAGGCTGGCAGCTCTGGTTGACCCAAGGCATCTGTGATGAAATGCGACCCCAATCAATATCGCGCCGCGCCGCCATCACTTGCCGTGAAGCCTCGTCTGATACGCCAACTGTTCCTTCCGCCGTTGATCATCGCCCTGATGATCGGCCTGGGTTATATCGGCTTTTGGGTCAGCGAGTACTATGGCATCCGCACCCTCAGCGACAACGGCGAACGCCAGTTGGAGTTGCACGCCCGCACCGTCGAAAGTGAACTGAGCAAATACACCTACCTGCCCAGCCTGCTGGAGCTGGAGTCCAGCGTGTCGCAATTGCTGGCCGAGCCGAACCAGGAAACCCGCAAAACGGTCAACGACTACCTTGAGGGCCTGAATCGTCGCAGTCGCAGCCGCGCCATCTACGTGATGGACACCACCGGCCGCGTGCTGGCCACCAGTAACTGGCGCGATGCCGACAGTTACCAGGGTGAGGACCTGTCTTTTCGCGCCTATTTCCAGAATGCCGTACGCGGCCAGCCCGGCCGTTTCTACGGTATCGGCAGCACCAACGGCGAACCCGGCTATTACCTGGCCCATGGCCTGGAAGAGCACGGCAAGATCATCGGCGTCGCCGTGGTCAAGGTGCGCCTCGAAGCCCTCGAAGAACGCTGGCAGCGCGCCCGTCTCGAGGCGTTCGTGAGCGACGAGAACGGCATCATCATTCTGTCCAGTGACCCGGCGCGCCGCCTCAAGGCTGTACGCCCGCTGAGCGATGACACCAAGGATCGCCTGGCCCACAGCCTGCAATATTACTGGGCGACGCTCAATGAACTGCAACCCCTGGCCCGCGAGCGCCTGAACGAAGGCACCGAGAAACTGACCTTCCCGGCCAATTCGGAAGTGGTCAACGACCAGCACGCCGTCAGCTACCTGGCGCAAACCCGACCGCTCAACGACACGCCGTGGAATTTCACCCTGCTCACCCCGCTCAATGATCTGCGCCGTGCCGCGATCAATCAGGGCATCCTGGTGGCAGTTGCCTTCGGCCTTGTCGCCTTCCTGCTGATTGCCTGGAACGAGCGACGCAAGGTCATCGCCACCCGCCTCGCCGCTCGGGAAGCCCTGCAGGAAGCCAACAGCCAACTGGAGCGGCGGATCGCCGAACGCACCGCCGACCTGCGCGCCAGTAACGAACGGCTCAAGGGCCAGATCCGCGAACGGCGCCAGGCCGAAGAGACCCTGCGCCGCGCCCAGGACGAACTGGTGCAGGCCGGCAAACTCGCCGCCATCGGCCAGATGTCCACCAGCATCGCCCACGAGTTGAACCAGCCGCTGGCCGCGCTGCGCACCCTGTCCGGCAATACCGTGCGCTTCCTTGAGCGCGGCGCCCTGGACACCGCCAGCACCAACCTCAAGACCATCAACGAACTGATCGACCGCATGGGCCGTATCACCGCCAGCCTGCGCTCGTTCGCCCGGCGCGGCGATGACCAGGGCGAAGCCAGCCTGGGCAAGGCCGTGGACGCTGCGTTCCAGGTGCTGGGCGCACGCCTGGACGGTTTGCCACTGACCTTGCACCGCGACTTCGCACCCGCCCAGTTGCAGATCGACCAGACACGCCTGGAACAGATTCTGGTCAACCTGATCGGTAATGCTCTGGACGCGATGCAGACGCAACCGGCGCCGCAATTGTGGTTGGAGGGCCAGAGTACCGAGGGCAAATACCGCCTGCTGGTACGCGACAATGGTCACGGCATCGCCCCTGAGGCACGCAAGCATTTGTTCGAACCCTTCTTCACCACCAAGCCCGGCGAACAAGGCCTGGGCCTGGGCCTGACCCTGTCCGCGAGCCTCGCAGCCGCGACCGGTGGCAGCCTGGCCGTGGAACACCCGGCCGGTGGTGGTACTGCCTTTGTCCTTAACCTGCCGCTGGCGGGCGCTAAAAAAGTTGAGTCGACATGAATACTGATCCCCAAGAACTGACCGTGCTGATCGTCGAAGATGATCCCCACGTGCTGCTCGGTTGCCAACAGGCCCTGGCGCTGGAAGACATCCACAGCGTCGGCGTGGGCAGCGCCGAAGAAGCGCTCAAACGTATCGGCGAAAACTTTGCCGGCATCGTCATCAGCGATATTCGCCTGCCGGGCATCGATGGTCTGGAGCTGCTGACCCGCCTCAAGGCGTTGGATAAAAGCCTGCCGGTGGTCCTGATTACCGGGCATGGCGATATTTCCATGGCCGTCGGCGCCATGCGCAACGGCGCCTACGATTTCATGGAAAAACCCTTCTCTCCCGAGCGCCTGGTCGATGTTGCCCGTCGCGCCCTGGAGCAGCGTGGGCTGGCGCGAGAGGTCTGGTCACTGCGCCGCCAGTTGGCCGAGCGTGATTCGCTGGAAGGCCGCATCATTGGCCGCTCGCCGGCGATGCAGAACCTGCGCGAGCTGATCGCCAACGTCGCCGACACGTCGGCCAACGTGCTGATCGAAGGTGAGACTGGCACTGGCAAGGAGCTGGTTGCCCGTTGCCTGCATGATTTCAGCCGACGCCACTCCCATCAGTTCGTCGCCTTGAACTGCGGGGGCCTGCCGGAAAACCTGTTCGAAAGCGAAATTTTCGGCCACGAGGCCAATGCCTTCACCGGCGCCGGCAAACGCCGCATCGGCAAGATCGAACACGCCCACCAAGGCACGCTGTTCCTCGATGAAGTGGAAAGTATGCCGATCAACCTGCAGATCAAACTGCTGCGGGTGCTGCAGGAACGCACCCTGGAGCGCCTGGGTTCGAACCAGAGCGTGGCAGTGGATTGCCGGGTAATCGCTGCCACCAAGTCCGACCTCGACGAACTGAGCCGCGCCAACCAGTTCCGCAGCGACCTGTACTACCGCCTCAACGTGGTCACCCTGGAACTGCCGCCTTTGCGCGAGCGGCGCGAAGACATCCTGCAACTGTTCGAACACTTCCTGCAGCAATCGTCGCTGCGCTTCGACCGGGCGGTGCCGGAGCTGGACAACCAGACCTTGTCGAGCCTGATGAGCCACGACTGGCCGGGCAACGTGCGTGAACTGCGCAACGTCGCCGAACGTTTTGCCCTGGGGCTGCCCGCCTTCAAGAAAAGCGGCGCCAGCAGCGGCAACCATGGCCTGGCCTTTACCGAAGCGGTAGAAGCCTTTGAGCGCAACCTGCTGGTGGACGCCCTGCAGCGTAGCGGCGGCAACCTGACCCAGGCCAGCCAGGAATTGGGCATGGCCAAGACCACGCTGTTCGACAAGGTCAAGAAATACGGGTTGAGCCACTGATGGATCTGTTCTTGAAGGCCGCACTTGGCGCGGCGGTGGTGCTGATCCTGGCGGCACTGGCCAAGACCAAAAACTATTACATCGCAGGCTTGGTGCCACTGTTTCCGACCTTCGCGCTGATCGCCCACTACATCGTCGGCAAAGGGCGTTCGGTGGAGGATTTGAAGACCACCATCGTGTTCGGGATGTGGTCGATCATTCCGTACTTCGTGTACCTGGCGACCTTGTATGTGATGGTCGATCGGATGCGGCTGGAGGCATCACTGGCAGTGGCTGCCGTGGCCTGGTTGATGGCCGCGACGATCCTGGTCAGCATCTGGGTTCGCCTCCACTCCTGACTCAACTCGGTCAAAAATGTGGGAGAAAGCCCCCTCCCACATTTTTTGCCCGCCGTGTGTCAGCGGACGATTTTGTCGACTTGAATCCCGAGTTTTTTCAGGCGATACCAGAAACTGCGCTCGGAAATCCCGATCCGCTGCGCCGCCGCGGCCTGCACCCCGTTGCTCTCCTGCAACGCCGCCAGAATGTAGGCTTTCTCCACCTCGGCCAGCGCCGCATCCAGATCCTGCGGCACGCCCGGGCCGTCGCTGAGGATCGCCGTCACATCGCCCTCGCTCGGTTTTGAAGCAAACAGATAACCCGGCAAATCAATATCCTCGATCACCGGCGACGCTGCCACGATGGTTGCGCGCTCCACGCAGTTTTGCAGCTCGCGGATATTGCCCGGCCAGTGATACGCCGCCATCGCCTGCAATGCCTCGGGGCTGAAGCCGGTAATGCGCTTACCGGCGGTGGCGCTCAAGGTCTGGGCGAAATGCCGGGCCAGGGGCGCGATATCTTCCACGCGCTCACGCAGGGCCGGCAATGGAATCGGGAAGACATTGAGGCGGTAGTAAAGGTCTTCGCGAAACTCTTTGTTCGCCACTGCGTCCAGCAGGTTCTTGTTGGTGGCGGCAATGACCCGCACATCCACCTTGCGCTCGCGTGGGTCGCCCACCGGCTCGATGACCCGCTCTTGCAAGGCGCGCAAAATCTTGGCCTGCAACGCCAGGGGCATATCCCCCACTTCATCGAGGAACAACGTGCCCTTGTCGGCCTGCATGAAGCGCCCTACCCGGTCGGCCACAGCGCCGGTGAAGGCGCCTTTGCGATGGCCGAACATCTCGCTTTCCAGCAAACCTTCGGGAATCGCCGCGCAATTGACGGCTACAAAAGGTTTGTCGGCGCGGCTGCCATGCTTGTGGATGGCGCGGGCGACCATTTCCTTGCCGGTGCCGCTTTCGCCGGTCAGCAGGATGGTTGCGCTGCTGTCACGCACCGAATCTACGGCTTGCAGCACCTTGCGAAACGCCGGGCTGTCGCCCACCAGGCTGTCGAACTGCGCATGTTCATCCAGCTCGGCGCGCATCCGCGCGTTATCGCGCATGATGTCGCGAAATTGCAGGGCCTTGGCCACGGTGATGTCCAGCTCGTCGATATCGAACGGCTTGGCGATGTAGTCATAGGCACCGTTGCGCATCGACTGCACGGCATTTTTTACCGTGCTGTAGGCGGTCATCACAATCACCGGCACCTGTGGATAGCGCACCTTGATCTCGGCCAGCAATGCCGGCCCGTCCATGCCCGGCATACGCCAGTCGCTGATCACCAGGTCGATGTCCTCCTCGCCCAGCACCTTGAGCGCATGCAGGCCGTTGCCCGCGCTGAACACCTGGATACCGTTCTGGCTCAGGGCCTGGGTCAGCAAATCACAGAGCTTGGGCTCGTCGTCCACCACCAATACGTTATGCGTCATGCCCGTCCTCATCCTCGCCGTCATCTTCACCGTTAGCCGGAATGTACAGGCTGAAGGTGGCGCCGGCATCTTTCTCACTGGCGCATTCGATGCTGCCGTCGTGACTTTCCATGATCGAATAGACTTTGGCCAGGCCCAGTCCGGTGCCCGATGCCTTGGTGGTGACAAACGGCGTGAAGATACGCTCGACCATATCCGCCGGGATACCCTGGCCCGTATCAGCGATGCTGATCACCGTGTTGTCGCCCACGTTGCGGATGCCCAGGATCAGGCGCCCGCCTTCGGGCATCGCGTCGATGGCGTTGAGTATCAGATTGAGGCAAGCCTGCTTGAGCTGCTTGGCATCGGCATAGATCGTGGCGTCGGGCGCCTGATCGTCAATCTGTGCATCAATATTGTGAGTGCTCAGCTCCGGGCCGCAGAAACCGAGGATTTCTTCCACCAGGGCACGTGCCGGCTGCAGCACGCGTATCGGTGGATTGGGTTTGGCGAAATCGAGAAACTCGGTAATCAGCTCGTTGATGCGGCTGACCTCGCTGATGACATACTCCAGGTGACGCTTATCGGTTTCCGCGAGGTCGGCCCGCCGGTGCAACAATTGGGTGGCGGTCTTGATGATGCCCAGCGGGTTGCGGATTTCATGGGCCAGGCCCATGGCGACTTCACCCAGGGCATGCAGCCGATCACGCCGACGCAGTTGGGCTTCCAGGTGGTGCAGTTCGCCGAGGCGCTCGGTCATGTGGTTGAAGGTGCTGCTCAACTGCGCCAGTTCATCACCGCCACTGACCACCACGCGATGCGCGTAACTACCGGAAATCACCGCGTTCACACCTTGGGACAAGTCGCGCAGCGGTTTGGTCAGGCGCTGCGACACCAGCACCCCGGCCGCCAGTGACAGCGCCGAGCTGAGCAGGAAGATCAGAACGAACAGGTTGCTCTGGTTCACCAGCCCTACCAGGCTGGTGTGACGCAACAGGCCGCTGAATATAACGCCTTGCAGTTCGCCGGCATCATTGAAGATCGGCCAGTACAAACCGCTGTACTGGTTAGTGAATTGCTCGCTGGGCTGCTTGGTGCTGCGCAGCGCGGCCTCGACGTTCTTCGGGATGCGCGAAGGGTGATTCTCGAAACGCTGGGTGGAAAATATCTCGGAAAAACCCGCCGGGTTGGCCAGGTACAAACGCAGGTCCAGGGAGTGCACATCGGCCACGCTGGTGAGGAAACTGCTGTCCAGGTAGGTCGCCACCAACAACAGGTAATCAACGCCATCGCGGCTGGTCTCGAAGGTTGACACCACCAGCCCCGTGCTCACCCCCGCGACTTGCACGGTCTGCAGCACGGCATTGCTGGTCAGGTTGATCTGCCTGACGATGTCATCGGCGGCTGTGCTGAACACCACTTTGTGGTCGCTGGTGCGAATCAGCGCGACCACGTCGATATCGGTGGCATCGGCAATGTCGGCGGTCAGCCGGTCATGCTTGGCCGCCTGTTTGGACGACGGTGGGCTGGTATAGCGCAAGAACAGCTTGGCCATGCGCGCGTTGTCATGAAGGATGTCACCGATCTCATCCTTGACGATCTTGGTCGATTCTTGCAGCCAGATACGCACGTTGCTGTCGAAAATCTGCGACAGCGTGGTGGCGGCCAGCTCAGCGGCAATCATGGTCGGAATAACGCTGACCAGCCAGAACGCCAGCACCAGCTTGCGCTGGACGCTCCAACGCGAAATGGCAAAGGGGCGGGCTTTCTGGCGGGTCTTGGTGATCATCAGGTTTCGCTTATCGCAGCAGCCATGGCAGGGTCGGAACGATCCGGTCGAATAAACAGTTTTACAAGCTTGAGCAGGCCGTTGACCAGCCGGTTGCGGTGGCGGAAGAACAGGCTGTTGCCCTCGAACTCGCACCCCAGCCGCAGTTTACTGGCATACCCGGCCTGGCCGCACTCGTACACCGGGATATTGTGCTCAATACAATAGTCGACATTGGTCAGCCAACTGCGAAAGTACAGGTTGTACTCACGGCTGAATTCGATGTCGTGGCCAAAGAACTTATCCACCAGCCGCTGCTCATCCAGCAGGATCAGGTTGAACGCCACCAGGCGTTCGTCCACCCAGTAAAGAACACAGACCGCCCGTTCGTGAAGGTGTTCAAGCACGCCGGTGAAGTAAGCGGCAGGCAGGCGCTCGAACTGTAGATCTGCGCGCGCAAGCGTGGCCTCGTACAGGCGCATGATCTGGGGCAGCACATCATCGACGTTGTGCCGCCACTCGATGCGCGGCCCGGGTGCCCGTAGCTTGCGACGCAGGTCCTTGCGCGTGGATTTGCCCAGCGAGCCCAGGTACGCATCCACCGACCCATAGGGCAACGGCAACACCCCGGTCGGCAAGCTCGGCATGGTCTGAAAGCCGGCCGCACGACAACTGTCGGCCCAATGCGGGTCGTTGGTCGGCGCGTCCTTGACCGCCACCAGCCCAATACCGAAATGGTCGGCATCCCGACGCGCAGCCGCCAGTAACTGGCGCAACAACAACGCGCGGCGGGCCTCGGGCACATGGCTGGCGACCCCCGCATCACAACGCTCAGCCACCGGCGAACCAATGGCGTACAGCGCCAATTGCAAAGCCTGCGGCCACAGGCGAGCCAGGCGTTCGGTCACGCGCTTGCCCGCCCCCGACACCGTGGTGTCTAGGCGATAATGGGTAATGAACGCAGCAGCCACAGCCACTAACGTTTCATCTTCGTAGACCGCCAGGTAACGCCACTGAAAATCATCGATAGCGGCGTTTTCTACAGCCAGGTAATAGTCCCAATCCTCCAGGGCACCGGGAAAACAATCATTCCAGGCATCGCGCTGGATCGCCCGGATGGTCGGGAAGGCTTGGGTGGTTATCACAGATTGCCCTTATTTCTATGGCGAACGCCGATCAAATGTGAGAGCTGGCCTCGGTGCGTCAGGCAGACCGCAGTGATGCCATGGCTGGCAAGCCAGCGCCCACCTTGACCGGCGTTGACCTGAAGGCTGTGTGCTGCTCGACAAACTCGGCACTCAACTCGATCACCCGTCGGTATTGCAGGTCGACCGTGATCATGTGGTAGCAGTTATCCAGCAAAATCTTGGTCACCGGGCCGCCGAGGTGGCGTTCCACGTAGTCGGCGTTCCAGCGGCTGGTGATGTCGTCTTCGATCGAATGCAGCACCAGCGCCGGCACCTTGATGTCGGGCATGCGCTTTTTGACCACCGCGTTCATGCGGTGCAATTCGCGCACGGTAATGCCTTCCATGGTCAGTAAACCGGCCTCGCTGCTTTCGCCTTCCTTCATCTGTCGCTCGACGATGGCCCGCAGGCGCTCATTCTTGATGCCGTAGGGCGGCTTTTCTTCGAAGCTGCAAACGTGCACGCCGAATGGAATCTTCATCAGCAACGGCGTGAGGAACGCCAGCTTGTTGATGCTCCAGCCGTCGTACTTCAGGGTGGTGGAGTACATCAGCAGCCCGGCGACCTGGCCTGGGTGTTCGGCGGCCACATACATGGACATCACCGCGCCCATGGACAAGCCGCCGACAAACACCTGCCCGTGGCGTTGCTTGACCTGCAGGAAGGTCTTGCGTACGCCTTCGTACCAGTCACGCCAGCCGGTAGCCTGCAAGTCGCTGTTATCGCCGCAGTGCCCGGCCAACGTGGGCACATACACCGTGCAATTGCCTGTCTTGGCCAGGCCCTTGGCGACCTGGCGCAACTCGGTCGGTGTGCCGGTCAGGCCGTGGATCAACAGGATCCCGACCGGACCTTCACCGAGAACGAAGCCGGCGGTACCTTCACCGAGGTCGATCCCTTGCGCATTCACCGATTGGTCGCTCGCACCAGCAGTTGCTCAAGCAGCTTGAGACCCAATTCGATTTCCGGGTAGCTGATTTCCAGGGACGGTGCCAGGGTGATCACGTTCTTGTAGTAACCGCCCACGTCGAGGATCAGACCCAGCTTCTGGCCGTCCACCACCATGTCGCCTTTCATGCCTTCCTCGACCATGTAGTCCAGGGTCGCCTTGTCTGGGGTGAAGCCGTCCGGGCCGCAGATTTCGCAGCGCAGCGCCAGGCCCAGGCCGTCGACATCGCCGATGATCGGGAAGCGTTTTTGCAGGTCCTGCAAGCCTTCCAGGAAGAACTTGCCCTTGGCCATGACCATCGCGCCGTAATCGACTTCGTTGGTCATCTTGAACATTTCCAGGCCGACGGCGGTGCCCAACGGGTTGGAGGCGAAGGTGGAGTGAGTCGAACCTGGCGGGAACACCTTCGGGTTGATCAACTCTTCACGGGCCCAGATACCGCCCAATGGGTTGAGGCCATTGGTCAGGGCCTTGCCGAACACGATCACGTCCGGCTGCACATCGAAGTGCTCGATCGACCAGAGCTTGCCGGTGCGGTAGAAGCCCATCTGGATTTCGTCGGACACCATCAGGATGCCGTGCTGGTCCAGGACGTGCTTGAGCTCGCGGTAGAAGTTCATCGGTGGGATCACGTAGCCGCCGGTGCCCTGGATCGGCTCGACATAGAAAGCTGCGTATTCGCACTGGTTGGTTTTGGGGTCCCAGACGCCGTTGTATTCGGTCTCGAACAAACGGGCGAACTGCTGCACGCAATGGCTGCCATATTCTTCCTTGGTCATGCCCTTCGGGCCACGGAAGTGGTAAGGGAATGGGATGAAGTTGGCGCGTTCACCAAAGTGGCCGTAGCGACGACGATAGCGGAAGCTGGAGGTGATCGACGAGGCGCCGAGGGTGCGGCCGTGGTAGCCGCCTTCAAAGGCGAACATCAGGCTTTTGCCGTTGCTGGCGTTGCGTACCACCTTCAACGAGTCTTCGATGGACTGCGAACCGCCGACGTTGAAGTGCACGCGGCCGTCGAGACCGAACTTCTTCTTGGCATCGACCGCGATCATTTCCGAGAGCTCGATCTTGCCTTTGTGCAGGTACTGGCTGGCAATTTGCGGCAGGGTGTCGATCTGTTGTTTCAGCGCATTGTTCAGACGCGGGTTGGCGTAGCCGAAGTTGACCGCCGAGTACCACATTTGCAGGTCGAGGTAAGCCTGGTCTTCGGTGTCCCACACGTAGGAGCCTTCGCAACGGCTGAAAATACGCGGAGGCTCGATGTAGTGAACGGTGTCGCCGTAGGAGCAATACTTGGCTTCTTTATCCAGAAGGATCTGGTCTTCGGCGGTAGCGATACGGATATCAGACATGATGGAAGAGTTCCTGAGTGTCAGAAGAGGTGTTGAAGGTGGTGGCGTTGGCGGCGATGCCTTGGGGCAGCTTGGCCAGCAGTGCGGTCACTTGCGCAAAGGTGTCGAAGCGCGCGTGAGGAATCTGGTTGGCGACGCAGTACTCGGCGAGGCTGCCCTTGGCGAACACGAAGTCGGCGGTGGAAGCCACGCACATGTCGGACTTGCCGTCACCTATCACCAGTACGCGCTTGTTGCGCGGGGTGGATTTGCACTTGCAGTTGCCGGAAGCGGCGCGGCAAGCATCGCTGGCGTAGGGGAAGTCGATACGCCAGCTGTTCTGGTCGACCTGGCGCAGGCGGTTGGCGAGGATCGGCAACAAGGTCACGTAATTGCGCGACAGGATGCGCGCGATGCCCTGCTCGATGCCGTCGCTGACCACCTCGATAGAGGCGCCCAGGTCCATGACGTGATCAACGAAATCCGGGAAGTCCGGGTCGATCTCGACGCTGTCGAAATACGCCAGCAGTTCGCTTGGGGTGGCCTTGATCAGCGCCAGTTGGCGGCTCAGGCATTCGCGTGAACCGATATGCCCGTCCAGCCATTGCTGTTCAATGGTTTCCCACTCGGGGCCGGCGAAGCGTTGGAGGACGTTGTCGATGACATCCGTGGGGGTAATGGTCCCATCGAAGTCACACACGATATGCCAGTGGATCATCTACCTGTACCTGAGAGAGCGCGCTGTATGCGCTTGCAACAGGGATAGAGCAGGGAGTGTGCCAACTAGTCAAAACCCAGTGGGGCTGGGGGTTTGCCGGCAGAGTCGCAGTGATAGACGTGCTGCAAGCTACAATTTTTGTAGCTTGCTACAAACAACATGAGTGCTTGCGCAGGCGCGAGGGTTTGCGCGTTCATGCGCGCCTGTCACCTCAGGAACGTACACCATGACCAACATCACTTCTGCCGTATTCGCAGGTTTGCTCGGCCTATGGGGCTGCTCCAGTGCCGCCTGGGCAGACGGCATCAGCGGCGACGTGGGCGCGGGCCTGAGCTATCAGCCCCATGACCCCACCGGCAGCCGCTACGAAACCCGACCCGTGCCCTACCTGGACCTGGATTGGGGCGACGTCAGCCTGAGCACCGACGACGGCCTGACCTGGAGCGCGCTGAACACCCACGGCATCACCGCCGGCCCCTATATCAATTACCTGGCAGGGCGTACCTCCAACGGTGAGTTGCAGGGCTTGCGCAATGTGTCGGACATGGCTGAGGTCGGCGGTTTCATCCAGTACGCCCCGGCCAACTTCTGGCGGGTCTACGCGCAACTGGGCCAGGCCGTGGGCGGCGGGCATTCCCAGAGCGGCACCCTGGGTAAGATCGGCGGCGAACTGGGCTACCCGTTGGGCGGCGGGATTATCGGCAGCAGTGGGCTGGTGGCGCATTTTGCCGATGCACGCCAGGCCAATACCTTCTTTGGCGTAGACAACAACGAAGCCGCCGCCACCGGCTTTCGGCCCTACAACGCCAGCGGCGGCTTCCAGAACGTGACGTTGAGCCAAAGCTTCGCCTTTCCCCTGGCGCCCCACTGGTCGCTGCTGACCAGCGCAAGCTGGGTGCATCTGGTTGGCTCGGCGGCCCGAAGCAGCATCGTCAAGCAGGCCGGCGAGGTGAATCAGGGGCAGGTGCAGACGGCGATCAGCTACACCTTCGATTAGAACCCGATGCAGTTCTGCCTTAAGTAAGCACATCCAAAATGTGGGAGGGGCAAGTCGAATCGTCGCACCGCCCCTCCCACATTTTGCCTGTGATTCGCAGCACAGTTTTCAGTGCTCTTCGCCCTCAGCCAAAAGCGCGATACCACCGATAATCACCCCCACCCCCACCCAATGCAACAGGCTGATGTGCTCACCCAACCCCAACCACGACCCCAGCAGCACCGCCACAAACACCAGTGAACTCAGGGGAAACGCCAGCGACAAACTGCTGCGCCGCAAGATCAGCATCCACACAAAAAACGCCCCCAGGTAACTGGCAATCGCCGCCAGGATCCCCGGGTTACGCGCCACGTCGGCCAGCCACTGCCAAGTGAAATCCATCTGCCCCAATTGATCACCGGCCACCTTGGTAAACAATTGCCCGGCGCTTTCGGTGGCAATCAGCAGCGCCCACAGCACCAGGGTGCCCAGGCGCCCATGTAACCAACCGCTATCGACTGTCTGCGTCGTCATGCCTGGCTCCCCGCAATCGCGACCAACATCACACCCAAGGTAATCACCAGCGTGCCCAACCAACGCCTTGGGCTGACCCTTTCCTTGAGCACCACCCTGCCCGCCAGAACCACCAGGCAATAGGCCAAAGCCGCCAACGGAAACAGCAGACTCAATGGCGCACGGGACAGGGCTTCGAGCCAGACGAAAAACTCGATGACATAGGCGCCCACACCGGCCCAGAGCAACGGTGCATTGAACACCTGGCCCCAGAATGCGCGCAGGCTGAACCCGCCATCGAGTTGCGGTAAGCGGTCCACGCCCAGTTTGAAACACAGCTGGCCAATCACATCGAGAACAATGGAAAACGCCAGCAGCAACACCACGGTCAGGGTCACGGGAACAGCTCCTCAAACAGGTTGATCAAGGCCTCATTGGTCGCGGCATTGCGCTGCAAATCTTGCACGCTCCAGCGCTGCGGCGGCGGCTGGTCGGACTTGGCTTCCCAGCGCTTGAACGCGTTGCTGAACTCCGGCGTGGCGAACTCACCGCACACGTCGATGCCAATGATGCGTTTGTGCGCCGCCAACGCCCGCAGGGCCTGGAGCAGATGGGTCAGGCGCATACCGCCCTGATCCCAATTGGTGGCGGCGTCTTCGCTGGCCAGCACATCCTTGTCGATGGTGATCCAGATCGCTTCGGTGGGCAGGCTGGCGATCATCTGGTCGAGGAATTTCGCCCAATCGAGCTCTGCCAGGTTGCGCCAGTGCAGGTGGTTTTCCTGCTGCTGGTGACCCGCTCCATCACCGACCCGACCCCAGACCTTCGACGGCGGGTGCTGCCAGGGAAACAGCTGCAATTGCCCGCGTTTGAGCGCGCCAAGGTTGCCGCCACGCAGTTGTGGGTTATGCAGGTCATCGCTGCACGGGCCGAGGGTGACGATGCGCTTGATCGCCGGCATCTTCAGTGCGCGGTTGACCCAAGAACCACAGTGGCGCTTGGGCGCAAAGCGTACCCAGTCGGGGTGGTTGTCGAAGTGGATCAGGCTGACGGGCTCTTTCAAATCAGCCAAAAAGGCCGGCGTAAGGTGGTGATAGTCACCGGAGCCGACAAACAGGATTTCCGGGCGCGCATCCCTGGGCCGAGGCCGTTGGGCCAGGCGTTCGGTGAATCGTTTCCAGGTTTTTTCTGTGGACCACAGGCGCAGTTTCGGCCCCAGATCGAGCAGGTCCAGACGCGTGGCCCGGCCGTTGGCCAACCGTCGGGCAATGGGTGCCTGGCCGGTAAGGCTGTGGTCGAGGTCAAGTATATTCAAGGTAGTGTTTCACCCCTAATGGCAGCGCCCAACCGCAGGCCGGCCGGGCTTTAGGGGGGTAATGCAAGGGATGGGCCAGCGTTTGGATGAGCGCCGTTTTTGAAAACAATGAGTATCAAGTGTGGGAGCTGGCAAGCCAGCTCCCACATTAGAGCGGCGTCAGGATCGCGCTTCGGCAATGATCTGGCGAATCGCGCCCACAAAGGCTTCAGCCGGCTGGCCGCCGCTGACAGCGTACTGGTCGTTGAACACAATGGTCGGCACCGAGGTCACTCCGCGGGTGATCCACAGTTTTTCCTGCTCGCGCACTTCGGCGGCATATTCATCAGAGGCGAGAATTTCGGCGGCGCGCTTCAAGTCCAGGCCGACGCTTTCGGCAATGATCGCCAGGGTCGCGTGGTCGGACGGGTCCTGGCCATCGCTGAAGTACGCCTTGAAGAGTGCTTCCTTGAGGTTGTACTGCAAGCCTTCCAACCCGGCCCAATGCAACAGGCGATGCGCATCGAAGGTGTTGTAGATGCGGCTCTGGCCGTCGGTGCGAAAAGCGAAGCCCAACGCTGCGCCCATGTCGCGGATGCGCGCACGGTTGGCCTGGGATTCTTCGGCGGTGGAGCCGTATTTTTCAGTGATGTGCTCGACGATGTTCTGACCTTCGGCGGGCATGTTCGGGTTCAGCTCGAACGGCTGGAAATGAATCTCGGCCTGCACCTCGGCACCAAGCTGGTCGAGGGCTTCGGTCAGGCCGCGCAGGCCGATGATGCACCAGGGGCAGGACACGTCGCTGACGAAATCGATTTTCAGGGGAGTACTCATGGTAGGCAACCTCGCTGGCTTGAATGCGCCGCAAAGGTTGCACGATACACCAACTTCACAACACCTTCGAAGGCTCACCCAAGTCGATCTGCGCCCAGTGCGCGGTATCTTCACGATGAGACTGCAGGTAGGGCAACACCGCCGCCAGCAACGGCGCCTTGAACGCTTCCTGGAAACGGTGGGCCAAGCCGGGTATCAGTTTCAACTGGCTACCCTGGATATGCGCGGCCAGGTGCACGCCGTGCATCACCGGCAACAACGGATCGGCCGTGCCGTGCACCACCAGGGTCGGCACGCGCAGTTGGTTGAGCAACGGCACGCGGCTGGGCTCGGCGAGGATCGCCATGATCTGGCGCTTGACGCCCTCGGGGTTGAACGCACGGTCGTAGGACAGCGCCGCCTGATGTAGCAACGCCTGACGATCATCCTTCACATTCGGGCTGCCCAGCGCCGCAAGCAAATCGGCTTGCTGCTCCAGGGCCACCTCACGATTGGGCGCGCTGCGCCGTGACAATAATTGCACCAGCGCCGCGTTCGGGGCGGGCAGGCCCTCGGCGCCGGAGCTGGTCATGATCAACGTGAGGCTTTCCACCCGCTGCGGCGCCATTGCCGCCAGGTGCTGGGCGATCATGCCGCCCATGCTTGCGCCAAGGACATGGAATTGCTGCACCTGCAACGCATCCATCAAGCCCAGCGCGTCGTCGGCCATGTCGGTCAATGTATACGGCGCAGCCACCGGCAAACCGAGCTTGTAGCGCAGCACCTCGAAGGTCAGGTTGGCACTGGCCGGCGCTTGCCGCCAGGTGGACAGGCCGACGTCACGGTTGTCGTAACGGATCACCCGAAACCCTTGCTCGCACAGGGCGACCACCACTTCATCCGGCCAATGGATCAACTGCCCACCCAGGCCCATCACCAGCAGCAAGGCAGGGTCCGACGCCCGCCCGATACTTTGGTAGGCGATGCTCACCTGTTCCAGGTCGACGGTTTGGGTCGGGACATTGACATCACATCGAGAAGCCGCAAAGGACGGCAGGCCGAATAGCAGAGCGGCCAGTAAAAGCAACACACGCATGAAAAACACCGAAACGCAGAACCCCAGTAGAGCGCGAGTCTGATGAAGTTTGTTCAAGCGCGCTGCCACAGTTGCGTGACAATTTGATGAATGACGCCGAGCGGTCATCGGCCTCTAACTATGTAGGCCACAACCTTCCTCTTGCTCAACGTTAATGAGGCTCTCTTTTTTCGTGAGCACCGTCCCCTTTGGGTCGCCAGCGAATAAAGCTTGTTCACTTCAGCACAGTCCGCAACGTAGCGGCCTGTGCGCTCCAACGCCCTACTTCAAGGATTGAAACCATGACCCACACTACAGGCCCCACCGATTTCGGCGTCTGGTCTCCACTGCCGCTACCGAGCATTGACGAAGACCTGTTGGTCGACGCCACCCAACGCTGGCAAGACTGCCGCCGCGATATGCTCACGCTGATGGCCGGCATTCCGACGGTTCGCAGTTCGATCAACCGCCTGCTCCAAACCGATCTGCAACTGGACGGCGAGCGCGTGATGCTGCAATTCCCCGCTACCGAACAACGCGGCCGCAGCCTGATCAGCCTGACCGATGCCTGCCTCTACCTGCAACAACACCCAAACCTGGACACGACGCAAATACCGGAATGCAACCTGCTTTACCTGCCGGCGCAACCGCCCCTGGCGCAACACACCGTTGCCCAACTGCTCGATGAGCTTAAAACCCTGGATCTGGAGCAAGCGATCGAGGACAACTGGTTGCGCTATTGGCGCACGGAGCGGGCCCCCAATACGCCTCTGACCTGCCTCAACCGGGCGATCGAACTCTACCGGATCCACTTCGAAGCCAGTGGTGAACACTTGCTGGCCGAAAAAAAGATCCATCCCGAAGTGCTCACACCGTTGTTCTCGCTGATCAACCCGGTAGCGCCCACGGCCGACGCGCCAAAATTCTGCGCCGAGCAGCTGTTGCTCAAGCGCACCGGGGCCAATGCCATCGCGCTGCCCGGCGCCTGGGTCCTGACCCTGGATACAGAACAACCGGTCAGCCAACTGGTGTACCTGCCGACACAGGCGCCTGCCTGGCATACCTTTAGCCGGCGCCTGGACCTGGAACGTTGGTTGCTCGACCGGCAAACCACATTGTTCGCAGCCAGCGACATCGATCCCCTGGCCAGTATCGAGTACAAGATCAACAACAACCCGCTGGAAGCCGGCCTCAACCTTTGGCTCAAGCAGTTGGCCAACCAGCAATACCAGGACGCGATCAAGCCGTTGGCCCACGTCAAGCTCCACGATGCCTTCCAGGCCAGCCAGCATATTGACCAACGCGATGTTCAGCGCCGGGCCCAGGCACTCTTTGCGCAAGCGCCCGACCAACCGGGGACGACCGTCGATGCACAGGTCGACAGTAACCTGCCACAGTTCGGCCTGCTGCATAACGGCATACAGGCCAGCCAACGCAAGGTCCTGATACGACAGCACCGCCGCGCCCTGGAAAAACTGTTCGGCAGCAACACGCCGACGAGCCCAGTCTGGCAATCGTTCAAACAGCAACTGGACAACCTGAAAGTGCAGCAACGCGCCGCTGAAGACGCGGCACGCGCCATGCTGAACCGTAGACACTTGGATTTCGCCGCACTCAACACCCACTACTCCGCGCTCTACCAGGCGCGCCTGCAGGGGCTGCGGATCGAGGCGAACATTCAGCGGGCCCTGGACCAGATCACCGAAGCCGAACTGCTACAGATCACCAGTGCCCTGGATACGCCTGAGCCTGACGTCATGACGTTGGTGTTGTCGGTCAAGCGGCCCGGCGATCTCCAGCCGACACACACCGAACTCAACGGGCCGCTGGTCTTGCTTCCCCCCCAGGACCCGCAAACCCCAACCACCGGCAGCGGCACGCATTTCGTCTACTGGCCCGGTAACGACGGCGGCTTGCAACGCTTCGCCTCCCGACAGGCGCTGGAAGAAGCTTTGTTCGCCATCCATCCCCAAGATGAGGTACTGGCCCTGCAGTTCAAGCCATTGGCCCAAGATCCCTTCGAGTACAGCCTGAGCAGTCAACAAACCGCCTTCGAAGAAAAAGCCGCGAGACTGCGCCAAACCTGGTCCGCCCCGGAAGACGCCGCAACGCTAGCCGGTGAGTTGGAAAGACTGCGTGCACAAACGCTGCCGAGCTTGCTGATCCCGGATAACGCGGCACGCGAGGCCGCGTACCTGCAACTCATCGAGCAGTACAATGCCCAGGTGCTGGCCAACGACATGCAACCGTGGATGCGCCTACAGTCCACAGAAAAACACGAAACCCTAAAGAAACTGCTGAGCGCCTATATCCCCGCGCTGACCCGTTCACAGGCCTTGTTTGGACGCTCGCTGCCAGCACGTGACGTGTTTGTCAGCCAACAGCTGGATGCACGCTTGCGCAAGGATTTCGGCATTAAAAAAGGTTTTACCCTGGAGCTGGAGCTGCCCGACTCGGTGGCGCAAAAGCGCGATATCGTTGCCGGTGCCGCGCCGGGCTCGCCAATCAAAATGATCGATGTCCCCAGCGCTAAACGCAGCAAGATGCCCCTGGATACCCTGGCCTTACTCAACATCGGCTCTGATATAAGTCTGCGCCTGGGGTTCGTGAGCGTCGAAGTGACGGCCGATGATCCCCTCGAAGGCAACACCCTGAAGGCGGGTGTCACCAGCCACTATCTGGCGGCCATGGTCAAGGACCTCAATCTGGCGCAACGCTATGAAACGCGGATTATCAGGGCCTTCGATGGTTCACCGGAGGAGTCTACATTCCAAAAACAGTACCGCCGCGAATGCCTGGTCGAACCCCTGCGTCTGATGCTCAAGGCCCAAGGCCTGCTGGCGGTCATGCAAAACCATATCAACAGCGACGAACTGAGTACCCTCAATACAGCGATCGATGCCGATACCCAGAGCGCCTGGGATGTCGATGGCAAGCGCATCCGCCTGTTGCCGGCCCACCTGAGCATAGGCGGCAAGGACACAAACCAGGAAAGCCCGATCACACTATCGGGTATCACATTCATTGAGGAACAGAACAGCGGGAGCATCGTGCTCTACCTACCCGACGCCCCCGACCAACGCTACCTGCGCGGTTATGCCAGCCTTGAAAAGGCGCGCCTTGCTCTGTTTGAACTGTGCCGGCTCGACAGCATGTTGGAGTATGTCGCGGGCCGTGCAATCAAGGGGGACGTACGGGCACACATCAGCCGCATCGGCCAGGCCATCGACAAAGACCAAAACGCGATGATCCAGGCAGGCTTTGCTTGGCCGGCCACCACTTCGCTGGCTGTCCATCAGTTGAATGCCCATAGGGGCCGCCTGCTCGAAGCCCATCGTAATGATTCGCGCTCCAACGATGATCTGGCCAATGAGAGGTACCATCTTCAAAGCGCCAAGGTGTTCAACGGCATCAAAATTGCCCTGAGTATTGTCCCGGTGGTTGGTACCGCCGTATCCCTGGTAGACGCTCGCATCAGCCTACATCAGGCGGTTGCTGCGTTCCGGCGCGGTGATATCGACGATGGCATCGACCTGCTGGCCTCGGTGTTCGAAAGCCTGTTGTATGCGGCCATGGATGCCCTGGCCATGGCCGCGGTGCCCAGCGCACGCGCCAGCACCGCCCGCCAACTGACCGCAGCACGCCAAGGCAAACAGGCGCCAAGCCCAAGCTTCTGGCGATCCTTGAAACGCCGCCAGGGCACCACCACTCGCCAGCGCTTCGCTGGCTTCGAACACCCCGACCCCCTTGCAAGCGGCAGCCTGCAACCGGTGTTGACCGGGCCCTATCGCCACACCTTGCGCCATAACGTGTCCGGCGATTACTTCATCTTCAGTGAAGGGCGTTATTACAGAGTCAGGTACGACGCCGGCACCGGAGAAATGCGCCTGATTGCCAGAAACAGGTACGACAGTGTGGTCGTTGAGCTGGACCCTGCCCTGCAATGGGACACTTACGGAGCGCTGCATGGTGGTCGCAACACCGTTTATGGCGGTGGCAGCCGGCGCAGAGGGCGTGGGGAAGCCCAGCCGGGCAGCGTTCCACCGGCGGTCAATCGGCAACTCCCGGCACCCGCGCTGGAGGTCAATACGCAGCGCGCTACGCTCGGTAACGATGTGACAACCCAATACAACAACCTTAAGACCCAAGTCGATGCCAGCACCGCAAAGTTAAGAAAATACGCAAGCGACTATCCAACCCCCTCAACCACGTCCACTCAAAGAACAACAGACAGCAAAGCCCTGGATGTCGACCTGGCCAGGGACATCGAAAGCGCCAAGAAGATGTATACGTCGCTCGAACTGGCCCAGCAACAGCAAGTCCGCCTACCCGACTTCAACTATGCAGCAGAACTGAGTAAAACAGCCCACATTGTGTCGGACCGACTCAATCACCTGATTCACCATGCCAGCAACCGTTCCGTGGCGTCACTTGACCGATCCATCGCGATCACCCAGCAACTGGATAACCTGTCTCCAGCCTCCCCCATCACTCAAACACTGCTCAATGAAGTGAGGCAATGCCGCCTGAACATACTTGATGATCTTAACGTGATAGAGCGCTCGATGAAGGACATGGGCACCTGGAGCAAACGCATTACCGCCAGAGCGGCGCGCACAGAGGTCGCGGCCAACCTGGCTCATTGGAAGCAGAAATTTACCGACCTGCGCATTACCAGTATGCGCAGCGGCCAACTGTTGCACCCCATCACCCGCCGACAGCAAACCGTGGGCATTGACTGGATCTACCAGGAAACTGCGGTGAATCAGGCCAGGCACAACGTCAGCCGCGCTCTAACCGCGCACATGACCCTACCCGAAGCCAATATCAGCCGGGTCGAACGCAATCGAATATTGCAGAACTGCATCAAGGTCTATGAAGAATTTTCACGTGATCTGAGTGCCTGGAACGAGAGGTCACCAGATCATTTCGATCCGAACTTTTTCCAACTCATGCAAAAAGACCTTGACCGCTTGATTCGAAAAGCCGAACGGGCCATCAAGAAACCCGCCTCCGAGCCCAATCCAAACGCTACTCGGAAGGCCTTTGAAACCGAGGACGGGCAACTATTGATAGGCACCGAAAAACCCGCCGGGCAACAATCACCGCGACAATTCATCATCAGCGACGCCGACGGCAATCCCACTGAGGTATGGGATAGGGTTGGCGACAGCAACACCTACCGTTTGAACCCGACCCAGAGCCAACCTGCCGCCGCCCCGCCTGCGCTGCCCACCGACCGCCGCGCCACGCTTGCGGATGCCCGTACCCGCCTGGACGCAGTGGATGCTTTTGAAAAGCAGGTGCGAGGGTACAAAACCATGGAGCCGATCAACCTCGAACACAGGCTGGTCACCGAAGCCAAACAACTCAGGATTCGCGCCAACAACGTGCAAAGCCTGGACGCGGGCAACCCGATTGTCGATCAATTACGCACTCGTGCAACTGCGCTTGAACAGGCAGGCGAAGCCTTACGGATCCAACGCAGCCTGGAAAGCCCAACGCCGACTGAAGGCTACCTGGACTATCTGGCCGGTAAAGGCCGAGTGGTGATTCGAAAAATCGGCGCGCGTAAAAAGCTCAGGGACAAACGCCCTGACGGCAAAGACGACTACCTGCAGGAATACGAGATCTACGACTCGAACCGGCAGGCTAAGGCTGACCAACCGATCTGGTACGCGCACTTTCACTATGACGCGCTGCAGTCCTCGTTCGACAGTTTCCCCAAGGCGCATTTAAAGCGCTTTGAACAACGCTACCTGGGAATGAAATGGCAAGCCGCAGCAGAGGGACTGGCATTTGCAGACACTAAAATCTGGCGTGGATCTATCGAAAAGCCCTTCGCCAGAATGCACTTCCAGGCGCTGAAGTAAGCCCAATAGGTGGGCGGCCAACATGAAGAGCTTTCAATGAATTATCATTGTGCGCAAATACTATTCATGGAGGCGACAGTGCTGGAAATCCGTCATCTAAAAACACTGCATGCCCTGCGTGAAGCCGACAGCCTGGTAGAGGCAGCCGAGCGCCTGCACCTGACACAGTCCGCCTTGTCCCACCAGTTCAAGGAACTGGAAGAGCGCCTGGGCATGCCGCTGTTCGCGCGCAAGACCAAGCCTGTGCGCTTCACCAGCGCAGGACTGCGTCTGCTGCAACTGGCGGACGCCACCCTGCCCTTGCTGCGTGGCGCCGAACGCGACATCGCACGGCTGGCAGGCGGCACCGCCGGGCGCCTGCACATGGCCATCGAATGCCACAGCTGCTTCCAGTGGCTGATGCCCACTATCGACCAGTTCCGCGATGCGTGGCCGGAGGTCGAGCTCGACCTGGCCTCCGGCTTTGCCTTCGCCCCCCTGCCGGCCCTGGCCCGTGGCGACCTGGACCTGGTGGTGACTTCCGACCCGCTGGAGCTGCCGGGTATCACCTATGTGCCGCTGTTCACCTACGAAGCCATGTTGGCCGTGGCCAACCAGCACCCGCTGGCGAACAAGTCATACATCGTGCCGGAAGATCTGCTGACGGAAACCCTGATCACCTACCCGGTGGAAAGAGACCGCCTGGACATCTTCACCCGCTTCCTGGAACCGGCCGACGTGGAACCCGCCCTGGTACGCACCTCGGAGCTGACGGTGATGATGATGCAACTGGTGGCCAGCGGCCGAGGCGTCTGCGGTATGCCCCACTGGGCGCTGCATGAGTACAGCTCACGCGGGTATGTGAAGGCCAAGCGCCTGGGCGAGAAAGGTCTGTTCGCCACGCTGTACGCGGGCATTCGGGCGGACATGTTGGACGCGCCGTACATGCGCGACTTCTTGCTGACGGCCAAGGACACGTCGTTTTCCACCCTGGATGGGGTCAGCGCAGTGCGTTAAGCGACTTCGCAGCCCCCCTAACCACGATGCGAAGCGAGCCGCTCTTGATCTGCTTTTGATCTCAGGCGCCCCGTTAAACCACGCTGGCCGGAATTCGACAGGGATTTGGGGGGTAAACCGGCAGGGATGCCGGTTTAGCCGCCCCGCGCCATGGATGGCGCGTGGCGGCGGCCCCCCTAATCCCTGGCGGATTACGGGCACACCGAGCCTGGGCGAGGTGCCGAGTGGTGGGGCAAGAGCCCTTTGGTTACTTTGGGGCTCTTTTCCAAAGTGACCCGCTGTAAGAGCGGAACCAATAGCAGCCGTTACCCAAATAACGGATATGTACTCAGTCTGATCCAGCATCCCAACCAACCCTGAGGCCGCCATCGGGGGCAAGTCGAACCGTCGCACCGCCCCTCCCACATTGGATATCACTGATCTTTTAACTCACGCCACATGTGGATCTTGTCGAAATACTCCTCACCTACCCGCACCGCCAACGGCTCCAAGCCGTACTGAATGAAGCCGCAACGCTGGTACAGCGCAAACGCTGCCTCATTCCCGGCAGTGACAGTCAGTTGGATCAGCTCCAGCCGCGGGTGCCTGCGGGCCTCCTCCAGCGCGGCCTCTACCAGTTGCCGGCCCAAGCCTCGCTGTTGATAAGCCGCGCTCACATACATGCCGAATAATGTCGCCTTGTGCCACGCCTTCTCCCGCGGTTCGAACGCCAGGCCGACGATACCCGCCAATTGGTCGCCCTCGAATGCGCCAAGCAGGTGATCCAGCGCGCTGCTCACGCGTTTTTCCCACCAGCTGAGGGGCATCGCGGCGCGCTCGGCAACACTGGAGGTAAACGCCTGGGGATAAGCGCCATAAGCCTCAAGCATCAACGCCCGATACGCCAGGGCATCGCTAGCCTGCAGCGGGCGAATCATCATGCACTGAGCAAGGAAGCACGATAATGCGGCAGGATGAACTCACGCGTCAGCGGCGCCAACTCCAGGCCACCGTCGCCCATGGGGTCGATCCAGCATATTTCTTCTATTTCAGCCGCCGGTTCGACCGCCACGTCGATATGCAGCTGGTACATATCGGCCTGAACCATAAAACCCGGCTCGTTTGCGGCCCGGCTCGAGAATTGGCCGAGGTACACGGCTTCTTGCGGATTGATGTGCAGGTTCAGCTCTTCGTGCAGCTCACGAGCCAACGCCTGGAGCGGGGTTTCGTCAGCGTCGATCTTGCCGCCAGGCTGCATGAAGGCCCGGGTGCCGCGCTTGCGTACCAGCAGGGTTTGGCCGTTTTTATCGATCAGGACGGCGGCGGCGATGCGGATAGTTGAATGGCTCATGAAGGAATCGAGGTCTCGTCCGGTTGTTTGATGAATATGCTGTATTTGGCACCCTCCATGGCTTCGAAGGCAATCAGCTTGTCTACCAGCGGCAGGTTCAACACCTTGCCGGCGTTGAGCAGCAACATGCCGTTGTCGGCATTGAGGTTGCGGGCCAGCACCATCCCGGCTTCAAGTTCGCGGGTAGTGAGGACTTTGACCGTGGGGTCGCCCAGGGTCACGTCACTGAGGAAAGCCGCGCAGGCCAGCACAAAGTCTTCCACCAGCGTCGGGTCATACAAACGCCCGGCGTATTTGCGGATATACAGCAGCGCTTCGTCGCTGTTCAGGTGCCGCTCCAGGATCAAGCCCTTTTGCAGCTCGATGAAATCCACCGCCAGCTTCAACAACCGCGCCCCCGCCGGAATGGCCTCGCCCTTGAGGTGGTCGGGAAACCCCGAGCCGTCCCACCGTTCCTGATGATGACGAATGATCCGCGCTGCATCCTTCATCGGCTCCAGGGTCATCAACAGTGATTCGCTTTGCGTCGGGTACTCGCGATACTGCGCGCGGTCGGTGCTGTGCAGCTTGTCCGCCGGCGACACCATCATGCTGTCGCTCCAGCTCAGCTTGCCGATGTTGTACAGCGCGGCGGCCATGGTCAGGTCGCGGGTGCTGGCTTCGTCCAGGGACTGGGCGGAACAGCACACGCGGATCAGCTCGATCAACGCGCGGTTGGTCTGCTTGTTCTTGGGCAAACGCAGGTTGGCCAACAGCGAAAACACTTCAGTGCCGGTCACGTAGCTGCGCTTGAGCTCGTCATAGGCCAGGTCGAGCATATCGGCGGTCTGCTGCAACTCGGCGGTGCGCGCGGTCACGCGTTTTTCCAGGGTGGCGTTGAGCGCTTTGAGCTGCTCGTTCTGCTCGCGGGTCAGGTGTTGGAGCCGCTGGTGTTCGAGGCACTGCTGCAGCACCAGTATCAGCTCTGCGTCATTCCAGGGCTTGCTGATGTAGCGGTGGATCTGCCCATCATTGATTGCCTTGATGATGGTGTCATGGTCTGCGTAACCGGTGAGCAGGATGCGGCCGGTGGCGGGATACAGGCGGTGAACCTGCGCCAGAAGCGTGGCCCCGTCCATACCGGGCATACGCGCATCGCTCATCACCAAATCCACGGGCCGACTGGCCATGATCTCCAGCGCCTGGGTGCCGCTGGTGGCCAATAACACCTCGTAAGGCTGGCCGCGCAGCAAGCGGCGCAGGCTATTGAGGATCGATTCCTCATCGTCAACCAGCAAAACGGCACACTTCGTAGCGAGTTGTTCATCCATGGTGACTCTGCCTTCAAATTGAACGAAGTTAAGCTAGATTGACGCGGGGGCGTGCCGTACCGGCTCCCGGCGCACAGCGCTGTTGATTTGACGCCAAGTGGCCGTCGATATCAAGGAGTTCGACTATGCTGTCACTGCCAGTTGGCACCGAGCTACGCAGTCCAGCCAGGGAAGGAATCGCTATGCAATCAAATCTTTTGCCTAGGCCAGACGCGCCATGAACACCCAAGGTGAACGGGCCAACCGTCGCATCCTCATCGTCGATGACACCGCCTCGATCCATCAGGACTTTCGCAAGATCCTCTGCGCCGATGAAGACGGCAAGCCCTCCCTCGACACCCTGGAGTCGACCCTGTTCGGTACCACTGCACCGTTGCGCCAAGCGTTCGAGCTGGATTCCGCCTACCAGGGTCAGGAAGCGCTGGCGCTGGTGAACAAGGCGCTGGCGGACAACGCCCCCTACGCCATGGTGTTTATCGACATGCGCATGCCGCCCGGCTGGGACGGGCTGCAAACCATCGAACAGCTATGGAACGTCGACCCCAACCTGCAAATCGCCCTGTGCACCGCCTACTCCGACTATTCCTTTGAGGCCATCGAAGCGCGACTGAAATACAGCGATCAGTTGCTGATCCTGAAAAAACCTTTCGACCCCTTGGAAATCCGCCAGATGGCCAGCGCACTGACCTGGAAATGGCAACTGGCCCAGGACGTGGCCCACAAGGTGCTCGGCCTGGAACGCATCATTGAGGAACGCGTGCAGGAACTGCTCAAGGTCTCGCACCTGTTGCAATACGATGCCCTCACCGAGTTGCCCAACAGCACGTTACTCGGCGACCGGCTGACCCAGGCCATCGCCCTGGGCCGGCGGCATGACTCGCAACTGGCGGTGATGTTTATCGGGCTGGACCGCTTCAAACGCATCAACAACGCCCTCGGCTATCCGGTGGGCGATGAAGTGCTGCAGCACGTCAGTCGCAGCCTGGTGGCGACGGTACGCGCTTCGGATTCAACGTTTCGCTACGGCGCCGATGAGTTCGTGATCCTGCTCAACGATATCCAACACCCTCAGCAAACCCAACACATTGCGCAAAAACTGCTCAGCGCCGTCAGCGCAACGCGTCATATTGCGGGGCACGACCTGAACGTCACCGCAAGCCTGGGTATCAGCATTTACCCCAATGACAGTACCAATGCGGTGCAACTGATCAAGCACGCCGAAACCGCCATGCGCACCAGCAAGGAACGTGGCCCCAACGACTTCAGCTTTTACACCGAAGACATGAACCGCCGCGCCCAGCACCAGCAAAACCTGGAGAGCGCGATGCGCCAGGCCCTGGAACGTCATGAGTTCGTCCTGCATTACCAACCCAAGCTGGATCTGGCGTCCGGGCGGATCGTCGGCGCCGAGGCGTTGACCCGCTGGTTTGAACCGCAGTCAGGCTGGATCAGCCCGGCGCAGTTCATTCCGGTGGCCGAAGACAGCGGGCTGATCGTGCGCCTGACCCAGTGGGTGTTGCGCCAGGCCTGCGAGCAAGCCCAAGCCTGGCGGGATCTGGGCCTGGCGCCGCTGCGCATGTCGGTGAACATCTCGGCGATCGACTTTCGCCAACGGGACTTCGTCGACAACCTGGCCGCCATCCTCAAGCAAACCGGCCTGCCGCCCGCCCAGCTGGAGCTGGAAATCACCGAAAGCGTACTGATGCAGAATGTCGACGAGACCGTAGACACCCTGCGCAGAATCAAGGCCATGGGCGTGCGTCTGGCGCTGGACGATTTCGGCACCGGCTATTCGAGTCTGAGCTACCTGCGGCGCTTTCCCATCGATGTGCTGAAAATAGACCAGTCCTTCGTGCGCGGCCTCAGCGTAAATAACCAGGACGAACAACTGATCAGCGCTATCATCGGCATGGGCAAGAGCCTGGAGCTGAACATCATTGCCGAAGGCGTGGAAACCGTCGAGCAACTCAATTTCCTCAAGGCCCACAAGTGTGAAGAGGGCCAGGGTTTTCTCTTCAGCAAGGCCTTGCCCCCCAAGGATTTCGTGCAGTTGCTGCAAGTGGGTTGCGCGACACTGATGCCCCATCCATAGCCCTAGGCCTGCAAGGAGTGCTCGCTTGAGCAACGTTTCAACTACCCGATTCAGCCTTGTGCTCGCGTTGGGCCTGTGCACCGGCGCAGTACTCGCGGCCGCACCGCTGGACGAAGCCCTAAAGCCGTTGCCGAGTGTTCCCCTACAGGATCCGGCCAAGGTTGAGCTGGGCCGTCGGCTGTTCAATGATCCGCGCTTATCGGCCAATAACAGCTTGTCCTGCGCCAGCTGCCATCACCTGGAAACCGGCGGCGCCGACAACAAATCTTTCTCCCTTGGCCTGGATGGCAAGCCGGTGCCACTCAATACGCCCACCGTGTTCAACGCCAGCCTGAACTTCAAGCAGTTCTGGAATGGCCGGGTCGACACCCTTCAAGCGCAGATCGAGCACGCGGTCATCAGCCCGGTGGAAATGGGCAGCGACTGGAAAGCTGTGGAATACAACCTGTCCGCCTACCCTGATTACCAGCGCGCCTTCGCGCAGGTGTATGCCGATGGCGTCAGTGCCGCTAACGTGCAGGATGCGCTGGCGAGTTACGAGCGCACGCTGCTGACGCCCAACTCGCGGTTCGACCAGTACCTGCTGGGCAACACCGAGATACTGACGATCAAGGAAAAATACGGCTACCAGCGTTTCAAGGAGTACGGCTGTATTGCCTGCCATCAGGGCGTGAATATCGGCGGCAATATGTTGCAGAAATTCGGCGTGATGGACGATTACTTCAAGGCACGAGGCAACCCGGTCGAATCGGACCTGGGCCGCTACCTGCTGACCGGCGATGAAGAGGACCGCCACGTGTTCAAGGTGCCCAGCCTGCGCAATGTGGCCGTCACCGCACCTTACTTCCACGACGCCTCGGCCAAGACGCTTGAAGAGGCGGTTGACGTGATGTTCAAGTATCAGTTGGGGCGCAATCCTTCTCAGGAAGACAAGGAGCTGATTATCCAGTTTCTCAGAACCTTGACCGGCGAATGGGCGGGCAAGCCGCTATGAGACGTTTCTCGCGCCGTCGTGCCAGCCAGATGCTGCTGGGCCTGATAGCCTTGTTATTGGCCTCTACACTGGTGTTTTTGTACCTCAAATCTTCCCGCGACCAAACAGCCACTTATACCCAGTCCCGGGACCTGATCCGCCAGCTTCAGCAACTCAATGCCCAATGGGACAGTGAAGTGCTCAAGGCCCGGATCGCGATTACCCACAACTACGATCCGCTGGTCACGCCCCTCTCGGACATGACCCGTATCTGGTCTGAACTACAAGGCCGCGACACCTACCACAACCCTGCCGACCTGCCGAGTTGGCAAGCCAGCCAGGCAGCGTATGTGGCCGCCATCCAGGAAAAAGCCCGACTGGTGGATCAGTTCAAGTCCCACAACGCCGTGTTGCGCAACTCGCTGGCGTTTTTGCCGACCGCCGAAGACGACATTCAAGCCCAATTCAACCAGATTGACGATCAAGGCCGGCTGCAACTGCAAGGCGTGGCCACCGACACTTACGACCTGCTGCTCAGCAGCCTGGAGTTTGCCCAGGTCACCAGCGATGAACGCGCCGCCGATATCCTGGTGGGCCTGGGCAAACTGGCGATCAACAAACAGAGCCTGCCCAGTGAGTTCCAGGCGCCGGTGGATATCCTCAGCAACCATATTTCGCTGATCCTGCGCGAGCAGCCGCTGGTCAACAGCCTCCTCGAACGCATTGCCGCCGTGCCGGTGGCCGAGCGCCTCGATGACCTGACCACCCACCTCAATCAGGACCAGCAGACCGCGGACCTCGTTGACCATCAATATCATCGCTACCTGCTGATCTTCTCGACGCTGCTGGTGGTGCTGTTGCTCTACCTGGCGGTGCGTCTGCTGCGCAGTTTCGCCGAGATCAACCGCGTCAATCGCGCCTTGCAATCGGCCAACGAAACCCTGGAGCAACGGGTAGAACGGCGCACCCAACAACTCAAGGATGCCCAGAGCGAACTGCTGGACAGCGCCCGCCAGGCAGGCATGGCAGAGATCGCCACCAACGTGCTGCACAACGTCGGCAACGTGCTCAACAGCGTGAAT
This sequence comes from Pseudomonas sp. P867, assembly GCF_019891455.1. Taxonomy (NCBI): domain Bacteria; kingdom Pseudomonadati; phylum Pseudomonadota; class Gammaproteobacteria; order Pseudomonadales; family Pseudomonadaceae; genus Pseudomonas; species Pseudomonas sp. P867. The sequence continues at coordinate 488,865 of NZ_JAFLXB010000001.1, read as the reverse complement.
ATTTCTGCCGAGCTGGTCAGCCGTAAACTGCGCGGCAGCAAAGCGCTGGGCCTGGGTAAAGCGATGCAATTGATCAACGCACACCAGGGCGACCTGGGCACCTTTCTCACCGAAGATGCAAAGGGCAAATTGCTGCCCGGCTACCTCAACCAACTGGTGGAAGCGATCGCCGTGGAGCAACAGGGCATGAGCGATGAGCTGGCGCAACTGAGCAAAAGCATCGATCACATCAAGGACATCGTCTCGACCCAGCAATCCTATGCCGGCGCCGCCACATTGCTGGAGCCGATCAATATCGGCGCCTTGATGGACGATGCCCTGCGCATGAACGCCGGCGCGCTGAGCCGTCACCACGTCACTGTGGTCAAGGAATACGCACAGGTACCGCAGATCCTCGGCGACAAGCATCGCCTGCTGCTGATCATGGTCAACCTGATCAGCAACGCCAAGTACGCCATGTCCAACCTTTCCGAGAGGCCACGGCAAATCACGCTGAAGGTCGAGGCCCAGGGTGAAGATACCTTGAAGATCAGTGTGAAGGACGATGGCGAAGGCATACCACCCGAGAACATGACACGGATCTTCACCCATGGTTTTACCACGCGCAAAGAAGGTCATGGCTTCGGCCTGCACAGCTGCGCCCTGGCCGCGGTGCAAATGCACGGCCAGCTCAGTGCTCACAGCGACGGGCCGGGCCTCGGCGCGGTATTCACCTTGACCATTCCCCTGACCCTTGCCGGAAGCAGCTCATGAACCAACCTCCCAACCGGCGCGTCCTGCTGATCGATGACACACCGTCCATTCATGAGGATTTTCGCAAGATCCTGATGCCGGATACTGCGCCCAACCAGGCGCTGGATGACATGGAGTCGGCACTGTTTGGTGACGCGGCCAAGCCCCAGGCCCAGGCGTTCGAACTGCATTCGGCCTATGGCGGCGAAGAGGGTCTGGGCTTGCTCACCAGCGCCATGGCGCAGCAGCGTCCTTATGCACTGGCGTTCGTTGATATGCGCATGCCCCAAGGCTGGGACGGCGCGAAGACGATCGAGGCGTTATGGCAGGTCGCGCCCGAGTTGCAAGTGGTGGTGTGCACCGCGTACTCGGATTACTCCTGGGAAGACCTGCTGTTGCGCCTGCAGGCCCATGACCGTTTGCTGATCCTGAAAAAACCGTTCGACAATATTGAAGTGCAACAGATGGCCAATACCCTGGCTAATAAATGGGACATGGCCCGGCGTGCGTCGCTGCAAACATCTCTGCTGGAACAACTGGTTGAAGAACGCACCCAGGCGCTGCAATTGGAAATCAACGAGCGCAAGCATCTGGAAAGCCAACTGGTGCAGTCGGAAAAGCTCGCCTCCCTTGGGCAGCTCGCCGCCGGCGTCGCCCATGAAATCAACAACCCGGTGGGGTTTATTTCCTCCAACCTCAGCACGCTCGACAGCTACTTCACGCAGCTGCAACAGATGCTCGACGCCTATCAACGCAGTGAGGAACACCTCGCGGCGCCAGAACAGCGGGATCAGCTAAAGGTTTTGCGCACCGACCTGGAACTGGATTTCCTCAAGGAAGACATACCGATCCTGATCCGCGAATCCAAGGAAGGGATTGGCCGTGTCGTGCAGATCGTCAAAGACCTGAAGAACTTCTCACGCGTGGATAACGATCAGACCTGGCAATTGGCTGACCTGCAGCAAGGCATCGATTCGACCCTGAACATCGTCGCCAGCGAACTCAAGTACAAGGCCGACGTGGTCAAGCACTACACGCCCCTGCCGGACATCGAATGCCTGGCCTCGCAGCTCAATCAGGTAGTGATGAACCTGGTGATCAATGCGGCCCAGGCCATGGGGCCCCAGCGTGGCACCATTACCATCAGCAACGGCGTGGAAGGCGAGAATATCTGGCTGGAAGTGGCCGATAACGGCTGCGGAATTGCCCCTGAAAGCTTACAGAAGATTTTCGACCCGTTCTTTACCACCAAGCCTGTGGGCGAAGGGACTGGACTGGGATTGTCACTGTCCTACGGCATCATCAAGAAACACGGCGGGGATATCTCCGTCAGCAGCGAACTGGGCAGGGGCACGACATTTCGCGTGGTGTTGCCGATTCGCCAGAAGGCGGCGTAGGGCACGCCGCCGAATCATCCTCACGCGTCGGCTTTTTTCGGGGTCGACCCAAACGAGGCAAAGCGCTTGTTGAAGCCGGCAATGCGGCCTTCGGCTTGGGTCTTGCGCTGTTGGCCGGTGTAGACCGGGTGCGAAGCACTTGAAACATCCAACGGGATATAGGGATAGGTGTTGCCGTCGCTGTGTGTGTGGGTGCGGTCGCTGTCGGCAGTGGAGCCGATGAGGAAGTACACGTCGGCGGCGGTGTCGTGGAACAGTACGGTGCGGTAGTCGGGGTGGATACCAGCTTTCATAAGGCCTCCGGGGCGTTTGGGTGCATTAGACATGTTATACAGTAACACTAAAAACACCTACAAACGAGAACCGATTGCAATAATACCAGCAGGAAAAGTTCTAGCCGTTTCCTGGAGGTCCCTTTCCAGGAAATCGAGCTAATCCATGATTGAGCTCATCGGTTCAAACCAATCCGACTCAACTGCCGGTCGCCCCGAGTTTTGACTTAACCAAATCAGGCGTGGCTTCGTTGTGCTTCACTGCGTTGACATAGCCTTGAACGACCCCCACCAAATTCCCCCTCGCAGCACTGAAAAGTGCCTGGTCAAAACCATCAGCCCGAGTTTTATCGAACCCCTTCTTGGCCCCCTTCACAGCCTCCGCCAACCCCGCATTTGAGTCGCTGATGCCCAGGAGAATATTGCTCAGCCCCGGGATAAACCAGGTTCTCTTGCCGATCTTACCGGAAACATGCTGCAGGTTATCTTTGTTGGCGCCGCCCTGGGTGACATGGCGGTCGTTGGTACTGTCCAAGCGATGATGGTGCCGTAGGGCTGAATAACCTTGCTCCGTAAAGTCCTTCCACATGCCTGCCGGCGTGCCGTGCCGCGCATCACCGCTACGGGTGATGCCTTCAAGGTCGCCATTGTCATGGGCTTTGCCTCGGTGTTCGCCTGTAGTCGATAAAGACGTATCGATATAGTTAAGCACCCGCGCAGCGTTGAATGCGGCATCCGCTCGTGACTCAGGGTCTTTATTGTTGCTCGTCCAATCACCCAGAAGTTTGTAAGCCAATGGACGATTAATATCTTTTTGATGGCCGAGGTTTTTGAGGATCGGATTGTCGTTGATGATTTCGTCCGCAGTGCGGGTATCACCCGGTGGACGGCCAGTGGAGATTTCCGGCTTGCGACTCACATTCCGCTCAGGTTTCTCGATACCTTCCATTCGTTGATGTTCTTGGGCGACTTGCTCTCGTTGGGAGCCGGTTAATTGGCTTTTATCCCAGTTGGGAATGATCGGGATGTAAATCGAGGCATGATGAGTATTGTTCGATGCCGATATCGATATAGGTAAGTCTCTTGCTCTGTTGTTATACATTCCTTCTGAGTAACAGCGTCCTTAGTCTTACATTCGATGAATGGTGATTGGGCAGTCATAAGTTCCTCTATGAGGCTGATAGCTTTTTTTGTCTGGACTGATACATAGACGCACAAATACGCGACTGAGCGATCAATCCTTGTCCGTGCTTAATCCAGAGGTGCAGAATGGGTGATCGACCTGAAGAGTCCGAACCCAAGGAAACCGTATGAGCCTGTCCTTGTTAAGCCGCTACGCCTTCTTTGCTGTGTGCGTCATTTTCACCCTCGCCAGCCTGCCCTTTATCGAACACGAATGGTTGTGGCCCATTACTCTGGTCACCGGCATCCTCAGCCTGATCGGCATTTTCGACCTGCTGCAAAGCCCCCACGCGGTGCGCCGCAACTACCCGATCCTGGGCAATATCCGTTACCTGGTGGAAGGCATCCGCCCGGAAATCCGCCAATACCTGCTCGAATCCGACAGCGACGCCCTGCCCTTCTCTCGGGCCCAGCGTTCGCTGGTGTATTCGCGCGCCAAGAACGAAACCGCAGACAAGCCCTTCGGCACCTTGATCGATGTATACCAGTCGGGCTTCGAATTTATCGGCCACTCCATGCGCCCGGCACCGTTGAGCGACCCCAGCGCATTTCGCGTGATGGTCGGCGGCCCGCAGTGCACACAACCGTACTCGGCGTCGGTGTTCAACATCTCGGCCATGAGCTTCGGCTCGTTGAGCGCCAACGCGATTCGCGCGCTCAACCAAGGCGCCAAGCTCGGCAACTTTGCCCACGACACCGGTGAAGGCAGCATCAGCCCCTACCACCGTGAAAACGGTGGCGACCTGACCTGGGAACTGGGCAGCGGCTACTTCGGCTGCCGCACCAGCGACGGCCGTTTCGACCCGGAGCGCTTCGCCACGCAGGCGCAAAACCCGCAAGTGCGCATGATTGAAATCAAGATGAGCCAGGGTGCCAAGCCCGGCCATGGCGGGATCCTGCCCAAGCACAAGGTCACCCAGGAAATCGCCGACACCCGCGGCATCATGATGGGCGAAGACTGCATCTCGCCGTCGCGCCACAGTGCGTTTTCCACGCCCATCGAACTGATGCACTTCATCGCCCAATTGCGTGAACTGTCCGGCGGCAAACCCGTGGGTTTCAAGTTCTGTCTGGGCCACCCGTGGGAATTCATGGGCATCGCCAAGGCCATGCTCGAAACCGGCATCCTCCCCGACTTTATCGTGGTCGATGGCAAGGAAGGTGGCACCGGCGCAGCCCCCGTGGAGTTCACCGACCATATCGGCGTGCCGCTGCGTGAGGGTTTGCTGTTTGTGCACAACACCCTGGTGGGCCTGAACCTGCGCGACAAAATCAAACTCGGCGCCAGCGGCAAGATTGTCAGTGCGTTCGATATCGCCAGCGTCCTGGCCATCGGCGCCGACTGGGCCAACTCGGCACGTGGCTTCATGTTCGCCATTGGCTGCATCCAGTCCCAGTCATGCCACACCAACAAATGCCCGACCGGCGTGGCCACGCAAGACCCACTGCGCCAACGTGCCTTGGTCGTGCCGGACAAGGCCCAGCGTGTGTTCAACTTCCACCGCAACACGCTGCACGCCCTGGCCGAAATGCTTGCCGCCGCGGGCCTGGATCATCCGTCGCAGTTGTCGGCCAAGCACTTGGTGCGACGCATGTCGGCAACAGAGATCAAACTGTTCTCGCAGCTGCATGTGTTCTTGAAGCCCGGCGAATTGCTCACGGGAGACGTGAACGGCGAGTTCTATTCGCGCATGTGGCAGATGGCGCGAGCAGACAGTTTTGAGCCCCATGAAACCGCTGCTGCCTGAAGGACGCCTACCATGTTGAAAGTCATCGCTGAAGACTTTATCAAGCCCGAGCACCTGGAAACCGTGCGCCCGTGGTACGCCGAACTGGTGGAAAAAACCCGCCAGGAACCGCTGTGCGTTGCCTACGATCTGTTTGTCGATCAAAAAGACCCAGGGCATTTTATCTTTATCGAACAATGGCCTGATCAGGCGGCGCTGGATGCGCACTGCCAGACCGAGCACTTCAAACGGTTGGTGCCGCAGATCAACGCGTATCAGGCCAAGCCGTGCCGGGTTTTGCTGATGGCCCCTGTCTGAAAACAGCCCCGCACTGTCAACTCTGACAGTAGATGATCCTGCTCGGATGCAAAATACTTGAAGGCATACACCCTGCCCATGGACGGCGCAACCATGCCTTTAAGTTTAGCCTCATTACTACTCGTCTCCCTCCCGCTAGTGGCCGTAGCCCAGAATGATCCGGTCGAGGACCTACTAGCGAAAATGAGCCTTGAAGAAAAAATCGGCCAGCTCAGCCAACTCAGTATCCAGAGCACGCCTACCGGCCCCGTCATTGATCAAGGCGAACAGACGCAGATGCCAGTGGCCCTCGTGGGCTCGGTACTGGGGGCCAGCAGCGCGCAAGCTACCCGTCAGTTGCAGGAGCAGGTGGTTAACGGTTCCCGGCTGCATATCCCCTTGTTATTCGCTTATGACGTCGTGCACGGTTTTCGTACAGTGTTCCCGGTCCCCCTGGCGCTAGCCTCAGCCTGGGACCCGGACTTGGCCCAACGAACCGCTCGCGTGGCGGCCGTTGAGGCCACCGCCAGTGGCGTGCATTGGACCTTTGCGCCCATGGTCGATATTAGCCGTGACCCACGTTGGGGCCGCGTGGTGGAAGGTGCTGGCGAAGATCCGTTCCTTGGCTCTGCATTGGCCGCCGCACTTGTGCACGGGTTCCAGGGTGCAGGTGCACCTGACATCTCATCCATGCTCGCTACGGCAAAACACTTTGTCGCCTACGGGGCTGCCGAAGGCGGTCGAGACTACAACGTCGCCGATCTGTCGGAGCGGACACTGAGAGAGGTTTACTTGCCTCCCTTCCAGGCAGCCGTCGCGGCCGGCGTCGATGCAATCATGCCGTCGTTCAACGAGCTGGCCGGCGTTCCCATGCACAGCCATACCGCCCTGCTGACCGGTCTGTTGCGCAAGCAGTGGGGGTTCGCCGGCTTGCTGGTCAGTGATTTCAATGCTGTCTGGGAACTGGGGCCACAAGGTATCGCCGGCACGCCAGCCGACACCGCACGACTGGCGTTCAATGCCGGGGTGGATATCGAGATGGCCAGTCAATCCTATCGCCTGCACCTGCCGACACTGGTGCGCAACGGCCAGGTGTCGCGTAAAAACCTGGATGACGCTGTGCGTCGCGTCCTCAAAGCCAAGCAGCGTCTGGGACTGTTCGATGATCCCTACCGGTACAGCGACGAAGCCCGCGAGCAGGCCAGCCAGCTAACGCCACAGCACCGTGCCCTGGCTCGAGAATCGGCACAGAAATCTATCGTCTTACTAAAAAACAACGACGCGCTGCTGCCGCTCTCCAAACAACCGGGCAAGGTCCTGGTGGTCGGCAGCCTCGCTTCGGACGCCAGCGCCACCATCGGCCCTTGGGCCGGGGCTGCCAACCCCGAAGACTCCGTCACGGTCTTGCAAGGCCTGCGCAATGCGGTAGCCCCTGGCACCGAGATTACTTACCTGCCCGGCGCTTCGCCCGTCAGCCCGCACCTCCAGGACATCACGCGGGTCGAAACAATCGCGCGTGACAGCGACCTGATAATCGCCGTACTCGGAGAAACCGCAGAACAGAGCGGCGAAGCCCATAGCCGCGCCGAACTCGGTCTACCGGGCGGGCAAAATGCGCTACTAAACTCATTACTGGAGACAGGGAAACCCTTGGTCATCGTCCTCATGAACGGCCGCCCCCTAGTGCTCGATGCTTCAGTGCAACAAGCCCATGCATTGCTCGAAACCTGGTTTTTGGGCAGCGAAACCGGAAATGCCGTGGCCGATGTGCTGTTTGGTGACGTCAACCCCAGCGGCAAGCTGCCAATGACCTTCCCTCGCCATGTGGGGCAGATACCCATTTACTACGCGCATAAAAATACAGGCCGCCCACCCAGCGGTGATGGCAGTTACGCATCCGCCTATATCGATGTGCCCTGGACACCGCTCTATCCATTTGGCTTCGGCCTGAGCTACACCTCGTTCAGCTACTCCTCCCCTCGCCTTAGTCACACTCGACTGGCGTCCACACAAACGCTGGGGGTTGAGGTCACCGTCACCAACACCGGCAAACGGGCAGGCGATGAAATCGTCCAGTTATACCTGCGCGATGACGTTGCCAGCGTCACCCGCCCAGTGCGCCGACTACGGGGTTTTCGCAAAATTCATTTGGCACCGGGCGAAAGTCGCAGCGTCAGTTTCTCCCTGGGCCAACAGGACTTTGCCTTGCTCGACGAGCATTTTTCACCGAAGGTCGAAGCTGGCGGTTTTACCGTCTTCGTCGGGCCGGATTCGACTACTGCCAACCAGGCGCATTTCGAGGTGAGCGATACGCGTCAGTTGCCTATCCGAGGCCAATCAGTCCCACCGGCGGTGCCAAACTGAATATGCCCACAGGTTGTTTCCTTACCCTCTCATCACTCACCGACAGCGCTCTTGGGACTGTGCTTGCTCGCCACTACAAATCACATAGAGCGCAAGCACATTATCTCCGGCAGCCTTACTCCAGAGGAGGCGCCAATCTGCAGGAATACGAGCTGCATCTGATTCAAATGCATGGTCAAAAGCCAACCACCATACTCGTTGCGCGCTCTTCAATGTTTGCAGGTTATCGAGATAAATTTCATCACTAAACTTCATTAAGGGCGCGTGAAAATCATTAAAGCCAGGACGGCCTGAGCGACCTTCCTTGAGCGGTGGCGTGTAAAACAGTACCGTTACTGACTTCCCGCTATAATATTCAGCGGCATAAAACAGGTAGACATCGCTTGCGACTAAGATGTCACCAGCGGCGACACCACTATTAAAATCTGCCATTAGTTCAGCTACCCTATTATCCGCCACACGCGAGGGGTTATTCATCGTATGAAAACCATTATAATTATTCCTCAACCCTGCAATTTCCAAACAAACACACACCCCTAAAACCACAGAAAAGACTAATTTATTTTTTATTCCCACTAGAGCAATAGCGATAACCATCGGCAACATCAGCGCAGCAAAAAACAGGTAGCGCTCAACAAATAGTGGGGTCCACAAAGATATTCCAATTGCCCCCAACAAGGTCGAAAACAGACATAGCACCATCAATAGACCAAATTTATGATGACTGCTATCCCCTCGCACGACCACTCCCCCCAAAAAAACTATGATTATCGGCAACAACCAATAAACTAATGAACTATACGTCAACCCATCATTCAGGGTGATAAATCGCCAGAACGCAGACGGCAGACTATAAACCGTCACCGGTTGAATCCAGCCCAGCGTTCCCTTGGCGATATGTTTCGTTAATGAGGGTACCCACGGCATGTAAAGCAATACGATCGCTATATTCGCCATCCACCAATCGAGGCGAAAAACGTAGCGCTGTCCTCCAAAAATACGGCAGCGTACTAGAAGGAGATATAACCAGTGGGACCCGACACAAAATATGGAAAAATAATGAGTATAAAATGCGGCCACTACGGCCAATACATAAACAATCAAATAACGTGCTCGCTCTGGATTACGCACCCAGTAAACCAAGGCCAGCGTGGCACTCGTCAGCTCCACGCCCAACAGACTATACATCCGGACGTCCTGACTATAACGTACAGCTATTGGCAAAAGTGCTAATAACAAACCGGCAACAATTGCGGCTCGCCCATTAGAAACCAAGCGCACCAACCAGATCCCCAACGCTACATTCAAGACCCCTAATGAAGCACTTAGACCACGCATCCAGACCAACTCATCCCCCCCCACCAACATGATCCATCCATGCAAGATCAAATGATAAAGTGGCGGATGAACGTCAAATCCGCTCAACAACCAAATATCCGACAACGAGCATGTAGCCAAAATCAAGCTAAACCCTTCATCTGACCAAATAGAGGCGTCCGTAAGATGATAAAACCGAACCAACCCAGCGACACACAGAACCGTAAACAGAAGCAATGCCCTGTACGTTATATTGCCTACATATTGCACACTCGCACTAGCGGATTTCATGGTTCCTTTCCCGTTGCACTGACGCATCCTGAAAGTTCAAACTGCGCACGGTATTTTTGACCACATACCGCGGCCGATGCTTCGCCTCTATATAAATCCGCCCTATATATTCCCCCAATATCCCAATCCCAATCAGTTGCACCCCGCCCAAAAACAAAATCGCAGTCATCAACGACGGATACCCCGGCACGTCATTGCCAAACAACACCTTGTCCACAATCAAAAACCCGGCATACACCAACGCCAATAACGAAATTGCGCCGCCGATATAACTCCACAACCGCAACGGCAAGGTACTGAACGAGGTAATCCCGTCCAGCGCCAGGTTCCACAGTTTCCAGCCGTTGAACTTGCTCTGCCCCGCAGCTCTGGGAGCACGATCGTATTCAACGATGGCCACCGTGAACCCCGCCCACGACAGCACGCCTTTCATGAACAGTTGCTGTTCCGGCAGCGCCTTGATCACGTCCACGACCTTGCGGTCCATCAACCGGAAGTCACCCACGTTTTCTTCGATATGGGTATAGGCGATAAGGTTGAGCAAACGGTAGAACAGCGACGCGGTGTTACGCTTGAGGTAACCGTCGCTGGAGCGGTCGCGCCGTTTGGCCAGCACCATATCGGCGCCCCGCTGCCACTCGGCGATCAGCCGTGGGACGACGTCCACCGGGTCCTGCAGGTCCACATCCATCGGTACCACCGCGTCGCCCGTGGCGTATTCCAGCCCGGCGAACAAGGCAGCTTCCTTACCGAAATTGCGTGAGAAGTTGATCAGCATCACGTCGTGATCAACCAACGCCAGCGTCTCGGCGGCTTCGGCAGTACCGTCGGTGCTGCCATCGTTGATAAATACGATTTCAACGGTGTGGGCCTGCAACGACGGTTCTTGCCGAACCGCACGGTAGAAATCGGCCACCGTCTGTTCCTCGTTGAACACCGGTACCACCAACGAGATCTTCATTGGCCACGCTCGCGAAACACCACCCACCGTGACAGCAGAAAACCGCACAGCAAGCTGACCAGTGAAAACACCAGCACAGTGATAAGCCCTGGCATGTGCAGATGATCACCCAACCAACCTACCCCCAGGCTTAGCACTCCCATGCACGTCATGAACAGCAGGTAGCGGCCCAGGGAAACCGGCATGTCAAAGGTGAACAAGGCATTCACATAAAACGAGAAGGATGCCGCCACACAGAATGCCAGAAGATTGCTCAGCGCCTGGCTGAACTCAAACCCTGCCCGCAGCATAAAAAACAACTGCCAATGGATCACCGTATTGGCGACACCGATCACTGTGTAACGAGTGAAACCTTTCCATAGCCGGGCCATACCGTCGTCCTTTGCGGTTGCGTGTTAGCAAGCCACGGCGCGCCTTTTGCGTCTACTGTCAAGGTTGACAGGTGCCCTTATCTACAACTGAGACATTCAGTAATATCCAACCTTTGCAATTGCTTACAAATACCGCCAACCTGCGCCCGCTCGACGTGCCGCGTACGACAACGCGCGCGCTCACCTATCGTCATTCAACTACTTGTTCAAGAGCCCGCTGCCATGCTGAACGGACGCGACCCGCGCATCGATTTTTTTCGGGGCCTGGCGTTGATCTTCATTTTCTGGGATCACGTCCCCCACAACCCTCTTGGCCTGATCACTCTGCGCAACTTCGGCTTCAGCGACGCGGCGGAGGTCTTCGTGTTTCTCGCCGGGTTCGCCTCGGTGCTGGCCTACGGCAAGGTCATGCAGCGAGAAGGTTATTGGATGGCCTGCCTGAAAATCCTGCGCCGCACCTGGGTGTTGTATGTGGTGCATATTTTCCTGCTGGCCATGCTGATGGGTATCGTGTTCTTCGCCAACAACCATGTAGAAACTCGCGACCTGGTGGCGGAGATGGGCCTGACGCACTTCGTCACCCACCCGCAACAGGCACTGACCGACGAACTGCTGTTGCGCTTCAAGCCCAACCTGATGGATCCGTTGCCGTTGTACATCGTCTTGCTGGCTGGTTTGTCCGTGGTGCTGCCGCTGATGGTTCGCGCGCCCTGGGCCGTGGTGAGTGTCTCGCTGGTGGTATACCTGATGGCGCCGTGGATGGGCTGGAACCTGCGCGCCATTGCCGATGGCGTGTGGTATTTCAACCCTGTTACCTGGCAATTGCTGTTTGTGCTGGGGGGCGCCGCGGCGATTTACAGCCAGCGGCCCAGCGCGCCCGAGACACGCCCCTTACAGCGCCAGCCGCTGTTCGTCGCGGCGGCGCTGTATGTGGTGGTAGCCGGCGTGATCACGCTGTCGTGGCTCTGGCCTGAAATCCATGATGCGGTGATGCCCACCACGCTCAGCAACCTGCTGTACCCCATCAGCAAGACCAACCTGTCACCGGTGCGTCTCGTGCACTTTCTGGCGCTGGCCTATATCACCGCCAAGCTGTTACCAAACCCGCAATGGACGCAAAACCGTCTGGCTGAACGGATTTGCCAGATGGGCCGTTATTCCCTGGAAGTGTTCTGCCTGGGCGTGGTGCTGGCGCCACTGGCGGACATGCTCAATGCCCAGGCGGATGACGCCGTGTTCATGCAACTACTCACCGCCTTGCTCGGTGTGGTGCTGATGTCAGCCCTCGCGGCCTGGATGGAGTTCAACAAACACCTCAACCAGACGCCACGCCCCTTGAAGCGAGACAAGCCAAATAGTTAATGCCCGCCTCGCTGCGCAGGAGCAAACGGCCCGGGCGATGATCTGACGTTGTAGTCATAAGCCAACAGGTTTCTCTTTTCGACGCCCCAATTGTGCAATCAGGTAGGCGACGGAGTCGGCGTTGTTAAGCACCGTAAGGATGCGTTTAAGCGGATCGGTACGGAAAACTCGCCGGGCATCGACGAGGGTCTGGGTGCCTGTGACGCTGAGCAGCCTGTCGAGCACATGCTGTGTTGACGTGCCCTGGGCAGGGTCTGATTTGAGGCCGGTTGCAACATCGACAACCTGGAACAACTCACGGGTCGGAGTATTGAGCGACAGTCTTGAAATATGGCGCTTTTCCAGGGCTGCTTTTGTGTTACTGCCCTCAGGGGTTTGCGGATCAATCAGGTCATCAAACGGATGGCCTGAATGCACGTAAGCCAAGTCCAACGTCGCACAGACATGATGAGTGACTTCGTGAATGAGGGTGGTCGCACGGGCGTGGGCGCTGACATAGAACGGCTTGGTCAACAAATGACTGTATTTCAGACCCGGGTTGAAAAACGTCTCGGTCAAGTACACCAGTTGAAGGGGGTCGGGGACAATCGTAAAGGCCATCAACGTGTGTCCACCCTGAGGAGCCGGCAACCGCGATCGGCCAATGACAAATCGCGTTGAGTCCGAGGAGGTCAGTGAGGGCTCCATCAACGCAGTGCAGACCGTATCGACGATCTCCTGAATTTTTTCAAGGTGTTCGACCTCGAGCGTCTGCAAGCCGAAAAACATTTTGATCTGTTTGACCAGCTCAGGGGCAGCAAGGGGAGTTTGTGTGATCAGGCGCAAATTTTCCTGGGCGTTCTTTGCATAAAACGTCGCCAAGGCAAGTGCATCGATGATAAGCCAGGATTCCCGAGCGTAAAGCGCTCGTATCTCGCGCATCCCGCTGGCCAATACATTCATACTCGAGCGCGCAAATGGCTCGGAGTAGAAGCGATTAAGCAATCGCGCAATTGTCCGTCGCCCCGTCAGCACTGGGCCAGCGCTACTGAGCATCCACTGTTGTCGAGGGTTGCGCTGTACCTCAGGACCGACTTCGCCATCACCGATGATGCGCCAACCCTGGCCATGCTTGATGACTTCGAACACCTTCCCTGCCACCGCCGCGTAGTAATGGTTGGAGGTCGATCGATAAAGGTTGAGTGAGGTGTCTTTGATCAGGCTGGCCAAGCTCGGCTCAAGGACTTCGAAACGCTGGAGCCGGGTGCGGGAAGCAGCGGTAATGTCCAGCGCGGGCCAGGACACCACAGAGGTCGCAGGTGTGGAAGGCGGCGGGATTGGCTCGGGTGCCGGGGGCATGCCGCCCTCTGATACGGGAGGCATGGAATCGCTCAAACCGGCCAGCGCGGCGACACCTCCGATGAAATGACCCAGTGCCTCATGCCATTGGTGGCTTTGCAGCTCCTCGGCAGAAGCCTTGAACAGTTTATAGCTCTGCCAGACCACCAGGGGGTAGGCCAGTTTGCCGGCAAAAAATACAGTGGCCGCCTGCACGCCCTCAGAGAACACGGCCTTGGCCGTATCCCAGGCAGTGCCTGCATCAGCGGCTTTTTGGCAGCCCAACAGCGTTGTCAGCAGCTCGACATTGTCGGTGAACAGCTGTTTGAACAGCGGCGTGTTGATGGGGTTGCTTGCCAGCTGCAGGGTGGTGCTGGCCAGGGGTTGCTCCAGTGCGCTTGTCAGTGCCGCTTGGTCAACGGTCGAGACCCCCAGCCGAACCCAACGCTGTAATGCGCCGGCGGCTGTCAGTTCGGCACGGAGTGCGGCCTCAACGGTGTATTCCTTGAGGGTGTAGCCTGGACTATAGGGGGCATAAAGGATTTGAGGCCCCTCGTCACCGGAGGCGGAGCCGATCAAATAAGCCCCGGGAATCTTGATGGTTTTCTTCCCGTCATCCACCAGCAGTTCCAGAGGGCGGATCATGGCGTTGGCATTCACTACTGTCGCACGGGCGATCGCATCGGGCATATCCATGATCTGTTGAATGAGCCCGAAGGCCGTTGGTGAAAGCTGGTCTTGCAACCTCATGCCGTGAGCGTATTGCATCAATTGCCACGGCAGTTGCTTGGCGAATCGCGTATAGCGTTGCTCGAAGCCCGGGCTGGCAGGGCCCAGGAAGGACTTGATGTATGTTTGGTAAGCCACGTTGATGTTCAACGCCTGTATCCGCGTTTTCAGCGTCTGCGCATCCAGGGTGGATGGCAACGGCGTTGTACCGGTGCTGGCGAAGAGGGGCACCTCATCCTTCCAGTACGACTGATGACTCAAGGCATAGTCCAGCAGCGACTGGTTGCGGGCAGGTGTACTGCCCTGCGCCGGTAGCCCGACTTCGACTTCATCAGGTGTGACGCTGTCCTGAACGTCAAGGTCCTTGAGTAACGTGCTGAGTTTCTTGAGCGTGAACTGAGCCAGTGAGTCGACCCCGTGCAGGTAATCCTGATGGTCGGTGACGTTGTTTCGATACTGCTCCAGCAATTCGACGTACAGCTGTTGATCCACAGCATGGGCTTTGCCCAACCATTGCAAACCCTGTTGCTGGATCATGGCCTGGACCATGTCCTTGGCACGCTGCACGTTGGTGGGCGCCAGGCTTTGTGTGGCTTGAACCTGCCAGAGCTTACGCAACTGATCGACCGATAGCTGCATGGACAGGATTTGCGCCAGTTCACGGTCTTTTTGTTGAGCGTAGGTTCGTTGCAAGTGCTCAACGAGGTTGTCTTCGATCAGTTCAAGGGAACTGAATGCATAGCTCGGTTGTGCCTCCCAGTCCGGTGGCGCCAGGTTCGCCAGGAAAGCCTGTCGCTCGTTCGGGATTGCCAGGCGTCGATCCATCTCTGCTTTGAAGTCATTCAATGAGCAGAAGCTTTCCAGGCCCAACGCGGGCGTCCACAGCAGCGTGCGGCCCGAATATCGAAGATCAAGCCCGCCGCGCTCGGTCAGCACGAAACAGTTATTGAGTACCAGCGGGGTATTCTGCCCAGTCGGTACGACCTGCAAAGAAAACGCATCAGGGCGGAACCCATTGACGCCAGGGCGTAAGTCTCTGGCGTAAATACCTAACACGGTCAAAAGCACTTCGTAGTCGAGGGGCAATAAAGCGTTGTTCCAAAGCCTGACTTGCACTTCCCCTGTCAAGCCCATCTCCATTGCCTTTCTCAGCAAGGGCTGCATGTTGGGGGACACGCTGTGGGTTCTACGCAGGTACTGTTTAAACCCACCGACTGCACTGTTGATCAGCGTATTGAACGTAGCGGCGTCCATACCTGAGACCTTGGTGGCGGGTTTGCCAGGAGGGGTTGAATAGACGTGAGTGTTAAGCGGATCGATGAGTGGACCCACTTCGCCACATAAGCGCGCCAGAAAATAGTCAACCATACTGCTCGATGAGAGCAGTTGAGGTTTGTCAGTGCCATTTGAAGGGTTGCTGTATTGGCGTACCGAGAGGCACGCGGCCTGCAACTCTTGCTGCTTGATAGCGTACAGTTTGGTATTGAGATAGGTGATAACGGAACGCTCCAGCGAGGGGCGAAACGATAGGTGTTGTTCGATTTCGGCAGTGACGTTTTCAAGTAAATGCACCGTTGTGCGCATTGCAGCAAGCGTTGGTGGAATCCTGGGTTCAGTCACCGTCGCCGTCCAGGTCTCTGTCAACTGGGTACTCCAACGCCCCATGGGTTCGAAGGTCAGTAATGTTGGATCAATCATTCCACGTACATCCAGCACATGATCAACCAGGGCATCGAGGTCCATCGTGCCCTGGCTCAGGCGATACTGATCGAGGGCGTATTCAAGGTTGCGACCTTGTTTTTCAATGATGCCCTCCATGATGCGTTGGAAAATAACCCCGGTGATGGGGCCTTTGGTGACTTCGCAGGCCAGCAGGTCGACTTCGTTATAGCGTTCCGGCCTGGACAGATGCTTTCTCCAGGCATCGGCATGCTGCCGGGGGTTGAGACTATCGAGAAGGTGGGTTTTCAGGGCGCTCAGATCGGTAAACGATCGCAGGCCCTGGAGGGGGGTATAGAGCAGCCAGGGCGAGCCATTGTCGCTTTTGTTACTACTGATGATAAGTGTGCCTGCCAGCTCGGCGGGGGTCTGTCCGGGCTCACTCAGCAGTGCCTTTTCAACATCGATCGCAGGAGCAAGCGTTGTCGCAGGCAGCGCAGCCTTGAGCGGCAAGGCCTGTAGTTGCAGACGCTGCTCAACCGTAATCGTAGTTTGCTGTTGTTGCTCCAGCGCCACCGTGAAAAAGGCATTGGCCATGGCGTTGGTAAAAAGTTGTAGCCGTGAGAACCCAGCGGCGGCCGGCAGCGTCCAAAATGTCTTGGGCTGTTGCTTCATATATGCTTTCAAGCCCTGGGCCAATCCCTGGACTGATACGTCCCAACGCAACTGATCATCAGCTTCCTGAGTAGGCTGCTGGGGGTTGTGGTAGCGCCGGGTTTCACCCACAGGCCAGCCATTGGCGACAAAATACCTGAGGACAGTTTCGCTCAAGGAGCGGGTGGTCGTGTGTCGGGACGTTGGCGAATCAGAATTGCCTGATTCGCTGGATGCGTCGATGACATAACTCTGCACTTGGATTTGGCGCTGATCGCCCCCCGTAAAAGACTGCGCCAACTTAGAGGAAATGTATTCATCCAGCAGAGAAGTGAAACTGGGCAGCTTGAGCAGCTCCTCGCGCATCAAACGAGCATTTTCGAGCAGGTTATTGGAGAGGGTCGCATGTTGTGCTTCGAAGACAGCGCCAGCCACGGTATGTTCGGTAATCGTCAGGGTTGCAGTAGGCGTCAGGGTGACTTGCTGGGAGATGGAAAGGTAATCAAGCAACGCTTGGCGCTGCGACGAGTCTTTGAGCCACGACTTCAGTTGCGTCTTGAGGATTTCATGGCTTTCCAGCTTTTCCAGACCACGAGCGGGTGTATAGAGAACAACCCCGCCTTCTGGGGCGGGGCTCATGACGAATGCACCCGCCAATTCAATAGCCGGTTGACCAAGCACATTCAGTTGCAGGGTTTGGACGTGCATCGGCGCTTTGTGCGCCCGCCGCAAAGCATCGGTGGCCAGATAGACCGAGTCGAACCAGTCAAGGTCCTTCAGGGTAAAGTTGCGTGAGCGTTGGCGCTCGCTTAGCTGCGTGCGATCTGTTTGGGTTTCGCTGAAAAAATACGATGGGGTGTCAGTGCTCATCGAGTGCTCTCCGTGCCGGATTGGCTGCTGAAGATCACTCTGGCGTTTCAAGTTTCAGCCGAGGGGCTACATATGCACCAGCGCTTCATGCCCCGGTGGAATGCCCGACACATCCCACGCCGTCCCCCCGAAAAAGCGCAAGTGCGCTCGACAGCGTACCGGTATCGCCCTCAGTAATGAACGCGTCTCGGAAGGCTTTCCCGGTCTCCGGGTTGAACAGGCCATCACGCTCAAACCGTTCAAAAGCCTGGCGGGCCAAGACACCAAACCACTTGTAGGAATACATCTTGGCCCCATAGCTACCCATCGGTTGTTCGAAACTGTTGATCGGGCGGGTGCCATCAGGCCACTGCAAATGCCCGATTTCACTGTTGGCATGGGTGAAAACCTCATGAGGTGTACGCCCGTCGCCGTAGGTACGGTGCAGCTCAAAGTCGACGAGACCCGTGAGCAAAATACTGGCGGTTTCCTGACTGGTCTGGGTGTGAGCAAATCGGCTCATTTGAGTGGCCATATCGTCAGGCAAGGGATCTCCTGTCTGGAAATGGCCGGATAGCCAGACCAGGAACGACGCAGTAAAGCAGAATTGCTCCAGCACCTGGCCGAAAAACTCCGTCGTATCATGGCCTAATTGGCCCATACCGGAAATCGCCCGGTAGGGAGCGGCGGTCAACAGGTGCTGCAGGCAGTGGCCGAATTCATGCAATAAGACCCTCAATTGCAAGTGATCCAGCAAGCAAGGCTGGGTCGCTGTCGGTCGCGGCAACTGGCTGCGCAGCACGGCTATAGGCCGTTGTGGACGCCCCTCGGCGGTCATCCGGTGATTGCGCAAACCTGAGGCGGCGCCAATCTCGCCGCCCGCCATGCGGCGATAAGGGTCAATGAACAAATACCCAATGGGCTCGGCGTACTCCCTGAGTTCGAATACCCGCACATCCGGGTGCCAGGTATCGACGGTGGTTTGTTCAATCAGCTCAACGCCGAACAGCGTTTTGGTGAACGCGCACAAGCGTTGCAGCACCGTTTCCAACGGGAAGTATTTGCGCACGGCGTCTTGGGAGACACCCGCCACGTCCTGGCGAATCTTTTCCGCATAATAGTTGTAATCCCAGGGTTCGAGCGCATCGATTCCACGTTGCGCGGCATAGCGTTGCAGTTGTTGTGCCTCATGGGCAAATGTCGTGCGTGCCCGATCAATCTGCTGATAAAGAAATGCAGTGACCTCATCGGTCGTCTGCGCCATTTGCTCCACCAACGCCAGTTCGGCAAAGTTGTCATAGCCGAGCAATTGTGCTTTCTGGTGACGGCTGTCGAGCAACACTGTCAGAACCGGTTCATTGTCGGTGGCAATGTCGTCGCGACCGGTGCTCACGGCACGGCTGTAGTAAGCCACCATCATTTCCTGGCGCAAGGCTCGATGGTCGGCGTAGCTCATCACCTCCTGAAAGGACTGCTCGGAAAGGGTTAATAACCAGCCATCCAGGCCTGCGTCCCGAGCCGCAGCCTCCATGCGTGCCAGGGTCGCGCCAGGCAACCCACTGAGCATCGCCTTATCTTGAATGTGCTTACGCCATGCGTCGCCGGAGTCTTTCACACGCCGCAGGAACTCTTGGCTGAACTCCTCGATTTGCAGGTTCAACGTTTTGAGCCGTCGTTGATTCTCAGGCGAAAGATCAAGACCCGCCAACTGGTACTTGCGCAGTATTTTATGCAATGCACTGTGGCGCTGTTGATTGAAAAGGGCTGCGGGCGGGCTATCGGCAAGTTGTCGGTGAAGCTGGTACAGATCATTGTTCGCGGCCAGCTCGGCGCAGTACTGCCTTGCAAGCTCATAACTGCGATGTGATGCCAGCTTCCATGTCGGCTCCTGGGGAACGGAGTCAAGCAACTCAATGATTTTGAGAAAGCCGTCCAGGCGTGCCTCCAGCTCTTCCACTACTTGCACCAGGTCGTCCCACGTGGGGAATAACGACTGGCTGGCAATGATCGTGGCGGTGGTGTTGCGGCTATCAGCGATGATTTGCTCAATGGCGGGAACCAAGTGTTCTGCTCTGATGGCAGAGAACGGTGGCAAGTCGTAGGGCAGTAGCAGAGGGTTTCTTTCAGGCATGAAGTCACTCTTCAAAGGTTGCTGTCGAAGCAGCCAGCCTAGGGAATGAATTATCGTTGGAGGGGTAGATAGATAAGGGCAAAGCGATAACGCGCGTAACCGGATGCCCCGCGTTATACACAGCCACAGTGCTCGCGATATCAGGCCCCAGGGGCGGCAAGCACCTCACCGCAAATAGAGGATCGTGCAGAGAATACGGCGGTCAAAAGCCCCACCCCGCGGTAGAGCGGGGTGGGGCTTTTTGTCACAAGACACACATCAGGACGCGGAACGCACCGTCCCTTGAGCGACGGTCTTTGGCTGCAACCTGAACACGTAGAACAGCACGGTCAACACCACCAGGAACACCGGGCCCACATACAGTGCCACACGGGTATCGGGGAAGTACGCCATCAGCCCCACCACCATCACCAGGAACGCCAGCGCCAGGTAGGAACTGACCGGGTACAACCACATGCGGTACTTGAGGCTAGCCGCCTCGGCCGGGCTCAGGCTTTTGCGGAACTTGAGCTGGGCCAGCAGGATCATCAGCCAGGTCCAGATCGCGCCGAACGTGGCAATGGAAGTGACCCACACAAAGACTTTTTCCGGGACCATGTAATTGAGCAGCACACCCAGCAACAGTACGAAGATCGACAACAGCAACGCCTTGCGCGGTACGCCGTTGCTCGACGTGGTGCCGAAGGTGGCAGGTGCCTGGCCGTTCTGCGCCAGGCTGTAGAGCATACGCCCGGTGCTGAAGATGCCGCCGTTGCAGGACGACAGCGCGGCGGTGATCACCACGAAGTTGATGATGCCCGCAGCGGTCTTGATACCCAGACGCTCGAAGGTCATCACGAATGGGCTGCCCTGGGTGCCGATTTCATTCCATGGGTAGATCGACAGGATCACAAACAACGCCCCCACGTAGAACAGCAGGATGCGCCAGAACACCGAGCCGATGGCACTGGGAATGGTCTTCTGCGGGTTCTTCGCTTCACCAGCGGTCAGGCCGATCATCTCCACGCCCAGGTAGGCGAACATCACCATCTGCAAGGACATCAACACTCCCGTGATGCCATTGGGCATAAAGCCGCCGTGGGCCCACAGGTTGGAAATGCCCAGCGCCACGCCGTCATTGCCAAAACCAAACGCGATGATGCCGACGCCGCCGATGACCATGGCAATGATGGTGACGATCTTGATCAGCGCGAACCAGAACTCGAACTCACCGAACGCCTTGACCGCGATCAGGTTGATCGTGCCCATGCTGATCAACGCCGCCAGGGCCCAGATCCAGCGTGGGGTGTCGGGAAACCAGACGCCCATGTACACGGCCACGGCGGTGATTTCCGCCACGCAGGTCACCAGCCACAGGAACCAATAGTTCCAGCCGGTGAGAAAGCCCGCCAAGGGACCGAGATAGTCTTGGGCGTAACGACTGAACGAGCCGGCGACAGGGTTGTGCACCGCCATTTCGCCGAGGGCGCGCATGATCACCAGGATCGCCAGGCCGCCAATG
Organism: Pseudomonas sp. P867; assembly: GCF_019891455.1. Taxonomy (NCBI): domain Bacteria; kingdom Pseudomonadati; phylum Pseudomonadota; class Gammaproteobacteria; order Pseudomonadales; family Pseudomonadaceae; genus Pseudomonas; species Pseudomonas sp. P867. Next base: position 467,752 of record NZ_JAFLXB010000001.1, on the reverse strand, counting down.
ATGTACGAGAGCATGATCGCCGGGCCGGCCATTTCAATGGCCTTGGCCGAACCAAGGAACAGGCCGACACCGATACAGGCGCCAAGGGCCATCAGGCGAATATGCCGCTCACCGAGTTCGCGTTTGAGCGGGCCGCCTTGAGCGGTCTCGCCATGGGGCAGTGGGTTGCCGACTGGCATAAAGGTACAACCTCATTTTGTTATTGGATTGTCCGTCGAGTTTGCGGGGTGCAGGCCGGTAAGCCTGTGCCCTTGTCGAAACCGGGGCCGCCTCATGGACGGACCCTTCTTGCCGGGCAAGATCAGCGGGCCGTGCAGTATAAAAACCTCGACACAGGGCCTTTCACTATAAAACACGCCAATTTCAGCGGTACCTCGCGGGAAAAAGCCGGTTTATGGAGGGGCATTAGCTGATCCCGCGTGAAAGGCCACGGGGCGAAACGGCGGCGAGTATTGCACAGCCAGGGTGCATCGTCATGCCCCTACCATCGCCCAATGGTCACTGCGAGGGGCTCTATCTCAAGGCTTTCACGCCATAGCGATACAAACCATGGAAAAAGGCGAAAGGTCCCGGTGAAGACTGCGCCCGCAACCGGCACGCTCTGTCATTACCTTCAACGAGACTTCATGGATGACTGAATTGACCACCCGGCATGAGCAGCCGACTCCATCCCAGCGTCAGGACGGCGATCGGCAAATGCTGGACACCCTAATTGCACACCTCAAGACCGAACCCTACGCTGCCGCAGACTCACTCCCGGTGCCGACCCACTGTGCACTCGGCTGCTGGCTTGTGCTCTATCGCCAAGCCCTCGGCCACCCCTCTTTCGTGGCCTGGGCCGGGCAGCGGCGTTTCAACCCGATGGAAGTGAACGTGCGCAACGGCACTCTGTATGCCAACGGTGCCACCTTCACCTATGAGGACGCCAGCGGCTGGCAGCAGCTCGCGCCGCCCATTCGGGCCATCGCCCTGATCATCGACCCGGATGCCATCGGCCTGGCCTACCCTGCCGCAAACCTGTCACTGAGCGCCCGTCAGGTGCTGCGGTTCCACGGCTACCCCCAACCGACTACGCTTGCCCAACGCGGCGTGCTGATTGACGCACTGGGTAGGACCGAACCTGCGCTCGCGGACGCGTTCGAGCGACTGAATCAGGATCTGCACGCGGCAGCCAATGCACTGCATGCACAGATCATCGAAGACGACCTGAACGAACACACATTCAACCTGTTGAGTGTGTACCGCTGCCGTTTCCCCCTGGCTGGCGGCTCGTTCTGGGCCGTGACCATGCAGACCGCCGCAACGTTACTCGGGGAGATCACTGAGCATCCGCAGTTTCTCGCCTTGACTCGCCCCGATGCACTGACCCAAGGCCTGTACGAATTTGACCACCAGCAACACTCGATCAGAGGCGCCGGCCCCTGGGGTCAACGGGTAGACATCAGCCATGAACAACTGTCGCAGCTGCCGCTGGGCGATCGCCTTGAACGCTTGCAAGCCTGCGCTGCGGCCATGAACCTGTTCGTCCATCAGGACGGCCAATTCAGCCTCGCACAGTTGCTCAGCTTGCACGACCTGCCGTTGCCGGATAATCGCGAGGCGGCCTGGGAGCTGATGGAACAACTGCAGCGCAGCGAACCGGTGACGGTGCCGCCCGTGAGTGATCTGGCGCATTCCGACGTCGCCTTGCGCCAGTATCGACAACGCCTCGAAACCACCCGGCTCGCTAGCCCCCAGCAGGGCAATTACTGGGAAGCCTTGGGTATGCCACTACCGGGTGCGCTGACCCTTTCAACCGAACAACGCGCCAAGGTGATCCATATCAGCGCCACGTTTGTCCCACAACCCAGCTCCGGTTTGTTCAACCTGCTGGCTGCCGATCTGCCGCCCGGGCCACCGGATGAACAACTGCAACAACTGCTTGCCGCTCCCCGTGCGCAGAAGCTGGCCGATTCGTTGCTCGGCGCCGTGGGCTGGTTTGGACACGCCCCCGGTGAAACGACCAGCAACGCCAGTCGAGACACATTGGTCCTTGCCGCGCTGATCCTCAGTCTCGACCCGCAGGCCGCACAAGCGCGATACACCCTCGCCGGCCTGAACCTGAACCACAGCGATTACCATGGGCATCGTTATGCAGACCTGCGCCGCTCACTTGAGCTGCACCTGATTGCGGCTGGTGTTGCTACTCCCCAAACCACGGGGTTGGCCGCACACCTGTTGCTGGCGGGTGTCGCACCGGAGTTTTTGGTGCAAGGCATCCCTGATTCGCTGTACTTCATGACTTCCCACGCCTGGATGCTGTTCAAACAAGGCGTGATGCTGGCAGAAGAGCTCGCCTGCGGGTCAACACGACAGCTGGCGTTCAGCGACATCATCGCGCTTGCCATCCAGGAGCCGGCGACGGACCAGGAACGCTTGTGGCGCGAGCATTACGCCACCGCCACTCTGATCGACTGGGCAATCGTCCACGGCGAACTGCGACCTGCACAGACCTATCGAACCGATGAACTCGACGCCATCAAAGAACGCCTGAAGGCCCGTATAAAGACTTTGCACGACGCAGCCGAAACCTTGCGCAGCAGGCTCATCACGCGCCGCAGCCTGGCCTTGAGGGACCTTAAACGCGTCTTCCCCAACCACCGCTGGCTGAAGAAAAAATGCCTGCAAGAAGGACAAGGCCCCTTTCGGCTCCCCTCCTACAGACCGACCACGGGCGTAAAGCTTCAGTCGTTGGCGGATCTGCATATGGGCGGCCACCTGCAACCCATTGACGATAAATGGCGCTCAACCGACCCCGAACTCGACCTCGCCCTGCTGAAAAAAAACTTTGGCCAGTTGCGCGATGTCAACGCGCTGTTCAGCGAGGCCGCTGGTGCTTACACGCAAAGACTCAAGGAGGCGTTTATCCGAGCGATCAGTTACCTGCTGTCGCAGTTACCACTGGCCGACCGCAAGCGCTTGCACGAGGGGGCGGTACAACTGCTCGTGGTGAGGCAAGCAGCCAGCAAGCCGCAGATCGAGGAAGGGCCCGGAGAGAAAATGGCCCGTACCGGCCGGTTCGGCTTCATCCTGCGTAGTACGGCAGTCAACACCGTCCATGACTACGAACTGTTTCCCCTGCTCAATCAAGTGCAACAAAACACCCGCCTTACCGCCATCCTGGAACTGGGAGGCCGCCCGCTCAAAGTCACCACCGGTTCCCCCCACAGCACACGACCGATCGCGTATTTGCATGAGGGCAGTCGCCTGGCCATTGATGAGGATGCCTACTTCAAAGGCACCCCACCCACATCTGGAAGGTATTGCACCGTTATCGTGGATCAACTCTGGCATTTCGAGGGGCTCCCGGCCATTGCTAGTCCGCTGGTGTTCGACTCGCCAAGAAACCTCACATTGGCGAGCACCATCGTCAATCACCACTTTTTCATCGATATCGATACCTGGGTGGCCCAGGCCAAAGGCTTGACCACCCTTGAAGAGCGAAAAAAAAACAGCGAGCAGTTGTTAGAGGCGCTGCTGGGCTTCATACCCTTCTGGACCTGCGGCCATGACCTCGCCTCCGGGGAAATCAAACGCGTGCTCGATGGCACACTGGGCTGTTTCTTCGACATGCTTGGCCTGATCATGCCGACCAAAGGCTTCATTACCAGCGGCTGGGGCCGCCTGATCAAGCCCGCACCGGCCTACTTGAAACTGCTGCAACTGACCAGACTCAGCGCCACCTTTATCAATGAGTTGCTCAACCCACTGGAGGCGGTGCCATCGTTGGTGCGCCTGACGGCCTATGGCCTGGCCAGGTTAAACCACTCAGGCCAGCGGGCACTGGCGGGCGCACTGCGTCATGCCCAGCAACGTCTGGCCCATGGGACGCCGATGGATTACGCCCGGCTGATCAACCGCGCCGACGTCAGGCCTGGCGTTCTGATGCACCCTGAGGGGCTGACGCCTCTGTTGGCGATCAGGCGCGCCAACGCCTGGCATGCCTTTGACCCCTTCAGTGCAAGGCCGTACGGTCCCGCGCTGAAAGGTTTGCAACTGGACACCACGATGGCCGTCACACCGGTCAGCTTCGCCGACGGCTACAAGGTGCTCGTTGTAGAGCCCTTTTTTGACACGGCGCCCTTGCTCATTCAACGCGTCGACGCGACCGACATGTTGGACCAAGGCCGCGTCTGGCGTTTGTCCCATAAACACCCCAGCCAGCTGGACGAACTCACCTCAGAGGCCCATGCCAAGCTCACCGACCACTTCGACTCGGTCTGCCCCGTCGGCAGAGCAAAGCGCAGCCCGGGGGTGCCCCTCATCTGTTTCACCAAAAGGCTGTACGCCTTTAAGGATTCGATTCATAAACGTCGAGTCCAGGCGCTCGACCATATTCGCATCCAGCCGGCGCCGATGATCGGCGGCAACAAACGCCAGTTGGTTTATTACCGAAACGTGCATGATGTCACCCCGGACTTCGACGGCTTCGAGCTGACCCCTCACCCCCAACCTTCAGCGTTGATCTACCAACAGCAGGTCAGCGGCAGGCGCATTGACAGCGAGCCGCAGTTCGGCTTGCCCGAAGACGACCTGGACAACCTGCTCACCCGTAAAACCCAAGTCGTTGAAATCGATGGGCTGGTGAACCTCATCAATGACCGCAGAACCCTTCGGGCGCTGGAGATCACCCTACCCAACACGACAACACCTTACTGGGTGGCCGAGCCCGATGTGGGTGTTTTTTACCGGACAAACGCAACGCCCAGCGGCGCCGACACCTTGCAATTCCATCAATTGGATTTCAGCCAAGGCGGCGACGATACAGCGCTGATCAGGGCCTACTGCGACACCAAAATGCAGTTCTTGCAAGCCGGCGGGATGATTCCCGACCAACCGCTGGTCACACTGCCGACCCTCGAAGTCCTGTACCGACAGTTGAGCAAGCGCGGGTTTTTGCCGAAAAAAATCGAAAATATCCGCAAAAAGGCCAGCACCCTGAGGGTCATCAAGCAGCGGGAACTGCTGCTTAACGCCTCGGACGAGGGAAGGCGCCTGGATATCAATGTGGTCTCGCGGCCGGTGCAACTGGACATCTGGCCACCCAGCTCCGCCACGGGTAGCCCGCTCAATAAATACCTCGCAGAGCAAGCCAACGTCAGCACCCAGGCGGTGGTGGATAGAACCGGCCTGAGATCAAACAACGTCGTCGGGGCGACCCCGGCTGAAATCCTGCGACTGCAAGAAGCTGAACCCGTTGTGATGTGGGAATACAGCAAGATCGGCCACCCGAACTACACCGAGGTCATTCTCAAGACCGGTGCGGGCAATTGTGACCAGATGACCCATGTGGCGTGTGAAATGATCCGAACCAATGGTGGCGTCGCTCACGTGTGGTACTGCCGGGGTCATACCTTTGTGGTGGTGGGTACGGTCCCTTCGGGCTTGACCCAGACTCTGGATTTCCAGGGTGCCGACTGGGCGAACCTGTCTATCTGCGACCCCTGGGCATCCATTACGTGTCCGGCGCAGGACTATATACGGCAACTGAAGATAAAAATGACCGTCTGGTACCTGGAGGACAAGATGGTGTTTTTCCATGATGGCGTGAGCCGTCGCTGGGCACCGGCCAATGACCCGACCTGGCTGAACATACTGGAGACCAGCATTAAATATCCGATGCCATGAACACATTTTTCCCCCAACCGGCTACCCGCGACTAAGCTTCAGGCAAGTCCGATCAATCTGCGTGCAGGGGTCAATCGACTATGGGCGCACTGTGGCAAACCGAATCAAGCAAGGCTGCGAAACTACAAGGCAGTCCGGACCCAGCGCCTTTACCTAAAAATAAACCCCAGCCCCGTTATGTACGGCGGCTGTTCTGGCTGATCGTGCTGATGGCGCTGGTGGCCTTGGGGTTTGCCGCCACCAAAGAGATGCGCACGTCACGCCTGCAGGCCCAGGAACTCAGCCGCCTGGCCCGTACCCTCACCTACCAGGTACAACCCGGCCCCAGCGATGCCATCGCCTATCCCGGTGCCGGCCCTTTCGACCGGCGCCTGGGTTACAGCGACCTCGGCACCTTCCTGCCGCGCTTGCTCAAACGCGGCTATGTAATCGAGGCCCAGGCACGCTTTTCGCCCCAATTGATGGACTACAGCGCCAAGGGCCTGTTCGTGCCCTACACGGAAAAGATCCAGGCCGGGCTGTCCATCACCGATTGCCGAGCCGTGCCGCTCTACCAGTACAAGTACCCGCAACAGTTGTATGAGAGCTTCGACGCCATTCCGCCTCTGGTGATCAGCAGCCTGCTGTTCATTGAAAACCGCGACTTGCTCGACCCCAGTCAACCCCAGGCGAACCCTGCCGTTGACTGGCCGCGCTTTGCCAACGCCGCGTGGTCGCAAGTGGCAAAGGCGCTGCATCTGCCGGGACAGAGTGCCGGTGGCAGCACCTTGGCCACGCAGCTGGAAAAATACCGCCACTCTCCGGATGGCCTGACCGTGTCGGGCACCGAGAAATTGCGACAGATGTTTTCTGCCGCCGTGCGGGCCTATCGCAATGGGCCACAAACCTTACCGGCGCGGCAGAATATCCTGCGTGACTACCTCAACAGCGTGCCGCTGTCGGCAGTGCCCGGCCATGGCGAAGTGCACGGTTTGGCCGAGGGGCTGCGAGTGTGGTACGGCGCCGACTTCAACCAGGTCAATCAGGCGCTGGTCGGCCCGGTGAATAGCGAGCAAGGTCTGGCCCTGCGTCAGGTGTTGTCGTTGATCATTGCCCAGCGCCGCCCTTCTTACTACCTGGCCAAAGGTCGGGAAGAGCTGGCCCAACTCACCGACAGCCATCTGCGGCTGCTGGCCCACAACGGTGTGATTGCCCCTGCGCTGTTGCAGGCAGCACTGACGTCCAAGGTCAGTTATCGCGACTGGGTGCAACAACCCACAATGCAACCCATCGAGACGACCAAAGGCATCAGCATGGCCCGCGCCCGCCTCGCCGCCCTGCTCGACCGCCCCCTGTACGATCTGGACCGCCTCGATCTCTCGGCCACCAGCACTCTGCAAGCGCCGTTGCAGGCCCAGGTCAGCGATTACCTCAAACGCCTCGCCGAGCCGGACTACGCACGCCAGGTCGGCCTGCTCGGCGATCGCCTGCTGACCCCAACCAGTACCGCGCAAGTACGTTACAGCTTCACCCTGTTCGAGCTGACACCGGACGGCTCACGGGTACGTGTACAAACCGACAATACCGACCAGCCCTTCGATATCAACGAAGGCAGCAAACTCGAGCTAGGCTCCACGGCCAAGCTGCGAGTGCTGACCACCTACCTGCAAATCATCACCGAGCTGCACGACAAGTACGCCACCCAAACGAGCGCCGCACTGAAGAAAGTCGACATCGCCGAACAGGACCGCATCAGCCGCTGGGCCGTCGACTATCTGATCCAGACACCGGATAAATCCTTGGCCAACATGCTCGACGCCGCCCTCGACCGCACTTACTCGGCCAGCCCCAACGAAGGTTTTTTCACCGGCGGCGGTATGCATCGCTTCCACAATTTTCGCAACGAAGACAACGGCCGCAGCCCGACCCTGCGCGACGCCCTGCGCGAGTCGATCAACCTGCCGTTCATTCGCCTGATGCGTGACCTGGTGCGTTTCAGCACCTATGCGGGCGCCAACAACAGCGCCGAGTTGCTCAAGGACGACAGTGACCCGCGCCGCCAGGAATACCTTGCCGACTTCGCCGACCGCGAGGGTACGACGTTCCTGCGCAAGTTCTGGAAGAAGTACCAGAAGAAAGACACCCAGGACCGCCTCGACACCTTTCTCGACGGCCTGCGCCCCACGCCGATCCGCCTGGCCGCCGTGCACCGTTACTTGTTGCCCAACGCCAGCCAAGGCAGCTTCGACCTGTTCGTGCGTGCGCACCTGAACGGCATCAAAACCAATGAGAAACTCACCGATGAGCGCCTGCAAAATCTCTACGAAGCTTACGGCCCCGGCAACTATAACCTGCCCGACCAGGGCTATATCGCCAAGGTGCACCCTCTGGACCTGTGGCTGATGGGCTACCTGCTCAATCATCCCGAGGCAACCTTCAGTCAGGTGGTCAAAGCCAGCCAGTTCGAGCGCCAGGAAGTCTACAGCTGGCTGTTCAAGAGCCGTCATCAGAGCGCCCGCGACAGTCGTATCCGGACCATGCTCGAGGTCGAAGCCTTCCTCGATATTCATCAGCGCTGGCAGGCGGTGGGCTATCCGTTCGACCATCTGGTGCCCTCCCTGGCCACGGCCATCGGCAGCTCCGGCGATCGCCCGGCGGCGCTCGCGGAATTGATGGGGATCATCCTCAACGATGGCGTGCGTGCGCGGGTGGTGCGTATCGACAGTCTGCACTTTGCCGCTGATACACCGTATGAAACCCAAGTGATCAACGACCCCGCCGAAGGCAAACGGGTGATGCCGCTCGAAGTGGCGCGAGCACTGCGCGGGGCCTTGTCCCAAGTGGTGGATGCCGGTACGGCCAAACGCGTGGCCGGCAGTTTCAAGCTGGACGACGGTACACCGCTGGCCATGGGCGGCAAGACCGGCACCGGTGACAACCGTATCGAAGCCATCGGCGCCGGCGGCCGGGTACTCAGTTCCAAGGCGATCAACCGCACTGCCACCTTTGTGTTCTATATCGGTGACCGGCACTTCGGCACGCTCACTGCCTTCGTCCCAGGCAGTTCGGCACAAACCTTCAAGTTCACCTCGGCGCTGCCAGTGCAGGTGCTCAAAGGCATGGCGCCAATTCTGCTGCCGTACCTAAACCCAGGCAGCCACACGCTGTGCCAGCCCGTGGTCAGTACGCACTGATAGGCAACGATAGACAATTACTGCCAGGACAGCCCCGGCGCAGGCCAGTCTGAGGGCCCGATTGACTACACCCAAAAACCACCATGACCGCGACTGCTTCCTCTGCCCCCGAAGATAAAGGCCAACACTACTCACTCATCCGAGACGCGCTCCCCAACTGGGTCAAAACGCTGTCGACGTCACGCGCCAGCGCCTTGAAGTCCAGCCGCAAAACTATTGCGCCCTGGTATAAAAGTGCCTCGCCCCACCAGCATCAATTATTGAAAACCGCGATTGCCGAACATTGGCAAACCCAAACCCTTGTCGACCAGAAACTCGCCGCGGTCACCGACCTCAAAGGCTTTGCCGAGCCGTTGTTGAAAGCCGCGCTGAAACAGCAATACAACCTCGACGTCGATGTCCGCAGCACTTGCCTGCGGCTCTATGCCCCAGCCAACCAGGCATGGTGGGTCGGAGATTTTAGCGGTGGTGTGCAAAGCCGCACGGTGTCGCTGCTGGACGCGGCACTGCACAACTTTGCCGACAGCGAGGCGTTTACCGCCGATTCGCAATTCATCACCCAGCCCGACGCCCGGGGCCATTTCGATGTCATCCCTCTGAAAGCCCGGCTGTCGATCCAGCAGTTCAAAACGCTGGTTCGCGGCCTGGACATCGGCGCCCAGTACCAACAGCACCTTGAGAACTATCTCGGCCGCACCGCCCCGGTGGTCGAAGGCGTGCTGCGAGCCCGGGTGATGCTCAATCAGCAGGCCGCCCTCAAGGTGGCTGCGCGCATGGCATTAATCAGGGGCGATATCCAGGCGTTGGATCATGCGTTGATCACAGGCTTGGTCAGGGGCCAGCAAAACCTCACGCTCGACGGCAAGGCCGCGCACTGTCATGACCTGAGCCTGATGGATGCCACCTTGACCGGCGTGGTACTGATTGCCGCCGACCTGGAAGTCAGTCGCCAGGCATCGCCCGTGATCGCCTATATCCCGAATGACCCGCAGCACCCACTCAAACGCTATGCCTCGACGGTGGAGTTCATGCAGGCACTGACCGGGCAACTGCGGCAAACCGACTACCAGCAATTCTTCAGCCGGTTTGTCGAGCATCAGTACCAGGGGCATTTTTTCAACCAGTTGGGCACGCGTTTGAGCCAGGTGAAATGGCATCAATACGCGCCCGGCGATCCACAGCCGACCTGGCGTGAAACACCCCGCGACAACCCCAACCTGCAGTTCAGCGTGACGCGTGTACGCACGCCACTGTGGGAGCACCTGTATCAGCAAAGTCTCAATAAAATCCTCAACGATGCCCGTGAACTGGCGATCGCAACCGCCTACGCCGACCGCATGGCACGTTGGGCCTGGTGGGACAATCTAGAAAAAGTCCTCTCGGACATTCTCAACGCGGCGCTATTAGTGGTGACCCCCTTCATTCCGTTTTTGGGCGAATTGATGCTGGCCTATACCGCTTACCAACTCGCCGACGAGGTGTTCGAAGGATTGTTGGATTGGGCCGAAGGCCAGGGCATAGAGGCCATTGAACATGTGGCAGGGGTGACGGAGAACGTGGTGCAACTGATCGCGTTCGGCGCCGCCGGGCAACTGGCCCATCTTAAGCTGTCCCCCTTTGTCGAGGGTTTGAAGCCTGTGATGCTGGCTGACGGCAAAACCCGTTTATGGCATGCGGACTTGAGCCCCTATGAACAAAAAGCCGTAACCCTGGCCCCCGGTTCGAAACCCGATGCCCATGGGTTTCACTCGCACGCAGGCAAAAAAATCCTGCGCCTGGAGAACAAGCACTACGAGGTCAGCCAGGAACCCGACACCGGCCGGCACCGGATCATCCACCCACAACGCCCGCACGCCTATCGTCCCGAGGTGGTGCTTAACGGTCAGGGGGCCGTGGTGCTGGAGGGCGAAGAACCCAGGGCCTGGGACGACTCACAACTGCTCCAGCGCCTGAGCCCCATCACCGCCACCTGGCCACCTGCACGCCTGCAACAGTTATACGATATCAGTGGCACCGAACCCGGCGCGTTGAGGCATATGTACGCCGAAAACCAGGCCCCGCCGCCGCTATTGACCGATACCCTGAATCGCTTGGAACTGCGGCAGCAGATCGACGCTCTCAGCGAACCCTCCGCCGACAACGGTGAAGCCGCCTATTGGTCCGCCGACATGGTAACGCGAATGCCTGGCTGGCCGGCCGATAAAGCCGTCGCGGTGTTCGAAGCCGCCGACCTGAGCGGCGAGCCGATGCACCATGGCGCAATGCAGGCAACTCAGGAGTCGACGCTGGCCATCAGCCGTGAAGCGTTATTGGCAGGCCGGCTAATCCCACGAGTCGTAGACTTTCTGGACACAACCGAGCTTACCGCTCTACTCGACAAGCCCTTGCCCGCCGACAATGACGCGCGGGTGCAAATCCTGCGTGAACAGCTGAGCCGCTACATCACCACACGCAAGGAGGACATCTTCGAGCACCTGTACGGTTTCAAACGCCAGTCAAAAAGCGCCCACGGGTTACTGCTGCAACGCCAGTTCCCCGAGCTGCCCGACACCCTGGCCCAAGTGATACTGAACCAGGCCCGCCCGGCGGAAGTGCAGTTGATGAATGACGAGAAGCGTTTGCCGCTACGGCTCAAGCATCAGGCCCGGGAATTACAGTTCGAAGCGCGAACCACCCACGCCTACGAAGGTTTCTACCCGGGCAACGCGCCCACACCCGATACCGAACGGCTGCTGCTCAACGCGCTGAGAATCCACAGTGACGCGTTCGCCAACCTGCGCCTGAGCATCCGCGAGCAAGTGCCGAACGGGCAACTGCGTTGCCATGTCGGTCCGGACGAGGCAGCGACCGAGACGCTGCTGGTACGCACAGCACCAGGGCGATATGCAGTTCACAAAGCCGGCGTCGAGAATACCTGGGACCTGTATGAAGCCGTGCTGCAAGCCGTCCCCCCTGGCACCCTGGGTTTTGCGCCGGGTGATGGCGAGGCGTTGCGCCAGTGGCTCACACGCACCTTGCAACCACCCGCCGAACGCCGCACCGTGTTGGCCGAACCGCCGGTCTTCACAGTCGCCCCCCTGGAGACCCAACATCTGCTGCAAAAGCCAATGTTCAGCGCCCTGCGCCGTAGGCTGGGGCGCGCCAGCGTAGACGAGCGCCTCAAGTCGCTTTATCCGACGCTTTGCGAAGAAGATGTAGCGGCCTACGCCCTGTCGCTGGACTCGGCCGAGGGACAGCGTCTACTCACGGAGCTTGAAACCCAGAAAAAAGACCTGCTCCGCGCCCTCAAAAATTGGCAGGACCTACCGGCTGCCGGCACCCAAAGACGTCGCGCAACACTCCCGGAGCAGTTGTTCAGGAAGCGAGTGACTGCGCTCATACAAAGCAGTTGGGAGCAATCGTCCAAGGGCTACGAAACGGATTTCGGCGAGCGTCGAGTGGGTAGCGAACTGGACCTGCGTGGAGAAACCATCTACGGGTTTCTACAAAACTTCCCTCGATTGGACACCGCGTTGAACCACATCACCAACCTGAACCTGGCAGGCACCGACTTCACTGACGCCGACAGCCCGTTCCTGCACAATTTCCCTAACCTGCGTATGCTGGATATCACCGGCAAGCACCTGAAGACTTTTCCATCGGCCCTCAGCGGTATGCGTCGACTCACCCATCTGGGCCTGTCCGAAAACCCGATTCGCTGGCGTGCGCAGAACCTGGAACACCTCAGGCAATTGCACCACCTGAGGGTATTGATCCTCTCGCACAATGAACACCTGGTCACACCGGCGGACATTAGCCGCATGCCGGAGCTGCGCATACTGGCGCTCAACAACACACAAATCCGCGATTGGCCCATAGGGCTGTTCGAGCTGCCGCGCTCGCCCGACTTCAACCTGAATTTGTTGAATACGCCGATCACCCAAGTACCGATCGTCGAACCCGGCTCGGTGCAAGCCGAACTGGTGACACGCGCACGCCTGGACAACAACAAGCTGGAGCGCGACGCCGAGGATCGACTGGTCAGTTACCGGCGCGCCGCGGGTCTGGATCCTTATCGCACCTATCCCCCCCGAGGCGAGCTGGACAGTCAATTCTGGCTCGAACACCTGACACCCGAAATACGCCAGGGATGGCAGGAAATCTGGGACGATCTCGAACGGGAACATGGCTCACAGGGTTTTTTTGAAGTCATCAGAAGCCAGCGACAACCCACCCCCGACATCGTCCACGACCCAGCCGACCTTCTGCGCTACAACCAAAACCTCAGACAATTGCGCACCAATGTCTTGCGTCTGCTAAGGGCCGCCGACAGCGACGAACAAACCCGCACGGCGCTGTTCAACCTGAGCGCCATGCCGACCCACTGCGCCGATGCGGGCGCCCAGCTGTTCAACGCCATGGGTATCGAAGCCATGAAGCTGGAGGCATGGCGCGAGCCTACCCCTCAAGCCCGGACCGGTGCGCTGGTAAGGCTGGCCAAGCAAAAGGCCCGGCTGGACAAGGTCAACCAGATCGCCAGGAAAGACATCCAGACTCGCCTCAACACCCCCACACTCAATGAGGATGGCAGCGAAGGCCCCTCTTTGCGGCTGACCACCGATGTCGTCGACGGTGTTCCGGGCACTCTGGATGAAGTCGAAGTGTACAGCGCCTACCAGACCGGACTGAAGGAACGCCTGGATCTGCCTTGGTTGGCGGACCACATGCTGTACCGCGATGCCGGCAATGTCGCAGACTGGCAGCTGGCCAATGCTTACGACAAGGTCATCGAGGAGGAGCAAGGCGACGGGCTGGTGAACCAGATGCTTGAGCAGTATTTCTGGAGCGACTACTTGCTCAATACCCGTCCCGAGGCGTTCCGACAGATCAAATGCCAGCATGAACAGGCCAGCGAAAGCATCGACGACTTGCGCCTGGCTCAAAACGCTTGGGCCGCCCATGAACAACTGCCACCGGAGCGCAAGAGTTCGACCACCAGTACCCAACTCCGGCAGCGTCTGCTCGACCTGGCAGACGCGCTGAATGTCCCCCATGAGCAAGTCCTGACCGGCGAGCCTATGACGGAAGAACGGTACTTGAGCCTGTTTTTCAAGAGTTTCTACGACGAACAGGAACTGGGCCGCCGCTTGACCCGCGAGGCCATGGTTGCCGCCGGTTTTTAACCCTCACTCCCATTGCACAATGGCTCATCCTTCAGCATGAGCGTTGAGGGGCATATCGGTCCTCCATCGCAACCCGGCACCACCGACCTCAGACGGTGCGTCAGCAGCAAGGACGATGTAGTGGTTATGTAGGCCTGCCCTCCTCGTGAGGGTGATTAGTGTAGATCGGGTTGATCATCCGACTGTTCACTTAAAGGCATCAAAACCATGTTACTCGAACGCCCCTACCTACACGCTGCGAGCCACGCCAGCCAGGGTATTCATTTTGACTTTATCCAGCGTGCAATTCCGGATTGGCTCCGCACTGCCACGCTGACACGCGTTCGCGCAGTGCGGGGCGCCAGCCCTTATGTCTATACCCGCCTCAAGGCTGTGGACGCGCCTGCAGACCCTGCCCCCAGAGAAGCGATGGCCGAACATTGGGCAGCCAGGAACGCCTTGGATGAACAACTCAAATACATGAAGGACGTGTATTCATTCGCCGAGCGCCTGCTCAAAAAAGCCTTACGGGAATACGGCAACATTGATGTGAGAAACACCTTTATCCGTCTTTATGCCCCCGCCAAGAAAAGCTGGTGGGTCATTGGGGTGCACAAAGGTGTGACCAGCCGAACCGTGTCGTTGCTGGATGCCGCACTGCATAACTTTTGCGCCAGTGAGCAGTTTGCCGACTATGCGTTCTTGTCCCGCGTCGACGCTCGTGGCCAGCAAAACATCCTGACGCTGACCTCCGGCACCAGTGGTCAACCCTTGACGGCACTGGGTTTCAAAAACCTGTGCCGCTCGCTCGATATCGGCCGGCAATACCAGACACGGTTATTGAGTACCCTGGGCTTCAGCAATCCGGTCCAGGCCGATTCCTTACGGCTCAAAGTGATTGCCTGCGACAAAGCCTCGCTTAAAAATGCAGCCTGCATCGCCTTTGCACAGCAGCACATCAAAGCCGATGCGAGGCGTTTGCTCTTTGATATCGTCGAAGGCAAGCCCACCCCATCCCTGGGTGGCATACCGGTGGATTACTACAACCTGAGCCTGCTGGATGCCCGGTTGAGCGGTGTCCTATTGATTGCTGCGCCCCAAGGCCGCGACAAACACATCGAACGCTTGATTGCCTATATCCCCGAGGACCCCGAGCATCCGTTGAAGGAATACGCCTCGCCGGTCGCGTTCATGAACGAGTTGACGCGCCAATTGCGCGACAACCCCTCGCCCCTCGATGCAACAGGCCAAACGCCGAACAAGGCGACCTACCGCCAGTTCTTCAGTCAATTTATCGACCACAAACAACGCGGACATTTTTTC
The DNA here is from genome assembly GCF_019891455.1 of Pseudomonas sp. P867. Classification (NCBI taxonomy): domain Bacteria; kingdom Pseudomonadati; phylum Pseudomonadota; class Gammaproteobacteria; order Pseudomonadales; family Pseudomonadaceae; genus Pseudomonas; species Pseudomonas sp. P867. The sequence continues at coordinate 452,448 of NZ_JAFLXB010000001.1, read as the reverse complement.
GCTGAATTGCAAAGCCGCCTGTACAAAGTGCAGTGGCACCAAAAGGCACGCACCGACAACGGCCCCAGCTGGCAAACCCTTAAGGTCGACACGCCGCAGTTGCACTTCAGCGTGCAAAACATCTTTGACGATTACCAGAACCGCCCGCCCTCAGGCCGCTCCGAGCCCGATACGCTGTGGCATTACCTGTACCGGGTCAAACTCAACAAGATCGTCAACGATACCCGGGAAATTGCCATCACCACCGCCTATGCAGACCTGATGGCACGCTGGGCCTGGTGGGACAACCTGAGCAAGATCCTGTCGGACATCTTTAATGCCGCGCTACTGGTGGTCACCCCATTCGTGCCATTCCTGGGGGAGCTGATGCTCGCCTACACCGCCTACCAGGTGGCCAACGATGTGTTCGAAGGCATCGTTGACTGGGCACAGGGCAAAGGGCTGGAAGCCATCGGTCACGTCATGGAGGTAGTGGAGGCGGTGGTGCAGTTGGGGGCTTGGGCGGCGGCAGGAACTGTCGGCCAGACCCTCACCCTCAAGCTATCGCCATTCGTCGAGAGCCTGCGCCCAGTGGAACTTGCCAGCGGCGAACAACGCTTGTGGAACCCGGATATTTCGCCTTACCAGCAGAGCATCAGCCTGCCCAAAGGCATTGAGCCAGACGCACAAGGCCTGTATCAGCATGCTCAAAAACACTGGCTGGTACATGCTGACAAACACTATCAGGTCAAGCCGGATCCGCACCTGACCCACCACCGGATCGTGCACCCCAACCGGCCGCAAGCCTACCGACCGAAAGTACGCTTCAATGGCAACGGTGCCTGGGTGCATGAAGGCGAACAACCGCGCAGCTGGGACGAGCACACGCTGATGCGCCGTATCAGCTCCGCCACCCATACGCTCACCACCGAACAGCTCGAACAGATCCGCATCATCAGTGGCAGCGAGCCCGACCATCTACGCTATATGTATGTGCACAACCAACCGTCTCCGCCGTTGCTGGTCGATACCCTCGAACGCTTTCGCGCCGGCCGATTTGCCGAAGAATCGGCCGGCAGGATACGCACAGGTCAGGTACTTGAGCCGTATTCCTACTGGTTCGAACAGGCCGTCACAGAACTCCCCGGCTGGCCGCCAAGCAAAGCCCTGGAGGTGTTTCACAACAGCGACCTGAGCGGCGACTCGCGCAAGTATGGCGATGCCACCGCCCTGCCGGCCAATACCCTGACCATCAGCCTGGCCGACGTGATGGCGGCCAAACTGCCGGAGCGTGTGCTGGGTTTTCTCGAAGAACAGCAGGTCAATACGCTGCTGGGCGAAACCTTGCCCAAGGCACAACGGGCCCAGGCACTGCGCGACAAATTAGCCAGTTACGTCGATGGCTTTGGCGGCCACATTGCCAGCAGTCACTATCAATTGGGCCAAGCCAGCAGCGATCCGCACATAGCCCTGCTACGCCAGACCTTTCCCGAGCTGCCGCTGAGCAGCGCCAACGCCTTGCTCAAACAGGCATGGCCTGAAGAATTAAAGGCAATGACGGACGAACAGCGCCTGCCCTTGCGCCTCAAGGGCCTGGCTCGAGAACTGTCCTTCGACAACAAGGCCTGCCGTGCAGTCGAAGGGCTTTACCCTCCCCTGCAACCGTCAGCGCAAAGCGAACGGTTGGTACTCAATACCCTGCGCTTGCATAGCGACTCATTCAGCTGCCTGAAAATCGATATACGTGACAACAGCCCCAGTGGGTCCCTGCGCTGTAGTGTCGGTGAACACGATGCACCCCAGGTACGTACCCTGGTGCGTAACGCTCAAGGGGCTTATGAAGTATTCGATGCCGAACCCAAGTCGCTGAATCACACAGCCGATCTGTACGAGTCTGTGCTCTGGACCCTGGCGCAGGTTCCGGAGCGCACCCCGCCCTATGCCGTCGGCGAAGGTGAACGGTTCAGGCAATGGGTGATCGAGCACAATCAGACACCGTCCGAGCGACGCCAGGCGTTGGCCGAACCGCCTGTGAGCAGGCAGCCCGCCCCAGAGGTCGAGGTACTTCTGGGTGGAGGCGCATCGTGCAAAATGAGCCGCACCGACAGCTACGACATGCAACCAAAAACCATTGAGGAGCGCATCAAACAGCTACTTCCCGCCATGAGCAGAGAGGGTATTCGCCGCTTATCAAACACGCTGGGAACAATTGAAGGCGAGCAAACGCTGACGCAAATGGAGGCACAAAAACAACAGTTATTCCATCAGCTCGATACCTACATCAAAGGCCCGACCCGCTGGGAAGGCACGCCATTGGAGTCAGAAGCACGCAAGCGTCGGGCCGTAGTAGCAATCCGTCTTTACGACGGCTGGAGCAATGGCCTGACTGTTCACCTGGACGAGAGTTTCGAACACCGAGGTGGCATCGCCCTCGATTTATTCAACACCAACATGCCCGATGAGCTACCTACCCTTAGCGTGCCGCTGAACCACATCAGCGACGTGGACCTGCGCGGTTGCGATTTTGCAGACAGTCACGCCGCCTTCCTGAACAACTTCCCTCATCTGCGCGACCTCGACCTGAGCCATAACCGCATCACCCAGTTACCCGAGACTCTCGGCAACCTCAAACGCCTGCGGCGATTGCACTTGGAAAAAAATGCTCTGGTGCTGGATGACTCGGCCATTGCCACGCTCAAACGCCTCAAGCGCCTCAAACAACTTGAGATGGCCGGCAACCCATTGGGGCAACCGCCGGATATCAGCCAGATGCCAAACTTGACCTTGCTGAACCTGCGCGACACACACATCAAGGATTGGCCTGCCGGGCTGGTGGGCCAATCCCGGCCACGGGGGTTCCAATTGGACCTGAGCGAGAACCCGATCACCCAGTTACCCCATGTGGCGCCAGGCTCGGATGATGCCGACATCATTGCTCGTACACGCCTGGACCAGGACAAGCTCACCTCGGACTTTCAAGACTTGCTCGCCGAATACCGCGAGTCCGTGGGGTTGGACCCGCTGCGCTTCTACGCCCCCAAAGGCGAGAGCACGCCCTGGCTCACCTACATCAAGCCTGAAGAGGTTGAACGCCACCGGCAACTCTGGGATGAGATTGAAAAAGAGCCGGGCTCCCAGGGCTTGTTTGAAGTGATCAAGTCCCTTGAGGAGCCGGATGCGTTTCAAGCCGAGGAGGACCGCTTGGCCTACCAGAGCAATCACCCTGAACTGAGCCAGAGAGTCTGGCGCCTGCTCAGAGCAGTGGAAGCCGACAGCGAATTGCGCGACCGCGTGTTCAAGGATACCCGCTACCCTGGATTGTGCCCCGATGCGGGCGCGCTGATCTTTCAGAAACTGGGCATCGAAGTACTCGCCAGCGAAGCCTATCGGACCAGCACATCGCCACAGGAACTGGAGGCCAGGCTGGTGGTACTGGCCCGTGGAGCCGCGCGCGATGCTTACATGGGCAAGGCCATTGGTGAAGATATCGCCCAGCGCCTCAAACCCAAAGAACAGGGGGGGAAGGGGCAGCGGCTATGGTCGCAGGTCGTCGACGGCGAGCATGGAGAGGTCGATGAGGCCGGCATTCATCTGGCCTATCGCAGCACACTGGCAGACCGACTGGACCTACCGTGGTTATCTACCCATATGACCTATCGTACCCTGGCTGACGTGACACACGAACAGATCGAGAAAGTTGCCAACGCAGTCGCCAGGCTTGAAGAAGGTGACGGGCTGGTGAATCAGATGCTGCTGGACAACGGCTGGGAGCGTTACCTTGAGCAGCACAACCCCACCGCCAAATGGAACAATGACACCGCCTTCGACCTGAAATATGCTCAACTCGACGAACTGCAAGCGCTGCAACAGCAATACGCAGACTCGCAAGACCTGCCCGAGGCCGATCAGGAACCCCGGCGGGAAAAACTGCGCAGCTTGGCACAGGCGCTGGAGCTGGACGAAAGCAGCGTGTTATCCGGTGATCCCATGAGCTCAACCCTGTTCGATACGACACTCAACGAGTTGGGCTACCGTCACACACAGTGGCTGCGGGACCTGACCCGCGAGGCCTTGAACCGCGCGGGGACCCGCAGGAACCGGACTTGATCAAGGCGCCGGAAAATCAAACAACAGGTGCACCGTGCCGTAATACTCGCCGCCCTTGTAACCGTCCGCCGGTTCGATGGCGGCAATTTCCAGCTCGGCGCGGCGGCCGGCACGTGCCTCGTCGGCGCTGAGGACCAGGGTCGAATCCAGCGTCAGCGGCACCCGGTTGAACAACACCTGCAGTTCGATACGGTTGCGGCCACTCAACAGGTAAGGCGTATCCCCCAGGCGCGCGGCCACCCCGCCATTGATGTTCTTCACGTCGAAGTTCTTGCGCAGGCGTCCCAGCCGGGCAGTCGCCAGGTCCCAGGCCAGCACCTGGTCCTGCCCCATCCAGTCGGGCTCGGAGGGCAGCACATAGGCTTCATGGATCGGGATGGTCACCGACACATCAAACGTGTGGCGCTCCTGGAACGCCAGCGCCCGTTCGCCCATCAGCACAGGCGCCATCAGTACCGCCAGTACCGTTAGTTGCTTGAACATAGTCATCACCCGTTACTGCTGACCGACATCGGTTTTTTGTTGCGGCCTTCGATCATCTGGAAGTTGAACTGGCGCTCCGGCTTTTTCTCGAGCACCAACTGGCGACCGGGCAGGATGTGGTGCTTGGTGGTGGCCTCACAGTCGGTCTTTTTCGCCACCGAACAATCGCGGAACTCATCGAGCACCACCACGCTGTTGCCCGCATTACGCAGGGTGTACTGGCTGCTGGTCTCGCTGATTTGCGTATCGAAACGGGTGTCCTTGGGCCTGACGAAAAACACCGTGCCGTAGCCCGCCATGACATTGACCCCGGCCGCCAGCGCGTCTTTGTACTCGGCACGCTCTTGATCGGTCACGGCAAAGTCATCTTCCTTTTCCGGTACCACCGGGATGAAGCGCACACGAAAGTAACGTTCGGTGTCGCGTTCGCCCATGTACAGCAACCGTGTGCCCTGACGCCCACCGGCCGGTACGATCAGGCGCGCCGGGCTGGCCATCAGGCCGTCGCGATTGGTGGTGCTGCCTTTGGCGTCGGTCATCGACGCGACGGGCACTTCCCGGGACGTGCCGTCGGCGTTGTAGACGATCTCCAGCACATTGACCTTGATAAACGCGGTACTGGTGCCGCCGTTGTAGACCCGCTTGAGGTAAGAGCTGCGGTCGCCGTCCAGATAGTCATAGACCACCCCAACGTTGATCGCCGGCCCCGCATAAGCGCCCAACGACATCAGGAACAGCCCCACCGCTAACACTGCATGTTTCATGTTTGATTACGCCTTATAGATTGAACCCAGCCAACGGCTGATATACGGCCAGTGCCCACTCAGACTTCTGAATCCCAGATCACCGTGACCACGCCCGAATAGGTGCTGCCCGGATGCTCGAGCATGTCTTTGACGTCGCCGCTTTCGACTTCAAAGTGCAGTTTTCCGGAGCGGTTGTTCACATAAAATACCGGCTGGAACAGCTCGGTGCCCACGCCATCCAGGCGCAGGGGCAGCTTGTTGACGGCTTGCCCGGCCTGGTCCTGCATGCCAAATGGCAGGCTGACAGCCACCTGCAACGGCACCTGGTCCCCCGCGCCGTTGCGCAAGCCACAGGTGTTGCCCACCGCAAGGCTGCATTCGAGCTGCATCTTGAAACGCCCACTGGCGGAAATGACGAAGGTCTGGTCACGGAACAACCGCGCTGGCTGGCGCCCACGGTTGAGCCAGGCTTGCCAACCGCCTTCGGGTAGCAACTCGATACGGTTGCCGCCCGGCGGGAGATCAACCTTGAGCTCGTGCTCCACCGACAATTGAAAATTGAAAGTCAGGGCGCTTTCAGTCGACGCCATCACGTCACCGAAATCAAAATCCCCGCCCGGCCCGATGCTGTAAGTCAGGGAGCCCCGGTATTCGCCGCTGGCCATGCCTAGCGGGTTAGGGGTTTTGAGTTCGTAGCCGTACTCCAAGTGGTTGTAGGCCAAGCGCGGAAAAGTGGTGCCCGGGTTTACCGTACAAGCCCCCACGCCCTCCGGGACGATCCAGAAAAACAGTGCGAAATTGGCGGATGCCGCCAAGTAGTTAACCCCCTGGCAGGGAGGCGCACCGTACGTCCATAGGTAGCTCCAACCGGTCCCTCCATTGGCCCACCCGCTGACGCCAGGAGGACGCGGCACATCCCAACGTGTACCAATACCCGCAATGCGCATTTGAACGGTTTCAACCTCACCCGTCCCGACATGGGTCACCTGCACATCACGCCAAGATGAAGGCACTTTGAAATAGGCGCCTTTTCGCGGATCTTCATGGTTGGCTTCGATCGGCTCTACCGAGTTGGCCCTGAATGCCGGATCACGAATACTGAAGGTATTCAGCGCCTCACACCTGGCTGGTACGTGCCACGCACACACGCCACTGTGGGGCGTGGTGTTCTGAAACTTGTTGACCATCGGGTTCGACGGGTCAGGACGAAACACCGCCGTGATGTTTTGCACCAGCGCATGCGCAGGCAGGCTCATACTGACCAGCGCGAGCGCGAACGCACACTGCTTCAAGCCTGTTCTTGTTGCGTTTTTCACGTTCATAAAAATCCAGTCCATGCCATCAACCAGCGGTTTCGGCGTTGTGGGTCGCTTCTGCGAGCGTGTCCTTGGTGCAGCGCAAATCGCCGATCATCAACACGTCACTTTCATTCGGTGCGTTAGCAGGATCCAGGCGGAACTGACAGAGCAACTGGTTTTGGTAGCGCACTTGCAAGGTGGGTGCGCTGGAACTCATTTCCATCGAGAAGAACCCGTCCACTTCGCTGACTCCACGGCTGGCATGGTTGATCACGTGATGGCCCTTGAGCGGTGCACCACGTTCATCCAACAAGCGGCCGAGCACGGTGACGGTTTTCATCACGGTGATTTTCCGGTAGTCCACGCCGCCTTTGTTCAGGTGATAGCTGGCGCGGGTCGGCTGGATATTGGCGGCGGGCGGGTGATTGCCTTCAAAATCGAAGCTCACGCTGCTGCTCTTGTAGGCCGAGACCGGCACGTAGTTGCGCCCGGGCCGCAAGATGGCGCCGCCACCGCCCAGGTCGTCGGCGCGCAGAGCGATTTCATCGAGGTCGGTTTCCACGTCGATGATCATCCCGGCACCGTTACCCTGGTATTGGCTGCTCAGCAGCATCTTGCCGGCACCGGCGACAAAGGTGCTGTTGAGGTTCAAACCACCACTCAGGTCGCCATTGAAGGAGCTGCGCTGCACAAAGCCGTCGCCACTGAACGCGTCTGTATTGAAGCTGGCCATGCCCGACAGGCCGACACCATAGGTATCGGTGATCGCTGTCGCCGAGACGCTTTGCAGCGCGTGGTCGGTGAGGTCCTGGCGCAGGGTCACCGAAGCGTTATTGTCGCGCCCGCCATCACGGGCGGTACGGGTGCCGATGCTGCCGGAAATCTGCCGGCCATCGCGGCCCAGGTTCATGCTGACGCTCACGTCCACGCCGCGATTGCGCGCATCGTTGGTGCCAGCGCTACCGGGCCGATCGAACACCGAGAAGCGCCAGTTGGCATCGCTGCCGAACAGGTTGTCGTGGCGGCTCCAGCCCAGGTCCAACCCCGCGCCCTCGATATTGCCCTCACTGTGGGACAGGCGCATGTTCAGGGTGTTTTTCGCGTCGAGGCGGTGGTTGACCGACAACGCGGTGTTGCTGGCCTCACCCACGAAGGTATTGCGGCGCAGACGCGTACCGTCCGGCAGTGTTTCGTAGGTGTCACGCGTGTCTAGCCAGCTGCGGTTATGGCTGAACACCAGGTTGGTTGAGCCCAAGGTGTAGAGCCCTTGCAGGTCCATGCCGGTGCCATGTTCCTGGGTCTGGTACAGGTTGGCATAGACGCTGGTGTTGTTGGCCACAGTCCAGTCCATCGACCCGCCGTACTGGAGTTGCTCGCGCACCTGGCGGGCCGACAGGCCAAGGATCACGCGCGGGTGTACCAGATAGTTGAGCGACGCACCGGCCGTCATTGCACCCGAAGCCTGTTCGTCCCAGTTGCTGAACAACTTGGTCTCGCGCCCGGCGAACAGGTTGTAGCGCCAGCGGTCTTCGGCGTTGCGCCAGTTACTGGGCTTGTACACCAGCTCCTGGGTGGTGCTGGTGGTGAGGCCGTCTTCCACCAGGCGCACTTCCACTTCATAGATGCCGCCGGGCAGTGGCCGTGTATCGAGGGTTTGCAGGCCTGCCGCTACCGCCTGGGTATTGATCAGCAAGCCGTTGCGGTAGATCTCCACCGCCGCTTGGCGGTTGGCGGTAACGTAGATCGGGTACACGCTGGGCTTGGTGTTGTTGATGGCCAGGCTGTCGGAGCTGCCATACATCAGGCCCAGCGCCGTGTCGGGGCTGGCGCCGAAGCTGCGCAGTTGACGGGTCAGGCCGTCGGAATTGGGGGTGAAGTGACCCAGGCGGAAAAACTGCCCTTCGAGTTCGCGCTGGGTGTACAGCTCGTGAATCGCGTGGCGCATGGGTTCGTTGTCGCCACTCTGACGCGCCAGTTGCAGGTTGAATACCTGGCTCCAGTTACCCACGCTGGAACTGGCTTGCAAGCCATAGCGACCGCCCAGGCTGTCTTCCTGGCTGCCGTTGAGGTTGAGCTGGTTGTTAATGATCAGCCCCAGGCTGCCGCCTTCGGGCTGGTCATAGAAACGCGGAATGTCGTCACTGCGTTCGACGTCCTGGGTCAGGATCGACAACTGGGAGTTTTCCAGGTTGTAGAACGCCGAGATCATTTTTTCCGGGCAGGCCTGGGTGCAGGCGCCCAGGGCCACGCCTTTTTCCAACACGGCTTGCCAGGTATCACGGGTAGCGGCCGGGACTTTGCTGTCGCCGGTGTCGGTAAATTCGAGCAAGGTCACGCGATCATCCCGTGACAGCACAATCAGAGCCTCGCCCAGCGGTTGCTGGTCAAGGTCCACACGCACCGCCAACGGCACGTCGAAAAAGTGATCACTGAAACCTGCGGGCAGGCCTTGGGCCTGGGTAATCAAGCTGCCAGGGGTTGCAGCGCCGGAGGCAGCGGGTGCAGCCAGCGCACTCGTACACATCAACAGCGCAAGCGCAACCGCGATAGGCGTCATCGGAAACATGGACGGATACCCTGAATGCCAAGAGATAAAAAAACCAGGTCGGCGGACAGAGAAGGGAATCAGCCGACCTGCAAGTGAATGCCCGTGATTAACAGGCACTCATTGGCATCACAGGGCTGGCAGTACGGCGTCGAATACCACCGGAATGGTGGTGGTGTAGGCACCGCGCTGAGTCGCCGTAGGCTTGGCGGCAGCGATGCGCATTTCCGCACCCACGCCTGGGGTGGAGTCGGCTTCGTTGACCACTTCCTGTGGCGTGCCGGTGAGGGTCACCCCGTTGAGGGTGGTGGTAACCGGGATGTTCTGCGCGGCATCACCGTTGAACAGCACCGCCGGGCCACCTTCGATGTAGGCGGCAACCGAACCGTTGGTGTTCTTGATGTCGTAGATGGCGCTCAGGGGAGCCAATTCACCGCTGACCAGGTTGTAGGTCATGGTCTCGTCACGGCCCCAGTTCGGATCACGCGGCTGGGCGTGGAACACGGTGGTCGGGATGTTTGCCTTGAGGTTGACGGTGTGGCTGGCTTCACCGGCAGCGATAGCGGTTACCGAGGAAGATAGCGCCAGAACAGCCAGGGGAACAGCAACAGCAAACTTCTTGAACATGGTCAATACCTGTAGTTGACAACATTGATTGGTTCATTGCCAAGGAGATCCCCAACAACGAATTACATTGCCGATTAGTTGGAACAAGCAATGCCAAACAATGATCAATCGAAACTATAGGCAGGTATGCAGGCGCATTCCAAAATGAGCGTAGCCCTTGTAAACAGCGGTTGAGCGAAAAAGATGGCATTTCGCCAAAACTTTAAAATTATCCGTAGGAAACAGGCTACACACTTAAAAACACGATAAAGAAGTTACTGTAAGACACAGACCACACCAACTCAAAAGCACCTCCACAACCACGGGCCAGATAAGAATTCGAGTCATGACTCTAATTAAAGTTATAACTCTATAAATAGAAAAGATCCAATCGGACTTGTTTCACTTATGACCGAAACCCGTGCCTACCCCGTTGACCGTTGGTCGCCAAGGACTACCATTTCAGCAAAGATATATCTTAAGTTATATCTAAACCCGTTCAGAGGACTTGCGCATGAAACACGAGCATCGCGGCGAATTTGAAAAACGCGGCGGCCGCGGCCCACGGGTATTCGCCCCCGGCGACCTGAAGCTGCTGCTGTTGTCATTGATCGCCGAGCAACCTTGCCATGGCTACGACCTGATCCGCCGCATCGAGAGCCTGTTCGACGGCGCCTACAGCCCCAGTCCCGGCGTGATCTACCCCACCCTGACCTTTCTTGAAGAGAGCGAGCTGATCAGCGGCGACGCCGATGGTGGAAAAAAACGCTACACAATCACCGACGCCGGTCGTCTCTTCTTAAGCGAACAAGCCGTTGCCCTGGATGGCGTGCGCATGCGCCTGGATGTCAGCAAGCGCTCGCTGCGTGGCCACGACCGCCCACCCCAGATCCATGAGGCGGTGCACAACCTGCGCCACGCCTTGCATTCGCACAACGGGCACTGGAGCCCGGAAGAAATCATTCGTGTCGCGGCGCTGCTCAATCGCACCGCTCAAGCCATTGCCGACGGGACAGACCAATGAACACACAAGCCATTCATCGCGTGACCCACGAAATCAAACGCCGCCGCCTGGAAGTTCTGCGGGTGGTGGACATCACCCCGCGCATGCGCCGCATCACACTGGGCGGGCCTGAGCTGGAGGGCTTTATCAGCCTGGGCAGCGACGATCACATCAAACTGCTGTTCCCGCAGAACGCCGCCGAGCAAGCAGCGCTTGAAAGCCCGACGTTCGCCATCAAGGGCGACGGCCCGCAACCGGCCATGCGCGACTACACGCCACGGCGCTACGACCTGGAAACCGGCGAGCTGGATATCGACTTCGTGCTGCATGGCGATGGCCCTGCGTCCACCTGGGCCGAGCAGGCGCAGGTCGGGCAGCACCTGTATATCGGTGGGCCACGGGGCTCGATGATCGTGCCGGACATTTTCGACAGCTACCTGCTGATCGGCGACGAAACTGCCCTGCCCGCCATTGCGCGGCGTCTGGAGGAGTTGCCCGCTGGGCGCAAGGTGCTTGCGGTGATTGAAATCGCCGATGCGGCGGAGCAACAGACGCTGCAAAGTGCGGCCGATGTGGAGGTGATCTGGGCGCTGCGTGGCCGCGATGACCTGCTTGAGGTGGTGCAAAACCTGACGCTGCCCGACGGCACGCTGTACAGCTTCGTGGCGACCGAAACCAGGTTGTCGCGCCAAGTACGGCGGGTGCTGCTGGACACCCACAAAGTCAATGAGGAATACCTCAAGGCCGTGGGTTACTGGCGCGCCGACGGCAGCCCGCAAGAGTGAGTCAGGGCCGGGGCTTGATGAATTTATCCAGCCCCACCATCACCAACGCTATCGCCACAAACCCCGCCAGAATCCCCCCGGCATTCACAAACACTTGTGGATAACCGAGGCGGTCCACATCGATGAACGGGTACTGATATTGCCCAAGCAAATGCCCACGCATCAGCACATACGCGAAGTACATCAATGGGTAAATCACCCAGGCGCCGATGTGCTTGAGGCGCAAAAAACCCTTGGGCACACAGCGCCACCAATAAATCAGAAACAGCAACGGCATCACGTCGTGCAGCAATTCATCGGCGATAAATTGAAAGCCTTCAGGGCTCCACAAATGCCGCAGCAGCAGGTTGTAGGCCAGGCTTACCACCACAATGCTCACGGCGACTCCACTGCTGATGTGAGGTGCCAGGAAAAACCGTTTGCCGGCTGACTCCCGGTTGACCCAGGCATAGCTCAACACCACCACCACCAGGGTGTTGGTCAACACGGTGAAGAAACTGAAAAAACTCACCAGCCCACCCAGCAGGCTGGCTTCAATGGACCAGCGTGAATAAAGGATCAGGTACTGCTGGATCGCCAACCCCACCCAGCCGGCAAGCGCCGCCGTCGCGACAAAACGCTTCATGGGATCAGTCCAGCGGGCGTTTGGTGCGCATCAGCTTGACGTACAACCCTTCGACTTTTTCCCGCGCCCAAGGCGTCTTGCGCAGGAAGGTCAGGCTCGACTTGATGCTCGGGTCGCTCTTGAAGCAGCGGATATCAATACGTTCGGCCAAGCCGCTCCATTCGTAATGCTCCACCAGGGTGGTGAGCACGTGTTGCAGGGTCACGCCGTGGAGCGGGTCGTTGCTTGTCGCGGTCATGCCGGGCCTTTTGCAAAAAGAGGAAACACAGCCGCGCACCTTAGCCGACGAGGCGTGCAGGTGGAAGCATCGCATTGAATATAGCCCGCCAGGAAAAGTTCCCCTTCCAGACGAAAAAAGAGATGTTATATTGTAACTATATCTATCAGACGTTTTGCCTAGGAATATCCGATGTCCCTGCCTTCTCTCTGGCGCTTGTCCCCTCTCGCCGCCGCCTTGTTGATCAGCTCACAAGCCTATGCCCTGGAACTGCCCCCCCAAGTCGTTACTGGCAACCCGCTGGGTAGCGAACAATTGGCCTCGCCCACCACTGTGCTGGAAGGTGATGAGCTGACCCTGCAACAAAAAGGCAGCCTCGGCGAAACCCTGAACAAGCAGCCCGGGGTGTCATCGTCGTATTTCGGCCCAGGCGCCAGCCGCCCGATCATTCGCGGCCAGGATGGCGACCGTATTCGCATCCTGCGCAACGGCGTGGGGGCGCTGGATGCGTCATCGCTGTCCTATGACCACGCGGTGCCGCTGGACCCGATCAATGTCGACCGTATCGAAATCGTGCGCGGCCCCGCAGCACTGCTGTACGGCGGCAGTGCCATCGGTGGCGTGGTCAACACCTTCGACAACCGCATCCCCACCGAGGCCATCGAAGGCATCCACGGTGCGGGGGAACTGCGCTACGGCGGCGCCGACACCACCCGCAGCAGCGCGGGCAAGCTGGAGGCCGGCAACGGCACATTCGCCTTGCACCTGGACGCCAATGCGCGGGAATTCAACGACCTGAAAATCCCCGGTTATGCGCGCAGCCGCCACGCGCCGGATAGCGAAAACGGCCCCGGCAAAAACGGCCGCCTGGGTAACAGCAACGGGCGTCAGGACGGCGGTGCGGTGGGTGGTTCCTACACCTGGGATGATGGTTACGCGGGCCTGTCCTACAGCAACTACGACAGTAATTATGGCTCCCCCGCCGAGCAGGATGTACGCATCCGCATGAAGCAGGATCATTACGCCTTTGCCTCCGAAATCCGCAACCTGCAGGGCCCGTTTACCTCGGTGAAGATCGACGCGGGCTACACCGAGTATCAGCACCGCGAAATTGAAGGCGGCGAAACCGGCACCACCTTCAAGAACAAAGGCTATGAAGCCCGAGTGGAGGCGCGTCACCAGCCCATCGGCCCGTTCGACGGCGTGGTCGGCGCCCAAGTGACCCGCAATGAATTTTCGGCCCTGGGTGAGGAAGCGTTCGTACCGCAGACCGATACCAACGCTGGCGCCCTGTTTATCCTGGAAGAGATGCAAGCCACCGAGCGCTTGAAACTCAGCCTGGGTGCGCGCCTTGAGCACACCAACGTCGACCCGGATGGCAAGGGCAATGCGCGCTTTGCCACTGCGGATAAATCCAACGACTTCACCGCAGGCAGCCTGTCGTCGGGTGCGGTCTACACGCTTACGCCAATCTGGTCGGTGGCCGCGACGCTGGGCTACACCGAGCGCGCCCCGACCTTCTACGAGCTGTATGCCAACGGTGCCCACGTCGCCACCGGCACCTATGAATTGGGCGACGCCAACCTGTCGAAAGAAAAGGCCGTGTCCAGCGACCTGGCCCTGCGTTTTGACAATGGCACCCATAAGGGCAGCTTTGGCGTGTTCTACAGCCGCTTCTCCAACTACATCGGTTTGCTCGGCACTGGCCGCACTTTGAACGACGAGGGTGAAGAGGATGCTGGTGGTATTCCCGAGTACGGCTACTCCGGCGTACGTGCGCGTTTCGCCGGTTTCGAAGCCCAGGATCACTGGAAGCTCGGCGAAGGCGCCTACGGCAAGTTCGCTCTGGAACTGTCGGGCGACTACACCCGCGCCACCAACCTGGACAGCGGCGAAGCCTTGCCGCGCATTGCGCCCCTGCGTTTGAACAGCGGCTTGCTGTGGGAACTGGATCGCTGGCAGGCACGTATCGATGTGGAACATGCTGCGGGCCAAGGGCGCGTGCCGGATAACGAGAGCGGCACCGATGGCTACACCACTTTGGGAGCAAGCGCGGGGTATCGCTTCAACGTCGGTGGCAGCCAGTGGCTGGCGTTCGTCAACGGTGAAAACCTGACCAACCAGACCGTGCGCTACGCCAGCTCGATCCTGCGCGACATCGCACCGGCACCGGGGCGCAGTGTGCAGTTCGGCATCCGCACCACCTTCTGACCAACACCGAAAACCCTTTGTGGGAGCAAGCCCCCTCCCACATTATTAGCCAGCGACTATCTGTCACTGTTACCAAAACTGAAATGATGCATCTTGCGATTCACCCTTTCTCAAAACGCCCCGCCGCATTATCCTTCGCAACAATCTGAAACGCTTCACCTCCCGGTCGCCCCATTTGCCGAATCTCTTCCTGCACAAAGACAGCGCTGTCTTGAATCGACCAGCGCCGGGGGGTTTATTGCCCGCCTGTGGATAACCGAGTTATCCACAGAAAAAACCAAAAATAACGATGAACCAAGCCCGAGCCGAATCGTCATCTACAGTGAGTGAAGCACGGGGTTACATAATTCCAACGTAACGGAGAAACACACTATGAGCACTGATGGTGCCTCAAGCCCAAGCCGCCTGTTGCCCAGGCTGCTGGGGGTCTTGCTGCTGATCATGGGGCTGGCCTTGCTGGCCGGCGGCGTCAAGCTGAGTATGCTCGGCGGGTCGCTGTACTACCTGCTGGCCGGTATCGGCATTGCCCTGACCGGCGTGTTGCTGCTGGCTACCCGCCGCGCTGCGCTGGGCCTGTATGCACTGGTGTTATTCGCCAGCACCGTGTGGGCCCTGTGGGAAGTGGGCCTGGACTGGTGGCAGCTGGTGCCGCGCCTGGCCCTGCTGTTCGCCCTGGGCATCGTCATGCTGCTGCCGTGGTTTCGCCGGCCATTGCTGCGTGGCCAAGCCGCGCCGTTGGGCACTGGCGCGCTGAGCGTGGCCGTGGTGCTGGCGGGCGCAACCGCCCTGGCCAGCCAGTTCACCAACCCAGGTGAAATGGTCAAGACCGGCCAACTGGACCGCGATGCGGTACCCGGCATGGCCAGCGCCGCACCCTCCCAAGCCGATGGCGACTGGAACTCCTATGGCCGTTCGGCCTTCGGTGACCGTTACTCGCCACTGGCACAGATCACTCCGGAAAACGCCCACAAACTGGTGCCGGCGTGGACCTATCGCACCGGCGATATCCCGGGCCCGAACGATCCGGGTGAAACCACCGCGGAAAACACCCCGCTGAAAGTCAACGGCATGCTCTACGTGTGCACGCCGCACAGCCAGGTGATCGCGCTGGACCCGGACACCGGCAAGGAAATCTGGCGCTTCGATCCGAAGATCAGCAGCCAGGGCGCCGAGAACTTCAAGGGTTGGGCGCACATGACCTGCCGTGGCGTGTCGTATCACGATGACGCCGCCTACGCTTCCGAACAGAGCCCGACTGGCAGCGCTAGCCCGGCTGCGGCACCGTCTGCCTGCCCGAAACGCATCTTTGTGCCGACTGCCGACACCCGTCTGATCGCCCTGAACGCCGACACCGGCAAGATGTGCGAAGACTTCGGTGACAAAGGCCAAGTCGACCTGCGCGCCAACATCGGCAGCTTCGCCCCAGGCGGCTACTACTCCACTTCGCCACCGGCCGTGACCAAGAACCTGGTGGTGATCGGCGGTCATGTGACCGATAACGTTTCCATCGACGAGCCTAGCGGTGTGATCCGCGCGTTCGACGTGCACACCGGCAAGCTGGTGTGGAACTGGGACAGCGGCAACCCGGACGACACCACCCCGTTGGCCGAGGGCAAGACCTACACCCGCAACTCCCCGAACATGTGGTCCATGTTCGCCGTGGATGAAAAACTCGGCATGTTGTACCTGCCGATGGGCAACCAGATGCCCGACCAGTACGGCGGCGACCGTACCGATGATTCCGAGAAATACGCAGCGGGCCTGACCGCTCTGGACATCGACACCGGCCACGTGAAGTGGACCTTCCAGTTCACCCACCATGACCTGTGGGACATGGACGTGGGCGGCCAGCCTTCGCTGATCGACATCAAGACTGCTGACGGCGTCAAGCAAGCAGTGATGGCATCGACCAAGCAAGGCAGCATCTACGTGCTGGATCGCAGCAACGGTCAGCCAGTGGTTCCGATCAACGAAATCCCTGTACCGCAAGGCGCAGTGGCTGGTGATCGCACCTCCCCGACCCAACCCAAGTCCGACCTGAACTTCATGCCGCCGCCACTCAAGGAGCGTGACATGTGGGGCGTGACGCCGTTCGACCAACTGATCTGCCGGATCGACTTCAAGTCGATGCGCTACGACGGCCCATTCACCCCGCCGTCGCTGCAAGGCTCGATCGTGTACCCAGGCAACTTCGGCGTGTTCGACTGGGGCGGCATCTCGGTTGACCCGGTGCGTCAGATCGCGTTCGTGAACCCAAGCTACATGGCGTTCAAATCGAAACTGATCCCGGCCGCCGACATCGCCAAGCAAGGCCCGCGCGTCAGCGAAACCGAAGGCGTACAGCCGAACAAAGGCGCACCGTACGGTGTGATCCTTGAGGCACTGCTGTCGCCGATGGGCCTGCCGTGCCAGGCGCCAGCGTGGGGCTACGTGGCAGCGGTCGACCTGACCAACCACCAGACCATCTGGATGCACAAGAACGGCACCGTGCGTGACAGCTCGCCGGTCCCGATCCCGCTGACCATGGGCGTGCCTAGCCTGGGCGGTACGTTCACCACCGCAGGTGGCGTCGCGTTCCTCAGCGGCACCCTGGACCAGTACCTGCGTGCCTATGACGTGAAAAACGGCAAGCAACTGTGGGAAGGCCGCCTGCCAGCAGGCGCGCAAACCACCCCGATGACCTACACCGGCAAGGACGGCAAGCAATACGTGCTGGTCATGGCCGGGGGTCACGGCTCACTGGGCACCAAGCAGGGTGACTATGTGATGGCGTTCAAACTGCCGGATTAAGCAGCACCGGCGATATAAGCAAAGGCGGCTACCTCACAGTAGCCGCCTTTTTTTATATCCGTGTCCTGTACATCAGCCACAGGATGCTAGCGGGTATGGCAAATATCTATCCAAACCTGTCATGGTTGACAGGTTTTAACTGCGCAAAAATGATTTAGCCTCCCGCTCGAGATTGCTTTAGCTCGCGAACCGCTTACGCAATACCTGGGCGCACGGATGAAATTTTAAATGGAGCTTTTCACTATGACGGACCATAGCGCTGTACAACCAAACCTTTGTATCTCGACAAAAATCCTGGAACTGGAACAACTCGACAGTCCAAGTTTAAGAAAGCTGATCAGCGGGCAAGTGCTTGCCATTCGAGTGCCCGACTTCGCCAACGAAAAAACCAGCGCACGGCTGATTCAGAGCATCAGCGAAACCGCCACGCTGGAACAATACAGCCACGAAACCTACGAGGGCGGGCACGTCGTACAGCACTTCTATGGCGTGCATCGCTGGGGCACGCCGTTCAATTCCACCTATGGCAAGGTTGCGGGCAGTGATGCCCAACGCAAGTATTACGCTGACGCTGCCCATATGCGCAGCCTGATCGACCGTATTTGCGCCCCGCAACAACCGCCCATTCAAGACTTGATGGAGCAGTTCCAGAGCATTTGGCCGCAAGGCGCACAAGCCGCTGCATTCCAGGGCCAACCGATGTTCTGCGGGATTATCCGCGCCATGTTTCCCGAGACGGCGCACCTCTCGGAAACGGTTCCCCATGTTGATTGCCTGCCCCTGTCGATCGCGGAACTGGAACACCAATTCAGCGCCAATATTTATCTGGAAACGCCGCCATCAGGCGGAGAGTTGATCATCTGGGATACCGAGGCCTTTGCCTATGCCGAGGTCAAGCGTTTCGAAGGTGCGCAGCTACCCGAGGAGCGCTTGCAAAAGCCGTTGCGTATCCAGCCGCGCAAGAACGAATTGGTGATCATCAATACTCGCCGTCCCCATGCCATTTGCGGATTCGAATCGGGCAAACGTATCAGCATGCAGTCGTTTATCGGCTATACCGCTGGCAAACCGTTTTATTTCTGGTGCTGATACTTTTAACCCTCTTGCAAATGGACATCTTTTTATGACCCCCGAAGAATTCCGTCGCCATGGCTACGCCATGATCGACCTGATCGCAGACTATCGAGAAAACATCGAGCAACGCGGCGTGCAGCCCACCACGGTGCCCGGCGAAATCAAGGCCGCCCTGCCAGCGAGCCCGCCTGACAGCGCCGAACCGTTCGAACAGATCATGGGCGATGTCGAAAAGCTGATCATGCCCGGGCTGCTGCATTGGCAGCATCCGAGTTTTTTCGGCTTCTTCCCTTCCAACGTGGAGCTGTCTTCGGTGCTGGGCGATTGCCTGAGCACTGGCCTGGGTGTGGTGGGCTTGTCCTGGCAATCCAGCCCGGCCCTCACCGAAATCGAAGAAGTGACCACCGATTGGCTGCGCGACATGCTCGGCCTGAGCAGCGCCTGGAGCGGCGTGATCCAGGACTCCGCGTCCACCTCCACCCTGGTGGCCCTCATCAGCGCCAGGGAGCGCAGCTCCGATTACGCGCTGATGCATGACGGCCTGCAAAACAGCGGCGCACCCCTGATCGTCTACACCTCGGCCCACGCCCATAGCTCGGTCAACAAGGCGGCGATCCTGGCCGGATTCGGCCAGAACCATATCCGCACCATCGCCACCGACCAACACAATGCAATGTCGCCCCAGGCATTGGCGCACGCCATCGAACAGGACCTGGCCGCCGGCAATCGCCCCTGCGTAGTAATTGCTACCACCGGGACCACAGCCGCCATGGCGATCGACCCTCTGGATGCGATTGGCGACCTGACACAACGCCACGGTGTGTGGCTGCATGTGGACTCGGCCATGGCCGGCGCTGCGATGATCCTGCCGGAATGCCGAGCACTGTGGCAGGGCATCGAAAAAGCCGACTCCCTGGTGCTCAACCCGCACAAATGGCTGGGCGCGGCCTTCGATTGCTCGGTGTACTTCGTGCGCGACCCCGAGCATTTGATTCGCATCATGACCACCAACCCGAGCTACTTGCAGTCCAGTGCCGACGGCCAAGTCAGAAACTACCGCGACTGGCGGATTTCATTGGGCAGCCGCTTCCGCGCCCTGAAGCTGTGGTTTCTGATACGCGAACAAGGCGTCAGCGGCTTGCAGACGCGGCTGAGGCGCGACCTGGCCAATGCACGCTGGCTGGCTGAACAGGTCGAAAGCAGCGCGCAATGGAAACTGGTGGCCGCGCCAGCCCTGCAAACCCTGTGTATTCGCCATGAACCGCCAGGGCTGAACGGTGAGGCGCTGGATCAGCACACGCGGGCCTGGGCAGAAAAACTCAACCAGTCCGGTCATGCCTATGTCACCCCCGCCGTCCTCGAAGAGCGCTGGATGGTGCGGGTGTCCATCGGTGCATTGGGCACCGAGCGCCAGCATGTCGAACGGTTATGGACGCGGCTGCAAAGCCTGGTCGCTGAAACGCTGCCAAAGTAGCTCCCTCGCCACGGTTTAATGCTCGTCTGCTGTGTCTAAACAGACACCCGCGCACGGCGCATCCAGCGCTCGAACGCCATGGCATTCAGTGGCCGGCTGATCAGGTAGCCCTGGGCCGTGTCGCACTGCCAGTGCTTGAGCAGGGTGAGGCTGTGCTCGAACTCCACCCCCTCGGCCACGACCTTGAGGCCCAGGTTGTGGCTCATCTCGATGGTGGAGCGCACGATCACGCCGTCGCCGCTGGTGCTGTCGAGGTTACGTATAAACGACTGGTCGATCTTCAACTCCTGTACCGGCAGGCGCTGCAACTGCGCCAGTGATGAGTAACCGGTACCGAAGTCGTCCACCGACAGGCTGATGCCGCAGCCGCGCAGTTGTTCCAGCACGCTGAGGGCTTGCTGTGGATTGTGCATGATGGCGCTTTCGGTGATTTCGAAAAGCAAATGCTCGGCGCTCACCTCGTATTGGATCAATAGCGCAGTGACGCGAATGGCCAAGTCGTCATCGACCAGGTCGTTCACCGAGATATTCACCGACAGTTGAATCACCAGGCCACGCAGCGCCCATTCGGCAATCTGGCGGATGGCCTCTTCAATCACCCATAAGGTCAGGGGCCCCATGCTGCCGGTGCGTTCGGCCAGGGGAATGAATTCTGTGGGCGACACTTGCCCAAGGGTCGGGTGTTGCCAACGCAACAAGGCTTCCGCCTGGCCCACATGGCCGTGCTTGAGGTCAAGCTTGGGCTGATAGCACAGGAACAACTCGCCTTCGACCACCGCCCGGCGCAGATCGCGGATCAGGGTAATCTGGCGTTGGTGAGCGAGGTCGCGATCAGGCTGGTAGATCTGCAAATGCCCCGGCATGGTGGCCGCGTCATGTCGAGCGATGGCGGCGCGGTTGATCAGTTCCTCGACCTGCTGACCGTCTGCGGGATACGCGGCAATACCGATGCTCACTTCATGACGCACTTCATCGTTACCGATGCGCTGGGGTTCGGTCAGCAGCCCGTACACGCGGTCGGCACGGGCGACGGCGGAGTCGATTTCGGTGTTTTCCAGCAACAGCAGAAACTCACTGCCGGCAATGCGCGCGGCGGTGTCGCTGGCCAGCAGGCTCATGGACAGGCAGCGGCTGGCTTCGCACAACATTTCTTCCACACCCTGGGGGCCGAAGCCTTCGTTGATGACCCGATAGTTTTCAATCCCCAGGTACAACAACACCACCGGCCGCCGCGCACTGATCGCACTGCCCAGACGCTCCATGGCCAGGGCGCGATTGGGCAGGCCGGTGAGCGCATCATGCAAAGCGTTATGGGCCAACTGTCGTTCGCGCACGGCGATGCCGCTTTGCATGGCATTGAAAGCGCGGGCCAAGAGGCCGAACTCATCGTGGCTGCGCACCCGCACCGGCGTGTGGTAGTCACCGGCGCCGATCCGCTCAGCGGCCCGCACCAATGCATTGAGCGGGCGTGATACACGCCGCGCAAGAAATAACGCCGCCCCCAGCGAGACCAACAGCACCGCCACGGCAATCACCAGAAACTGCCGGTCCAGCGGTGCGAAGGATTCCAGGGCGTGGTCCAGCGGGCTTTGCAGCAACACGCGCACTTCATCGCCTTCGCCGCTATTGGCCAAGGGCAACACCTGGCTGAGCACGCGCTGGCCATGGAACCCTTGGACCCGCGCCTGCGGATCGATTGACGTACCCAGCAGCAGGTCGATAACGCTCGGGCGCAAACTGCCCGGCTGGGTCGTGAAGAGCTGGCCGACATGGCCGCCTTGTACGCTGAGAAACGACACCTCAAGGTTGCTCATGGAGCGCAACTCATGGGCAAATTGCGTATCCATGGGAAAGCCCATGATCACTCGGGCGATGGGCGCGGGTTCAAGGACTTCCTTCTGCACCAGCAAGTAGGGGCGCCCAGCCATGGCGACGATCAGCATTTGCTGGCCGCTGCGGCGCGCGCTGCGCAATGCATTGGCATAAGGGAACGCCTCCCCTTGCGTCATCGCCAGCAAGGTACTGACCATGACCCTGTCATCCAGGCCCAACACGAACACTTCGCTGGAATTGACCCCCGTACCGTGGCGTCCCAGGGCCTCCAGGATCGGCACGGTTGCGCCACCGGCCACGGCCTGCTTGAACGGGCCATCGATGGTGAGCCAGTCCAACCCATATTGCAGGCGGCGGCCGCGCAGGTCCAACAAGCGCTCGAACACCTGCCGCCCAGTGTCCAACTGCACCTGGGCCTGGTTCTCCACGGCGCGGGTAGTAGCGGCCTTGACGGCGAAATACGTGGCCGCCACGACCACCAGCAACAACAGCGCCAGTACTCCGGCAATCCGGGTTTGAAAGGTGTGACGCCACTGCAATGCCGCACCCGCCGGCCGCGCTCGGCGTTCTGTGCGGTGCGTTGCGTCTCTCATATGCATCCCTGCCGGTTGCTGAGCTGGCGTCAAAAAAACGTCCATCCTTAAAGAGAATTTTGTTTAGGCTAGATTAGCTTGGACAATGCATAAGTAAACCCAATAAATACGGCACCGTTATCGTCATATTATTGACTAGGGCACTGAGGCAGCGTCATTTTGGTAATTTCATGCAATATGTTGCTATCTCACCCCCACCATTGAAACCACCGCTCCCCCGCCCCATCTAACCTGCATACTCCCTTATGCAGGTGCCCCATGAGCGACCAGCAAGACGTCCCTGATTACGACCTCAACGATTACGCCGACCCCGAAAACGCAGAAACCTCCTCGTCCAACACCGGCCTGGCGCTTCCTGGGCAGAACCTGCCGGACAAGGTCTATATCATCCCGATCCACAACCGGCCGTTTTTCCCGGCGCAAGTGCTGCCGGTGATCGTCAATGAAGAGCCGTGGGCCGAGACCCTGGAGTTGGTGAGCAAATCCGACCACCACTCCCTTGCCCTGTTTTTCATGGACACGCCGCCTGAAGATCCGCGGCACTTCGACACCTCGGCCCTGCCGCTGTACGGCACCCTGGTCAAGGTGCACCACGCCAGCCGCGAGAACGGCAAGCTGCAATTCGTGGCCCAGGGCCTGACCCGTGTGCGCATCAAAACCTGGCTCAAGCACCATCGCCCACCGTACCTGGTGGAGGTCGAATACCCGCATCAGCCCAGCGAACCCACCGACGAGGTCAAGGCCTACGGCATGGCGTTGATCAATGCGATCAAGGAACTGCTGCCGCTCAACCCGCTGTACAGCGAAGAGTTGAAGAACTACCTCAACCGCTTCAGCCCCAACGACCCGTCGCCGCTCACCGACTTCGCCGCTGCCCTCACCTCGGCGACAGGTAATGAGCTGCAGGAAGTGCTGGACTGCGTACCCATGCTCAAGCGCATGGAAAAAGTGCTGCCGATGCTGCGCAAAGAGGTCGAAGTGGCGCGGCTGCAAAAAGAACTGTCTGCCGAAGTGAACCGCAAGATCGGCGAGCACCAGCGCGAATTCTTCCTCAAGGAACAGCTCAAGGTCATCCAGCAGGAGCTGGGCCTGACCAAGGACGACCGCAGTGCGGACGTCGAGCAGTTCGAGCAGCGCCTGGAAGGCAAGGTGCTGCCGGCCCAGGCGAAAAAACGCATTGATGAAGAATTGAACAAACTGTCGATCCTGGAGACCGGCTCGCCGGAATACGCCGTCACGCGCAACTACCTGGACTGGGCTACCTCGGTGCCGTGGGGCGTGTACGGCGCAGATAAGCTCGACCTCAAACACGCGCGCAAGGTGCTGGACAAACACCATGCGGGCCTGGATGACATCAAGAGTCGCATCCTCGAATTCCTCGCGGTGGGCGCCTATAAAGGCGAAGTCGCCGGTTCCATCGTGCTGCTGGTAGGCCCGCCGGGCGTGGGCAAGACCAGCGTGGGCAAATCCATTGCCGAGTCCCTGGGCCGACCGTTCTACCGTTTCAGCGTCGGCGGTATGCGCGATGAGGCCGAGATCAAGGGCCATCGCCGCACCTACATCGGCGCCCTGCCCGGCAAGCTGGTGCAGGCACTGAAAGACGTGGAAGTCATGAACCCGGTGATCATGCTCGACGAGATCGACAAGATGGGCCAGAGCTTCCAGGGCGATCCGGCATCGGCGTTGCTGGAAACCCTGGACCCGGAGCAGAACGTCGAATTCCTCGACCACTACCTGGACCTGCGCCTGGACCTGTCCAAAGTGCTGTTCGTGTGCACCGCCAACACCCTGGACTCGATTCCGGGCCCGTTGCTGGACCGCATGGAAGTGATTCGCCTGTCGGGCTATATCACCGAAGAAAAAGTCGCCATCGCCAAGCGCCACCTGTGGCCCAAACAGTTGGAAAAAGCCGGCGTCGCGAAAAACAGCCTGACCATCAGCGACGGCGCGCTGCGCGCGTTGATCGACGGTTATGCGCGGGAAGCCGGGGTGCGTCAGTTGGAGAAGCAACTGGGCAAACTGGTGCGCAAGGCAGTGGTCAAGCTGCTGGATGAGCCCGACAGCGTGATCAAGATCGGCAACAAGGACCTGGAAAGCTCCCTGGGGATGCCGGTATTCCGTAACGAGCAGGTACTGTCCGGCACCGGCGTGATCACCGGCCTGGCCTGGACCAGCATGGGCGGCGCCACATTGCCGATTGAAGCAACGCGTATCCACACGCTCAATCGCGGCTTCAAGCTCACCGGGCAGTTGGGTGAAGTGATGAAGGAATCCGCCGAAATCGCCTACAGCTACATCAGCTCGAACCTGAAGTCGTTTGGCGGTGATCCGAAGTTCTTCGACGAAGCCTTCGTGCACTTGCACGTGCCGGAAGGCGCCACGCCGAAAGACGGCCCGAGTGCGGGTGTGACCATGGCCAGTGCGCTGCTGTCGCTGGCACGCAACCAGCCGCCAAAGAAAGGCGTGGCCATGACCGGCGAACTGACCTTGACCGGGCATGTGCTGCCGATTGGCGGGGTGCGTGAAAAGGTAATTGCAGCGCGGCGCCAGAAGATCCACGAGCTGATCCTGCCGGAGCCCAACCGTGGCAGCTTTGAAGAGTTGCCGGAGTACCTGAAGGAAGGCATGACAGTGCACTTCGCCAAGCGCTTTGCCGATGTGGCGAAGGTGTTGTTCTGATCCTTCCCTAAATAAAATCTGCTAAATAAGCTGACACTAATAAAAATCGGGTATTAACAACTGTTAACTCTAACAGTTGTTAATACCCGACACTTCCCAATACTGGACAAGATCTGAAAGATCACTGTCCAGCAAAAGGGAAAAATGATGACTAACAATTCACGTGTTGATCAGTTCGTAATCGGTAACTTTACAGCCACTGTCGGTAATGTGCAGATGAAAGTCGCCAACGCGTCGATGGCATACCACGCGCACACCGTTCAATTTAACGCTCTTCAAGAGTACGGCTCGCCAGACGATCCCAAGTACAGCTCCTTCCATGTGGTGATCAATAGTCAAACCCCGCCGGGAAAGTACTCGTATCCTGAAGACAAAGGGTTGAGTCGTTTAAATTACGCCGAGCTTTACCCCCTCCCCGTTTTCTCAGCAGAAATCACTGAAGGAACCTACGAAATCATCACTGATAAAAGTGGTGATTACACCCTCTCCTTTGACGTGGTGCTGGGGGCGCTGAACAAATTGCGGGCAACAGGCAAGTTCGAATTCTCTGCGCGATAACTTATACGAAAAATCACGAACTGCTCTGGCAGAGCCCCAACCGTGGGAGCGTTGAGGCGTTGCAGGAGTAGTTGAAGGACGGCATGACAGTGCACTTCGCCAGGCGCTTTGCGGATGTGGCGAAGGTGCTGTTCTGATAGAGCTCTAGCGCCTGAACCGGCCTCATCGGGGGCAAGCCCCCTCCCACAGGGAACCGGCGTCGTGAATGACAACGCGGTCAAATGTGGGAGGGGGCTTGCCCCCGATGGCGTGAGTGGCCGCGACACATACCCTGCTTGTCACACCCTGCCTCATCTTCGGTTATGCTCGCCCTTCGTCGTGTATAAACGGAGCCTCCATGACCGCTGCCCGCCTGCTTCTCCCCTTGAGCCTTGCCCTGTTGGCCGCGTGCGCCAGTGCACCGAAGCAAAACGTTACCGTGGACAACCAGAGCGCCTGCCCGCTCCAGCTTAAAACCAATCAGAACCTGATCCTCACCTTGCCCAGCAATCCCACCACCGGCTACCGCTGGGCCATCCAGGACTCCGCTGGCGGTGTTCTGCGCGCATTGAGCCCCGAGGTCTATAGCAGCGCCGAATCCGGTGTGATCGGCGGCGGTGGTCAATCGACCTGGCGCTTCCAGGCATTCGCCCCAGGGCAAGGCCGTTTGCGCCTGACCTCCCAGCAACCCTGGGAGCCGGAAGCCGAACCTGTCGAAACCTTTGACTGCACCATTACGGTGAACTGATATGCCTTGGCTGATCCTTGCCTTGATGGGCGCCGGTACCTTTATCTACGGCCTGGCGACTCACGCGACGCTGCTGTGCCTGCTGGTCAAGCCACTGCCGGTTCTGGCGCTGCTGGGTTGGCTGCATGACGCACCGCCTACCGACTATCGACGCTGGATCAGCCTGGGGTTGATTTTTTCCGTGGTGGGCGACGTATTGCTCGCCTGGCCGGGGGACCTGTTTATCTTTGGCCTGGGCGCATTTCTGTTTGCGCATCTGGCTTACCTCAAAGCCTATTTCAGCGACTGTCGGCGCCTGGCAATAGTACCGCTGGTGCTGGCCCTGGCTGTCGGGGCGATCCTGCTGGGCATCCTGATCTCCCACGGTTTAGGCGAGTTGCTGATACCGGTGGTGGTTTACGCGCTGGTGATCAGCGCCATGCTCTGGCGTGCATTGGCAAGGTTGGGCAGCGCGGTACCGCAACGCTCGGCACTGCTGGCGGCAGCGGGTGCGGTGTCGTTTGTGTTTTCCGATACGTTGATCGGTATCAACCGGTTTGTATTGGCCTTCGATGCGGCGCCCTATTTGTTGATCGCTACTTATTGGCTCGGGCAATGGGGCATCACCGCCTCAGCTTTCCATCAGACAACCCGCGCATCCGACGACCAACTTGGCTAAAATGCCGGCCTTTCCCCCTCGTCGCCGGAACAACCGTGAGCAAAGAACCCGATCGCCTATTCGCCCAGCCCCTGCCCCAGGTGCCGGACTTCGCCTTTAACGAGGATGTGGTGCGGGTGTTCCCGGACATGATCAAACGCTCGGTACCGGGCTACCCGACCATCGTCGAGAACCTCGGCGTGCTGGCCGCGCAATTTGCCCAGCCGGGTAGCGTGCTGTATGACCTGGGCTCGTCCCTGGGTGCCGTGACCCAAGCCCTGCGTCGCCATGTGCGCACCGATGGCTGCCGGGTGATCGCGGTGGACAACTCGGCGGCGATGGTCGAACGTTGCCGCGAATACCTCAACGGGCAGGACTCGATGTTCCAAGAGCTGCTGCCGGTCGAGGTGATCGAGGGCGATATCCTCGCGTTGCAATTTCAGCCTGCATCGGTGGTAGCGCTGAACTTCACCCTGCAATTCATCGCCCCTGACGAACGCCTGGCGTTGCTCGGGCGTATCCGCCAATCGCTGCTGCCGGGCGGGGCGTTGATCCTCTCGGAAAAGCTGCGCTTTAACGATATTGAAGAACACGCACTGCTGACCGACCTGCATATCGCGTTCAAACGCGCCAACGGCTACAGCGAACTGGAAATCGCCCAGAAGCGCAGCGCCATCGAAAACGTCATGAAACCCGACAGCCTCGAAGAACACCGCGAACGCCTGCTGGCGGCCGGGTTCTCGAAAGTCGTGCCGTGGTTCCAGTGTCTTAACTTTGCCTCGTTGATTGCCTTGCCATGATTGATTTATCCCCCCTCGCCCGCCATCTGGTCGGCACTCCTTTGGCCGTTTGGGCCCAGGGCCTGCAAGCGCAGCTCGACAGCAAGATGGAAAAAGGTCATGGCGACCTGGAGCGCTGGCAGAGTGCTTTGGACGCACTGCCGAAGATCCAGCCCAGCGAAGTCGACCTGTTGAACGGCCTGGTGCTGGACACCGATTGCGACGACGAAACCCGCGCCCGGATGCACTCGGCACTGATGGGGCTGAGCCCATGGCGCAAAGGCCCGTTCCACCTGTTCGGCGTGCATGTGGACACCGAATGGCGTTCGGACTGGAAGTGGTCGCGGGTTGCGCCGCACTTGAACTTGAAGGGCAAACGCATCCTCGATGTGGGCTGCGGCAACGGTTACTACATGTGGCGAATGCTCGGCGCGGGCGCCGACAGTGTGATTGGCGTGGACCCCAACTGGCTGTTCTTCTGCCAGTTCCAGGCAGTGCAACGTTACCTGTCTGAGCCCAAAGCCTGGCACCTGCCGTTCCCGTTCGAAGACTTGCCGGCGAACCTGGAAGGCTTCGACACGGTGTTCTCCATGGGCGTGTTCTACCATCGCCGCTCGCCGATCGAGCACTTGCTGGCGCTCAAAGACACCCTGGTCAAGGGCGGCGAGCTGGTCCTGGAAACCCTGGTGGTGGAAGGCGATCAGCAGCAGGTGCTGGTGCCGGAAGACCGTTATGCACAGATGCGTAACGTGTGGTTCCTGCCCTCGGTGCCGGCGTTGATGTTGTGGCTGCGCCGTGCAGGCTTCAGTGAGGTGCGGTGCGTGGATGTGAGCGTGACCACGGTTGAGGAACAGCGTGGAACAGAGTGGATGAAATATCAGTCGCTCAGTGACTTCCTCGACCCCGAAGATCACAGCAAGACCATCGAAGGGCTGCCGGCGCCGATGCGGGCGGTGATCATCGCCAAAAAGTAACTGAACAAATAGAGAGCCAAATGTGGGAGGGGGCTTGCTCCCGATAGCAGTATGTCAGTCACCTATTGGTTAACTGACCCACCGCTATCGGGAGCAAGCCCCCTCCCACATTGGAACTCCTGTGTTGGCTAGAGTGATGGCTTGGCCCGGCGAGCCTTGAAGAACTCGCTCAACACCGTGCCGCACTCCTCGGCCAGCACGCCGCCTTCAAACAGTACCTTATGGTTGAGAAAGCCCTGGGTAAAAAACTGCCCCTGGCTCTGCACAATCCCGGCCTTGGGCTCCAGTGCGCCATACACCACCCTTGCGATGCGTGAATGCACGATCAACCCGGCGCACATGCTGCACGGTTCCAGGGTCACATACAGCGTGCTGCCCACCAGGCGATAGTTGCTGATGGCTTGCGCAGCGGCGCGGATCGCGACCATTTCGGCATGGGCGCTGGGGTCGTTGCCGCTGATCGGGCAATTGAAACCGCGGCCGATGATTGCACCATCCTGCACCAGCACCGCGCCCACCGGCACTTCGCCCAGTGCGGCGCCTTGGGCGGCCAGGGCGAGGGCTTCGCGCATAAAGTCCTGGTCGCGGCTGCGGTCGATAATCGCGCCGGGGCGAATCTGGCGCATCACGCCACCTCGATAGCGGCCATCAGGCCGGTTTCCATATGGTCGATCACGTGGCAATGGAACATCCACACTCCCGGGTTATCCGCCACCAGCGCCACACGGGCGCGTTCGTTCTTGCCCAGCAGGTAGGTGTCGGTGAAATACGGGATGACCTTGTGGCGGTTCGACGCAATCACCTTGAAGCTCATGCCATGCAGGTGGATCGGGTGCTGGTACTGGGTCATGTTCTTCAATTCAAAGATGTAGCTCTTGCCCTTTTCAAGCCTGGCAATCGGGCGGTCGGCACAGGTCTTGTCGGTGATGTCCCAGGCCTGGCCGTTGATCTGCCACAGGCTGGGTGGCTTACCGTTTTCGACATTGACCGACACCGAACCGACCCATTCGAAATTGAAGTTGAGTTTCTCGGCATTGGCCAGGTCCGGCTCGGCAACCGGGTTGGCCGGCAATGCCGGTGGCCACTGGGTAGGCGCATCGGTATTGGCCACCGAACGGAAGGTGCCCAGGCGCACCGGGCCGTTGCGGATCGACAATTCTTCACCCGCCGGCGGGGCCTTGATTGCCAGACAGATGCGCATCCCCGGGCCCAGCCAGTATTCCTTGCCCAGCGGGCGCGGCTCGATGGGGTTGCCGTCCAACGCGTAGATCTGCGCTTCGACGCCGGGGATGTTGAGGCGATAGGTCAGGGTGTTGTCGAGGTTGAGCAAGCGCACGCGAGTGATTTGCCCAGCGGGCAGGTCGATGACCGCCTGGGGCACGCCGTTGATGGTGGAGAGGCGCCCTGCAGTGCCGCCCCGCGCCGCTTCACGGGGGATACTGAACTCGACAAACGCACCTTCTTCGTCGATGTGCCAGTTCTTCAGGCTCAAGGTACGTTCGTATTTGAAACCGGTGGGTTCGCGCTCTTCCACAATCAATGGGCCGACCAGGCCACGGCCAAGTTCTTCGCTGCTGCTTACGTGGGGGTGATACCAGTAGCTGCCGGCATCGGGCACGCGAAATTGGTAGTCGAAATATTCCCCAGGCAGCACCGGCAATTGCGAAACGTAGGGGACGCCGTCCATTTCCAGCGGCAGGCGGATGCCGTGCCAGTGGATGGTAGTGGCGACCGGCAGGTGATTGATGAAACGTACCCGCAGCCATTCGCCCTGGCGCACGCGCAACTCGGTGCCAGGCGCCGAAGGGCCGAATGCCCAGGCTTGGGTCTTGTGCCCCGGTACCAGTTCCACGTCCAGGGGCGCGGCAATCAGTTGGTAGTCGCTTCCTGCGTTGGCATCGGCGACCTTGCCCAGCCAGTAACGATAGGCGCCACCGGCGCCCACACCGACGACTGCCAGGCCGGCAAGGCCACCGAGGATCTGTCGACGGGAAAACGATTGGGACACAGCAACCTCACGTATCTGCCGCAGGCCAAGGCCCGCAAAGGGCAGATACGATACACCTGCGTCGCCTAAACAGTAAGGCTTCGCATTGCCGCATGGCGCAATTGTGGATGTCGATAAAGATCAACATGTGGGAGGGGGCTTGCTCCCGATGGCGGTGGGTCAGCTAAAAACATGCTGACTGACACACTGCTATCGGGAGCAAGCCCCCTCCCACATTGTGAACTTCATTGTGGCTTATATTGTGTTTGCTCAGGTCCTGGCAGCCGCCAGAATCAAGGCTTTCATCTCGGCAACCGCACCCTTGAAACCGACGAACAGCGCATGGGCCACCAGTGCATGGCCGATGTTCAGCTCGTTGATGCCCTTGATCGCCGCCACAGCTTCGACGTTGTGGTAGTGCAAGCCATGGCCGGCATTGACGATCAAGCCTTCGTTGAGCCCGCAGTTCACGCCGTCGATGATGCGTTGCAGCTCGTCGGCCACTTCGGTCGGGGTGGTGGCGTCGGCGTAACGGCCAGTGTGCAATTCGATGGCCGGGGCACCGACACGGCGCGAGGCTTGGATCTGGCGTTCGTCGGCGTCGATAAACAAGGACACTTCGCTGCCGATCTTCGACAGCCGCTCCACCGCGGCCTTGATCCGCGCTTCTTGACCTGCGACATCAAGGCCGCCCTCGGTGGTCAGTTCCTGGCGGGTTTCCGGCACCAGGCAGATATGCGCCGGGCGAATGCGCTCGGCAAACGCCATCATTTCTTCGGTGACGCCCATTTCGAAGTTCATGCGCGTTTGCAGCACGTCCTTGAGCAGCAGCACATCACGCTCCTGGATGTGGCGGCGGTCTTCGCGCAGGTGCACGGTAATGCCGTCGGCGCCCGCTTCTTCGGCGTCCAGCGCGGCCTTGACCGGGTCAGGGTAACGGGTGCCCCGGGCCTGGCGCAGGGTGGCGACGTGGTCGATGTTGACGCCAAGAAGAATGCGATTGCTGGTGGTCACGGAAGCGCTCCTGAAAAGGGAAAGAATCGGTGCACAGCATACACGGGGATGTCAGGGCTTTCGAAACAACTCGCGACTGACCAGCGGTCGCCCGCCCAGGTGCACGGCAAGGGCCTGGCGCATCAGGCGCTTGGCGGCGGACAAGGCGCCCGGCGCGCTCCAGTCCGCGTCGCTCATGGCCAGCAGTTCGCTGCCCTGGAACAGCCCCGGCTGCAACAGGTACACGCGCTCAAGGCCCGCATCCACTTGCAGGCGGTACATGCCGTCGGCGGCGACGGGATCGCCGTGCAGGTCGTTGTGCAATTCAAAGCCATAGCCCAGGTCGTCGAGCAAGCGCCATTCGAAGGCGCGCAGCAGCGGTTCCAGGGGGCGCCCTTCAGCCAGGGCCAGCAGCGTCGCGGCGTAGTGATCGAAGACTGCCGGGTGCGGGTCTTCGGCGGGTAACAGCCGGATCAGCAGTTCATTGAGGTAAAGGCCGCTGAACAGTGCATCGCCGTTAAGCCAGGCAGAGGTGCCGACGCTTTCCAGGCGGCCGACGTTTTTCAGCTCGCCTTTGCCGCGAAACTCCACATCCAGGGCCACGAAGGGCCGCGCCAACGTACCTGCCTTGCCCCGTGCGCTGCGCAGCACCGCACGCAGGCGGCCTTGAGGCGTGAGGAAGTCCACCAGCGCGCTGGTCTCGCGATAGGCGCGGCTGTGCAGCACGTAGGCGAGTTGGCTGGGAGGTGGGGATTGAGACATGGGAACTCACTGCTGGAATGCAATTTTGAAAACCACACAACCTAATGTGGGAGGGGGCTTGCTCCCGATGGCGGTGGGTCAGTTAAACAAATAAGTGACTGACCCTCCGCTATCGGGAGCAAGCCCCCTCCCACATTTTTTCAGACCTGCGGTGTTCTTAAAGGTCGCCGTAGCCCAGTGAGCGCAACGCACGCTCATCATCGGACCAGCCGCCCTTCACCTTCACCCACAGGTTGAGCATGATCTTGGAGTCGAACAGCAGCTCCATGTCCTTGCGCGCTTCGGTGCCGATGCGCTTGATGCGCTCGCCCTTGTCGCCAATGATGATTTTCTTCTGGCCGTCACGCTCGACGAGGATCAGCGCATGGATATGCAAGGTCTTGCCCTGCTGCTTGAACTCTTCGATCTCGACGGTGATCTGGTACGGCAGCTCGGCACCCATCTGGCGCATGATTTTCTCGCGTACCAGCTCGGCGGCGAGGAAGCGGCTGCTGCGGTCGGTGATCTGGTCTTCCGGGAAGAAATGCTCGTTTTCCGGCAGGTAACCGGCGATCACGCGCTCCAGGGCTTCGAGGTTGTGGCCGTGCTGGGCCGAGATCGGCATGATCTGGGCGTTCGGCAGTTGTTCCTGCAACCAGGTCAGGTGCGGCATCAGCTCGGCTTTGTCTTCGATGCGGTCGGTCTTGTTCAACGCGACGATCAAGGGGCCGGTGACGTACTGCACACGCTCGAGAACCATCTGGTCTTCGTCGGTCCACTTGGTGCGGTCGACCACGAAGATCACCACGTCGACGTCTTTCAACGCCGCCGAAGCGGTCTTGTTCATGTAGCGGTTCAGGGCTTTCTCACCGCCTTTGTGCATGCCCGGGGTATCGACATACACCGCTTGCACGTTGCCTTCAGTCTTGATGCCCAGCATGTTGTGGCGAGTGGTCTGGGGCTTGCGCGAAGTGATCGCGAGCTTCTGGCCGAGGATGTGGTTGAGCAGCGTGGACTTGCCCACGTTCGGGCGGCCGACGATGGCAACATAGCCACAGCGTGTTGCGGTTGAATCAGTCATGGCCATTCTCCACGCCCAGGGCAATCAGTGCTGCAGCGGCCGCTACCTGTTCGGCAATGCGACGGCTCACACCCTGACCTCGGCTTTTTTCGTTCAATAAGGTGATTTCACACTCCACGAAGAACACGCGGCAATGGGGCTCACCCTGGATATCCACCACTTCGTAGCGTGGGAGTTCGCAACCGCGGGACTGCAGGTATTCCTGCAGGCGGGTCTTGGGATCTTTGTTGGTGTCGACCAGCGTCAGGCTTTCGATTTCAGAAGCCAGCCAGGCGACCACGCGCTCCTTGGCCGTCTCCATCCCTGCATCGAGGTAGATCGCGCCGATCAAGGCTTCCAGGGCATCGGCCAGAATCGATTCGCGACGGAAACCGCCGCTTTTCAACTCACCGGACCCCAACCGCAGGTACTCGCCCAGGCCGAAACCTCGGGCCAGCACGGCCAGGGTCTCGCCTTTCACAAGGCGCGCCCGCAGGCGCGAAAGCTGGCCTTCGCGCGCTTGAGGAAAACGCTCGAACAGCGCCTCACCGGCGGCAAAATTGAGGATGGCATCACCGAGGAATTCCAGGCGCTCGTTATTGCGCCCTGCAAAGCTGCGGTGTGTGAGGGCAAGGACCATCAATTCGGGGTCCTTGAAGGTGTAGCCGAGCTGGCGCTCGAGACGACTTAGAGAAACGGTCACGGTTTATCCATATCTAGTTGGTGGCACCGGCGGCCATCGACGATTGACGCAGTGTTCAAATTCACATCCTGGTTGGTGCTGCATGGGGCCGGACGGTTAATTGTCCAAACCCCAGAAAAGCATTCGGCGCTGTGTTCACAGCGCCGCCTGTATTACTTGATCAGCCCGACCCGCGAGAAGTTCGGCAGGTGGCTGAGCTTGGGTTCCGGCCAACTCATCCAGACCGCGAAGGCTTTGCCGACGATGTTCTCGTCGGGCACCATGCCCAGCAGGTCCTTGGGAATATTGGGGTCATCCCAGTAACGGCTGTCATTGGAGTTGTCGCGGTTGTCGCCCATCATGAAGTAGTGCCCGGCGGGTACTTTCCACTGGCCATCAGGCATTGCGCGGTAGCGGCTCATTTCCTTGCGGATCTCGTGCTCTACCGCACCGAGTTTTTCCTGGTACAGCTCGGCGCTGCCCAGGGTGTTCGGCTCGGCGCCCAGCAGCTTCTCGGCCACCGATTCACCGTTGATGAACAGGCGCTTGTCGCTGGTGTAGCGCACCACGTCGCCCGGCAGGCCGACTACACGCTTGATGTAGTTGACGTTAGGGTCGCTCGGGTAGCGGAATACCATCACATCGCCGCGCTGCGGGTCACCAACCTCGATGACTTTCTTGTCGATCACCGGCAAGCGGATCCCGTAGGAAAACTTGTTCACCAGGATAAAGTCGCCCACGTCCAGGGTCGGCTTCATCGACCCAGAAGGGATCTGGAACGGCTCCACCAGGAACGAACGCAGCACCAGCACGATGAACAACACCGGGAAGAACGACTTGCCGTATTCAACCAGCAAGGGCTCTTTGTTCAGCTTCTCGATCACCACCGCATCGGGCTGGCTGACGCTGCCCTGATAGGAAGCAATGGCCGACCGCCGACGCGGGGCGAAGAACACCAGATCGAGCAACGCCAGGAGGCCGCAAACGGCGACGGCGATAACCAGCAACAGCGGGAAATTTAGTGACATAGGACCTAACTATCCAACCTGAGCACCGCAAGGAAGGCTTCTTGTGGAACTTCCACGTTACCTACTTGCTTCATGCGTTTTTTACCGGCCTTTTGCTTCTCAAGCAGCTTGCGCTTACGGCTTACGTCACCGCCGTAGCATTTGGCCAGTACGTTCTTTCTGAGAGCCTTGACGGAAGTCCGTGCAATGATCTGCCCGCCAATGGCGGCCTGGATCGCAACGTCGAACATCTGGCGCGGAATCAGTTCTTTCATCTTCTCGGTCAGTTGGCGACCTTTGTAGTGCGCGTTGTCCTTGTGCACGATCAGTGCCAGGGCATCTACCTTGTCGCCGTTGATCAGCACATCCAGTTTCACCAGATTAGCCGATTGGTAACGATCGAAATGGTAATCCAGCGAAGCATAGCCGCGACTGGTGGATTTGAGACGGTCGAAGAAGTCCAGGACCACTTCGTTCATCGGCATATCGTAGGTCACTTGCACCTGGGTACCGAGGAACAGCATGTCGCGCTGTACGCCACGCTTCTCGATACACAGGGTGATGACGTTGCCCAGGTGCTCCTGCGGGACCAGGATATTGGCCCGCACGATTGGCTCACGCATGTCTTCGATGGCCGACAGATCCGGAAGCTTGGACGGGTTGTCGACGTAAATCGTTTCACCGGTTTTGAGCAACAGCTCGAAAATAACGGTCGGCGCCGTGGTGATCAGGTCCAGGTCGTACTCGCGCTCAAGACGCTCCTGGATGATTTCCATGTGCAGCATGCCCAGAAACCCGCAGCGGAAGCCCAAGCCCAGGGCGTCGGAGCTTTCCGGGGTGTACTGCAACGACGAGTCGTTGAGGGTCAGCTTTTGCAGCGCTTCGCGAAAATCCTCGAAGTCGTCGGAGCTGACCGGGAACAGGCCGGCGTAGACCTGTGGCTGGATACGCTTGAAGCCGGGCAGTACGTCGACGTCGGGCGTGGAGCTCAGGGTCAGGGTGTCACCCACCGGTGCACCGTGGATGTCCTTGATACCGGCGATGATGAAGCCTACTTCACCGGCTTTCAGATCAGTGGTGGCGGTGTGCTTGGGGTTGAATACACCGACGCTGTCCACCAGGTGGATCTTGCCGGTGGACTTGACCAGGATCTTGTCGCCCTTCTTCACACGGCCATGGCGCACGCGGACCAGGGAGACAACGCCCAGGTAGTTGTCGAACCAGGAGTCGATGATCAACGCTTGCAGCGGATCTTCGTAGTTGCCGGTCGGCGCGGGAATGGTGTGCACCAGACGCTCGAGTACTTCGTCGACACCCAGGCCGGTCTTGGCGCTGCAGGTGACGGCGTCGGTGGCGTCGATGCCGATGATCTTCTCGATCTCTTCCTTGACACGCTCAGGCTCGGCCTGGGGCAGGTCGATCTTGTTGAGCACGGGCATGACTTCCAGGCCCTGCTCGATCGCGGTGTAGCAGTTGGCAACCGACTGCGCCTCGACGCCCTGGCCGGCGTCGACTACCAGCAAGGCACCTTCACAGGCCGCAAGCGAACGGCTGACTTCATAGGTGAAGTCGACGTGGCCCGGGGTGTCAATGAAGTTCAGCTGGTAGGTGATGCCGTCTTTGGCCTTGTAATACAGAGTAACGCTGTGGGCCTTGATGGTGATCCCGCGTTCGCGTTCGAGGTCCATGGAGTCCAGTACCTGGGCTTCCATTTCACGCTCGGCAAGGCCGCCGCACATCTGGATGAATCGATCGGCCAGCGTCGACTTGCCATGGTCAATGTGGGCGATGATGGAGAAATTGCGGATATGACTCAAATCACTCACGGATCAACACTCAAAAAGGCTGCAGGCAGATTGCCCGCTGAAAAATAGCCGGGAATTGTACCTGATGCTCAGGCCAGACGTCATCTTTGCTGACCAGAACAAAAATGCCCCACTCACGAGAGCGGGGCATTTTTTGTGCATAAGCGCAGCTTCAACCGGCCCGACGCAGCAGCCAGAACCCGGCCACGGCGCAGATGGCCGTCGGCACCAGCACCGCAAACAGCGGCGAGAAACCGAACACCAGGCTCGACGGCCCGAGCAGATCCTGGGCGATGCGGAAGGTAAAGCCCACCAGCACGCCGGTAAATACCCGCTGGCCCAGGGTTACGGAGCGCAACGGCCCGAAGATGAAGGAGATCGCCATCAACACCAACGCGGCGGTTACCACCGGCTGCAGGACTTTCACCCAGAACGCCAGCCAGTAGCGGCCGTTGTTCAGGCCCTGGTCCTTGAGGTAATGGATGTAGCTCCACAACCCCGAGATCGGCAGCGCTTCGGGGACCATCACCACGGTGTTGAGCAGTTCCGGCTTCAGGGCGATATCCCACTGCTCGGTCGGTGCATTGACCACTTCAGTGCTGGCCTTGGTGCCCTGGCCCACATTGCGGAAGTAGGTGGTGGTGACGTCACTCAGTTGCCATTGCTCGGCATTGTATTGCGCGCGCTTGGCGAAGCTGGAGGACAGCATGTGCCGCTCTTTATCGAAGGTATAGCGCGTGACACCGATCAACAGGCCGCCTGGCTGCACGGCGTTGATGTGGATGAACTCATCACCCTGGCGGTGCCACAGGCCGTGCTTGGCGCTTTGCGCATCGCCCGAGCCCTGGGCCAGGGCGCGATTGGCCTGGGCGGTGGCTTCGGCCGGGGGCGCGACGTATTCACCGATCAGCACGCTGCACGCCATCAGCAGCAGCATCGGCTTCATCACCGCCCAGACGATACGACCAATGGAAACGCCGGCGGCGCGCATGATGGTCAGCTCGCTGTTGCTGGCCAGGGTGCCCAGGCCGATCAGGCAACCGATCAGCGCCGCCATCGGCATCATGTCGTAGAGGCGGCGCGGCGCAGTCAGTGCCACGTAGCTCAGTACATCCGTGACCGTGTAGGTGTCGGTGACGTTGCCCACTTCATCAATGAAGGCGAACAGCAAGGCCAGGCCAAGAATGATGCCCAGTACCGCCAGGATGGCGATCAGTACGCTGCTGCCTATGTAGCGATCAAGCTTAGCCACGGGCCAACTCCTTCAGGCCACGACGGCTCTTCATTTTCAAACGGATAGGTTCCCAATAGAGCAGCCCCAGGCCGATCAACAGGAAAACCCCGTGCACCCACCACAGGCCAAGGGCTGGCGGCAACTTGCCTTTCTCGAGGGAGCCACGGGCGGAAATCAGGATGGTCAGGTAGGCCATGTACAGCAGGATCGCCGGCAGCAGCTTGAGGAAACGCCCCTGGCGCGGGTTGACGCGCGACAGCGGCACGGCCATCAAGGTTACGATAAACACCAGCAGCGGCAAGGACAAACGCCATTGCAGCTCGGCAATGGAGCGCAGTTCCTGGCTGCCGAACAGCGATGCAGTCGGCAGTGCGTCGCGGTCGGTGACCTCGCCGCTGATCTCAGGCTTGGGCAGCATGACGCCATAAGTGTCGTACTTGATCGCCCGGTAGTCCGCCAGACCAGGGCTGCCGTCGTAGCGGTAGCCATTTTCCAGGATCAGGTAGCGGTTGCCGTCGGGGCGTATTTCCTGGCGCCCGCTATCGGCCACCAGAATAGTAATGCCACGGTCTTTCTGGTTCTGGCCGAGGTTTTTCTGGGAAATGAACACGCCACCGAGGTTGGAGCGGTCATCGGTCATGGTTTCGGTATAGGTGACCCGCGAACCGTCACTGAGCGCCTGGAAGCGCCCGGGCTCGAGGGTATCGAACTCGGTCATCGCATCCTGCTTGTTCAACAGCAGCTGGAACTGCATGGCGCCCTGGGGCGCCAGGCTCATGCTCAACCAGGCCACCACCAGGGCAACGCCGGCGGCCGGCACCATGGTCATGGCCAGCAAACGTTGCTGGCTCATACCGGTGGCCGACAGCACGGTCATTTCACTCTCAAGGTACAAGCGGCCATAGGCCAGCAATATGCCGAGAAACAGGCCAAGGGGCAGGATCAGCTGCAGCATCCCGGGCATCCGGTAGCCCATGATCAAGAACAACGACCCCGGATCCAGGGCGCCTGCGGCGGCTTGAGCCAGGAACTTGACGAAACGACCACTCATGATGATGACCAGCAACACCGCACTCACGGCACTCAGGGTCAACAGGACTTCGCGGGACAGATAACGGAAGACGATCAAACCAGACACTCCAGGGTTGTCAGGCTAAGGCGGCCAAACAAGCAAGCATACCGAGACGACCCGTTTATCACGGATCGGCTAAAAAGATGGCGCATTATCCTGTGATTGACCGCGCCTGTCACGGAGCTTACTCATGCGCACGCACAAAGCGTGCGCCAAGGGTTGTCAGGCTCCGCCGGCGAGGTTCAAACTGCGGCCTTTGTCCGCTGGCGGTTTACCAAGCTGCCGAGCTTCAAGCCTGAGTACAAACTCCAGGCTCACAGACCTTGATAAGGGACCCGAACATGGAATTGGTTGTAAAAAGCGTTAGCCCCGAAACGTTGAAAACCGCCACCCTCGTGGTCGCTGTCGGCGAAGGCCGCACACTCGGCGTCGCCGCCAAGCAACTGGACGAACTGAGCGGCGGCGCGATCAGCGCGATCCTCAAGCGCGGCGACCTGGCCGGCAAAGTCGGCCAGAGCCTGCTGCTGCAGAGCCTGCCCAACCTCAAGGCCGAGCGCGTATTGCTGGTAGGCGTGGGCAAGGACGCCGAACTGGGCGACCGTCCATTGCGCAAGATCATCAGCGGCATCCTTACCACCCTCAAGGGCCTGGGCGGCAGCGATGCGGCACTGGCCCTCGACGAAATCGTGATCAAGGGCCGTGACAGCTACGGCAAGACCCGCCTGCTGGCCGAGTCGCTGCTGGACGGCGGCTATATTTTCGACCAGTTCAAGAGCCAGAAGGCCGAACCCCGCGCCCTGAAGAAAATCACCCTGCTGACCATCAAGGCTGCCCAGGCTGAAGTTCAGCGCGCCGTGACCCACGCCCAGGCCATCGCCAACGGCATGTCGTTCACCCGCGACCTGGGCAACCTGCCGCCGAACATCTGCCACCCGACATTCCTGGGCGAACAGGCCAAAGCATTGGGCAAAGAGTTCAAGGGCTTGAAGGTTGAAGTGCTGGATGAAAAGAAGATCAAGGACCTGGGCATGGGCTCGTTCTATGCCGTAGGCCAGGGCAGCGACCAGCCGCCACGCCTGATCGTGATGCAATACAACGGCGGCAAGAAATCCGAGAAGCCCTACGCCCTGGTGGGTAAAGGCATCACCTTCGACACCGGCGGCATCAGCCTCAAGCCGGGCGCGGGC
The DNA here is from genome assembly GCF_019891455.1 of Pseudomonas sp. P867. NCBI lineage: Bacteria > Pseudomonadati > Pseudomonadota > Gammaproteobacteria > Pseudomonadales > Pseudomonadaceae > Pseudomonas > Pseudomonas sp. P867. Next base: position 411,957 of record NZ_JAFLXB010000001.1, on the reverse strand, counting down.
ATGGATGAGATGAAATACGACATGGGCGGCGCGGCCAGCGTGTTCGGTACCCTGCGTGCCGTGCTGGAACTCAAGCTGCCGATCAACCTGGTGTGCATCCTGGCCTGTGCCGAGAACATGCCGAGCGGCGGCGCGGCCCGCCCGGGCGATATCGTCACGACCATGAGCGGCCAGACCGTGGAAATCCTCAACACCGACGCCGAAGGCCGCCTGGTGCTGTGCGACGCCCTGACCTACGCCGAGCGCTTCAAGCCCCAGGCCGTGATCGACATCGCCACCCTGACCGGCGCGTGCATCGTTGCCTTGGGCTCCCACACTTCGGGACTGCTGGGCAACAACGACGAACTGATCGAGCAACTGCTCAGCGCCGGCAAGGCTGCCGACGACCGCGCCTGGCAACTGCCGCTGTTCGATGAGTACCAGGAACAACTGGACAGTCCGTTCGCCGACATCGCCAACATCGGTGGCCCGAAAGCCGGCACTATTACGGCGGCCTGCTTCCTGTCGCGCTTTGCCAAGAACTTCAACTGGGCCCACCTGGACATCGCCGGCACCGCCTGGACCAGCGGCGGCAAGGACAAGGGCGCAACCGGCCGTCCGGTGCCACTGTTGACCCAATACCTGCTGGATCGCGCCAAGGCCTGAAACTGAAGATGCCGGGGCGACCATCCCGCCGCCCCGGTCTCAGGAACCGCAATGACCCAAGTCGACTTCTATATATTGCCCAGCGCCGATCCCCTCGCGCGCCTGGACTTTGCCTGCAAGCTCACCGAAAAAGCCTGGCGCATGGGCCACCGCATCTACCTGCATTGCAGCGATGCCGCCCAACGCGATGAGCTGGATGCCCGCCTGTGGCGCTTCAAGGGCGAAAGCTTCGTGCCCCACGGCCCCGCCGAATCCGAACCTGAAAGCCTGGTAGTCCTGGGTGTGGGCGACAGTTGCGGCGATCACCATGACCTGCTGGTCAACCTGGACCTGAAAGTACCGGCCTTTGCCAAGGCTTTTGCCCGCGTGGCGGAAGTGGTGGTGGAAGACCCGGCTATTCGTCAGGCCGCGCGGGAGAGTTTCCGTTTCTATCGCGAACAGGGCTATTCTCTGCAGGATCACCGGCTACAACGACTTTAGAGCACACGATGGACACTCCCAACCCGCTGAAAAAAGACGACCACCTGCTGGACGACCTGGAGTCGATCCGTCAGTTGCTGGGTGATGACAACCTGCAACCGCCGCTGCTGACCGAAACGGCCGATGGCGAGGTACAGATCCCGCTGCTGTTCGACATGGTCAGCGGCAAGCCTGCCGCGCCGGAACCTGTGGTTGCAGAACCCGCTCCCGCCGCAGAAAAAGCCCCCGATGCCCTGCTCCTGCACCTGGACAATGAACTGCGCGCCGCCGCGCAATTGATCATGCAGGATGTGATTGACGACTTTGCGCCGCATATTGAAGCCGAGATCAAGCGTCGGATGGATGCCCGGATGGAGCGGTTGCTCAGCCAGTACCAGTCCTAAACGACACTGATATTTCCTGTGGGAGGGGGCTTGCTCCCGATAGCGTTGTATCAGCCGATGATTCGGTGGCTGACACTCAGCAATCGGGAGCAAGCCCCCTCCCACATTAGTTTTGCATCAGCCTTAAGTCCGTCTTCAACTCGCCCTCCTCGTCCTCCCCCGTTATACTTGCCGGCTTTCCTGAATAAATGCCAACTAGGGTCCCGCCGCGCATGGATAAGACCTACCAGCCCCACGCTATCGAAACTTCCTGGTACAACACCTGGGAGTCCGAGAACTATTTCGCCCCACAAGGTGCGGGCGACTCGTACACCATCATGATCCCGCCACCGAACGTCACTGGCAGCCTGCACATGGGCCATGGCTTCAACAATGCGATCATGGATGCGTTGATCCGTTTCCGCCGTATGCAGGGTCGCGACACCCTGTGGCAGCCGGGCACCGACCACGCTGGTATCGCCACGCAGATGCTGGTGGAACGCCAACTGGAAGCCACCGGCCAGAACCGTCACGACCTGGGCCGCGAGAAATTCCTGGAGAAAGTCTGGGAATGGAAAGATCAGTCCGGCGGCAATATCAGCCGTCAGATCCGTCGCCTGGGCTCCTCCGTGGATTGGAGCCGCGAGCGCTTCACCATGGACGACGGCCTGTCGGAAGCCGTGAAGGAAGCCTTCGTGCGCCTGCACGAAGACGGCCTGATCTACCGCGGCAAGCGCCTGGTCAACTGGGACACCAAGTTGCACACGGCCATTTCCGACCTCGAAGTGGAAAACCACGACGAGAAAGGCTTCCTGTGGAACCTCAAGTACCCGCTGGCCGACGGCGCCAAGACCGCTGAAGGCAACGACTACCTGATCGTCGCCACCACTCGTCCGGAAACTATGCTCGGCGATGCCGCCGTGGCCGTTAACCCGAACGACGAGCGCTACCAGGCGCTGATCGGCAAGTTCGTCGAACTGCCATTGGTTGGCCGCCGTATCCCGATCATCGCGGACGACTATTGCGACCCTGAATTCGGCACCGGCTGCGTGAAAATCACCCCGGCCCACGATTTCAACGACTATGAAGTCGGCAAGCGCCACAACCTGCCGCTGCTGAACATCTTCGACAAGAATGCCGCCGTATTGCCGGCCTGCCAGGTATTCAACCTGGACGGCTCGTTGAACGACAGCATCGACGGCAAGATTCCGGCCGAATATGCCGGCCTGGACCGTTTTGAAGCGCGCAAGCAGATCGTTGCCGCCTTCGACGCCGCCGGCTTGCTGGTCAGCGTCGACGACCACGGCCTGAAAGTGCCGAAGGGCGATCGCTCCGGCACCGTGATCGAACCGTGGCTGACCGACCAATGGTACGTGTCCACCAAGCCGCTGGCAGAGCCTGCCATCGCCGCCGTGGAAGATGGCCGCATCCAGTTCGTGCCTAAACAGTACGAAAACATGTACTTCTCGTGGATGCGCGACATCCAGGATTGGTGCATCAGCCGTCAGCTGTGGTGGGGCCATCGTATTCCGGCCTGGTATGACGAGTCGGGCAAGGTCTATGTAGGCCGCGACGAAGCCGAAGTGCGTGCCAAGCACAACCTCGGCGCCGACATCGCGCTGCAACAGGACAACGACGTACTGGACACCTGGTTCAGCTCGGGCCTGTGGACGTTCTCCACCCTGGGTTGGCCGCAGCAGACCGAATTCCTGAAGAAATTCCACTCCACCGACGTGCTGGTCACCGGCTTCGATATCATTTTCTTCTGGGTTGCCCGGATGATCATGCTCACCATGCATTTGGTGAAAAACGAAGACGGCACCCCGCAGGTACCGTTCAAGACCGTGTACGTACACGGCCTGGTACGCGACGGCCAGGGCCAGAAGATGTCCAAGTCCAAGGGCAACGTCCTGGACCCGCTGGACATCATCGACGGCATCGACCTGGAAACCCTGGTGCAGAAACGCACCTCGGGCCTGATGCAGCCAAAACTGGCGAAAAAGATCGAGAAGCAGACCCGCGACGAATTCGCCGACGGCATCGCCAGCTACGGCACCGACGCCCTGCGCTTCACCTTCTGCTCGCTGGCCTCTACCGGTCGCGACATCAAGTTCGACATGGGCCGCGTCGAAGGCTATCGCAACTTCTGCAACAAGATCTGGAACGCCGCGCGCTACGTGCTGGATAAAGGCGAAGACTGCGGCCAGAACGGCGAAGCCTATGAGCTGAGCCTGGCTGATCGCTGGATCATCTCGCAGTTGCAGCGCACCGAAGCCGAAGTGACCCGCCAGCTCGACCAGTTCCGTTTCGACCTGGCTGCACAGGCGCTGTACGAGTTCATCTGGAACCAATATTGCGACTGGTACCTGGAACTGTCCAAGCCGGTATTGTGGGACGAAAACGCCCCGGTCGAACGCCAGCGCGGCACTCGCCGCACCCTGGTGCGCGTACTGGAAGTGGCATTGCGCCTGGCGCATCCGTTCATGCCGTTCATCACCGAAGAAATCTGGCAGCGCCTGGCGCCGCTGGCCGGTATCGAAGGCAAGACCATCATGCTGCAACCTTGGCCAGTGGCCAATGAAGCGCGCATCGATGAGGCCGCCGAAAGCGATATCGAATGGCTCAAGACCCTGATGCTCGGCACGCGCAACATCCGCGCCGAGATGAACATCGGGCCGGGCAAGCCATTGGCCGTGTTCGTCAAGAACGCCAGTGCCGAAGATCAGCGCCGTCTCGGCGAGAACGACGCGTTGCTCAAGAAGCTGGCCAAGCTGGAGTCGATCACCGTATTGGCTGCCGATGCCGAAGCGCCGCTGTCCGCCACTGCATTGGTGGGTGATATGGAAGTGCTGGTACCGATGGCCGGCCTGATCGACAAGGGCGCCGAACTGGCCCGTCTCGACAAGGAAATCGCACGCCTGCAAGGCGAAGTGCAACGCGTGGGCGGTAAGCTGTCCAACGCGGCATTCGTCGACAAGGCGCCGGCGGAGGTGATCGAGAAAGAACGCGCCAAGCTGGCCGAAGCTGAACAGGCTTTGGGCAAACTGGCCGAGCAACATGCGCGGATTTCCAGCCTGTAAGGCTTGAGTCGCGTAAAGAAAGAGACCTTCGGGTCTCTTTTTTTGCCTCTGTGGGAGGGGGCTTGCTCCCGATAGCGGTGTATCAGTCTCAATATTTTTGACTGTCACACCGCTATCGGGAGCAAGCCCCCTCCCACATTTGACCGGGTTGAGCTCAGGATGTGTGACAATGGCCGCCACTTTGAGCCAACACCAGAATCATCATGACCGCCCCCACTACGCCTAAACCTTCGCGCAAGAAGCCTAAATCCGCTACCCCGGCCAAGCCCGTGGTACCGCGCAAAGAGGCCACCCTGCACCCGCGCAACCGCCACACGGGCCGTTACGACTTCCCGGCGCTGATCAAGACCACGCCAGAACTGGCGAAATTCGTGATCATCAACCCCTACGGCAAGGAAAGCATCGACTTCGCCAGCCCGGACGCGGTGCGGGTGTTCAACCGGGCGTTGCTCAAGTCGTTCTATGGCATCCAGCATTGGGACATCCCGGCCGATTACCTGTGCCCCCCGGTACCGGGGCGTGCCGACTATGTGCACTTCCTCGCCGACCTGCTGGCCAGCGTCAACGACGGCAAGATCCCGCGTGGCTCGATCGTCAAGGTGCTGGATATCGGCATGGGCGCCAACTGCGTCTACCCGCTGATTGGCTACATGGAGTACCGCTGGAACTTCCTGGGCTCGGAGGTCGACCCTATCGCCGTGAGCGCCGCCAAGGCCATCGTGCAGTCCAACGACCTGAGCAAGGTTATCCAGCTGCGACAGCAGCCCAACCCCAAGCAGATCCTGCTGGGTTTGCTGGAGCCGGGCGAACGCTTTGACCTGACCATGTGCAACCCGCCGTTCCATGCATCCATGGATGAAGCCACCAAGGGCAGCGAGCGCAAGTGGCGCGCCCTGGGCAAGGCCGATCCGAAACGCAAGTTGCCGGTTCTCAACTTCGGCGGCCAATCGGCCGAGCTGTGGTGTGAAGGCGGCGAAGCACGCTTTGTGACGCAGTTGATCGCCGAGAGCGCGCATTTTGCCCACAAGGTGTTGTGGTTCAGCACCCTGGTGTCAAAAGCGTCCAACTTGCCTGCGATCGAAACCGCGCTGAAAAAAGCCGGCGTGCTGGAAAGCCAGGTGGTAGAGATGTCTCAGGGGCAGAAGCAAAGCCGGTTTGTGGCCTGGACGTTCCAGACCAAGAATGAGCAGCAGATCTGGCGCCAGCGCTGGGTGCGCGACTAACCTTTCATCACAATAAAACCGCAGGCAACAAAAAACCGTGCCCGGATCACTCCGGAGCACGGTTTTTTTTACTGCGTCTTACTTGTTAACAGCGTCGGTCAGGCCTTTAGCCACAACCAGCTTGATAACTTTCTTGGCAGCGATTTCGATGGCAGCGCCAGTCGAAGGGTTACGGCCAGTACGGGCAGGACGCTCGGTTACTTTCAGCTTGCCAATGCCTGGCAGAGTGATTTCGCCGCCATTTTCCAGCTGATCAGCAACGATCTGGCCCAGTTGGTCCAGAGCAGCGCGCGCGGTGGTTTTTGGCGCGTCGATAGCTTCAGCGATATCAGCGATCAGTTGGTCTTTAGTCAAAGCCATTGTGGTGTTCCTTCCCTATCAAATTCATATGGATTGCAGAGTGCAGTGTCAGCCGTCGAGCCCGACCGTCATGGCCTGGCATCCCCGGCTATAACCACGGAGATCGGGGTTATAGATGCTTGAAACGGGGATTGGTTCGACCTGACAAATGCTGAATGCACGCTTAACGCCGAGACTTGGCGTAAGACGGGGCAAAACTAGCACAGAGACGGGGAAATATCCGCCTCAACATACCCATTTGGTCAGCTTTATCGCTCTAAACCGTGAAAAAAAGGCATATGGGCAGTCGGAGGGCATCCAAAATGCCTTCGGGGCACGTCACGGCCAATGGGTGCGGTACACTGGGCGACTTTTCGGGGAGGCCGCCCCCTCCCCCTTCAACCAGCCGAGAAGCCTATGCCGATCCGTCATTGCATCGTCCACCTGATCGACAAAAAACCCGACGGCACCCCCGCAGTGCTCCATGCCCGCGACTCCGAACTGTCCGAGTCGGCCGCCATCGAGAACATGCTTGCCGACCTCAACGAGAGCTACAACGCCAAACAAGGCAAGGCCTGGGGTTTCTTCCATGCCGAGTCCGGCGCGCATCCGTTCAGCGGCTGGTTGAAGGAATACTTTGACGGTGGCCAGGACTTCACCACCTTCAGCCGCACTGCGGTGGAACACCTGCAGAAGCTGATGGAGGAGTCCAACCTCTCCACCGGCGGCCATGTGCTGTTTGCCCATTACCAACAAGGCATGACCGACTACCTGGCCATCGCCCTGCTGCACCACAGCGAAGGCGTGGCGGTCACCGACGAGCTGGACGTGACGCCCTCGCGCCACCTGGACCTGGGCCAGTTGCACCTGGCGGCGCGCATCAACGTCTCCGAGTGGCAGAACAACAAGCAGTCCAAGCAATACATCTCCTTTATCAAGGGCAAGAACGGCAAGAAAGTCTCGGAGTACTTCCGCGACTTTATCGGTTGCCAGGAAGGCGTCGACGGCCCGGGCGAAACCCGCACCCTGCTCAAGGCGTTCAGTGACTTCGTTGAAAGCGAAGACCTGCCTGACGAATCCGCCCGCGAAAAGACCAAGACTCTGGTGGACTACGCCAGCAGCCAGGCCAAGCTCGGCGAACCCATGGGCCTGGAAGAACTCTCCGGCCTGATCGATGAAGATCGGCCAAAAGCGTTCTACGACCATATCCGCAACAAGGATTACGGCCTGTCGCCGGAGATTCCGGCCGACAAACGCACCCTCAACCAGTTCCGCCGCTTCACCGGGCGCGCCGAGGGCTTGTCCATCAGCTTTGAAGCGCACCTGCTGGGCGACAAGATCGAATACGACGAAGCCGCCGGCACCTTGATCATCAAGGGCCTGCCGACCCAACTGACCGATCAGCTCAAGCGCCGTAACTGATGCTGGGCGGGGTTTTAAAGAAAGTCCTGCTGGTGTTGCTGGTGGTGGTCGCGATCCAGAACTGGGGCAAGATCGAGCGGGTGTTCAACCCGTCCCAGGTGGTGCCGGAGCAGGTACGCGCCTCGGCGCGTGTGGTGCTCTATGCCACCGAGTGGTGTGGGTACTGCAAGCAGATCCGGCGTTTTCTGGACCAAAAAGGTATCCCGTACCAGGCCGTCGATATCGAGAAGGATGCCCAGGCGCGCAAGGCGTATGAGGCGCTGGGTGGGGGTGGGATTCCATTTGTGGACGTCAATGGCACATTGATCCGCGACTACAACCCGGATGCGATCATGGCGGCGCTGAAATAACCTGATTCCTGAAACACCGTGGATCAAATGTGGGAGGGGGCTTGCTCCCGATAGCAGTGTGCCAATCAATGAAAATGATGACTGATTCACCGCTATCGGGAGCAAGCCCCCTCCCACATTTGGTTTTGTGGTGGTCTTAGAAGTTGGCCTCTAGAGACACCATCGCTGTACGCTCCTCGCCCACGTTGTAATACGCCGTACTCGCCCCCAACCCGTTGACCGGCGCCGAGTTGAACGCCACGGTACGCGCCGAACTCAAGTATTCCTTGTCGAAGACGTTGAGCATCGACAGGCGCAGGGTCGCCGACTTGATGACCCTCTTGTCCACCGGCAAGTAAATACCGGCATTGAGGTCAAACACCGTACGGCCTTCGATCTTCTCCTTGTTGGTCAAATCACCATAGAAGCTGCCGACATACTTGCCCGCGACGTTGCCGTAGAACCGCGAGTCGTCGTACCCGAACACCAGGTTGAACATGTTTTCCGGCACGTTGGCCAGTTGCTTGCCCGAGGTTGGCAGCAGCACATTCTTACTGAGCAGGTCGTCCTTCTGCTCGGACTGGGTGTAGGTGTACGACGCGTAGTAGTTGAAGTTGTGCGGCAACAAGCCACTCCACTCCAGCTCCAGGCCCTTGTTATCGACGCTGCCGACGTTAAGCACCATGTAGTCACCGCTGGCGTCGGTAGTCGACACCTGGCGATCCTTGAAACTGATATAGAACAAGGTCGCACTCAGCGCCATGTCGTCATCGGTGTAGCGCCAGCCCAGTTCCTGGTTCCAGCTCAATTCGGACTTGAGGCTGACGGAGTCGCCCTTGTTGTACAGCACGTAGTTGGGAGGCGTGCGCATATTGCGGGTGACGTTGTAGAACGCCTGGTTGCTTTCGTCGACCTGGTACTTGGCGCTGAAGTTGGGCAGGAACTGATGGTAACGGGTGTTACGTTTTTCCGCTTTGTCGTAGAGGCTGCCGAGATTGTTGCCGTCGCGCTCGACGTATTGGTAGGCCAGGCCCGCGACAAAACTCAGGTCCGGCGTGGCTTGCCAGTTGTCCTGTACCCAGAGTTTCTGCGCCGGGGTGACGGTGTAATAGTGGCGGCCTTGTACAGTGGCGCCATTCTTGTCGACCACCTGCCCGCCGCTGTTGTAATCGCCCCACACATCATCGGGTGCGCCCTCGCCGTTGATCCCGATAAATGGCTGGGTCTGGCGCTGGCGTGCGCGTTCATACCAGTAGCCGTAGTCCAGACTGTGCGCTTCGTTGATGTCCCACTTCATTTTGGCCGTGACGCCCGGGCGCCAGGTCTCGGTCCATGAAGGGCGATAATAGTTGGCCGATTGCAGGTTACTCAGGTCGTAGTTGCCGGCCTTGTCAGACTTTGGCCCCAGGTTGGAGGCGGTCTGGCCGCTGAAGCTGCCGCCGTTGGACCAGTAGTAGTACGGCGTGACTGTCAGCGACAGGTTGTCTTGCAATTGCCAGCGCTGGGTCAGCGTGGCGTTTACGCTTTCGAAGGGGTTGCGGTTGAGCTTGTAGGACGCAGACAACAGACCTGCCTTGTACACCGGGCTTTCGGCGTAGTCCTTGCGCCGCCCCTCCGTGTCAAACTGTGATTTGCTCAGGCTGTTGTAGTTGTAGTTTTCCTGTTTGTTGTACTTGACCGTGGCCAGTGTGGAATTGCCGTTGTCATCTTCGAACAAGCTGCTCCACTCGATCTTGTCGCTGCGCAGAGTGCCCTTGCCGCGCCACTTGTCGCCTTCCAGGTGCGACGCCGAGACCCAGGTTTTCAGGCCGCCAAAATCGCCGGTATTAGCCCGCACAAACGTCTTGCGCAGGGCGTTGGCACCTACGATCTGCTTGGCGAATACCCCGGCATCCTTGGTCGGCCGGACAGTGATCATGCCGATGTTGCCGCCGCTGGAGCCAATGTGCGGGCCGTCTGCCTCGGAAGAGCCTTGGGTGGCGAACACTTCGGCGAGGTTTTCCGGGTCACCCAGCTGGTTGGAATACACGCTGTAGTTGCCCGAGTCGTTGATCGGCACGCCGTCGACCGAAACCCCGACCTGGTCCGAACTCATGCCGCGCATGGTGAAGGTGGTGCCGCTGGTGCCGCTGGCGTCATCACTGGAAACGTTGATGCCCGGGGTGTACTTGAGCTTGTCGATGGCGTTGGCGGTGCCCGACATTTCATCCATGGCTTCTTTGGTGACCGTGGAACGCGCCTTGGCACTTTCTTCGCGGATCATATGGCCGTTGCCCAGGGTCTGCTTGCCGGTAACGTTCACCGACCCCACATCCTGTGTGTCATCGGCCAGAACCAGCGGCGCAAAGCCGCCCAGGCCCGATGCCATAAGCAGGGCATAAAGAGTGTTGTAGTTCACGTGTAGATCCCTTACTGACATTGTTGTGTTGTATGGGGCAGAGGTGCTCTTCCTGACCACTTGTTCAGGAACCCAGGGATGATCCACGGCACGTGTAACCGTTTGGTGACAGGTTTTGGCGATTGCGATGAAGGTTTGGTGAAGCGCGCCTAGCGCAACACGATCATGCGCCCCAGCAGCGAGTGTTGTTCAAAGCCGAGCACCGCTTGCAGCGCATTCAACACCGCCTGCGGATCCTTGCTTGGAAAGCTGCCGCTGACGCGCCTGGCGCCCATCTCATCGTTAAGCAACACGATGCGGCCCGGGTAATAACGGCTCAGGTCCTTGACCACATCCGCCAGCGGCGCCTTGTAGTAATTGAGCCAGCCGTCACGCCAGGCCAGGCGGGACTGGCTGTCGACAGCGTGCAGGGTGTCGGCTACGCCGTCGGCATAGGCCACTTGCTGACCTGCAGCCAGTACCTGTTGCAGGCCCTGTTTGGATGGCGTCACGCCAACCCGTCCGGATAACACCGTGACCTCTGCCCCGGCAGGTTGCAGGCGCACTTCAAACTGGGTACCCAGCACCCGCGCCTCACCACCGCCCGCCTCCACCACGAAGGGCTGACCCGTGTGGGTCACACTGAAAAATCCCGCACCGCGACGCAGTTGGATATGCCGCTCGCCATGGCTGAAATCCACGGCAATCGCGCTGTCGGCATCGAGGGTGACCTGGGATTGATCTGCCAGGGTAAAGGTCTTCACCTCCCCCGCCGCCGTCACGTAATCGGCACCTAACTCATCAACCCAGCGCGACGGCTGCCAACCGGCGCCCATCGCCACCATCAACAGCAGGCTTGCGGCCATCGCCAGGGCGCCGGACCAACGCACCCCACGTGAATGCTTGGAGGTGTTGATCTTATTGAGGTAGCCCTGCAAGGCCAGCGCATCCTCATCAGCCAGCTGGCGTGCCGGCACTTCGCTCAACTCCCACAGCACCTGGGCCTGGGCGTAGGCCTCGACATGCGCGGGATCAGCGCGCAGCCAGCGGCTGAAAGTAGCCTGGTCGCCGCTGCTGGGCTGGTCATGCAACAGGCTCAGCCAGGCCAGCGCGGCCTGTTCCTGGGCGGGTGTGGGCGTAACGTTCACGGTGCTTTCCCTGGCGTGCGTGGAGGCGGCGGTTCGCGAAGGCTGGCCTTGCAGGCTTCGAGGGCGCGCATCATATGTTTTTCCACGGCGCTTTGGGACAACCCCATGGCCTTGGCGATCTCCGCGTATTTGCGACCGTGGATGCGGTTGAGCAGGAAAATCTGCCGGGTGCGCTCGGGCAAGCTGCGCAAGGCGGCTTCGACATGGCGCAGATCATTGCCGGCCTCCAGCGCCGCCTGGGGCTCGCACCTCTGGTTGTCTTGTTGCTCCGGCAACCAGCCTTCATTGCTGCGCACTCGGGCGCCTTCAGTGCGCAAATGGTCAATGGCGATATTGCCCGCGCAGCGCAGCAAGTAGGTACTGAGCTCTTCGACCTGCACCAGGGGGCGGCGCCAGAAACGCAGGAACAAATCCTGCACCAGGTCGGCCGCGGTGGCGCGGCAACCGACGCGGCGGCTGACCAGTGCCTCCATCTGCGAGCGCTGGGACAAAAATACCTGCAGGAAATGCGCTCGCCCACCGGCCGCATCTGTGTGCGGGCTGTCCTGGGGTTCCGGCGGTGGACTGATCATCATGGCAGGCTCAGGACAGGGCGAATGCCGTAACAGGGCTGGCCAGCAGGCTCAGGCCCGCCAGGATCAAGGCCAGCCTTGGGCGATAAGGCAGCAGCAACACCAGCAGCAAGGCGCTGAGCATCAACACCGCGCACCACTGCACCAGGCCCTGGCTCCAACCGGCGGCAAGCACCGCGGGCCAGATCGCGACAATCAGCAGCAACCAACCGCCCACGCGCAGCCCCAGGCGCCGAGTGGGCGTGGGTTTGCTGTGCAGCAGCTCGCCGTGGTGACGGTCTGTGGACAGGCATAGCGCAGTAAACCCGGCGTAGCACATCAGCAGCGCGAGCAGCATCAGCTGGCCTCCTGCTTGAGCGTCAGGCCACGTGCACGTTCGGCCTTGAGTTGCGGCGCGGTGCGATGGTGCATCTTCCAGGCCGCCCAGGCGAGAAACGCACCACTGGCCAGGCAGGTCAGATCGAAGCCGGCCATGGCCCAGTCGCCATTGACCAGAGAAACGCCCAAATGCTGCGAGGTGGTGCTGGCGTTAAGCAGTGGGACCGCCGCAAACAGCAACGCGCCGAAGCTCAGTTGCTCGACCCAACCCTGGCGACCGCGACGCAACATGGCGTGCAGCAGGCTCAGGCCCCAGGCGGTAAAGAAGGCTTGTACTTCCCAGTCGGAACGCTCGGCGAAACTCACCGGCAACAGTCGGTTGGCCCAGAAAAACGTAGCGATGGCGATCATCAGCCCGGACATGCTGGCAATGTTCAACACTTCCACCAACCGCAGTTCAAACGGCATCACCGAAGTTTTGGCATGCTTGAGCTGGCGCTTGCCGAGCCAGATCACCAGCCCCGTGCCAATCATCGCGGTGCCCGCCAGGCCGCAGATAAAGTACAACCAACGCAGCACGGGACCGGCAAAATGGCCCATGTGCAAACCATAGAAACTGCCACCAATCACCGCAGGCAAAGACGGCTCGCCACTGGCCCGCAACAGCTCGCCAGTGGTGCCGTTGAACGACAGGGTATTGCCAAAGGCGTGCACCACGCTGTCGGAGCCAGCGCGAAACACATTCACCGAGGCGTTGACATCGCCAGGGTTATTGACCGCCAGCCGCCCCACATGGCCGCCCGCCCACTGCTCGCGCGCCTGCTGGTACATCGGCAGTAACGGCAGCAACTGACCGGGCTGGCCGAGGGCCGGCGCATTGTTGGTAGCGGGGAACAACTCATCGAAGAACGCCCGGCTGTCGTCGCCATAGGACGCCATGATGGGCGCGGGCATGACCATGTTCATGAAAATCACCAGGCTGCTGTAGGTGATCATCAGGTGAAACGGCAGCACCAGCACGCCCACCGCGTTGTGCCCGTCGAGCCAGGAGCGCTGACCTTTGCGCGGACGGAAAGTGAAGAAGTCCTTGAAGATTTTCTTGTGGGTGATGATGCCGGTGATCAGCGCGACCAACATCACCATGGCGGCGATGGTCGACAGCCAGCGGCCCCACGGGTAAGGCATCTGCAGCTGGAAGTGGAACCGATAGAAGAACTCGCCGCCCTTGCTGTCGCGGGCCTGGACGGGTTGGCCGCTGACCGGGTCGAGGGTTTTCTGGATGAAGGTGCCGCGCTTGCCGGGCTCGACCTTGTCTTGCCACATCACGGACAGGCCGGGATCACGATGGGTAGGCAAGGTAATGAACCAGCGTGCGGCCGTGGGCGCCTGTTGTTGCAGGTAATTCTGGGCTACGGCAAGGCTACGCCCGTCGTCCATGGGATGGGCCTGCACTTCGGGCTGCATCCAGTGGGTAATTTCGTCTTTGAAATAGGCCAGGGTGCCGGTCAGGAAAATCGCAAACAGCAGCCAGCCGAAGATCAATCCGGCCCAGGTATGCAGCCAGGCCATGGCCTGGCGAAAGCCCTCTTTCATGTGCGCGCCACCCAGAAACCAACGCCGGCCAACGTGGCGAACAGCGCACTTGGCACCATCACCCCGGCCCAGGCGCGCCAGGCCGTGCGGCAAGCAAAACACCAGAGCACCGCCAACAGGTAGAACACAAACGAACTCATCATGCCGGTGACCACCGCATCGGCGCGGGAAGTGGGCAACCAGAGCGCCAGGCAGATGGCGGCCAGGGAGGCCATCAAGTAACCACCGATCACAGCCGCCAGCACGCGCGAGGTGACGGCGAGGCGATAGGAAATGGGCAATGCGGTTTTGCTTTTCATGCGGCAGGCGCCAAGTTCATCAACGCGCAATATTAATGATAAATATTCTCATAAGCAAAAGAGAACGGATGAATCACCTGCCCTGGCCGATTGCCGAAGCTCGTTACCCGCCCTACAATGCGAACAATTCTTGTTCTCTAAGGCATATCAATGCTTGTGGAGTGATCGCGTTGCAGCCGTCCAACACCGTCGAAGTTTTGTATAACGACCATCACCACTGGCTCACCGGCTGGTTGCGACGCAAGCTCGGCTGCCCGGAAAACGCGGCCGACCTGGCCCAGGACACCTTTATTCGCGTGCTCAGCGCACGGGATACCCCGACACTGATCGAGCCCCGCGCCTTCCTCACCACCGTGGCCAAGCGCGTGCTGTGCAACTTCTATCGCCGCCAGGACCTGGAGCGCGCCTACCTCGATGCCTTGGCGCAAATGCCCGAGCAGGTGGCGCCATCGGAAGAAGACCGCGCAATCATTCTGCAAACCCTGCTGGAGCTGGACCAACTGCTCGACGGCCTGCCCAGGCTGGTTAAACGTGCGTTCCTGCTGGCCCAGCTCGACGGCCTGACCTACGCGCAAATCAGCGCAGAACTGGGCATCTCCATCGCCACGGTCAAACGCCACCTGACCAAAGCCGCCATGCGCTGCTACTTCGCCCTATGAACGTGTCCAGCCAAGTCGCCGAACAAGCCGTGCACTGGCTGCTGGAAATGCAGCAAGGCGCGCTCAACCCTCGCCAGCAAGCGGCCTGGCAACAATGGCTGAACGCCCACAGCGAGCACCAGCGTGCGTGGGAGCAGATTCAACAGGTCAATCAACGCTTGCGCGGGATGCCCTCGCCCCTGGCGCACGCTGCGTTGAATGCACCGCGCACCAGCAGCCGACGCCAGGCGCTGAAGTTGCTGTTGATCCTGGGCGCTGGCTCGGCAGCGGCCTGGAGCCTGCGTCAGCAACATATTCTGCCGCCGCTGAGCGCCGACTATCGCAGCCCGGTTGGCCAGCGCCGTACGGTGCAATTGGCCGACGGCAGCCAGTTGCAGCTCAACACCGGCAGCGCGGTGGATGTACATTTCGACGGTCGGCAGCGCCTGGTACGCCTGCTCGAAGGGGAAATCCTGCTCACCTCCCGTGCCGGTGATACGCCGTTGCGCGTGCTGACCGGCCAGGGCCTGCTCAGCAGCCAGGCGGCGCGCTTGAATGTGCGCCAGTTCAACGACCACACCCAATTGGCGGTGCTGGCCGGCCAGGTCGAGGTGATGCCCAACAACTACAGCGGCTTGCCGCTGAGCGTCGATGCCGCACGCCAGGTCAATTTCACCCGCAAAGGCTGGGACACCCCACGCGCCACCGACGCCAACTGCGGCGCCTGGGCCGACGGTATGTTGGTGGCTGCACACATGCGCCTTGAAGACTTCTTGAATGAACTGGGGCGCTATCGTCGCGGCCAGCTCAATTGTGACCCGCAGGTGGCAAACCTTTTGCTGTCCGGCAGCTACCCGCTGGATAACAGCGAACGCATCCTGGACCTGCTGGAAATCAGCCTGCCGGTGAAAGTTCGGCGCTTTACCCGCTATTGGGTGACCGTGCAGGCCCGAGCCTGAATTTATTTTGCATTTGTGTGAGCTGTTTTCCGCACCTGGCGTGACAGAGAAGGAAAGCCACCTTGATCCTTCCTTCTCAGGACCACCTTCATGCCCCAGCAACCGACGCTTCTTGCCCGCACCTTGCGCCAACTCCTACTGGGCGCCAGCCTCAGCCTGACCGTGCTGCCTGCGGTGATGGCCGCCGACGCCAAGGCGTACCACATCGCGCCGACCACCCTGGAGGCGGCCCTGAACCAATTTGGTCGCCAAGCCGGTGTGCTGGTGTCGTTCGGTTCTGATGTGACGGCTGGTATGCAAAGCCACGGCCTGTCGGGCAATTACAGGGCGGCCGAGGGCCTGAGCAAACTGCTGGAGGGCACCGGCCTGCAAGCCCGGGCCGAGGGCGACAACGCCTTCAGCCTGCAACCGGCTGGCGCCCCCGCCACCCTCGAACTGCAAACCTCCAACGTGGTCGGCGACTGGCTCGGTGACGCGGCGCAAACCAACGTGTTCGAACACCCCGGCGCCCGTGATGTGATCCGCCGCGAGGAGTTCGAACGCCAAGGTGCAACCCAAGCCCGCGACGTGCTCAACCGCATTCCCGGCGTCAACGCCCCGGAAAACAACGGCACCGGCAGCCATGACATGGCGCTGAACTTCGGCATTCGCGGGCTCAACCCGCGCCTGGCATCGCGCTCCACGGTGCTGATGGATGGCATCCCGGTGCCCTTCGCGCCCTATGGCCAGCCGCAGTTGTCCTTTGCGCCGATCAGCATGGGCAACATGGACGCGGTAGACGTGGTCCGTGGCGGCGGTGCGGTGCGTTATGGCCCGCAAAACGTCGGCGGCATCGTCAACTTCGTGACCCGCGCCATCCCGGATGCGCCCACGGTCAAGGGCGGCTTGCAGACCGAGACCAGCCCGTCTTCCAGCCACGACGGCTTCAAGACCACCGGCAACCTGCTGGCCGGCGGCACTGCTGACAACGGCTTGGGCGGCGCGATCCTGTACTCCGGCACCCGGGGTGGCGACTGGCGCGAAAACAGCAACACGCGCATCGACGACCTGATCCTCAAGGGCAAATACCAACTGGACGACGCCAACAGCTTCAACGCCATGGCGCAGTACTACGAAGGCCAGGCCGACATGCCCGGAGGCTTGAACGTCAAGGATTACAAGGCCGACCCGTATCAGTCCACCCGCCCGTACGACAAATTCTGGGGCCGCCGTACGATGTTCAACGTCGGCTATCGCTACGAGCAGGATCGCCGCGAATTCACGGTCAACAGTTTCTTCACCAAGACCCTGCGCAGCGGTTACCTGGACCAGGGCAGCTTCCTGTCGCTGTCGCCACGCGAATACTGGGTACGCGGCCTGGAAACCCGCTTCGCCCAGGGCTTCGACCTTGGCCCGACTAGCCATGAAGTGGGTGTCGGCTATCGCTATATCAATGAAGCGGGTCACGAGTTGCGCTACCGCACGCCGATTGCCGCGAACCAGCAAATCCCCACCACCAACAGTCGCAACGACCGCGACACCCGTGGCGGCACTGAAGCCAACGCGTTCTTTATCGACGACCGCATTGATATCGGCAAGTGGACCATCACACCGGGCGTGCGCTACGAGATGATCGAGTCCCAACAGACCAACAATCTCAGCAACGTCAAATACAAAGGCGACTACAACACCGCACTGCCGGCACTGAACGTGCTCTATCACCTCACCGACGACTGGAACCTCTACGCCAACACCGAAGGCTCGTTCGGCAGCGTGCAGTACAGCCAGATGCCCAACCGCGTGAACAGCGGCGAAGTAAAACCGGAAAAAGCCCGCACCTGGGAACTCGGCACGCGCTACGACAATGGCAGCCTGCGCGCAGAAATCGGCGCGTTCCTGATCAACTTCGACAACCAGTACGACAGCAACCAGACCAAC
This sequence comes from Pseudomonas sp. P867, assembly GCF_019891455.1. NCBI lineage: Bacteria > Pseudomonadati > Pseudomonadota > Gammaproteobacteria > Pseudomonadales > Pseudomonadaceae > Pseudomonas > Pseudomonas sp. P867. The sequence continues at coordinate 394,256 of NZ_JAFLXB010000001.1, read as the reverse complement.
GACACGGTGATCGCCCGCGGTGAAACCCGTCACCAGGGCATTGAGTCGAGCATCAACTATGCGCTCGACGGCCTGAGCCCGGCGCTGGCGGGTTTCGATGTGTATGCCACTTATGCCTATGTCGACGCGACCATTCGCGAAGACGGCCCGAACAAAGGCAACCGCGTGCCCTTCTCGTCCAAGCACAAAGGCACCCTCGGCGTGGGTTACCCCGAAGGCCCGTGGAAGCTGAATGTGGACAGCAGCTACCAGAGCAGCCAATTCGCCGACAATGCCAACACCCAGGCCGAAAGCGCCGACGGTGCCAATGGGCGCATCCCCGGCTACATGCTGTTCAGCAGCCGCGCGGCCTATGACTTCGGCCCGCAATTGTCGGATTTGAATGTGGCGGTGGGGGTGAAGAACATCTTCAACAAGCAGTACTACACCCGCTCGTTTGACGACAACAACAAGGGCAAGTATGTGGGTGAGCCGCGTACGGTGTATGTGCAAACCTCTATCGCGTTCTGACCCAAATCTGCAGAACAACACAGAACCTACTGTGGGAGGGGGCTTGCTCCCGATGGCGGTGTGTCAGTCGGTACATTTGCCACTGATACACCGCCATCGGGAGCAAGCCCCCTCCCACATTGGACCTAACCGACTTCAACTGCCCGCCAGGCAACTGGGCGTGGCCGCCACCAACGCATCGATGGCACACCGCGTCTTGGCCGGCATATGCACCGCCGTCGGCCAGACCACATGGATCGGCGCAGGCTGTTCGCGATAGCTGGGCAGCACCGCTTCCAATTGCCCCCGCAGCGCATAGTGAGCTATCAACCAACTCGGCAACCAGGCCAGGCCCACGCCCGCGATGGCGGCATCGGCTAGCGCCTGGAGGTCGTCCACTATCAGGGGCGAAGCCAGACGCGAGCGATGCGTGGTGTTGCTGCGATACGCAATGCCGCGATGAGCGGCCAGGTCTTCGATACGTTCAATGGCGCCCTTGCGCTGCAGATACGCCGGCGAGGCTGCCAGCCCCATGGCCTGCTGGCCCAGGCGACGGGCACTCAGGCGGTCGGTGTCCGGCAACGGGCCGATGCGTACGGCCATGTCGAAGCCTTCTTGCGCCAAATCGATCATGCGGTCGGAGAAGCAAATCTCGATTTCAAGTTCAGGGTAACTCTCCATCAAGCCCCACAAGGCCGGTGCCGCATAGTGGTGCCCGAACGCCAGCGGCACACTGACCCTCAGCCGTCCCCGTGGTTGTTGCCGGCCACTTTCGAGCACCGATTCGGCCGCTTCCAGTTCGGCCAATGCGCGCAGGCAATGTTCGTAGTACGCCTGCCCATCCTCGGTCAACCGCTGGCGGCGCGTAGAACGCTGCAACAGGCACGTGCCCAGCCGCGCCTCCAGACGCGCCAAGCCTTTACCGACGGCCGAGCGTGTAAGGTTCAGGCGCTCGGCGGCGTCGGTCAGGTTGCCGCTCTCGACGATTTGCAAAAACAGCTCAACGCCATCAAAACGCGGGGTAGCCATGCGTCAATTGTCGCCTTTGATTCCCATATCAATGGAAAACTTATCACGAATAACGAATCCGGTTCCCGAGAGAATAGAGCCCTCCCCTATTTGAAAGGAACTCGTCATGCCGTCCGCCGCAGCTGCATCGGCCCTCAACCCGCCGAGCACCGCCAGAAATGCCCTGGCCCTCACCGCCGTTTGCCTGGTGGCCCTCATGTTCGGCCTGGAAATCTCCAGCGTGCCGGTGATCCTGCCGACGCTGGAACAGGAATTGGGCACCGGCTTTCAAGACGCCCAATGGATCATGAATGCCTACACCCTGGCCTGCACCAGCGTGCTGATGGCGGCAGGCACGCTGGCGGATCGTTTCGGTAGGCGGCGCGTGCTGGTGCTGTGTCTGTGGGTGTTCGCCCTGGCCTCGCTGGCGTGTGGCCTGGCCAACGATGCGCCGACACTGATCGTGGCGCGGTTCATCCAGGGCATTGGCGCCGGCGCGATGATGATTTGCCAGTTTGCCATCTTGTCCCACCAGTTCCGCGAACCGGCGGCGCGGGCGCGAGCGTTCGCGATATGGGGCGTAATTGCTGGCGTGGGCCTGGGTTTCGGGCCGATGATCGGGGCAGTGATACTGGCCGTCGCGGACTGGCGCTGGGTGTTCCTGGTGCATGTACCACTGACCCTGTTTACCTTGGCGCTGCTGCACATCAGCGTGCAGGAATCCCGTGACCCGGCCAGCCATCGCCTCGACATTGCCGGCATGTTGACCATGACGCTGGCGGTGTTTGCGCTGGTCTACTTCATCACCCAGGGCAGCGAGAACGGCTTCGGCACCCCGGCGATGCTCGGCTGGGCCGGCCTGTCGGTCTTCGGACTGCTGCTGTTTATCTTGATCGAACGGCGCAGCGCCCATCCGATGTTCGACTTCTCGGTGTTCCGCATCCAACGTTTCAACGGCGCCTTGATGGGCTCAATCGGCATGAACTTCAGCTTCTGGCCGTTCATGATCTACTTGCCACTGTATTTCCAGGCGGGCCTGGGTTACGACACGCTGACCACCGGCGCCGCACTGCTCGCGTATACCTTGCCCACTTTGTTGGTACCGCCATTGGCCGAACGCCTGGCCCTGCGCTTTGGCGCCGAACGCATCATCCCCCTGGGCCTGGGGACGATGGGCGCAGGTTTTTTGGGCATGGCCGCGGTTAATTACGCCGAACAGCCCAGCACAGCACTGGTGCTGCTCAGTTGCGCGATCGCCGGCATTGGGCTGGCGCTGACCAATTCGCCGACCACCAATACCACTACCGGCGCCGTCTCGACTGACCGCGCAGGCATGGCCTCGGGCATCGACTTCAGCGCACGGCTGATCACCCTGGCGCTCAACATCGCATTGATGGGGCTGGTGCTGTTGCTCGGAATCAGCCATCACCTGGCCAATGTATTGCCGACCAGCACGGCGGCGGATTGGGCAACCCTCAGCCAGCATATTGCGGCGGGCAAGCTGAACGCGCCTGGCCTCACAAGCCTGGAGGCACAGACGGCCCTGCGTAGCGGTGCTGGTTGGGCCATGCTGTTTGCGGGCTTGGGCGCTTGCGGACTGGCCGCTCTGAGCCGGTATTTCTTCCAGCGACGGCGTTGAACGAAAACGGGCCTGCATATGCAGGCCCGTTTTCAGTGGGGGTTTAAAAAACGGTCAGCCGTTGATTGCAGCGTTTTCGTTTTCCAGGAATTCCTCTTCAAGCGCGTCTTCATTCACTTTGTTGATTGGCTGGGTTTTCGCGGCAGCGCGGGGCTTGCCTTGCAGTTTGCCAAACAGGTGTTCCAACGCATGGTCCAACTTGGTGGCGGCGCCATCGATCGCTTGTTCCAGCGTATCGGCTTTATGGCACACGGAAACCGGTTGATGGCCCTTTGGCCGTGCTTCCAGGCGGCAACTTAAATCGTGGGGACCGGGCTTGTCGCCGTTCTCATCCCGCAGGTAGACCTCAACGCGGGTCAGGTCTTCTTCGTAACGTTCGAGCGTGCTCTCAATGGTAGTACGTACCCACTCCTCCAGTCGGATGCTGCTTTCAATATGGTTATCGCTATTGACTTGGATTTGCATAGTTCTTCCCTTATTTCAGCTAGCTCGCCAGAGGTCACAAACTGCAACACCAGGGTGGTGAAACCATGACCTCCTGATTACACAATTGAGCACCTGCTAAAACAATTCAACCCCTTTGCAAAGATAAATCCTACATTACAAATTAACCCTGACGACGGGCAAAAACGCTGGTAGGGTGGGGAGTTAGTTACAACTTCTTACGTTCTGTTTTCCTCACAATTGCCCCTCTCCCAACGGGTGCAAACCGCGAAAAATCCCTGCTTCCTCCACCAGCCAGTCGTGCACCGCGCGCACGCCGGGGTGGCTCAATGCACCTGGCGCATACAGCAGCACATAGCGCTTATGGTTGGGCACGGCCAGGCCAAACGGCACAATCAAGGTGCCGCGCTCCAGTTCATCATTGAGCAACGTGCGCCGCGCAATCGCTACCCCCATGCCGGCAATGGCGGCCTCGATGGTCAGGTGGTTGCGGTTGAAGGTATGCCCGCGCCGCACGTCGGCACCGTGGTAGCCGATGGCATTCAGGTAGAACTCCCACTCGGCATATTCATAACTCCCACGCCAGGCAGTGATGTCGTGCAGCAGCGGAAAATGCGCCAGATCGGCCGGGCCATGCAACGGCGGCCGTCCACGTAGAAGGCTGGGGGCGCACACCGGGAATATCTGCTCGTCCAGCAGGGCTGTGGATAACAAGCCGGGGTAGCTGCCATCGTTGAGGTCGATGGCCAGGTCGAAGTCGCCTTCATGCAGGGCGATGCTGCTGTCTTCGGCGACCATGCGCAGTTGGATGTCGGGAAAGCGCTGCTGCAAACGTGGCAGGCGCGGGGTCAGCCATTTGCCGAGAAACGAGGGGATCGAGCGCAGGCGCAGGGTGCCGCTGATCATCCCGGCATCCAAGCGCTGCAATTCCGCATCAATGCTGCCATAAGCCTCGCCGACCACCGCCGCCAGGCGCTGCCCCTCGGCGCTGAGTTCAACGCCACGGGCGCGCCGATGAAACAGACGAAAGCCCAGGCGCTCCTCCAACTGGCGAATCTGCTGGCTCACCGCCCCCGGTGTGATGTGCAGTTCTTCGGCGCAGCGGGTGAACGACAGATGCCGTGCAGCGCAAGAAAACACATGCAGCCACACATAGGTCTGGCCGTGAAGGGGGCGGGTCATAGCGTTTAGTCCTGCTAAAGGGTGTCTTAGGATAATTCGTTGGTCAGTGCCGATCCAGAGGCTCAGTATCGCGCCAATTCCGCCTGCTCTACAAAACATGGCAGCGATTTCTACTCCATTGCTTGTAAGGCTTTAGCATGGCTATCAGTGTTTTCGATTTATTCAAGGTGGGCATTGGCCCCTCCAGCTCCCATACCGTCGGCCCGATGCGCGCTGCCGCGACGTTCGCCCAGGCCCTGACCGATCAGCATTTGCTCAGCCAAACCCGCCGCGTTGAAGTGCGTCTGTACGGCTCGCTGTCCGCCACCGGCGTAGGCCATGCCACTGATCGCGCCTGTGTGATGGGCTTGATGGGCGAATGGCCGGACCGCGTCGACCCCACCTCGATCAATGCGCGTATCCAGCAACTGCGCGAGTCGGGTCAATTGCTATTGGCCGGCTCCCAGGCAATCGCTTTCAACTGGCACACCGACCTGTTGCTGCTGGATGAAAGCCTGCCTTACCACCCCAACGCCATGTCCCTGCACGCCTATGGCGACAACGGCCCTCTGAGCGAGCAGACCTATTACTCGGTAGGCGGTGGTTTCATCATCGAAGCCGCGGAGGCCGCCTCGGGCATTGCGCCGACCAGCGACGTGCAATTGCCCTACGACTTTTCCAGTGCCGTGGAACTGCTGGCGTTGTGCAACAAGCATGGCTTGCGGGTTTCCGAACTGATGATGGCCAACGAACGTGCGTGGCGCAGCGACGAAGAGATCCGTAGTGGCCTGCTGCACATCTGGTCGGTGATGCGCGAATGCGTGGAACAGGGCTTGCGCGATGAAGGCATCCTGCCCGGCGGCCTGGACGTACCGCGCAGGGCGGCGAAACTGCACCGCAGCCTGCTGGAAATCGGCAAACCCAATGTGATCACTTCAACCTTGTCGGCGATGGAATGGGTCAACCTGTTCGCCCTCGCCGTCAACGAAGAAAACGCCGCCGGCGGGCGCATGGTCACTGCCCCGACCAATGGCGCGGCCGGCATCATCCCGGCGGTGCTGCATTACTACATGAAATTCAACGTCGACGCGTCTGACGATGATGTGGTCAATTTCTTCCTGGCCGCCGCCGCCGTCGGCATCCTCTGCAAGAAAAACGCCTCGATCTCCGGCGCCGAAGTCGGCTGCCAGGGCGAAGTGGGCTCGGCCTGCGCCATGGCCGCTGCCGGCCTGGCCGATATTCTCGGCGCCACCCCCGAGCAACTGGAAAACGCCGCCGAAATCGGCCTGGAACATAACCTCGGCCTGACCTGCGACCCGGTCGGCGGCCTAGTGCAGGTGCCGTGCATCGAGCGTAATGCCATTGCCGCGGTCAAGGCGATCAACGCCACGCAAATGGCCCTGCGCGGTGACGGCAAGCACTTCATTTCCCTCGACCGGGTAATCCGCACCATGCGCGATACCGGCGCCGATATGCATGACAAATACAAAGAAACTTCACGGGGCGGCCTGGCGGTCAGCTGGGTGGAGTGCTGATCGGAGCACTGCTACCCGCCCCAACGTGAGCCCGCGCAAAAATAATAACGAGGCAATACCGATGACTGATGTACGTACACCTGCTGCCGAAAATCCCGCTCTGGACAACACCGTTACCACCGGCTGGACCAAACACGACACCACCTGGATGCTCGGCCTCTACGGCACCGCCATCGGCGCCGGTACCCTGTTCCTGCCGATCAACGCCGGCGTCGGCGGGTTCTGGCCGCTGATCGTGCTGGCGCTGCTGGCTTTTCCGATGACTTTCTTCGCCCACCGTGGGCTGACGCGCTTTGTGTTGTCGGGAAAATCCGGCGACATCACCGAAGTGGTCGAGGAACACTTTGGTGTCGGCGCCGGCAAGCTGATCACCCTGCTCTACTTCTTTGCGATCTTCCCGATCCTGCTGGTGTACAGCGTCGCGCTGACCAACACCCTGGGCAGTTTCATGGAGCACCAACTGCACATGACCCCACCGCCCCGTGCGATCTTGTCCCTGGTGCTGATCCTCGGCCTGATGGCCATCGTGCGTTGTGGCCAGGGTGTGATCGTCAAGGCCATGAGTGTGCTGGTGTACCCTTTCGTTGCTGCGCTGTTGCTGCTGGCTGTCAGCCTGATCCCCAACTGGAATGGCGCGTTCTTCGCCTCCGCCAGCGAAGGCATGCCGCTGCCGCTGTTCTTCAAGACGCTGTGGCTGGCGATCCCGGTGATGGTGTTCTCGTTCAACCACTCACCGATCATCTCCGCTTTCGCCGTGGACCAGAAGCGCGTCTACGGCGCCCAGGCCGAGCGCAAAAGCAGCGGCATCCTCGCCACCGCCCACGCCATGATGGTATTGACGGTGATGTTCTTCTGCTTCAGTTGCGTACTGGCGCTGTCACCTGCTGACCTGGCCGCCGCCAAGGCGCAGAACATCTCGATCCTGTCGTACCTGGCCAACCACTTCCAGACCCCAGTAATCGCCTACGCCGCGCCGCTGATCGCGCTGGTGGCGATTACCAAATCGTTCCTGGGCCACTACATCGGCGCCAGCGAAGGCTTCCAGGGCTTGATCGTCAAATCCCTGCGCGGGCGCAACCGCTCGATGTCGGCGAAATGGCTGGAACGCTCCACCGCGCTGTTCATGGTGCTGACCTGCTGGGCCGTGGCCACCTTCAACCCAAGCATCCTGGGCATGATCGAAACCATGGGCGGGCCGATCATCGCGTGCCTGCTGTTCCTGATGCCGATGTACGCGATTCGCCGCGTGCCATCTTTGCGCCAGTATTCAGGTCAGGTATCGAATGTGTTTGTGGTGGTCATCGGGCTGATTGCGCTGTCTGCGATCGTTTTTTCCGTGATGCCCTGAAATAGCTCACTGACCTCAAGCACAACGCAGATCAAATGTGGGAGGGGGCTTGCCCCCGATAGCGGTGTATCAGCCAATAAATACTCGGCTCAAAGACTGCTATCGGGGGCAAGCCCCCTCCCACTTTGAGCTTCCAGCGCCTGTACGGCACGGCCCTTGCTGTAGAGCTATTGAGGAAAACGGAATTTGGCCGATGGTCAGGCAATGCGAACTAATCCTGACACCGGCCGTCAATGACTGCATGTTCTTATCAGGCGGTAACGCACCATGGACAATCCTTTTCAGATCATCACCGACACCTTCACCCCCCAATACCGCGTCAATCTGAGCATCCAACGGTTGGACGGCAGCATCATGCTCACCCTCTCGGACGAGACCGGCGTGGTGGCCAAGCGCATGATCAGCGCCGAACAGCGCAACGACCCGCAGCGCCTCAAGCGCCTGGTGCAAAGCATCCAGTTCGGCATCGCCATCGAACAGGGTCATAGCGCCGTGGAAATCCTGGAGCTGATGACGGACGGCGACAGCCACAAACTCCTGCAGCGACCGCCCGCCCGTACCCTGCCCTTCAGCGTGGGGCTTTAAAGCTCGCCCTTCTCGGTCTCAAGGCTCGCTTCGCCCTTGCGGCGCGGGCTCTCGACCTTCACCGAAGGGAACGCCGACGACGCATAGCGCACCACCAGGATCGCGAACGCCAACAACAGAATTCCGCCGCACAGGTAGATGATGCCTACATCCGGCGGGTTGTGGTGCGACACGTTGGAGATCAGCAAACGCGTGAGCGCGGTGATTGCCACATAGATCAGGAAGCGTACCGGCATATGGTTGGTCTTGAAGTAAATCCCGACCATCGCGCCCAGTTCCAGGTAGATGAACAGCAGCAAGATGTCATCGATCTTGATGTGCCCATTTTCCAGCATCCCCAAAAACTCCATCACCGCTGCCCAGGCGGTCACCGCACCAATGGCAAACAACGCCAGGTAGTGAAACGACTCGACAAACAGATTGCCCAGGGACTCGGCCAGCCCGTGGACTTGCTGGCGCAGCCTTTCGGCCCAGTTGATTTTCACGATGATGCTTCCTTAGGTCGGTTCGACCGGATAATGCGGGTTGGACGTGACGGTTGTTCTGTATGCAGAAACAAGGCCATAGGCAGGATAGTGAGATGGTGGCGGGCTGACATTAGGCACTTAATCAATCCTTGTGGCGAGGGAGCTTGCTCCCGCTGGGGTGCGCAGCGCCCCCATTTCCCAACTACATTAAAAACCTACTATCCAAACCCCAACGTTTGGCTTATCCTTTTCGCTGTATATAAATACAGTGGTCGCAAAAGACAACTATCGTGAAGGCATGTGAGGTGGTGAATGGCCGTCGAAGTGGTATACCGCAGCAGCCGAGATCTGGAGCGTTTGTTCATGGATAAAGCCGAAGCTGACCGTCATGACAAGATGCTTGAACTCGCTGAGTTGCTGGCAGAGGTGTTGCAAAAAGCCGTGCCGTCGTTGAGCGAGCAGCAGGTGGAAGAAGCCGGGATCTACATGGCGAAGAACCGCGATGTATTTGCCAAGGCGTTCAAGAGCCAACCGGACGCGCTGTCCGAGCTGTTGAACCCGGCGGCAGAGTAAAGCCCGAATTGAATAGGCCCTGAATCATGGATTCAGGGCCTTTTTAATGCCCGGCCTATTTGTACAGCAAGCGTTCGGCCAGCTCATCGGCGACCCTTGCAGGGGAGCGCTTTTCGGCTTGGGCGTGGGCGAAGATTTCGGTCAGGCGCGTGCCAATGTTCGACAGGTGCGCGGTGATGCCGGGCAGGTCGGTGCCGGCGTGTTTGAGGGCGACGTAGATCAGGCCGCCGGAGTTGATCACGTAGTCTGGGGCGTAGAGGATGCCGCGGCCTTCCAACTGGTCGGCGATGTCCAGGTTGGTCAATTGTGCGCTGGCCGAACCTGCCACGGCAGCGCACCGCAACTGGCCGACGCTGTTACGGTTGAATACGGCGCCGACGCCGCAGGGCGCGAGGATGTCGCAGGGGGTGCTGAGCAAGGCGTCGTTGGCAATCGGGTGGGCGCCCAGTTGTTCCATGGCCAGTTGCACCTTGCCGTGGTCGATGTCGCTGACCAGCAGTTCTGCACCCGCGGCGTGCAGTTGCTCGGCCAGGGCATAACCGACGTTGCCCAGGCCCTGCACCGCTACGCGCAGGCCCTCAAGGTTGTCGCTGCCCAGGCGCGCCATGGCGGTGGTGCGGATGCCGGTAAATACACCCATGGCGGCATGGGGCGCAGGGTCGCCGGCGGCGGTGGTGCTGGTGACGAAGCGGGTGTGTTGGGCGATGCAATCCATGTCGGCGACCGAGGTGCCGCTGTCGATCGAGGTAATGAAACGGCCATCGAGTTTTTCGATACAGCGGCCAAACGCCTCGAATAGCGCGGCGCGGCTCTCCACGTGCACAGGGCGGATGATGACCGCCGTGCCGCCGCCCACCGCCAGCCCGGCCAATGCACCCTTGTAGCTCATGCCTTGGGCCAGGCGCGCGGCATCGGCCACGGCACTGTCATCGTTGGGGTAAGCCAGGTAGCGACAGCCGCCCAAGGCAGGCCCCAGGCGACTGTTGTGGATGGCGATGATCGCTTTCAGCCCGGTCACCGGGTCGACGCTCAGGTGCAGCGATTCAAGGCGGGTGCTGTGCATGAGCGCAAACATCAATGAGCTCCCGAATCACTTTTGGTTGTGGACAAAGTATAGGCTCGCGGCAGAAAACTGCTGGATTGCACTGGAATAAGCCGCGCTGTTTCGTAAGATCCAGGACATAAGCACGCAGGATATTTTTCAAGAGACTGGACGAAATTTCCTGGCAAGGCTAAAACGGGGCATCCGCCGGAGAACGCGATGAATCCCCGCACAGCCTTTTTCGCCTGCCTGGACCGTTCACCCCCTGCGCTGTTTGAAGCCGCGCTGTGGATGGCTGCCGAACACGATGCCAGCGTACAGCCGTTGCTGATCCTGCAAGAGCTGCGTGTGCTGCAACAGCAGGTCAGCCTGGGCATGCCCCTGTTGCCGGCCGATGAACTCGGCCAGCCGCTGCTGCGGCGCCTGAATGACCTGGGGTTTGCCCAGGATGATCACACCCCGTTGCGCCCCGCCGCCGCGCTGCTGGACAAAGTGCTGCTGCGAAAACGCGGGCAACCCTTGGCCATGGGCCTGATCGCACTGGAAATGGCACGGCGCCTGGATATCCCCATGGCCGGGGTAAATTTCCCCGGCCACTTCCTGCTACGCGTACCCGGTGCCGACCACCTGCTGGACCCGTGCGGCGGTCGACGCCTGTACCCCAACGACTGTCGCGAACTGCTGCACCGCCAATACGGGCCAAAACTCAACTTGCACGCCGACCACCTGCACACCGCCGAGCCTAGGGCGATCCTGCAGCGGCTGTCACGTAACCTGCGCCAACTGCACCTCGCCAACGACGATCCCCTGGCTGCCCTGGTGGACGCCGAGCGCGTACTGGAACTGGGCAATGCCAGCGCCGCCGACTACCTTGCCCGCGCCAGCCTGTACCAGCGCCTGGATTGCCCGAGCGCCGAGCGCTTTGACCTGGAACACGCATTGATGCTCAGTGATGACCCAATCCAGCGCCTGCGCCTGACCGAGCGGCTGGGGCACCTGCCGCCCAATTCAGTGGTGCATTGACCTAGGTGCGATTGAGAATATCGCCAGGCACTGGCGTTTTTAGCGTAGTGGAGCCCGGCGCCCGCACCTGAATAATCAACAGCGCCGCAATCACCGCCGGAATCGCACAGAAGAAGAAAATCTGCTCCACCGGTATATGCATCGCCAGCAACATACTGCCGAACAGCGGCCCCAGGATTGATCCAAAACGCCCTACCCCCAACGCCCAGCCTGTGCCGGTGGCGCGCACCTGCGCCGGGTAGAAATTGCTCGCAAAGGCATTGAGGGTCAGTTGCCCGCCGATGATGCAGAACCCGGCGGCGAACACGCAGGCCACCAGGTAACGGGGATTGTCGTGGTTCAAGCCCAGCAGGATAGTGCACAACGCAGCCGCCGCCAGCACCCCGGACAACAGTCGCACCTTGCTTTTCAGGCGGTCGGCAAACCAGGCCATGAGGATGGCGCCCAAGGTGCCGGCAAACAGGAACATGGACGTGACCAGGTTGGCTTCGTTTAGCGCCAGGCCGCTTTCGAGCAACAGCGATGGCAACCAGCTGATCATGAAATACAGCAAAATCAGGCTGACAAAAAAGGTCGCCCAGATCAGCAGCGTCGGGCGCGCGTAGCCGTTGCGAAACAGCTCCACCACCGTCAGTTTGCTGCCTTGTTCCTGCAGGTTTTCAGCTTCGGTCGCGGGCGGCGGTTGCCAGTCGGGCAGCATCCGCGCCGTGACTTTGCGCAAACGCAGATACGGCGGTGCATCGCGCAACAGGCGTGGCAAGGATTCGGGCAACAGCCACACCAGGAACGGGAACAGCAGCAACGGCGTTACCCCACCGGCCAGGAACACCGCCTGCCAACCAAAGCTGTCGATAAAACCGGCCGCCACAAAGCCGCCTGCCGCGCCGCCGAACGAAAAGCCGCAGGCCGCCAGGGTCACCATCAAGGTGCGCATGCGCGGCGGCGAATATTCAGACATCAATGCCATGGCACTGGGCATTGCGCCCCCCATGCCGATGCCACAGATAAACCGCGCCGCCATCAGTGTGGTGAGGGAATTGGCAAACACCATCAGTACGGTCAGGCTGGCGTAGATCAGCACACAGCCCAACAGGATGCGCCGCACGCCGAAACGATCCGCCAGCGGTGTCACCAGCAGCGAGCCGAGGGTCAACCCGAGCAGGTTGGCGCTGAACACCGGCCCGAACGCAGCTTTTTCCAGGCCCCAATCCTGAGCCAGCGCCGGCACTACATAGCCCAGCACCTGGGCGTCGTAGCCATCGGTGACCAGCAGCAACGCCAGCAACACGAGAATCAACCACTGGTAGCGCGACACCGGACGGGCGTCGAGTGCCGCGCGAAAGCTGGCAATCTGATTGTGCATCGCAAGGTACCTTTATTTTTTATTAGGTTGGCACGATCAAAGGTGGGAGGGGCGGTGTGTCAGGTTGATTGGCGGGGTGGGCCTGTACGAAGGCCGGATGCTGCGCCGCCAACGCTGCCACTCGCCCAATGCGCGGGTAAGCCACCAGCGGCACCTTGAAACGTTCGGCCGCATACAGCTGTGGAATCAGAAATGCATCCGCCATGCCTGGCTGCTCGCCAAAGCAGAAGCCCTTATCTCCAATCAACTGCTCCACCGCACCCAGCCCCTGGCTGACCCAATGGGCGATCCATTCAAGCAACTGCGCTTCATCGTGCCCCCACTTACGCAACAGGTTCTGCGTGCTGGAGTTGTGCAACGGGTGGATATCGCAGGCGATGATCGACGCTACCGCCCGCTCATGGGCGCGCGCTACCGGGTCTTTGGAGAGCAACGGCACCTGTGGATAACGCTCCTCCAGGTATTCGATGATCGCCTGCGACTGGATCAACGTCTCCCCTTGATCAGTACGCAACGCCGGCACACGTCCTTGAGGGTTGATCGCCAGATACTCGGGCTGGTGATTGGCGCCGCCTGCCGGGACCAGCAGGTTGACTGGCAGCGCGGTGAAATCCAGGCCCTTGAGCGCCAGGGCAATACGTACCCGATACGACGCGGTGGAACGGTAGTAAGTATAGAGTTCCATGACCCTGCCCTCTTAACGTGCCGCAACCACAGTACCGCGGCATTCACCAAAGCCGATGCTGGCAAAACCTTCGCGGCGGCAACGGCCACGCAGGATGATTTCGTCGCCGTCTTCAAGGAATTTACGTACCTCGCCGGAAGCCAATTCAATCGGCTTTTTACCGCCTTCGGTAATCTCCAACAGGCTGCCAAACTGCCCCGGCTGCGGCCCGGACAAGGTGCCTGAACCAAACAGGTCGCCGGCCTGCAACTGGCAACCGTTGACGCTGTGGTGCGCAACCATTTGCGCCACTGTCCAGTACATATGCTCGGTATTGCTCAAGGTCAGGCGATGGGCGGGCAGGTTCTGCTCGCGCATTGAGGCGGTGGTGAGCAGCACTTCCAGCTCGATATCAAAGGCGCCCGCGTTCTGATCACGTTTATCCAGCAGATACGGCAGCGGTTGCGGGTCGCCCTCGGGCCGCGCCGGTTGCGCTTTGCGAAAGGGCTCCAGCGCTTCGGCGGTCACCACCCATGGCGAAATACTGGTGATAAAGCTTTTCGACAGGAACGGGCCCAGCGGCTGGTATTCCCAGGCCTGGATATCTCGCGCCGACCAGTCATTGAGCAGGCAGAAACCGGCGATATGCTCGGCCGCATCGCCGATGGCAATCGCTTCGCCCATGGCATTGCCCTGGCCGATCCAGATGCCCAGCTCCAGTTCGTAGTCCAGGCGTGCGCAGGGGCCGAACGTCGGTTCGGACTGGCCGGCCGGCAGTGTCTGGCCTTTGGGGCGCCGGACCTGCGTGCCCGACGGGCGAATGGTCGACGCACGGCCGTGGTAACCAATCGGCACGTACTTGTAGTTGAGCAACAGGGGGTTATCCGGGCGAAACAGTTTGCCGACGTTCTGCGCGTGCTCGATGCCGACGTAGAAGTCGGTGTAGTCATTGATCTTCGCCGGCAAGTGCATCTGGCAATCGGCGGCGTGGTGCAGCACCTGCGCTTCGCGCTGTTGCAGCTGGCTGCCTTCGGCCAGCAGCTCCAGCAGGCGCTCGCGTAACGCCACGCGTGGCCCACGGCCAAGTTCAAAAAAAGCGTTCAATTGGCCACCCGCTGCTGCCTCAACGGCACGCCGGGCATCACCGTCAAACTCATCCAGCGCGGCGTGCAGGTCGAGGACCATATCGCCGATCGCCACGCCACAGCGCGGGGCCGAGGCGTTGATACTGAACACGCCCAGGGGCAGGTTCTGCAGGGGGAAATCCACGTGACCGTTGGCCGAGGCCACCCAGCTGCGGGTCTGCGTTGGTTGCGTCATGGGCTATCTCCGATTCGGGTTGAAGGTGGCGGGCAGTGAGGCCCAGCACGCGTCGTAAGCAGGTTGCAGCTGCGGGCACTCCAGAGCGAACTGGGTCGGGCGCAGCACTTGGCTGGTCTCGAACATGAAGGCCATGGTGTTATCGATCTTGTGCGGCGCCAGGTCCGCATTGATGGCCTTGGTGCAGGTCTCGCCATCCGGGCCATGGGCGCTCATGCAGCTGTGCAGCGACGCGCCGCCGGGCAGGAAGCCTTCGGCCTTGGCATCGTAGGCGCCCTGGATCAGGCCCATGTATTCGTTCATCAGGTTGCGATGGAACCATGGCGGACGGAAGGTATTCTCGGCCACCATCCAGCGCGGCGGGAAGATCACGAAGTCGAGGTTGGCCAGGCCATGCACGCTGGTAGGTGAGGTCAGCACGGTGAAGATCGACGGATCCGGATGATCGAAACTCACCGTGCCGATAGTGTTGAAACGACGCAGGTCGTATTTGTACGGTACGTTGTTGCCGTGCCAGGCGACCACGTTGAGTGGTGAATGGTCCAACTCGCAGGCCCACAGTTCACCAAGGAATTTCTGTACCAGCGTGGTCGGTTGCTTGAGGTCTTCGTAGCGGGCCACTGGCGTGAGGAAGTCACGCGGGTTGGCCAGGCCATTACTGCCGATGGGGCCCAGGTCGGGCAGGCGCAGCGGGGCGCCGTGGTTCTCGGCAACATAACCGCGTGCGTGTGCATCCAGCAGTTCGATACGGAATTTGAGGCCACGGGGCAGCACGACAATTTCCAGCGGCTCGACGTCCAGCGCGCCCAGTTCGGTGGCGATGCGCAGGCGGCCCTGCTCCGGCACGATCAGCAGTTCGCCGTCGGCATTGAAGAACACACGCTCCATGGAACGATTGGCGCGGTAGGTGTAGATGCTGATGCCCGAAGGTTTTTCCGACCCCGAGTTGGCCACCATGCCGACCAGTCCATCGATAAAGTCCGTCGGCTCACTCGGAATATCCAGCGGGTTCCAGCGCAGACGATTGGGCGTCACTGCGCCCAAGGGTCCACCGGCCAATTGCTGCGCAAGCTTGATGAACGCCGGGTGATTGGCCGACGGCTGGATGCGGTACAGCCAGGTGCGCCGGGCTTCGCTGCGCGACATGGTGAAGGCCGTGCCGGAAAACAGTTCGGTATACAGCCCGTAGGGGGCCTTCTGCGGCGAGTTCTGGCCGACGGGCAATGCACCAGGCAAGGCTTCGCTGGCGAATTCGTTGCCGAAACCCGAAAGGTATTCGAGGGTCATGGATCATCCTCTGTGGGTCAGTTGTATTTATCGTAATCCAGTTACGCATAACGTAATTTGATCACTGTTGACCGTCAAGCTATAAAGACGCCCATTCATCTTTCGGATTCTCGCCCTTCCATGGAAAAGCCCCGCGACACCGGTAAACAGAAAGTCCGTTCGGCGGAAGTCGGCACCGATATTCTCAAGGCTCTGGCCGAATTGTCCCCGGCCACCTCGCTGTCACGTCTGGCCGAACATGTGCAGATGCCGGCGAGCAAGGTCCACCGCTATTTGCAGGCGCTGATTGCCTCCGGATTTGCCGAGCAGAACACCGCCACCAACCATTACGGCCTGGGCCGGGAGGCGTTGCGCGTGGGGCTGGCGGCGCTGGGCAGCATGGATGTGTTGAAAGTCGGCGCCATGCCCCTGGCCGAGCTACGCGATGAATTGAATGAAACCTGCTTTCTGGCGGTGTGGGGCAACCAGGGCGCGACCGTGGTGCAGATCGAGCCGGCAGTGCGCGCCGTTACCGTTGTGACGCAGTTGGGCTCAGTGCTGCCGCTGCTCAGTTCGTCCACCGGGCTGGTGTTCAGCGCTTACCTGCCGTCACGGGAAACGGTGGAGCTGCGCGAACGCGAGGTTCAAGCCGGCACCGCTCATACCTTGGCAGACGATCAGGCCTATGCCAGCGTGTGCGAACAAATCCGCAGCCGTGGCCTGCACTTTGTGCATGGCCTGCTGATGCCCGGCGTGGATGCGTTGTCGGCGCCGGTGTTCAATGCGGTCGGGCAAGTGGCGGCAGTGATGACCGTGGTCGGCCCGACCTCACTGTTCCATGCCGATGAAGATGGCCCGGCGGCGCAGCACCTGCTGGCGGCGACCCGGGCCGTGAGTTGGCGTATGGGCTATCAGCCCTGAATCAATCGTCGTTGCGCGACAGCGCCACTGCCACGCGGTCCTCCAGCGCCTTGACCTGCGCGCCGGCCACCACGTAGTTGTTGGTCAGCATCGCGAACACCAGCTTGCGCCCGCCGGCGTCGGTGATGTAACCACTCAATGACGACACGCCGCCCATGGAGCCGGTCTTGGCGTGCAGGTTGTTCTGCGCCTGCGTGTCGCGCAGACGGTAGCGCAGGCTGCCGCCGGTCATGCGGTCGGTGTTGCCGGCAATCGGCAGCGCGTTGTACCAGGTGTCGAACCACGGCTGTTTGCTGGCGGCCAGGAGCAGGTCGGTGAGGGTTTGCGACGACACCAGATTGCGCCGCGAGAGGCCGGAGCCGTCGACCTGACTGAACGTGCTGGTGTCCAGCCCCTGACGCTTGAGAAACCCGGCCACCGCCACGGCGCCCGCCGCTGCCGTGCCGCTATTGGCGGTCTGGCGCCCCATGGCCTTGAGCAAGGCTTCGGACATGTTGTTGTTCGAGAGCTTGAGCAACGGCGTGATCAACTCCTGTAACGGTGCCGATTGGTGCTCGGCCAGCACCGTCACTGCAGCCGGGCTTGCCCCACCCATCACTCGACGCCCCAATACGGTGATGCCCTGTTGCGCCAAGGCCTGTTCGAACAGATTGGCCACCAGTTGCGTCGGCTCCCAGACGCTGACCAATTGCTGGCTCTGCCGCCCCGGCGCCACTGCGCCGCTGAGCTGCAACAGGTTGGTGCCATGGCGACGGTTGATCCCATAGCTGTTGCCCGGCCCACTGATGGCGCGGTTGCTCAGTTGCAGGTAATCGGTGGGCGGAAAAATCTCGACACTTACCGGCGAGCCGGCCCGCAGCGCAGCCTTCGCGGTGACCAGTACGCTGCCTGCATCGAAATCCGAATCAGGCGACACGGTCAGCGCTGAAATCTGCGCGCCGTAGTAGGTGGTTTCGTCATCGTGAGACCAGTCGACACCCAGCCGCTCGGCATCAAACCAGGTGTCGTCGAACACCAGGTCGCCCTGCACCTGGCGCACGCCCTGGCTGGCCAATTGCGCGGCCAGGGCCTGGTAATCGGCAAACTGAACGGTCGGGTCGCCGAGGCCACGCAGGTACAGGTTGCCGGTCAAACGGTCGCCCTGGCGTATGCCATTGCTCAGCAGTTGGGTGGCGAAGCGGTATTGCGGCCCCAGCACGTCCATGGCCGCCGCTGTGGTCAACAGCTTGAGGTTGGACGCGGGCACCAACCGGGTGCGCGGGTTTTGCTGATACAGCGTGGAGCCCGTGCGGGCGTCACGTACCATCAGCGAGACCGTAGCGCCTTGCAGCGCCGGATCGCTCAACAGTTTATCCAGGGTTGCCGGCGTGGAAGTTTGGGAGACGCTGGCGCAGCCGCCCAGTAAAAAACTCAAACCGACCAGCAGGGTGCCGGTGCGTAACCATTTTACAAAGTGCATCGTTGCGTTTTCCATAAGCATGCAATGGCGGCAACGCTAACAGCTCGCTATCAATGTGGCGACCGCTTTCCTGTGGGAGCTGGCTTGCCTGCGATGCAGACAACTCGGTGTATCAGGCAAACCCAGTCGATGCCATCGCAGGCAAGCCAGCTCCCACAGATAAATGAATCAGAAGGTCAAGGTGCTGGACACCGACACCTGCCGCGCATCGCCCATGGACACAAACTGCGTATTCACCGATGAGGTGTAGTAAGTACGATCGAACAGGTTCTTCACATTGAGCTGGAACTTGACCTTCTGCCCTTCAAGCCGGGTGTCATAGCTGGCGAACACATCGGCCACGGTGTAGCTGGGCAGTTCGAAACTGTTGGCCGCGTCCCCTGCCCGCTCGCCGACATAACGCGCCCCGGCGCCGACACGCAGTTGATCGCCGCCCAGGACACTGCCGAAGTCATACACCGCCGACAACGAGCCGGTGCTTTTTGCCACATTCTGCAGGCGATTGCCTTTGAGCTTAGGGTCTTCGGTAACCTCGGCATCGGTGTAGGCATAGCTGCCAATCAGGCTCCATTTATCCGTCAGCTGGCCGCTGGCATCCAGCTCCAGACCGCGAGAACGCACCTTGCCGGCCACGCTGTACTCCG
Source organism: Pseudomonas sp. P867 (assembly GCF_019891455.1). Lineage (NCBI taxonomy): Bacteria > Pseudomonadati > Pseudomonadota > Gammaproteobacteria > Pseudomonadales > Pseudomonadaceae > Pseudomonas > Pseudomonas sp. P867. The sequence continues at coordinate 375,305 of NZ_JAFLXB010000001.1, read as the reverse complement.
AGGTCAGGCCCTCGCCTACCTGCACCAACACGTTGCGTTTATCGATCGTGAACAGCGCGGCACTGGCGGTGATGCGCCCCGGCAGGTCGAACTTGGTACCCAGCTCCCAGGCTTTGGATTCTTCCGGCTGCAAACTGCCACTCAACACGGTTTTATTGGCCAGCGGCGCGATGGTGGAGTTGGGTTTGAACGACTCGGTATAACTGCCGTAGAACGACAATTGATCAGTGTAGCGATACACCAGCCCGGCCCGTGGTACCCACTTCTGGCCATTGCCGTCGGTGTTGGCGGTGAACGGCACGCCTTTGCCGGCGTATTGATCGTACATCTGGTAGCGCGCACCGCCGACCAGGATCCATTGATCGTTGAGGTGGATGGCATCCTGGAAGAACAGCGAATCGCTGCGCAGCAGATCGGTCTGGTTGCTGTCCGGCGCGCTGACTTTGGAACCGGCGACTTCATTGCCGTATACCGGGTTGTTGTAATCGAAGGTGCCTCGCGGCGCCTGGCGGATCAGGTCGGCACGGTAGATCTTGCGGTACTCATCGTCCAGGCCGAACACCAGATCGTGCTGCATACCTGCAACATCGACCCTGCCTTCGAGGCTGGCGGTGGCGAAGCGGTCGGTGGTCAACGCGCCCTGGGTACCGTCCATGTTACGGGTCAGGGTGCCGTTGGTGTTGACCTTGACCACGCGCACCTGACTGGCGTCATAGGTTTCGCGATTCCAGCTGTAGCCGAAGTGAGCTTTCCAGTCGTCGTTCAGATCATGATCGACGGTCAGGCGGTACAGATCGGAGCGACCTTCCATGTTGTTGAACGGTTCATCCAGACGCCGGGTGGCGGGGATGTTCAGCGGGTGGTTGGTCTTGGGATCGATGGCGGTGCCACGGTCGAACGGCGCGAGAAATTCGCGGTGTTCATAGGCCAGCACCACTTGGGTGGTATCGCCGTACCAGGCCAGGGACGGCGCCACCAGGGTCTCGCGATGGGTGCCGTAGTTACGCCAGTAATCTTCGTCTTCATGATCGACAATCAGGCGATAAGCCAGGCCGCTGTCGCCGAGGGGGCCGGTGGTGTCGAGGTTGCCGCCGCTGCCGTTCTTGCCGCTGCCGAAGGTCGAGCCGCGCGCGGTCAGGGAGGTGGACTGCATCAGCTCAGGCTTTTTGCTGACGATATTGACCACGCCGCCCGGGTCCTGGATGCCATACAACAGCGAGGATGGGCCCTTGAGCACTTCAATACGCTCGGCGGTAGCGTTCATGGCACGGCCCTGCACCACCGGCATACCGTCCTTCATGATCGAGCCGTTACGGTTGTCGCCAAAACCACGCAACATCACCGCGTCCTGAGTACTGCCGAGGGTGTTGGACTGGGTGATGCCGCTGATATTGCCCAGGGCGTCATCCAGGTTGCGCGGTTGCTGGTCGCGCAGCACCTGGGCCGGCACCACGTTGACGGTTTGCGGGGTTTCCAGCAGCAACCCATGGGAGCGCATCACCGAACTGGTGGGCGGCGGCTGATAGCTGGTGCTGTCCTGCGTCGGGTTGGCCGCGCTGATGGTGGTGGCGCCAAGGTTGACCGCGCCGTCGCTGGGCAGCGGCTCCAGGGCCAGGGTGCGGGCGTCGATCTGGCGGAAGGTGAAACCTGTATTGCTCAGCAGACGTTGCAGGGCCTGGGTCGCGCTCATCTGCCCACTGAGCGCCGGGGCATTGAGGCCATAAGGCGCTTCATCGGTGTAGATCACACTGATGCCTGTGACACGGCTGAACTCGCTCAGGGCCTGGGGCAGTGGTTTGGCTGCCAGGGCAAAATTGAACTGGGCGCTTTGCTGCTCCTGCGCACGCGCAACGCTCAAAGGCAGCAAAGCCAGCCCTGACACCGCCAAGACCGAGGCTCCCAGCCACTGTTTTACCCAACCACCCGCCGTTGACTTCATGCTGTGAGAACCCGTGTAGAAAACGCTGTTAATGCGAATAGATCGCAGTTTCATGCACTACACGGATGGGCCGGGGATTTACCTCACATGAATCAGTAAATAATTTCGATCATTGCTTGCCACTCGTCGCGAGACACTCCTTGGCACTCTTCTTCAGCTTCTTGATCAGCCGCTCCTGGCGCAACGCCTCACCCTTGCTCGCGCATTGTTCGGTGTACACCAACGCCACCGCCGGGCTGGACAAGAAAAACCGCGCGCCCTTGCCGCTTTGGTGGCAGGCAAAGCGGCGCACCGGGTCATTGCTGATGCCGCAATACAACGAGCCATTGGCGGCACGCACCAGGTAGACGAACCAGGGTTTGGGTTCTACAGGATCAGTCACAGGGCAATTTCGGCAAACCAGAGGAGCGCCAATCTTATCAACGACCGGCCTGGAATGCCTTCAAGCCTTTAAGCGCCTGGGCCCGCACCGCATTTTTCAGCGCCGGCGACCAGCCCAACAGCAGCCCTTTCAAGCCCAGCGCCTGGCGCGACCATCGCCACAGGTCGAAGTGATCGTGGTGCTCGCAGATCTTGCCGTCGCGAAACACAAAGCGCGCACCGATGTCGTTAACCACCGTATTGCCCGTGGCACTGAACAGGTACGTCGCCACCCAGTGCGCGCTGCCTGTGCTGTCATCACTGCGCACGTGGTCGAAGGTCAGGGAGAAATCCTTTGCCCGCGTGGTGAGCATTCGCCACATATCCCCCGCGTCGCGCCCGCGCAACTCGCCGAAGGCCGGGTCGCTGAACACCACGTCTTCGGTGTAGCAGGCGGCCATGGCTTCGGCATCCAGGCGCTGGAAGGCATTGTAGAACGCGGTGATCAGGGCGTTATGGGCATCACTCATGGGCAGGCTCCGCAGGTTTCGAAAGAATAAGCGCACGATAGGCTGCCCACACCGCGCTGGCTACTGACATTCGCCAGGCAAATGCAGGAGCCTACGGCACCATCCCAGTGCTGCGAGCGTAGGCGAACAGGTCTACATCGGTTGAGATACTCAGCCGCTGCATAGCCGTGCTTTTCTGCTTACTGATGGTAGAGATACTGCGGTTGACCTGTGCCGCAATCTGGCTGACGGTCATGCCGCTGGCCAACATGCGCACCACCTCGCGCTCCTTGCAGGACAATTGCGGCACCTGGGACTGATCGCCCGTACCCGCCTCTACCATTTGCATCCGCAGGGATTCACTGGCGAACGTCTGGCCGGCACACACAGCCTTGATCGCCTGGGGCAGCTCCTTGGCCGAAGCACTTTTGGCCACCACGGCCTTGGCACCATGGGCGAAGGAAGCACGCAGGGTGGCGACGCTGGCGAACATGGTCACCAGAATCACCGGCAACTGCGGATATTGGCGGTGCAACAGGCTCAACAGCCCGTAGCCGTCGGCCTGCTGGCCGCCTGGCATGGCAAAGTCTGTGACGAGCACGTCACACGGGGTTGTCCTCAACAGTTCGAGCAACTGATCGGGGCCGTCGGCTTCCGCGACCACTTTGCACCGGCCATGCGCCTCAATCACGACTTTCTGCCCGATACGCACAATAGGGTGATCGTCAGCAATAATTACTCGAAGCATAGATTCCCACGAATGATGGCAAACTGAATCCGCGCAAAATACCCCCGCTGGCGCTCATCAACAACCGCTAACAAAGTGCTGCTGGCAGCCACGCTCAATGTTCAGTAGCTCACACTTTTTTGCCTACAAAACAATAAGAAAATACCTACAGCAAAGACAAGATCAACGGATTGCAAAACGCTCTGCGCCAACACTACCTCTCAGACTTCAGAGAGGTACTCGAGATAGACGAACAAGCGCGCCAGGAACAACTCCAATTGCACCTTGTGCGCAGCAACACCCTGGGACTGGACCTGTTCGATCAGCTTCACGGCGCTGGCTTCAAGGCCAGTACCGCCCAAAAACACCAGGCTGCCCACCAATCGATGGAGGCGCTCAGCCGTCAGTGACGAGTTCAACGTCAAGCAGGCATGGCGCAACACGCGGTGGTCTTCCCAAGCCTCGAACAACAGGGTTTCCAACAATTGATCGACGATACGCTCGCTGCCAAACATGGCGACCAACGTGGCACGGGTTGGCCAGCCGGCGAGCGGCGCAACAGCCTTCTGGACGACATACGCGTCATCCACGCCCGGCAGCCAGCGTGCCAAAACGGCGTGCAGCTGTTCAAGGGTCAATGGCTTGAGCAGCCAGGCATCCATACCGGCGTCGCGGCAACGCTGGGGGCTGTCGTTTTGCAGGTTGGCGGTCAAGGCAATGATCGGCACTCGCCTCTGCCCGTTGTCGCACTCATGCTGGCGAATAGCGCGAGCCATGCTGTAGCCGTCCATGAACGGCATCTGGCAATCACTGATCACCAAGTCGAAGGGCCGGCTGGCAAAGGCCGCCAGCCCGACGTACCCATCGTCGGCCAATTCGTATCCCAACCCCAGTTTCTGCAGCAAACAACCCAGCAACAGGCGGTAGGCTGAATGGTCTTCCACCACCAGCACGCTCAACTGCTGCCAATGAAGCGGGGGGGCACCTTGCGGCTTCAATTTGCGGTTCGCTCCTGCTGTTGAACCTACCAGCGAACCCATCAGTACCTCTATCGTGACTATTGATCCGGCAGTAATCTCCGGCACTGGTGCAATAGCCCTCGAGACCTCTCATGTAGCAAATACCCATTCAGGGGGGTATCTATAATCTTTTGAGTCAGACCGAGTCGATACAACAACTACGAAAAGCACCACCGCCCCCCTCTCCCGGCACGTCCTTCGCCCCCCCCGCCAATGTCGTATTAGTTGTATTTCCCCCGCGCGCCCCCCTCGCTAGATTGTGCCCACCCCAAAGAGGGACGACTTGCCACTCCCCGGCAAGCGCAAAAAAATCGAGATCGCCTCCAGGCAACCACCCGCCCACACACGACCGGGCGTTGCCCTGGCGTGCCTCAATCTGCCAGCTTGTAATGGAACAATTTGAAATGAAGACCTCTGTATCCCTACTGAGCAGTGCCCTGCTGCTCGCTATAACGTCATCCGCTTTCGCCGCCAGCAGCGTCGACCTGACTGTCAAAGGGTTGATCACGCCCAGCGCCTGCACACCCAACCTGCCGGGTGACGTCGATCTTGGAAAAATCGCCGCAAAAGATCTGAATCAAGACAGCTATACGCCGCTTGAGAAAAAGACCCTGCAACTGAGCGTCAATTGCGACGCGGCGACGCTGTTTGCAATCCATCCCGTCGACAATCGAGCCGGTTCCGCCGCGTCCGGCTTCGCCTTTGGCCTGGGCTTGATCAACGAAACCCAGAAGCTCGGCCTGTATCAGTTGACGTTCAGCAACCCCGTCACTGAAACACCATCCACCCTGATTGCAATGTACAACTCCGAGGGCCGATGGACAGACCTCCTTACGGATGAGGCCATTGCCCCCAACGATCTGGTGGCGCTGGGCAGCCGCGGTGAGAACGGTTGGGCCCCCCACCCGATCAAAGACGCGCTCATGGATATGACGCTGCACACCTTGATTGCACCTGCAAGAAACCTGACCTTGACTAGCGAAGTGGCAATCGACGGCTCCGCGACCTTTGAAGTGAAGTACCTGTAAATGGACGTTTCCCAGATGAAACCCCGCCTGCCCCTGTTGAGCGGCGCGCTGTTGCTCACCATGACGTCATCCGCTTTCGCTGCCAGCTCCGTGGACCTGACCGTCAAGGGCTTGATCACACCGAGTGCCTGCACCCCGAACCTGCCAGGGGCTGTGGACTATGGAAAAGTCGCAGCAAAAGATCTGAACCTCGACAGCCATACCTGGCTTGAGGACCAGACATTACAACTGAGCGTGAATTGCGAGGCGGCGACGCTGTTTGCCATCAAGCCCATCGACAACCGAGCCGGCTCCTCAACGTTTGGCGCCTACGGCCTGGGTGTAGCCAACGGCACAGAAAAGCTCGGCGGGTACCAACTGATGTTCAGTAACCCCGTCGCCGAAACACCTTCGACCTTGCTCTACCAGTACGAACAGCGCCCCTGGGCGCCGCTCTATCCGGAGGACCCGCTGCAAGACGATATGTTGGTGGCCCTGGGCAGCCGTGCCGATTCCGGCTGGGCCCCGCACCCCGTGCAGAACGCGCTCATGGACATCACCGTGCGCACTGCCATTGCACCCGCCAACGGCTTGAGCCTGGCCAACGAAGTGGCGCTGGACGGCTCCGCAACTTTTGAAGTTCTGTACCTGTAACCCATCATCTTCGTACTAAGGAAGGTTCAAACGATGACTTACTTAAGAGCCACGCCCCTGGCCGTCCTATTGTTGACCATCTCGCCTCTCACACTGGCCGCCAGCAGCCTGGACCTCACCGTCAAAGGCATCATCACGCCAAGCGCCTGCGCGCCAGAGGTCTCCGGCGGTGGCAATGTCGACTTCGGCAAGGTGTCGGTCAAGGATCTCAATAGCGACACCTACACCGACCTGCCCCGAGAAACCATGCTCTTGAGCGTGCATTGCGAAGGGCCGACGTTTTTTACCCTGAACACCATCGACAACCGCGCCGGCACCACCGCCAGCCACTTCAGCTGGCACGGCCTGGGCATGACCCCCAACGATGAAAAAGTCGGTGATGCCGGGCTTGGCCTCTACCAGCCGGTGGCCGACGACGTGCCGGTACGCACCATCGTCTCAAGGGATGGCGGCGCAACCTGGATGCCCTCCGTGATGCTCAGCCACACCGTGCTGACAGCGGTCGCCAACAACGACGGCGTGGTACCGATTGCGATCCAGAAGCTGGAGGCCGAGATCCGCCTGATCACTCACATCGCGCCCGCCAGCAACCTGACACTGACCGACGATGTGCCTATCGACGGTCACGCCACCGTGCAAGTCAATTACCTCTAAGGATAAGGAGACCCGATGAATATTCGATTGACCACGCTGGCCGCCAGCGTACTTCTGCTCAACTCAGCCACTGCCTTCGCTGCCTCCAGCGTCGACCTGACCGTCAAGGGGCTGATCGTGCCCAGCGCCTGTATACCCAGCCTGTCCGGTGGAGGTGTGATCGACCATGGCAAGATTTCCGCTAAAGATCTGAAACCTGACAACCCGACAGTCATTGGCAACCATACCCTGATCCTGGCCGTCAATTGCGATGCGCCGATCCAATTCGCCCTGCACTCGATCGATAACCGTGCATCCTCAGGTATCTCTTCGAGTTACGGCCTGGGCTTTATCAATGACACCCAGAAGCTGGGGGGATACAGCCTCACGCTTGCCAATCCACTGGCCGAGGATGGTGTAGTGGTGCAACCCATTGCATCGTCCGACCAAGGTAATACCTGGTTCAAAGAAAAGTTCTGGGATCCGGGCCTGTACATGTCGATCGCCGCAATGGATGACGACAGCCAGCCGCTACCTGTCAAAGACCTGCTGGTCGATCTGCAAGTGCAGACCTTCATCATGAGCACTGCCGGCATGGACCTCAGCAATGAGGTGACCATCGACGGCTCCGCCACCCTTGAAGTGAAGTACCTGTAACCCATGGCCGCCCACCCCTCGAACGCCGGCAGGCATGGGCTGCGCCTGGCGTTGCGCGTGCTCACGGCATGGGGGCGAAACGTGGCCATCGTGCTTGGCCTGGCCGCGATGACCGATACCCACGCAGCCTCGACCGTCGACCTCACGGTGACCGGCCGGGTGACACCGGATGCCTGCCACATCGAGCTGATGAATGACGGCATCATCGAGCATGACAAGATCCCCGCACATAGCCTCAACGTAGACGAGTTCACCGTGCTGCCCAGCCAGCTACTCGAACTGCATGTGCTCTGCGCCAGGCCCATGCTGTTTGCCTTGGTAGGCATCGACAATCGCGCCGACTCCTCGCTGGCCCCCGACTTTTTCTACGGACTGGGCAGAAACATCCACGCCCCCGAGGAGCGTCTCGGCTCCGTAGCGTTGTCCTATCGCAACGTAGTGGGCGATGCGCAGCCCATGCAGGTATTGGCCTCCACCAACAACGGGGAAACCTGGTCACCGGACCCCAACGCCTATCCAAGATCCTATATGGCCTTTGCACTGCTGGGCGACCGTCAACCGGACTTCATCAGCCAACTGACCGCGGAGCTTCAGGTGGTCACCGCCATCAATTTTTCGCAGTACCTGACGCTGGACCAGGAAGTCCCCCTCGACGGCTCCATCGTCCTGGATTTGCGTTACCTCTGACCGATACCTTTTGGCCTAATGGAAAACCCGTCATGACGACGACATTCTCAAACACCGCTGTCGGCCTTATCGCCCTGCTGCTGATACTCGGCAATCAAGTCAAAGCCGACGGGATGGTACCGGACACCTCCGTGGTGATCGTGTTCGAAGCCGAAGGCGAAGCGGCAGTGTCGGTGACCAACACCGACAGCCAACTCGCGCTGCTGCATGTGACCTTGCAGGATATTCCGGAAGACACCGAGCCGCTGCTGGTGGTGACACCGCCGCTGTCACGGGTCGAGGCGTCTAAATCCCAGTTGGTGCGCTTCATCCTGCAAAACCGGAAGCCGTTGCTCACCCAACGGCTTAAACGCGCAGTGTTCGAAGGCATGCCCCAAGGCCGTGCCGCGACCGCCGCCGGGCATGCCCGCGTGGGCGTGACCGTGCGCCAGAACTTGCCGGTGATCGTGCATCCCAGAGGCCTTGCCCCCAACCGCACGCCTTGGACCGACCTGACCTGGACCTTGCGCGACGGCCAGTTGCAAGTACGTAACGACACGCCCTATGTAGTGCGCCTGGCGCAGGAACTGCTGCTGTTGCCCGGCAACGGCAGGGCGATGCTGCCGCGCACTTACGTGCTGCCCGGCGAAGCCTTGAGCGTGCCGGCCAGCGGCGGGCAGGCCAACACGGTCAGGTTGCAGCCGGCCACTGTGTACGGCTTTGCGGTGAAAGCCTACGACGCACCGATCACCCTCTGACTGAAAACCGCAGGCGTCGCACCCCTGACCGCCGCCTGAATAACGAAGTGACGGCTCATTGACCGTCACCAGAACGCCTGGGCACACGGGGCCCGCGCGTTCACTACTCGAGTACCTTGCGTGAAAACAGTATTGAGTTACCGTGACGGCGAAGCCGTGCCCGACATCCCTGCCAACTCGACCTTGCCGCTGGTGTTGCTGCTGTGCGCGCTGATGCCCGCCAAGGCATGGGCCGAAAACTCCAGCGCCTCCAGCTTCGACGCCCAGACCTTGCATCAACGCGGCATTGATCCACAGCTGGCCAGCCTGCTGCTGGCAGCACCGCGCTTCGCCACCGGGCAACACACGGTCAATCTGCGGGTCAATGGTCAGCGACGCGGCCGGCTGGATGTGACCTTCGATCAGCAAGGCAACCCGTGCTTCGACCGCGAATTGCTGGACGCCGCCAACCTGGTGATCCCGAATGAAACGGCAGGTTGTCACGATTTTCTTGCGCAATATCCGCAAACCCTGGTTGAACCGGACCCGGCGACGCTGACGGTGTCACTGGTGGTACCCACCGAGGCGCTGCGCCCCATACAGCAGGATATCTCGGGGTACGAAACCGGCGGGTTTGCCGGGCTGCTCAACTACGACCTCAGTGGTTTCTACAACCGCTTCGGCGATGACACCAGCCGCTTTGGCTCGGCCAACACCGAGGTGGGGTTCAATGCCGGCGATTGGATCGTGCGCAGTCGCCAAGTACAGACCTGGCAGGATGGCCTGTCACGCAGCACCCACTTGCAAGCCTATGCCCAGCGCACCTTCGCCAGCCACCAGGCGGTGCTGCAGGCTGGGCAAATCAACCTGTATAACCCGGTACTGTCCGGCGCGCAGATTACCGGGGTGCAGGTGCTTACCGAGCAAGCCCTTCAAGAACAGGGCCAGGGTGCGCTGATCCAGGGCATTGCCAACAGCCCTGCCCAGGTGGAGGTACGACAGAACGGTGCGTTGATTCACTCCACCGTCGTGCCCGCAGGCCCCTTTACCCTGCCAGATGTACGTCGCTTGAATACGCGCTCGGACGTCGAGGTCACGGTCAAGGAAAGCGCCGGGGGTGAGCGGCGCTTCACCGTACCGGCGGCCATGCTCGGCCTTGGGTTGCCCGCACCGGGTTACTCCGTGGCCGCGGGCCGGGTGCGGAATGTGGGCGACGCCAAAGGCGAGGATCCGTGGGTGGTCAGTGGCGGCTGGACCGGTGCGCTGCACCCGCAGTTGACCTTGGGCACTGGTGTACTGGCAGCCAGCGAATACCGCTCGGTGGGCGCCAGCCTGGGCTGGTTGCCGTGGGTGGACAGCCAGATCCAACTGTCCACACAGCTGTCCAACACCCTGGCGTGGGAAAAGGTTTCAGGCGTACAGACCGACCTTTCCTGGTCCCAGCGCCTGGGCGAGCAGTGGTCGATCAGCGCCGCCAATTCCTGGCGCAGCATCGGCTATCGCGAACTCGAAGAAAGCACGTATGAGCGTGATGACAGCAACCGCGACGCCCGTTATCGCGACCAACAAAGCCTCAACCTGGGCTGGTCGCATCCGCTGCTGGGTGCGTTCAGCGCCGGGGTTGCGCGCTCGGCCAACTTCGCTGGCGACAGCAGCAGCCGTGCGCTGGCCTCTTGGGGCACGAGCATCGGCGCTGTGTCACTGTCGGCCAGTGCCGAGTGGCAAATGGGCGGTAGCCAGCAACAGGACAACGCGGTGTACCTCAATATCAGCGTGCCGTTGGGCGAAAGTCGCCGGCTACGTAGCTGGGTGCGCAATTCCGGCGGTGAGAACCGCACCGGCCTGGGCCTCACCGAACAGATCGACGACCAACTCAGCTATCGCGTCAGCGCCGAACACGACAGCAGCGACCATCAAGTGGAAACCACGCTGGGCGTCTCGGTACTGCCGCGTTACAGCCAGCTCGATTTCAGCTACAGCCGCGCTGATGCCGAACGCTCCAGTTATCAAGGCGGCGCTCGCGGCGGTGTGGTGATACATGGCGACGGCGTGACTTTTTCACCCTACCCGGCGCGCGACACCTTTGCCCTGGTGTCGGTCGGCGATATGAGTGGCATCAAGCTAAGTACCCCCAGCGGCGCGGTGTGGACCGACTGGCAAGGCCAGGCCGTGGTGCCGCAAGTCGCCGCCTACGGGCGCAGCCCAGTGGAAGTGCAGACACGTTCACTGCCGCGCAATGCCGACATCAACAATGGCCTGGCGATGATCTCGGCCGGACGCGGCGCCGTTGACCGAGTCGAATTTGGCATCAGCTTGACCCGTCGCATATTGCTCACCGTCAGCACCGACCAGGGTACACCTCTGCCTGCCGGAGCCTCAGTCAGCAGCGCCAGCGGCGAGTTCGTCACCTTGGTGCAGGACGCCAGCCAGGTGTTTCTACCCAACGTGCTGGACCAATCGACGCTGTGGATAACCACACCCGATGGCGGTCGATGCGAATTGCGTTACTCCCTGCCGGAAAAAGCCGACCCCACGGTGTACTTCGAAACTGCTCCCGCGCGTTGCCACGCGCCTTGAGGATCCCCGTCATGCCCTTCGCAACGTGTATGCGCCAACTGTGCCTGTGGTTATTGATCGGCGGGGCCGGCACCGCCCACGCCTTGGAAGAATGCCAACTGAATGTCAGCGAATCCCTGATCGATTTCGGCTTGATGAGCCGCCTGGCACAAAGCGACAGTGCGCTGGAGCGCTTGCTTGGCGAGCGGCGCCTGAGCGTGACCATCAACTGTCCGCAAGCGCAAGATTTAAGCCTGTTCTATCGCGCACTGGCCGCTAGCCCGCAGCGCCTGCAATTTACCCCGCATGGCAGCTATGCCATCGAAGCCGGCAACGCCGTGCTCGATGGTCGCGCCGTAGAGTTGGGGCTGCTACCTGCTGCGGGCCAGGCGCCCGTGGCCAATGGCGCGGTGCTGGAATGGCGTTCCGGCCATGGCATCGCGCCGGTCGCACACGGTGCGGTGCTCAGGGGCAACACCCTGTCGTTGCAACTGACGCTGCGCGCCTGGGCCGACCCCGCTGCCACTCAAGTGCGCGACAACACCACCTGGGAAGTTTCCGGGATGTTGTACAGCGCACAAAACGGACGCTACCGGGAACTGACCGTGCGCGCGCACTTTGCGCCCATCGCCTGCCTGCCGACATTATCCGACCAGGGCGTAGTGGACTACGGCACCCTGTATGCCAAAGACCTAAATGCCACCACTGAAACACCGCTGCCCATTCGCACACTGCGCCTGAGTGTGACCTGCGATGCGCCGATCCGCTTTGCTCTGCGCATGAAAGACAACCGCGACGGTTCGGCCACGGGCGGTACCGATGAAACCGCTTATGGATTGGACCTGGATGCCAGTCGCAACAAAATCGGGCGATTTTACCTGACTATCGACCCGGCCGAATTCAGCGCCGACACCTTGCCCGCGCTGTACCGCACCGACTCCACCAGCAACGGCGTGGCGTGGAGCAGTTCCACCGCGCGGCAAATCCCCATGGCCGCCAACAGCCTGCTGGGGTTTACCGACACGACGGGCGTCACCACCGGCCCGGTGGCCATCCAGACCCTGACCGGCACGATGCGTCTCAAGTCTTACCTTGCCCCCATGCAAAGCCTGGATCTTCGCGAGGTGGTGCATATCAATGGTTCCGGCACTATCGAAATCGTCTACCCCTGACCCGTCACTGTGAGGAACTCGTCCCGTGAAAACCCGCCTCTTTACCAGTCTGTTGCTGTTGACCAGCACGCCCTCTGTGCTAGCCGCTTCGGCGGTGGACCTGAGTGTCAAAGGCTTGATCACTCCCTCCGCCTGCTTGCCGCAGTTCCCCGGCGGCGCCCTGATTGACTACGGCAAGATTGCCCAACAGGACTTGCACCTGGCGACCGCCACGCGCCTGCCCGTCAAGACCCTGACCGTCGGCATCGCCTGCACGGGCACGGTTCGCTTTGCCCTGCGCATGCGCGACAACCGCGACGGCTCGGCCATGGTCGACAGCGAGATTTACTACGGCCTGGGGTTCGATATCAGCGGCAATCGCCTGGGGGTCTACTCCATGACCTTCGACCCACGACAGACCCAGGCCGGCAACATTGCGCAGATCTACGGCACCGAGTCCACTACCGGGGGACTGGCGTGGCGCACGTCCAACCTCAACCCCATCGACATCGGCTCCAGGAGCTACCTGGGCTTTACCGATGTGGAGGGCAGTGTCAGCGGGCCCGCGGCCATCGGTTTAATGCTGAGCACCGTCACCGTGCAGACGGTGATCAATGCTCGACAAAACCTGGACCTGAGCGTGGACACCCCGCTCGATGGTTCGGCCACTCTGGAAGTGGTTTACCTCTAGAGCTTCTCGCTGGTGACCTGTACGTAGCGCGCACGACCGGCGCCCAGACCCGCGACAATCGCGCCCAGGCCGATCACCGCAAAGATCCAGCCGATAGCCGCCCAGCCGCCGGTCCAGTCATGCACCAGGCCAACCGCAAACGGGCCCATTGACGCCAGGGTGTAACCGATACCCTGGGCCATGCTCGACAGGTTGGCGGCGACGTGAGCGTCACGCGAGCGCAGCACGATCAAAGTCAGCGCCAGGCTGAAGGTGCCGCCCTGCCCCAGGCCGAGCAGAATTGCCCAGCCCCATAAACCGTCCAGCGGCGCATACAGGCAACCGAACAGGCCACCGAGGGTCAGCAGCATCACCACCACAATCGCCAGGCGCTGGTCCTTGCCTCGGGTGGCCAACCACGGTGCGGCCAGGGAACTGAGCAGTTGCACGATGATGGAGCCTGAGAGCGCCAACCCGGCTTCGGTAGCACTCAGGCCACGTCCGATCAGGATTGACGGCAACCAGCCAAACACAATGTAGGCCAGGGACGATTGCAGGCCCATGTACAAAGTCACCTGCCAGGCGAGCGGGTCACGCAGCAAGCCTCTGACCCGGTAAGCCACCTGATGGGCACCGTGCTTTTGCCCCACTTGCGGCAACCAGAACAAGGCCGCCAGCAACGCCGGAATAACCCAAAAACCCAGACCGATGGCCCAGCTGTCTGCGAAATATTGGCTCAGGGGCACCGTGGCTCCCGCAGCCAACGCAGCCCCTAGACACAACGCCATGGTGTAGACGCCGGTCATGGCGCCCGCCTGCCTGGCAAAATCGCGCTTGACGATGCCCGGCAGCAACACGCCAATGATGCCGATACTCGCACCGGCAATCAGGCTGCCGGCGAACAGCCCCACTTCACCGAACGAACTGCGCAGGATAATCCCCGCGGCCAGGGTCAGCAGAATGCCCAGCACCACGCGCTCGGCGCCAAAACGTCTGGCCAGGATCGGCGCAGTGGGCGCGAACAGGCCCAGGCACAAGACCGGCAAAGTGGTCAGCAACCCGGCCTTGGCCGCAGATAACCCAAGGCTGCTGGAGACTTCAGCCAGCAGTGGCGACATGCTCGACAGCGCCGGCCGCAGGTTCAACGCCACCAGTACCAGGCCCAGCAGCAGGAGCCACGGGCGAACCACCCGCGGATGGGCCTGCTGAACGGCCTCGTCATCGGCTTCGGCGTCGATCAACAGTTCTTCGAGTTCAGTCGTACGTTTGGCTTCAAGGTTCATTGATCAACTGCCGGCAGAGGGATTTGGCACGTTCGGGGTCTTGATTTTCTACCGCGTCGAGCAAGGCGATATGCAGGTCGAATACAGCCTGGCGATGCGGTGAGATGTTCAGGGCCTGACGTAACTGGGCGCCGACGAGGCTATTCGCAGTTGCCTGCAAAGGCAACGCACCAGAGTGCCTGGGTAGCAAAAGAAGCAGCAGAGTGGCTATGCCAAGGTATTTGCGCGGTCTCACTCATATCGTCAACACGAAGCCAGAGGCGCTCGCGGCTCCCTGGCCGACAAACAATAAACCCGGCACCAGGCCGGGTTTATGTGTTCAACCATCGATCAATGCAGTATCTGGCTCAAGAACAACTTGGTCCGGTCATTCTGCGGGTTGTCGAAGAAGTCATTCGGCGCCGCCTGCTCCACAATCTCGCCCTTGTCCATGAAGATCACGCGGTTGGCCACGGTGCGCGCAAAGCCCATTTCGTGAGTCACGCACAACATGGTCATGCCGTCTTCGGCCAGGCCAATCATGGTGTCCAGAACCTCTTTCACCATTTCCGGGTCGAGTGCCGAGGTCGGCTCGTCGAACAGCATGATTTTCGGTTTCATGCACAAGGCACGGGCGATGGCCACACGCTGTTGCTGGCCGCCGGACAGTTGCCCCGGAAACTTGTGGGCCTGCTCTGGAATGCGTACACGTTCAAGGTAGTGCATGGCAATTTCCTCGGCCTTGCGCTTGGGCATCTTGCGCACCCACATCGGCGCCAGCGTGCAGTTTTGCAGGATGGTCAGGTGTGGGAACAGATTGAAGTGCTGGAACACCATGCCCACTTCACGGCGGATCGCTTCGATCTGCTTGAGGTCGTTGGTCAACTCCACGCCATCGACCACGATGCGGCCTTGCTGGTGCTCTTCCAGGCGGTTGAGGCAGCGAATGGTGGTGGACTTGCCCGAGCCCGACGGCCCGCACAGCACAATGCGCTCGCCCTGCTTGACGTTGAGGTTGATGTCTTTCAACACGTGGAACTGGCCGTACCACTTGTTGACGCCCTGCATCTGAATAATGCCTTCAGGGCTCACCGGCTGTTTGATTGCTTGGCTCATTAAAACAACTCCTAACGCTTGTGGCCGGTGTCGAGCTTGCGTTCCAGATGCATGGAATAGCGCGACATACCAAAACAGAAAATCCAGAACACCAGGGCGGCAAACACGTAGCCTTCAGTGGCCATGCCCAGCCATTTGGGGTCGGCGGCGGCTTGCTTGACGCTGTTGAGCAGGTCGAACAGGCCGATGATGATCACAAGGCTGGTGTCCTTGAACAGTGCGATGAACGTATTGACGATGCCCGGTATCACCATCTTCAAGGCTTGCGGCAAGATCACCAGGCCCATGCTGCGCCAGTAACCCAGGCCCATCGCCGCAGCCGCTTCGTATTGCCCCTTGGGGATCGCCTGCAAGCCACCGCGCACCACTTCAGCCACATAGGCCGACTGAAACAGAATCACGCCGATCAGGGCACGCAACAGCTTGTCGAAGTTCATGCCCTCGGGCAGAAACAACGGCAACATCACCGATGACATGAACAGCACCGTGATCAACGGCACGCCGCGCCAGAACTCGATGAAGGTCACGCAAACCACCCGGATCGCCGGCATGTTCGAGCGCCGCCCCAACGCCAGCACAATGCCCAACGGCAAGGCGCCGGCGGTGCCCACCGTGGCGATCACCAGGGTCAGCATCAAGCCGCCCCATTGGCTGGTCGCCACGTTGCTCAGCCCGAACACGCCGCCATGCAGCAAGCAGTAGGCAATGATCGGGTACAGCAGCAAAAAGCCCAGGCCGTAGATCGCCTTGCGTGGAAAACGCGAGATGAACAACGGCGCCACGCCAACGATGGCCAGCCATACCGTCATGTCCACGCGCCAGCGCAGGTCGATGGGGTAATAGCCATACATGAACTGCCCGAAGCGCTGCTGGATGAACACCCAGCAGGCGCCCTCTTTGGTGCAATCGGCGCGCGTGGTGCCGACCCAGTTGGCGTCCAGAATCGCCCAATGCAGGATCGGCGGCACCACCAGGTACACCAGGTAGATCGCCAGCAAAGTCAGCAGCGTGTTAAGCCAGCTTGAGAACAGATTGGCGCGCATCCAGGCCGCCGGCCCGAAGACTTTGTCCGGGGGTGGCATATCAGGTTTGAACGTATGCGTAGTCATGGGCGTTTCCTCACCGCTCGATCAGCGCAATGCGCTTGTTGTACCAGTTCATCAGCAGGGAAATGCTGATGCTGATCGCCAGGTACACGCTCATGGTGATGGCAATGACTTCGATGGCCTGGCCGGTCTGATTGAGCACCGTGCCGGCAAACAGCGAAACCATTTCCGGATAACCGATACCAGCGGCCAACGAGGAGTTTTTCGCCAGGTTCAGGTATTGGCTGGTCAACGGGGGAATGATCACGCGCAAGGCTTGCGGGATGATGACCTTGCGTAGCGTAGGCCCCGGGCGCAGGCCCAGCGAGCGTGCCGCTTCAGTCTGGCCATGGCTGACGGACTTGATGCCCGAACGCACGATCTCCGCAATGAAGGCCGCCGTGTACACGGTCAGGGCCAGGGTCAATGCCAGCAGTTCCGGAATCAGTACCCAGCCGCCGACGAAGTTGAAGCCGGCAAGCCTGGGCATTTCCCAATGCAGCGGTGCGCCGAAGGTCAACCCGCACAACGTCGGGATCACAATCAATAGCGCCAGGCCCGCCCAGAATTTATGGAACGGTACGCCTGTCGCTTCAAAGCGCTTGTTGGCCCAGCGGGTCATCAGCACGATAGCCACGATAGCGACCACCACGCTGGCGACAAACGGCCAGAACCCATCGGCCGCCAGCGCCGCCGGCATGTTCAGGCCGCGGCTGCTGACGAAGAACATGTCACCAAAGTTATGGCTGTTGCGCGGCCCCGGCATGGTCAGGAACACCGCGAAATACCAGAACAGAATCTGCAGCAGCGGCGGAATGTTGCGGAAAACTTCCACATAGACCGTCGCCAGCTTGTTGATCATCCAGTTGGGCGACAGGCGCGCCACGCCGATGATGAAACCGAGCAGGGTTGCCAGCACCACACCAATGACCGTCACCAGCAAGGTATTGAGCAAGCCGATCACAAACACCCGGGCGTAGCTGTCCGATTCGGTGTAGTCGATCAAATGCTGCGCGATGCCAAAGCCGGCACTGCGCTCAAGAAAGTCGAAGCCGGAGGTGATGCCCCGGTGTTGCAGGTTGGTCTGGGTGTTGTGAAACAGGTACCAGCCCAGCGAGACCACCGCCACAATGGTGATGATCTGGAAGAGCCACGCGCGCACTTTGGGATCGCTGAAGCTGAGCTTCTGCTTGGGTGCGCCGATGAGATTTTGCATGGAATGCCCCGCAAGGAATGGAACAGAACATCACCCGGCGGTTGGCCCACCGGGTGATAGAACCATCAGCGATCAGCGCACAGGAGGTGCGTACTGGATACCGCCGTTGTTCCACAGCGCGTTCAGGCCACGGTCGATTTCCAGCGGGGTGCTCTTGCCCAGGTTGCGCTCGAACATTTCGCCGTAGTTACCCACTTGCTTGACGATCTGTACGACCCAATCCTTCTTCACTTTCAGGTCTTTGCCGTATTCGCCGTCGGCACCGAGCAGACGCGCAACGTCGGGGTTCTTGGTGGACTTGGCCTCAGCTTCAACGTTCTTCGACGTCACACCGGCCTCTTCGGCGTTGAGCATGGCGTAGCCCACCCAGCGCACGATGGCCAGCCACTCGTCGTCACCGTTACGCACCACCGGACCCAGTGGCTCCTTGGAAATGGTTTCCGGCAGCACCACATAGTCTTTCGGCGCAGCCAGCTTGCTGCGCTGGGCGAACAGTTGCGACTTGTCGGAAGTCAGCACGTCGCAACGCCCGGATTCCAGCGACTTGGCGCTTTCATCAGACGTGTCGAAGGTGATCGGGGTGTACTTGAGGTTGTTGGCGCGGAAGTAGTCGGAAACGTTCAGCTCAGTGGTAGTACCCGCCTGGATGCAGATGGTTGCACCGTCCAGTTCCTTGGCACTTTTCACGCCGAGCTTGTTGTTGACCAGAAAGCCGATGCCGTCGTAGTAGGTGATGAAGCCCGGGAATTTCAGGCCCATGCCCGCATCGCGGGAACTGGTCATGGTGGTGTTGCGCGACAGGATGTCGACTTCGCCCGATTGCAGCGCGGTGAAACGCTCCTTGGCGTTCAACTGGCTGAACTTGACCTTGGTGGCGTCACCAAAAACCGCAGCGGCCACGGCACGGCAGTAGTCAGCGTCAATCCCGAGGATCTTGCCGCTGGCATCCGGCACCGAGAAACCCGGCAAGCCGTCACTTACGCCGCATTGCACAAAGCCTTTTTTCTGCACGGCATCCAGGGTGGCACCCGCCTGGGCTAAACCACTGACACCCAGTACAGCCGCCGCTGTGACGATGGCCAGGGTGGACTTCAATACCTTCATTACATACCTCCAGTTGCTCTTGTTGTGTCCAAGCTCCAACCTCAGCGCACCCTTATGAGGCGATATCGACCCGTGTTGGCTTTTTTTGGGGTCAAGCAGCATGAGGTTTTTGCGGTAATTCCAGTTGCTTTCCCACCGGCGGCAGTCACTGATAGTGTTACCGCCCTAGGAGAGTTCTGACATCCACCTACACATAGCAAGGCGCGTACCAGAGTGCTGGCCGAGTCGCTGCCCGTCCTGTTCAGTGGTAAAAGATTCAACCTTGCGACATTCTCTTAACAGATCAACCTGTCGCGCACCGTCCCGACGCCCCCAATCCAAGCGTGCGCACATATATGGAGCAGACATGACCGACCCCTTGATTCTTCAGCCCGCCAAGCCCGCAGACGCCTGCGTTATCTGGTTGCATGGCCTGGGTGCCGATCGCTACGACTTCCTGCCGGTGGCCGAGGCGCTGCAGGAAAGCTTGCTGACCACCCGCTTCGTTTTGCCCCAGGCGCCGATGCGCCCGGTGACCATCAACGGCGGTTATGAGATGCCGAGCTGGTACGACATCAAGGCCATGAGCCCGGCACGTTCGATCAGCCTGGAAGAACTGGAAACCTCGGCCAACATGGTCACGGATTTGATCGAGGCACAAAAGAGAACCGGAATAGACGCTTCGCGAATTTTTCTCGCGGGTTTCTCCCAGGGTGGCGCAGTGGTTTTCCACACGGCGTTCAAACACTGGGAAGGTCCATTGGGTGGCGTAATTGCCCTCTCCACGTATGCACCGACCTTTGACGATGAGCTGGAGTTGTCCGCCAGCCAGCAACGCATTCCCGCCCTCTGCCTGCACGGCCAGTACGATGAAGTGGTGCAGAACGCCATGGGTCGTAGCGCCTACGAGCATTTAAAGAGCCGTGGTGTCACCGTGACATGGCAGGAATACCCAATGGGCCACGAAGTGTTACCCGAAGAGATACGCGATATCGGCACCTGGCTGGCTGAGCGCCTGCGCTGAAACCCGCGTTTATGTAGCCGTATGACAGACGCACTACGCCGCGCCCGATTCTTGCATTACACTGGCCGGCGTACATTCCTTAACCAATTAATGAGATGACCGTGCTCAAAGCACTCAAGAAGATGTTCGGCAAAAGCGAGGCTGAGCCGCTCGCGCCTGCTCCCAGTGCTCCTGCCCCGAAGCCCGGCAACCGCAATGACGGTCCACAGCCTGGCCGGACTACGCCTGCCGCCTCACCGAAAAAACCCACGGTGACGCCGCCTGAACAGGTAACGCCTGCCGAGGCCGCCCCAGCACCTGCGGCTAAACCTCGTCGCGAACGCGCGCCCAAGCCGCCGGTGACACCGTGGAAACTCGAAGACTTCGTCGTCGAACCCCAGGAAGGCAAAACCCGCTTCCACGACTTCAAGCTGGCCCCAGAACTGATGCACGCCATCCAGGACCTGGGCTTCCCGTACTGCACGCCGATCCAGGCGCAGGTGCTGGGCTTCACCCTGGCGGGCAAAGACGCCATCGGCCGCGCCCAGACCGGTACCGGCAAGACCGCCGCATTCCTGATCTCGATCATCACCCAGTTGCTGCAGACGCCGCCGCCCAAGGAACGCTACATGGGTGAACCGCGCGCCCTGATCATCGCCCCGACCCGCGAGCTGGTGGTGCAGATCGCCAAGGACGCCGCCGACCTGACCAAGTACACCGGTCTCAACGTGATGACCTTTGTCGGCGGCATGGACTTCGACAAGCAACTCAAGCACCTCGAAGCCCGTCACTGCGACATCCTGGTCGCCACTCCAGGCCGCCTGCTGGACTTCAACCAGCGCGGCGACGTGCATCTGGATATGGTCGAAGTAATGGTGCTGGACGAAGCCGACCGGATGCTCGACATGGGCTTTATCCCGCAAGTGCGCCAGATCATTCGCCAGACTCCGCCGAAAACCGAGCGCCAGACCCTGCTGTTCTCCGCAACCTTCACCGAAGACGTGATGAACCTCGCCAAGCAGTGGACCACCGACCCGTCCATCGTCGAGATCGAGGCGCTGAACGTCGCCAGCGAAAACGTCGAGCAACACATCTACGCCGTGGCCGGTGCCGACAAGTACAAGCTGCTCTACAACCTGGTCAACGACAATGGCTGGGAACGCGTGATGGTCTTTGCCAACCGCAAGGACGAAGTGCGCCGCATCGAAGAACGCCTTGTGCGCGACGGCGTCAATGCTGCGCAACTGTCGGGCGACGTGCCGCAGCACAAGCGCATCAAGACCCTGGAAGGCTTCCGCGAAGGCAAGATCCGCGTGTTGGTGGCTACCGATGTAGCCGGTCGCGGTATTCACATCGACGGCATCAGCCACGTGATCAACTTCACCTTGCCGGAAGTGCCGGACGACTATGTGCACCGCATCGGGCGTACCGGTCGCGCAGGCGCGGCGGGTGTGTCGATCAGCTTTGCCGGGGAGGATGACTCGTATCAGTTGCCGTCAATCGAGACGCTGCTGGGGCGCAAGATCAGCTGTGAGACACCGCCGACGCACTTGCTGCGAGCTGTAGAACGCAAACGGCCGTAAGGTGGAACCAATGCCAGTCATCGAGCCTGACTGGCATTTTTTATGCGCCCACTGTCTTGTCCTGATCAGTCACTATCGCCCAGGTCACTCCAGACAGGCTGACGAATACGCATAGTCTCTTTTCGAAATTCCCCATAGAACTGAAAACTGCTCCCCGGCATGTCTGCCAGCCCCAGGCTTATGGGGCGCGGCTGTGGCTGCTGCTGGCGCTGTGACTGCTCGTCGTCGGCCGATGGCTGAGCTTGCATGCTCTTGATTCGCGCATCCAAGCCACGACCGAAGTTAGTCCATCTGAGTACCGAGCGGGCACCGCCGAAAAGTTGACTGGCAGTGGTTATCTTGGCGGGGACAGCGAGCGAGTAAGACAACCCCGTCGCGTTTTTGCCTGCCGCAACGAGCCCGCTGCCGAGGGGGCTGGAGAAGAATCCAATGGTCTTTTCAGATGACCTGCCCGCTGCGGCTGCAAAAGCTTTAGCCCCCAATGTGACAGAAAGGCCGACACTGGCAACAACGCCAACACTGGAGAACCCGAAAGACGCCCATCCAAGGTTCTTGATGTGCTGCGAACGATCCCACCCCATTTGCTTGTCGACGGCCTCGATACTCAGCCCTGTAATCCCCAGCGTGCCGCCTACCGAGCTAGAGCCCGTAGCGATGACGCCCAGAATATTTGCCGCCTTTACCCCCCCTTTAGCGAGCGCCGCCGCCATCCCGACCACTGCAACCTTGAACGCCACCACCGATAAGGCCAGCGCAACCCCGGTCAGCACCCAAGCCAGCCACTTTGGAAAAAGCCCACTCGGGTCGATGAGGTTGATCGGGTTACCAGCGCAGTAGGCGTAGCTGTTAATCCCACCCTCATCAAAAGGCGCCAATGGATCAGCCGAAAGAAATACCATCAAGCGCGGGTCATAGGCACGCGCGCCCAAATGGTAAAGGCCGACCGCCGCATCCAGACGCTCGCCGTTAAACGCCGGCAGTTGCAGATCCGCCATCGATCGCACATTGCCGTCCTGCGGCACAACCTGGCCCTCGCCATACGGAGCGTAATGACGCTGTACAGGCGCTTGCCCAGGCGCCACCACGCCGCGCACGGTACCGGCACCGTCATTCAGATGCAGCTGCGGCCCCTCGACGCCGCCGGTACGCGCCTGCACTTGGCCCCCGGCATTGAAGTAACGCAGTTTTCTACTGCCCTGCACCAACCTATCCAGATGATCCCCCGCATAGACCATGGCCACCGATGTTTCGTTGTCACGTGTCGCCACGACTTGTCGAGACTCGGCATCGTACTGGTAGCTGCACTGCTGGGAACCTTCCTGCACGCAGGTCAAATGGTCATAGCCGTTATAGGTGTACGTTCGCCCTGCTGGCCCCCCGGTCAAGTTACCCGCCGCATCATAGGTCAGGGCATCATCCTGCAAAGGGTTGGAGTGGGTCACACGGGTCAGGCGCGTGGGGTCTGCGTCGGTGAAAAACCGCTCGCTGATGTCCTGCGTGCCGTCAGCGAAAGTCGTCACGACGCCTGTGATGTTATCCAGGCTGTCGAAGCTGAATTGCTGCCCAACGATGTCGCGCCCCAGCCAATCCCGGGGATGTTCACGCCCCTCGCAGCCATAATCCTTGAGCCGCAGGAAGGCGTCATAGGTAAAGGTCTCCCCCATCACCAATTCAGAGGCTGCGTCACGCACAATGCGACTGGCCAGCAGGCTGTTGGGATGATAAGTGCTGCTCATGACGTGTAGCAGCACGCCATTGTGCAAAAAGCGCCGCTGCGCCTCCCGCCCCAAGGTGTCGTAACTCACCTGTGTGACCACCTCAGTATCGGCGTAGCGAGTGGTCAGTACATCTGGTCGCGCAAACATGTCATAGCGCTGTTCAATGACTACCGTCCCAGCAGTCATCGTGCAAACCCTGCCCAGGGAGTCATATTCAAAGTCGCTACGCTGCCCATCATCCGTGGTGTGTTGCAACATACGCCCGCCGATTGAATAACCATACTGCGTGGTCTGCGGCCTACCGAGGACCGTCTGTATCTCTTTTTCCGGGTAGCCGTTCACATCATGGAATAACTCATGTTTGAGCGCGCCGCTTTCTGAATAGGTCGGCTGACCACTGACCGGATCATGCCGGTACTGCCTATCCGTGTGCCCCGCCATTTTGACCGTGCCTGGTGTGCTCAACTGCTTGTCGTAGGTCCATTGCTGACGGTGCCCACTGCCCGAGACCACGGCGACAGGTTCGGTCCAGTTTGTCTCATAGTGCCAAGTGGTGGCGGGTGCCGTGCCCCTGGACTGAGCAGTCAAACGCCCCAGGCTGTCGTAGGTGCGCGATCCCACCTGCTTGTCATCGATACTGATTGAACTGGGCAGCGACTCGCTGGTTCCATGCGCATAGGCCACCGTGCGCAGCCGCGCAGGGCTGCCATCCGAGGGCGTGTGGAGGGTGGTCAACACGCGGTCGAACAGGTCATAGGTGTAAACGGTGCGATGCTTGTCCACGTCCACCCGTGACAGGCAGCGCCCCAGGCCGTCATAGAGGCATGACTCCACTTCAGTGACCTGCCCCAGGGCGTCCACCCGGTTTACCAGGAACGGCTGATGGTGAGCATTCAGATAGGCTTCCAGGAGCTCGCCGCCCTCGACCCCCGTTACACGCAGGTGCAGCCTTGGGTCATATTCATCGATCGCCACGCTGCCATCGGCACGGCTTACACGGCAGGCGTTGCCCCACGCGTTATAAGCGTAGCCGGTGGTCAATACACGCTCGCCATCCGGCAGATAATCAATATGAGTCCGTTCCACCGTTTGCCCAAGGGCATCGTAGCGCCAGGTCCCGAGGGGCTGCTCCTTTGCGCCATTCTCCAGTAACAATGCCTCGGCAACTGGCCGTCCTGCCCCGTCGAAGTAAGTGACGGTACTGCGGCCTTGCGCATCAGTCATCACCAAATGAGCGCGTTTCCCTGACGCTGCATAGTGATAAACAAAACGACGGCTGGCCTCCTGCGGCTCACCTGGCGAGGCTGTCTGCGCCGTCAATCGTCCTGCGACATCGTACGCGGTGACCAGCGTTGCCCCTCCGTCCCGGCTCATCAACAGTAAGCGCCTGTCGACCAGAGAGTGCGTGCGCACTGACTCCAGCCAGTGGCCCTCACGCCCCAATAGCCGGCGAGTTTCGCTCAGCGTGTCGCCGGTGACGGTGTAATCGTAATTGCTGACTAATTGCAGGCCATCAATGGTAGACGTGGTGCTTTTCAACCGGCCAACCAGCTCGGCTGGCGTGTCGTAGTAGGTTTGCTGTGTGCTGAATACACCAGCCTGAGTGACCGACTCCTGCACGACAAAGTAGCTGCTACCCATATGTGGCACACGGGTATGGGTGTACTCGGTGAGTCGGGCGGCAGGCGTGCCTTCCGCGGGGATAAGGCGCTCTTGCTTGACGTAACGCTGAAACAAATCATGAGGGTCGGCCGGGCATTTACCCGCCTCGCCTTTGATCGGGTAATAGCTGTATTCAATGCGAACCCCGGAAGCCTCAGTACGGCTTAGCTCGTTACCGTAGTCGTCAGTCTCACTCTCGAGCTTGACCACCCGTTCCGCACCACCCGCCACCAACGCGTAACACGTGGTGAGAATTTTTGGCAGCTGGAGGTTGGGAGGCTGGTCCGGGAAGAGCCCTGGGCTCACGTTATATTCAATGGTCCTGGTAGTCAGGGTGCCTTCGCGCAGGACCTGTTCCTCGGCCAGCAGGTGGAATTTGTTGTAGGTGGTACGCGTAACGCTCAGCGGTGCCTCATGGGTTGTGTTATCGATGCGGGTCTCTTCCGTCCAATAGTCATACTTACTGCCTATCAGGTACAGGTTGTCTTCGCCCTCACGAAAACCGCCTGAAAAGGGATAGCCAGTGAAATTCCTGCTTGGGCTGTAACTATAGGTACGTGACATGCCGGGCTGACCGGCAGCGGGTGTATGGACCCAACTGGTGACGCGAGGGATGTATTGACCATTGGCATACTGATGGCCGTTTTCGGCGTAGTTGATCAACTCGTCACCACCCATCGGTGAGCGCACCCGACGGATAGCAATCATACCGTTGCGAAAGGCTTGTCCGTACTCCAATACATAGCCTGCGCCGGGAGGAGATTCGCGACTGTCATAAGGAGCGGTGAAACCGGTCACCCGAGCGTTCGATTGGGTGAAGGTGATACGCGCATAACGTCCTCCGTCGACTCGCGTATCACTACGTACCAAGCGCCCATTGGAATAGGTCAACAACAGCAGCACTTGCTGATCATGATCCAGAATACGTTCAAGAGAACCACCCGGCGCGTACTCCCATTTCAGACGCTCACCGTTTTCAAACTGGATAGCATCAATACGATAGGGCGTGGTGCTGCCCGTACGCTTCAATATCTCGACGGTACCGTCCTTGTAAATCACATGAAGCGTCGTGGCATCGGGCCGCTGGACCACCAGGTCGGCAAGCTTGCGATCCTTGATCACCAGTGTTCCGCCCGCAGAGGGCAGGCTCTGGGTTTTGAATTGCTCGCCGGTAAGCAGCGTGAGCATAGAACGAGCGCTATCAAACTCGGTATTGCTGATCCGCCAGCCAGTCCCATAAACACCCGACTCGATGTTCATCATGGAGAATGACAGCGCGATCGTTCTACTGACCTCCAGCGGGCCTTGCGGGTATAAGGTGGCCAACTGAATTCGACAAAAGTATTGGCCGGTGCGTGGGTCTACTCCAGCGCCAAAACGGGTATCAAAATTGAACGCCTGAGAATAAATATCCATACAGAACCTCATCACCAAACATGAATATCATTCAACTAACCGTCCACCAATTCAAGTTCAAGCCCGTCCCAAAACTTCCGTAATCTAAAAACATGCTCACAGCCATAATTATCCAAAAGGCGCCATTGACTTTCCGTATCACCAGACCCTGGTGATGGCGCCGTCACGCGAGCTACAACAGCACGCATTATGGTAGGCCGCATATTAAACCAAATAACTTTTTCATTCCCATGAGGCGCACCTAGAACAATATCATCGAGCACAACCACCGGACCAATAATATCTTTATTGATCACTACCCCACCTTTATAATAATACCCAGCCCCCATCTTATTAAAATATGATGTCTGAAAATTCAGACCTTCCTTAATAACTGACAATGGCGCATCAAGGCCTTTGTTCACAAGAAAGTGCAATCCTGCTGGTGGAGACCAGTAGTAAACATCAACATCGTAATATTCATCATGATAGGCATCCTTATCATGGTATCTAGTCAGATTCTCTACGCGCAACTGATAAAGCCGTACCGGGCGAACAACCACATACGAGTCAAATGCAACATCACCATCACTGTAGTTAGTCGTGTAAGTCACACCACTTATCTCGATAGACGCCATGAATCTGCGCTCGTCGATGGGCACACTCGGATCCACACGTAAATAGCGATCTACGATCTCGACTTGTCGCTGAGCGTGCCCGGTCACGGCTTCTGGTTTTTGATCCGGCCTTACCTCATCGATACGTGTACGCCAGAGACCCGTATCGTAAATGTTTTTCTCCTTATCACAGCTCCAACCTTCTGGAAGCGGCTCATTGACATTTGGCGAGTAGAGCGTAACGGTCAAGCCATTACGCTCCGCTTCCGAAAGCCTGACAGGCAGCCAATACCCATCGGTTTGTCGCTGTTCAATAGCAACCTCAACAACCACCTTGCATTGATGACGACTATTGGCATAGAGCTCATCGGTAAAAGTCCCGCCACCGGGCAACATGATTTTAAAATGAGTGACCCTCAGCGTCCGAACGATCTCACCGGTCAATTTAAAAAATGGAACGCCAGGCAGGTTCATTGAATCTATCTGTTTCACTAAAAACTTTTGCTCATTGCCATAGTTATCCAATACCCGCCAAAAACTCTTGGTGTCGCGACTCGCAGGCACCAGCGCAGACTTCAACCTGATCGCACGCAGCACAGTCGGTCTTTTGTTAAACGGTATCAAGGGGTTGGGCGATGGCGCAGGAAGCCCTGCATCAATCTCATGCAGATGAAGTGTCGAGTCCAACTCGTCCTTATTTATAAATGTTCCCACCCTACTCGAAGAAGTGTTATCAAGAGGTGAATGCCACGATAAAACGCTCTGAAAATCCTTACCCTCCCCAGGCAAACTCAGCGGACTATCAAAGCCCATGTTTTTTACCACCCACAAGCCGCCTGGAGGTGTCCAGTAGTAAACATCCACCGACGTGCGATAAGGCGGTGCACTGGAGTAGGCAAGATAATCTACATAGAGATCCATATCGTCTGCATCCCAGCTCATGGGACGGACCGGGCTAAGGGTGACAAAAGACTCAAGAGCAGCTTCATCTCTGAAGCTGTAAGTTGTGTAAATACAACTTTCAATCGTCACACACGCCATAAATACTGCTGGCCCGATGGGTGCGCCCGGGTCGCAACGCAAGTAGCGCTTGATAGGAGCTTCTGAGGAACGCTCAACACGCTCTACCAAGTCGTTGATCGGTTCCTGCTGCTGTGATTTGTCCCGCCAAAGTCCAAGAGTGAATTGATTTTTTTCTACATCGCAGCTCCACCCGGGAGCGAGCGTTTGATTGCCATGTTCTGAGCATTCAACAAGGGTGACACTGGCGCGCTCCTCATCAGTTAAGCGCACACGGACCCACTCGTCGCCAGCGCCACTGACTTCTTTAATAACGTCAATGATGACTTCACACTGATGGCGTCCGTTGGCATAGAGCCCATTCGCCGCCTCCGTATTGGCAGGACGACTGATGCTGAACCTCGACAAACGGCACTTGCTTGGTTGCGCGACCATGTCCCACCCCTTCATTAAGTTAGCCCTGATACCATCAGAACCTGCAGAGGGGGGGCGAAACAACTGTCAGATCTGACAGTTCGATAGATCCATTTTTAATATCGCTATCGGTTAGCAGCCCTGTATAAGCTATGGCTTCCAGCGATCCGCCGCCGCATGATCACTGTGCCGCCCTTCCACCCAACGCGGGCCGTCCGGGGTATTTTCCTTCTTCCAAAACGGCGCCCGCGTCTTCAGGTAATCCATCACAAACGCACACGCATCAAAGGCCGCCTGCCGATGCGCACTGGCCGCAGCGACAAACACAATCGGCTCTCCCGGCTCCAGCGTGCCGATGCGATGCAGCACCTCCAACTTGAGCAACGGCCAACGCTGCTCGGCTTCCAAGACGATCTTGGTCAGGGCTTTTTCGGTCATGCCGGGGTAGTGTTCAAGAAACATCCCCG
Source organism: Pseudomonas sp. P867 (assembly GCF_019891455.1). Classification (NCBI taxonomy): domain Bacteria; kingdom Pseudomonadati; phylum Pseudomonadota; class Gammaproteobacteria; order Pseudomonadales; family Pseudomonadaceae; genus Pseudomonas; species Pseudomonas sp. P867. The sequence continues at coordinate 346,379 of NZ_JAFLXB010000001.1, read as the reverse complement.
ACACCTCGCGCCCGTCATTGAAGTCACGCACATAACCGACAAAACTCACCACCGCGCCTACGCCCACATTGGCCGCGTGCATGGCGTTGACTTCGGCGCCCGGATCAAAGGCTTCGACCTGCACACGAATGGTCATGCTCAGCCTCCGGTTACGGGTGGGAAAAACGCGACTTCGTCACCCGCTTGCACCGGTTCATCAAGGCCGCACAGTTCTTCATTGCGTGCGCACATCAGGCTGCTCTCGTTGAGCACTGCAAACTCCGGGTCAGCGGCCAGCGCCAGGCGCACAGCATCGACGGTAGCGAAATCGCCCTCCATCTCCAGAGAGTCAAAGCCTACCGCTTCGGCGTAACGGGCAAAAAACAGCACGTTGATACTCATACCGGGTCCGCCTTGAAATGCCCGCTTTTACCGCCAAGCTTTTCCAGCAGGCGAATGCTTTCGATGGTCATGCCACGGTCCACGGCCTTGCACATGTCGTAGATCGTCAGTGCCGCGACGCTGGCGGCAGTCAATGCCTCCATCTCCACGCCGGTCTGGCCTGAGAGTTTGCAGCGCGCCAGGATATGCACGGCATCCACGCCATCGGCGCGCAGTTCGACCTTGACCCCGGTGAGCATCAGCGGGTGGCACAGGGGGATCAAGTCACTGGTTTTTTTCGCCGCCTGGATCCCGGCAATGCGAGCCACCGCAAATACGTCGCCCTTGGGGTGGGCGCCGTCGACAATCATTGTCAGGGTTTCGGGCAACATGCGCACCCGCGCTTCGGCCACGGCCTCACGGAACGTCACGGCTTTGTCGGTGACGTCGACCATATGGGCACGACCTTGGGAATCGAGATGAGTCAGCACAGCAATACTCCTGATCAGGAGCAGCGATTGTAAACCTGTGGGTCAAATTTGCGCAGGGCTGTTTATTCCATAGATGACTGTGGCGCGGGAGCAAGCTCCCTCGCCACAGGACACCGCTGCCGGGTTAGAAACGGAAGGTAAACCCGGCGTTGATCCCGTTGTTGTTACCGCGATTGGACAGCAAGCCGCTGTAGTTCAGCGACACCAGGGTGTCTTTGGTCAAGGCCATTTCCGCACTGGCCTTGATCACCGCGCCGTCCCGGGCGACGGGCACGCTATTAACGGCAAAAGCAGTGTCGCTGCCGGCAAACTTCAGCGAGGCTTCGCGATCGGTATCACCGAACTGATGCTCCCAACCCAGCTCACCGCGCAACGTCACTGCCGAGGTGGAGCTGAGCGGCAACTGCGTATGCGCACGCAGGCCCACCGTAGATAGCGTCGCGTCCTGGCTTTGCTTGCTGGCGTGCAAAGCAGCGGCGCCGCCTTTTTCCTTGAACGAGTCGCTCTGGTAGTTCAGGTACGTGAGGTTGGCGAAGGGTTCGAATGGGTTCCATTGGGTGTAGCCGATCTCGGCAAACACTTGGTCGGTGCGCGCATTGTAATCGGCCTTGGCATAGTCCGACTGGTTGGCGTAAGCAACCCGCCGCGAAGTATCCAGACGGTGCCAGGTGGTAGCGCCGCCCAGGCGTAAGGCGATCGCCTCGAAGCGCTTACCGCCATACACCGACAGGTGATAGTTGTCGCTGTCCGCCGAAGCCGACTGGCCATTGAGGTGGCTCTGGGTATAACCGGTCGCCGCCCCCACGCGCCAGCCGTCGCTGACCTCGGTATCCAGCCCCAGCAACACCCCACTGGTGGACGAAGAGTAGCCACTGGCGTTGTTGTCACCGCTGACGTTATTGCGCCCACCGAGCAGCTGCACCCAGCCGCCGTTGTCACGGCTATCGATCTGCGCGCTGGAATCCAGTGCCTGGGCCTGTTGCAGACGAGCATTGACCGCTTCGCGAAGGTATCGACTGTCGGCCATTTGCGCCGCCGCAACATCAGAATGCAGCTGCCCCGACAATTGCTTGAATGCATCCCGAGCCTGGGCAGCGGAGTCGGAAGCCAACAGGCTTTCGTAAACCGGGTTGCCGGCGCCCAGCTTCTCGGCCGCCGTCGCCACAGCCCGTTCGTTGCGGGTTTGCGCGACGCTGGCGAAGGTGGTCTGGTTGCGCGCTATCGCCAGGGTCAGTTGGTTCGGTTGGTAAGCGAGTTGCGTGCCGATGAACAGGTAGTTGGGTGCGAACGCCGCAAACTGGCCATTGATACCCTGGCTGGCGCTGAGGATGTTGAACTGCTGGCCCAGCAAGCTACGCGCCTCAGTGGCGGACAGCAGGTTGGGGCTGTTCTCCAGGGACACGTTCACCACACCGCCATTGAGGGTCGCCACGCCGCTGCTCTGGATCTGGTCGCTGCGGCCATTGGCCCCCACTTCAACGGCATACACCGAGCCAGGGTTGAAGGTCACGTCGCCGGTACGCAGCGTGCCAATCGAATGCCCCGGCGCCACGCGCCCGCCATTGTTGACGGTCAAGGCGCCCACCGTGCCGGTGCCGGCCAGGGTGCCGCCCAAGGTGGTCACCACGCCATTGTCCGCATTACGCGTGCCCACGGCACTGCCATCCACCGTCACGGCAGAGGTCAACGCACCGTCCACCGACAATTTGCCACCGCGCACCCAGGTGCTGCCTGAATAGGTGTTCTGGCCTTCCAACACCAACTCGCCGTCACCGGACTTGACCAGGCTACCGACGTAAGTGGCGCCGGTGAGCAAGTCCTGGCCACGAGTGAGCGTCGCCTGTTCCCGGGCATGGCCGATCTCGTATTCGAACTGATCATCGGCCGAGGCATTGGTGGGCAGGCCATTGAGCCAGCCCTTCTGCTGCTTGGTCGCCGCCCAGGTGGCCTGCTCGGTAGCGTCTTCCACACGGCGGGCGCGAATGGCTTCATCGGAAATCGGGTTGGCCCAGATATCGCGGGTACCGGTAGGCAAGGCCACCGCCACGGCGCCAAGGAACTGCCCCGGCCCCTGCATCGCTTTTTGCAGATTGGGCAGGCCCCATCCGCTGACCACACCCGGCACTTGCGGCGTTCCCGGCGCGGCATCATGCACCGGTTGCAGGTTGTCGTAGGTGCGCCCTCCCGTCAGCTCGCCCACGGGCGTGTCCGCACCGTCCGGTGCCTGCAGGCTGGAGGTGGTGAGCAACACATCCCGCGCCTGACTGGCGGTCATGTAGGGAAAGCGCTGGATCACCAAGGCCAAGGCTCCGGAAACGCTCGGCGCCGCCGCGGAGGTACCATTGGCATTCGGGATGATTTCGCCCTCAGGCCCGGCAGACGGGATGCCCGATACGCCCATTACACACCACCACTTCGAGGTGCCGCAGCGGTTGTAGACCTGGGCGCTGGTCTCGTCATAGCCGGTGATCGCGAGGAACTTGCCTTCGATATCCGGCTTGAAAAATGGCAGGTTGGCGTTGGTGTCCGGGTTGGCACCGTGGCTGTCGTTGCCCGCCGAGATGATCTGGATAAAGGTGTTCTGGCGGGCCGCGTCGGCCATGGCGTCCATCCAGGTTTTGTGCCCGGCGTGGGCCTTGTCCCAGAACGGGCGATAGGCGGCGGTCATGTCACGCAGGTTTTGCGCGGCGCTGTCGCCGACATTGCCAAAGTGGTTCTCCACGTCATCGCGCGAGCTTTGCCCCCAGCTCTGGTTGACGATCGACACGTTCTTCGCCGCCAGGGCGTTGTAGCTGGCCATGAACGCGTTGTAGTCGAGGTCGTTGGAGCCTTGGTACCGATCGTTGTCGCTGCCGCCGGTGTTGGCGACAAAGATATTCGCATCGAAGGCAATGCCGTGCATACCGGTGCCGTTGCGATTGGCGCCGAGCACACCGGACATTTCCGTCCCGTGGCCATCGTTGAACGCCGGGTCATATTCCCCGGAGATATTGAAATGCTCACCCTGCTTGAACTCGCCGCTGGGCACTTCAAGACGGTAACGCGGATGGGTGGCGTAGTACTCGCCAGTGGATGTCACCGCCTGTACCCGGTCCTGGCCCAGGGCATTCTTGCCCTGAAACTCGAAGTGCCGGGTAAGGATGCCCGAGTCGAGCACGCCGACATTCACACCCTTGCCGGTGATGCCCAGGGCATAGGCGTAATACGCGTTGGTGCGGTCCAGGCCGGAGTTGACCTGGGCTTCCGGGGTTTTCCAGGTTTGCGCGTTGGCGCTCCAGTCACGGGTTGCGCCAGCCCAGGATTGCCCGGCGTTCAGTTGCCCAGTGAGATTGCTGCTCACACCCGGCTCTACGTAGGTATAGGGCTTGGCGGCCGGCAGGTTGGCGATGATGGCCTTGGAGAAATCGAGAATATTGGTGGTGTAGCGACCATTGTTGCTGAACAGCCGGCTGCGGTAGTAATCCAGGCGCGAGGTGTAGTCCAGCGGTCGCCGGGTATCGCCGAGCATGGCGCCGATGGTGAGGTTTTCCGGTTGCAGCTCGTAGTTTTGCTTGAGGGCCGAATCGAACTTGCCGGACTGGGCGGCGAAGTCCTTGGCCGCCAGGTCGACGATATCCGCGTAGGCAAACCGCAGGTTCTTGTACACCTCAGTGTCGGGGCCGAACGAGGCGACGGCTTTGCGAAATGCCGACTCCAGTACCTGGGAGGTGTAGGGATTGTCGTCCGCCCAGGCCAATGAGCCCTGGCCCAGCCAGAGGGCCAGACCGAGCGCGATAGGTGTCAGGGGTATCTGCTTTAAACGAGTGGCGTGCTTGCGTTGCGACAAAGTGAAGCCATTACCTGCTACGTCCATTTTCCTTTCCCTTTGGATATGTGCGTCGTCAATGAGCGATATTTCGGGCTTTTGTAATAGGCAGGGTCACAGTGAAAACCCTAGATAGGTCTTCAAAAGGTTCGTCGAATCAAGGAGGTGGCGCTCCGACGGGTTGTGGAGTGTTTTTATTATTTCTACCGCGAGAAAAAATGTAACAAAATAATTACAAAAACCACAAGCACCCAGGGCGCGTTATCGCAGGCAAATGTCGCACACAACAAAAACCCCGGATTTCGTGAAAAATCCGGGGTGATTCATGGCATTTAGCCACTTATTGGATTACGGGTAGTTACAGGTGGGACTCGGCGTACTCGGCCAAGATCGAACGAGGCACCCCTTGCAGCGCGATATGCACGCCGTTGGGGAAGTCTTTGAAACGTTCCGTCAGGTAGGTCAGCCCGGAGCTGGTCGCGGACAGGTAAGGGGTGTCGATCTGTGCCAGGTTGCCCAGGCACACCACTTTGGAACCGGCGCCGGCACGGGTGATGATGGTTTTCATCTGGTGCGGGGTAAGGTTCTGGCATTCATCGATCAGGATCAGGCTCTGCTGGAAGCTGCGACCTCGGATGTAGTTGAGGGATTTGAACTGCAACGGCACTTTGCTGAGGATGTAATCGACGCTGCCATGGGTGTTTTCGTCATCCATGTGCAAGGCTTCGAGGTTGTCGGTGATCGCCCCCAGCCACGGCTCCATTTTTTCCGCTTCGGTGCCGGGCAAAAAGCCGATTTCCTGGTCCAGGCCCTGCACACTGCGGGTGGCGATGATGCGGCGGTAGCGCTTGGTCACCATGGTCTGTTCGATGGCAGCGGCCAGGGCGAGGATGGTTTTGCCCGAGCCTGCGGCGCCGGTCAGGTTGACCAGATGGATGTCCGGGTCCAGCAGCGCGTACAGCGCCAGGCTCTGGTAGATATCACGCGGTTTCAGGCCCCAGGCTTCCTGGTGCAACAGGGGTTCCTGATGCAGGTCGAGAATCAGCAGCTTGTCGACCTGGATCTCTTTGATCCAGCCCACGAAGCCCTGTTCGTCGACGATGAATTCATTGATATGCACGGCCGGCAGGTTGTCGATCAGCTGTACCTGGTGCCAGGTGCGGCCATGGTCCTGACGGGTCTCGACCTTGCTGACACGGTCCCAGAACGAACCGGTCATCATGTGATAACCCCGCGACAGCATCGACACGTCGTCGACTAGCTGGTCAGTGCTGTAGTCCTCGGCAGCGATCCCACACGCTCGTGCCTTGAGGCGCATATTGATGTCTTTGGTCACCAGCACTACGCGCAGGTCCTTGTCGCGAGCGTGCAGGTCGATCAATTGGTTGATGATTTTGTTGTCGTTCAGGTTTTCCGGCAGCAGGCTGTTGGGCTCGCTGCGCTTGCTCATCAGGATCGACAGCAAGCCCTTGGGCCCGCTTTTGCCACGCTGGATCGGCACACCGACCTCAACGTCCTCGGGCGAGGCTTCGCCCAGGGTCTTGTCGATCAGACGGATGGCCTGGCGGCATTCGGCGGCGACGCTGTGGTGGCCGCTTTTGAGTTTGTCGAGCTCCTCAAGCACGATCATCGGGATGGCGACGTGGTGTTCTTCGAAGTTAAGCAGTGCGTTTGGATCGTGGATCAATACGTTGGTATCAAGCACGTAAAGGATTGGCTGGTCGGAAGAAGGGGTACGTCCATGATCATCCATACTCGGTCACCTTTGTGGGAGCCAGTCGACGCAATACCTGGGCGGTGCTGCGCCTCGATTCGACCACCGACCACACCTGAGTGACGTCAAGTGCAGTGCCCACATGAGGAGTCTTGGAAGACGCCACCTGTGTTGCAGGGTTCGGCGGTCTGACTTCGTAATACCGCAAAACCCATGACAGGAAAAAGCACTTTGACGCTTTTTTGAAGTTTATTTTTCAGGATGACGAATAGCACTAGCCGAGTGCCAGCCACCCCGTTAAAGTCGGAAGTCCGCCTGCATCGAAATGTCGCAGCAAATCACCCCAGAAATGACTCATCCCCAACGGGGCCGGGGATTTTCAGCGAAATGCCTCGCGACACTCCTGCCAACCCAAACCACTCTGCGCCGTTGCCTGCAACACTATCGGTATTGCCACCCGCGCCTTGTCCTGGGTGTCGTGATACACAACCACGCCTTTGCGCCACAGCAGCATCAGCGTCAGCACCCGTTGCGCCGATTCCTCGGCCTTGAGTTTGCCCGGATCGTCCTGGGAGTCGATGTCCCACAACGCCACCTGCAAACCCTGCTGCTGGAAGAACCCCTGGCTGTCCGCACGACGCTGCCCATAAGGCGGTCGGAACAGCGGCACATAGTTTTCCGGCATCAGGTTCTGTACCAGCGCGGCACTGCGGGTGATGGAGCTTTGCCAGTCGACCCAATGGCTATGGGAACGGTATTGCCAACCCTGGATACCTACGCACTGCCCTTGGTACAGCGCCTGCACATCCGCGACAGAACTGCGCTCCACACGGCTTTGCAAACTGCTGCCGAGGGCGAAGAACGTGGCGTTCATCTTCTGCTTGCGCAGGTAGTCGGTGAGCCAGTCGGTATTACCGCCCACCAACGCCGGGCCGCCGTCGAAGGTCAGCAGGAACATGCGATCGTTGAGCTCGTCGCCATTGCGCTCATGGTCGCCGAAACGCGCCACTTCGCTGCTGATCTGCGGGAACAGCGCAGCCTTGCGCAGCAGCTCATCCAGATAGCGCTCATGAAAGTGCCGGCTGGGTGCGGCCCAGCCTATATAGAACGAGTTGTCACTGACCTCGAACTTGCCGGCCTGCTCGCGCAGGTCGTCCATGTTTTCCACCAGGTAGCAGAACGAAGCATCTTCCTCGCAGCTTTGCTGGGCGAAGCTGTAGTTCTCCAACAGCCGTTGCCAGAGCTGGCGGCGCAGGTCGTCGATGGCCGCCAGGTTGATGATCTTCAGCCCCAGGCGTTGCTTGAGCGCGCTTTCGTCCAAGGCTTCGCTGGCAAGCAGGCCGTGGGCAAACATCAGGATTTCTGCCCGCGAAGCCACATCGAACAGCGCCGGGCTGCTGAGTTTTTCCGGCCAGGTGCTACGGTCTAGGCTGGCGACATCCACCGGCGCCGCTTGGGCGGTGACGCACAGCAGGCAAGCCGACAATAAAAGCGCTAATCGCACACGGGGTCTTCCTTTCCAGAGTTACCGCCCATCATAGCGGATCGCATCTATCGCCATCATAGGTGGAGTCCAAACGCCCCAACCCCTAGAATCTCGCCCACGATTCCAGGAGCCAACTTCATGCTGATGGTGATTTCCCCCGCCAAAACCCTCGATTTCGAGTCCAAGCCGGTCACTGCGCGCTTTACCCAACCGCAATACCTGGACCATTCCCAGGAGCTTATAGAACAGCTGCGCGAACTGAGTCCGGCGCAAATCAGCGAGTTGATGCACGTCTCCGACAAGATCGGTGGCCTCAACGCCGCCCGCTTCGGCAGCTGGACGCCCGCCTTCACCTCGGCCAACGCCAAGCAGGCGCTGCTGGCTTTCAAGGGCGACGTGTATACCGGCCTGAACGCCGAGACCTTCAGCGATGCCGATTTCAGCTATGCCCAGGACCACCTGCGTATGCTCTCAGGCCTGTACGGCCTGCTGCGCCCGCTGGACCTGATGATGCCGTATCGCCTGGAGATGGGCACCAAGCTGGCCAACGCCCGGGGCAAGGACCTTTACGCGTTCTGGGGCACCCGCATCAGCGAATGGTTGAATGAGGCCCTGGCCGCACAAGGCGACGATGTGCTGCTCAACCTGGCGTCCAATGAGTACTTCTCGGCGGTCAAGCGCACGGCCCTGAACGCGCGGATCATCAACACCGAGTTCAAGGACCTGAAGAACGGCCAGTACAAGATCATCAGCTTCTACGCGAAAAAGGCCCGGGGCATGATGAGCCGCTTTGTGATTGAAGAACGCATCAACGATCCGGCCAAGCTCAAGCAGTTCGATGTGCAGGGCTATCGCTTCAATGCGGAGCAGTCCAAGCCGGATAACCTGGTGTTTTTGCGCGATCACGCACCGGAGTAAGGCTGCACAGACACTGCGGATCAAATGTGGGAGCAAGCCCCCTCCCACATTTTGTTTGTATTCCAAACCATAAATCGTCATTTATTTGGCGCCAGAAAACCATCCAGACATAACCCTAACGATTTATTCACTCGACACTCGTCGGTTTTTTTCGTAGTGGCACCACTTTTTTTAATCAGTAGTGGCACAAAACTATCTACGCGTACCAACTCCCCATAACTACTGGCCTAAATAGCAAGTGCTATCACTATAGTGCCAGTGCCATCTTTTCTAATATTTCAAGAAATTTCCGGAAACAGGATGAGCGGCCAGGAACTTCGTCCTGATGCACCGCTCATACCACCGGTAACGAAATTCTCTGCTTACGTAAGAGATGACTTACATAACGACCAACGGAAGTAGCCAAGTTGTCATAAAACACTTTGGTTCTATGGTCATAACATCAACTGATCGAGTTAAGGGTGGCGATAAGTACGCATTGCTATCCCCCGCAGGCCAAGGCAGCGCTGACCTAAATGAGCCCGTGCACACACACAAGGCATTGATAAAAAAGGCATTTTGCCTTCATCAAAACCTTGCCGCACCGGCGCCGGAGCCTTCCTCCAAGGAAGCACGGCTGCATTTCAGGGCAAGCCCCAATAATAAGGCCTCGTTGCGCACAACTTGAGTGCAATAGTTAGTCACTCGTTATTCAACATGCCTGCACGCGGTAAGTCGGCGTCTATTCGCCTAACTTTCGCGGCATCAGTGACGCTTGCAAACATGAACTCCGGCCATTTAATGGCATGAATTAAACAAAGAGGTAATTGCGATGCGCATCAGCATATTTGGTTTGGGTTACGTTGGCGCCGTGTGTGCCGGTTGCCTGTCTGCCCGTGGCCACGAAGTGGTCGGCGTAGACATCTCCAAGGAAAAGATCGACCTGATCAATGCGGGTAAATCGCCGATTGTTGAGCCGGGTCTGGGCGAGCTGTTGAGCCAGGGTATCCAGACCGGCCGACTGCGTGGCACTACCAACTTCGCCGAGGCGATTCGCGATACCGACCTGTCGATGATTTGCGTCGGCACGCCCAGCAAGAAGAACGGCGACCTGGAACTGAACTACATCGAGTCGGTATGCCGCGAGATCGGTTTTGTCCTGCGTGACAAGACCACCCGCCACACCATCGTGGTGCGCAGCACCGTCCTCCCGGGCACTGTCGCCAACGTAGTGATTCCAATCCTCGAAGACTGCTCCGGCAAGAAAGCCGGCGTCGACTTCGGCGTTGCGGTCAACCCGGAATTCCTGCGTGAGTCCACCGCCATTGCCGACTACGACCTGCCACCGATGACCGTCATCGGCGAGTTCGATAAAGCTTCCGGCGATGTCCTGCAATCGCTGTACGAAGAACTCGACGCGCCGATCATCCGCAAGGACATCGCCGTCGCCGAAATGATCAAGTACACCTGCAACGTGTGGCACGCCACCAAGGTCACCTTCGCCAACGAGATCGGCAACATCGCCAAGGCCGTCGGCGTCGATGGTCGTGAAGTGATGGAAGTGGTCTGCCAGGACAAGACCCTCAACCTGTCCCAGTACTATATGCGCCCAGGCTTCGCCTTCGGCGGTTCGTGCCTGCCAAAAGACGTGCGTGCCCTGACCTACCGCGCCGGTTCCCTGGACGTGGAAGCACCACTGCTCAACTCGCTGATGCGCAGCAACGAGTCCCAGGTACAGAACGCCTTCGACATCGTTTCCAGCCACGACAAGCGCAAAGTCGCCCTGCTGGGCCTGAGCTTCAAGGCCGGTACCGATGACCTGCGTGAAAGCCCATTGGTAGAACTGGCGGAAATGCTGATCGGCAAGGGCTACGACCTGAGCATCTACGACAGCAACGTCGAGTACGCCCGTGTGCACGGCGCGAACAAGGACTACATCGAAGGCAAGATCCCGCACGTGTCGTCCCTGCTCAACTCGGATTTCGATGATGTGATCAACAACTCCGACGTGATCATCCTCGGTAACCGTGACGAGAAGTTCCGTGCCCTGGCGCATAACGCTCCGGAAGGCAAGCAAGTGGTCGACCTGGTGGGCTTCATGTCCAAGGCCACCAGCGTGAGTGGCCGTACTGAAGGTATTTGCTGGTAACAGCAACGGCAAGTTTCAGGCTGCCAGTGGCTTACCCCAGCACTTGCAGCCTGAAGCCTCCTCCCCTTCCGGATGACGCTTATGTCCAAGTTAAAACATGTATTTCTGCAATCGGCCGGCTGGCTGTTATTCCTCAGCCTGTTGATGGGTCTCGCCCTGCTGTTGCCGGCGAGTACTTTCGATTCGCAATCGAAGAATTTTATTTTCCTGATTGGCGCCGTGGGTATCTGGCGCTACTCGATGGGTGCGACGCATTTCTTTCGCGGCATGCTGTTTCTCTACGTGGTGTACCCGCACCTGCGCCGCAAAGTGCGCAAGCTGGGCAAGGCCGCCGACCCGTCCCACGTGTTCCTGATGGTCACCAGTTTTCGTATCGATGCGCTGACCACCGCCCAGGTGTACAGCTCGGTGATTCGCGAAGCCATCGAATGCGGCTTCCCGACCACCGTGGTCTGCTCGCTGGTGGAAATGTCCGATGAGCTGCTGGTGAAAAGCCTCTGGGAAAAGATGAACCCGCCGGCTCACGTCAAGCTCGACTTCGTGCGCATCGCCGGTACCGGCAAGCGTGACGGTTTGGCCTTCGGTTTTCGCGCCATCTCGCGCCACCTGCCGGATGACCGTGCCGTGGTAGCTGTGATCGATGGCGACACCGTGCTCGCCGAAGGCGTGGTCCGCAAGACCGTCCCCTGGTTCCAGCTGTTCGGCAATGTCGGTGGCCTGACCACCAACGAATTCTGCGAAGTGCGCGGCGGCTACATCATGAGCGAGTGGCACAAGCTGCGCTTCGCCCAGCGCCACATCAACATGTGCTCCATGGCTCTGTCCAAGCGCGTGCTGACCATGACCGGGCGCATGTCGGTGTTCCGCGCCAGCGTAGTGACTGACCCGGGCTTTATCGCCGACGTGGAAAGCGACTCGCTGCAACACTGGCGCCTGGGGCGCTTCAAGTTCCTCACCGGCGATGACAAGTCCAGCTGGTTCAGCCTGATGCGCCTGGGCTACGACACCTTCTACGTACCGGACGCCGCGATCAACACCGTGGAACACCCGCCGGAAAAGAGCTTTATCAAAGCCAGCCGCAAACTGATGTTCCGCTGGTACGGCAACAACCTGCGCCAGAACTCCCGTGCCCTCGGGCTGGGCGTGCGTCGCCTCGGCCTGTTCACCAGCGTGGTGCTGTTCGACCAGCGCGTGTCGATGTGGACCTCCCTGCTCGGCCTGACCGTGGCGATGATCGCCACGTTCAAGTATGGCGGCGCGTTCATCCTCGCGTACCTGCTGTGGATCGGTATCACCCGCCTGATCCTGACCCTGTTGCTGTCGTGCTCGGGCCACAAGATCGGCCCGGCCTACCCGCTGATTCTCTATTACAACCAGATCATGGGCGCGTTGGTGAAGATCTACGTGTTCTTCCGCCTTGATCAACAGTCCTGGACCCGCCAGGACACCAAACTGACCCGCGATTTGGCCAGCTTTCAACGTTGGTTCAACACCTGGTCGTCTCGGACCATGACCTTCTCCGCCGGCAGCATCTTCGTTGCCGTGTTGCTGATGATGGTCTGACCCTGCCAAGCCTGAATTAACTAGGAAATCGAATACTATGAACAGCCAAGTAAACGCCAACGTTGTCCACGAATCCGAAGCCCAGCGCCAGCACGCCCGGGTCAAAATCCCGGCCAAGCTGCGCTTCTTCAACAGCGACCGCACGCCAACTGAAGCACGCGTGATCGACCTGTCCGCCGGTGGCCTGGCCTTTACCGCCACCCAGCCGCTCACCGTCGGCCAAGTGCACAAGGGCCGCCTGCAGTTCGTGATCGATAACCTCGGCCTGGCCATGGACGTGGAGCTGCAAATCCGCTCCTACGACCGCCAGACCGGCCGCACCGGCTGCCAGTTCCAGAACCTCGATGCCCAGGATATTTCCACCCTGCGCCACCTGATCACCTCGCACTTGTCCGGCGACATTGTGACCATGGGCGACGTGCTGGCGACGCTGCAACGCGACAACTTCACCAAGGCGCGCAAGGTCAAGGACGGCGGCAGTGGCATGACCGCGTTCGGTCGCCTGCGTGCGGTGACGTTCAGCCTGGCGATTTTCCTGGTTGGCCTGGCCGCCTTCGGTTTTGTCTTCAAATCGCTGTACGGCATGTACTTCGTCAGCCACGCCCAGGCCGGCCTTGTGAGCGTACCGGGCATGAACGTGACCATGCCGCGTGACGGCACCGTGCAGAGCCTGCTCAAAGGTGACTCGGTAGCGGCCAAGGGCGCGCCACTGGCGACGTTCAGCACCAGTATGCTCGACGTGCTCAAGGGCCACCTGGACGAAGACCAACTGCAACCGGCCAAGGTTGAAGAGCTGTTCGGCAAGCAAATGACCGGCACCCTCACCTCGCCATGCGATTGCGTGGTCGCCCAGCAACTGGTCGCCGACGGCCAGTACGCCAGCAAGGGCGATGTGATCTTCCAACTGGTGCCGCGTGGCAGCCAGGCTAACGTCGAAGCCCGCTTCACCTACCGCCAGTTTGGCGATGTGCGTCCAGGTACGCCGGTGAGCTTCCAGGTCGCCGACGAAGAACAGGTTCGCACCGGCACCATCGTCAGCAGCACCAGCCTGAACAGCGCCGACCTGTCCTCTGACATCCGTGTGCAGATCAAGCCCGACGCACCGCTGGACAGCACCTATGCCGGTCGCCCGGTGGAAGTCACCAGTGACCGTGGCCCATCGCTGAACTGGCTGATCGACAAAGCCATGGCTCACGGTCTGTAAGCGAGGACATGCCTGTGAACCCTATTCCAACAACACCGCTGACCTCTGTGGGAGCCGGGCTTGCCCGCGATGCAGGCGACTCGGTGCATCAGTTGCGCCGCAGCGATGCCATCGCAGGCAAGCCAGCTCCCACACAGAGCAGATTTCACTTGGCCTCTGCGTACTGCGCGCTGGCACTGGCCGTGAGCCTGGCCGGTTGCGCCGGCCTGCCCGACCAACGCCTGGCCAATGAAGCGCTGAAACGCGGCGACACCGTCACCGCGCAGCAGAATTACCAGCAACTGGCAGACCTGGGCTACAGCGAGGCCCAGGTGGGCCTGGCCGATATCCAGGTCGGTACCCGCGACCCGGCGCAAATCAAGCAGGCCGAAGCCACTTACCGTGCAGCGGCAGACACCTCGCCGCGTGCCCAGGCACGCCTGGGTCGCCTGCTGGCGGCCAAGCCTGGCGCCACTGAGGCCGAGCACCATGAAGCCGAAAGCCTGCTGAAAAAAGCCTTCGCCAATGGCGAAGGCAACACCCTGATCCCGCTGGCGATGCTGTACCTGCAATACCCGCACAGCTTCCCCAACGTGAATGCCCAGCAGCAGATCAGCAAATGGCAAGCGGCCGGTTACCCGGAAGCCGGCCTGGCCCAGGTGCTGCTGTATCGCACCCAGGGCACTTACGACCAGCACCTGGATGATATCGAGCGCATCTGCAAGGCCGCGTTGAACACCACCGATATCTGCTATGTCGAGCTGGCCACGGTCTACCAGAAAAAAGCCCAGCCGGAACAACAGGCCGAACTGCTCAAGCAAATGGAAGCCGGCTACAGCCGTGGCACAGTCACCGCCCAGCGCGTCGACAGCGTCGCCCGCGTACTCGGTGATGCCAGCCTCGGCACGCCGGACGAAAAAACCGCTCAGGCATTGCTTGAAAAAATCGCCCCCGGCTACCCGGCGTCCTGGGTCAGCCTGGCGCAGCTGCTCTACGACTTCCCCGAACTGGGCGATGTCGAGCAGATGATGAAGTACCTGGACAACGGCCGCGCCGCCGACCAGCCGCGCGCCGAATTGCTGCTGGGCAAGCTCTACTACGAAGGCAAGTGGGTGCCGGCCGACGCCAAGGCCGCCGAGGCGCATTTCGAAAAAGCCGTGGGCCGTGAAGTGGCCGCCGATTACTACCTCGGCCAGATCTACCGCCGTGGCTACCTGGGCAAGGTTTACCCGCAAAAGGCCCTGGACCACTTGCTGACCGCTGCGCGCAACGGCCAGAACAGCGCCGACTTTGCCATTGCCCAACTGTTTTCCCAAGGCAAGGGCACCAAGCCCGACCCATTGAACGCCTATGTCTTCAGCCAGTTGGCCAAGGCCCAGGACACGCCAGAGGCCAATGACCTGGCCACCCAGCTCGAAGCGCCGTTGACCCCTGAGCAACGCGCCGAGGGCCAACGCCTGGTGCAACAGGAACTGGCCGCCCGCGGCACCCTGGCCCAAAGCACGCTGCAACTGCACGCCCTGCAAGAAGAAGACGGCGAGGAATCCCTATGAAGCTCAACCCATTCGTCAAGGCCGGTATCGGCCTGTCCTTCGCCCTGCTGTGGTCGTGCCCGACCCTGGCCGCGCTGACCGAAGCCAAGAACTTCGGCCTGGAAGTCAAAGCCACCGCGCAGTCCGAAGACGACCGCGACCTGGGCACCCAGAAAGGCGGCGACGTCAACGGTATCGGCCTTGACCTGCGCCCCTGGATCTACGGCGAAAGCGGCGCGTGGAGTGCCTACGCCATGGGCCAGGCCGTCGTGTCCAGCGACATCATCGAGACCGACACCCTGCAACAGTCGGCCGATGACACCACCGAACAATCGAGCAACGACGACCGCAAGGCCAAGAAAAACTACCTGGCCCTGCGCGAGTTCTGGGTCGGCTACAGCGGCTTCACGCCCTACCCCGGCGAGATCCTCAAGTTCGGTCGCCAGCGCCTGCGCAATGACGACGGCCAATGGCGCGACACCAACATCGAAGCACTGAACTGGACCTTCGATACCACCTTGCTCAAGGCCAATGTCGGCGCCGCCGAACGTTTCAGCGAATACCGCACCGACCTCAAGGAACTCTCGCCGGTCGACAAAGACCGCCAGCACTTCTACGCCGACGCCGCCTACCAGTGGACGCCGGGCCAGTGGATCGGCCTGCGCGGCCACCACACTCATGACGACGGCAAGCTCGATTACGCCGAACCGGGTGTGGCCAGTGACCCGTTGGACAAGCGCGAAAACGGCGACCTGACCTGGCTCGGCATCGAAGCCAACAGCGATGCTTATAACTGGCGCAATACCAACACCGTCAACTACTGGGCCAGCATCACCGGTATGCGCGGGGACCGCGACAAGGTCAACGCCTTGAACGCCGACGGCACGCGCCCCACCAGCGCCAAGCGCAGCGATGACCTCAGCGGCTGGGCCACCGACATCGGTGTGCGCCTGCGCCTGGACCCGCAATGGCAAGTCGGCGCGGCCTATTCCCGTGCCAGCGCCGAATACGAACAGAACGGCCTGCAAAGCAACCGTTCGAACTGGACCGGCACCCAGTCCCGCGTACACCGCTTCGGCGAAGCGTATCGCGGCGAGATGAACAACATGCAGTCCATGAGCCTGTTCGGTTCCTGGCAATTGCGCGAGGACTACGACGCCAGCCTGGTGTACCACAAGTTCTGGCGCGTGGACGGCAACAAGCCGGTGGGCAGCAACGGTATCGATGCGGTGCAAAACAACACCGATGACGTCACCGGCGCGATCCTCTCCAGCACCTCCCTGCCGCTGGAAGATGGCAAGAAGGACCTCGGCCAGGAGATGGACCTGGTGGTCACCAAGTACTTCAAGAAAGGCTTGCTGCCCGCCGCGCTGAGCCAGTCGATCGACGAGCCATCGGCCCTGGTGCGCTTGCGTGCCGGCGTGTTCAAGCCGGGCGACGCCTATGGCAGCCAGGTCGACTCCTACATGCACCGCGCGTTTGTCGACGTGGTCTGGAAATTCTGATGGGAGCCTGCGCCATGAATGCTCAAAGCCTACTCGTCGCGGCAATGCTGATGGCCAGCGCCACAGCGTTTGCCGATACGGCGGCCAAGGCGCCGATCATCGCCAAGGAACTGCAACAGGCCAAGACCTACACCATTTCCAGCCCGCCCACCGCGCCGCTGGAAATGGCCAAGCCGGCGCTGCCCGATCTGTCGGGCTACACCGCCGCGGCCATGGAAAAGAAGATCATCAAGACCAAGGCGGGCAAGATCAGCATCCGCCGCATGATGCAGGAAGACGCGCTCAAGGACTTTATCGGTGGCGATAACAAGATGGCCGAGTGGGTGGTGCGCCAGCATGGCATTCCTCAGGCGATCTTTGTCGACGACGGCTACATGAACCTCAAGGACCTGCTGGGCAAGGTGCCCAAGCAGTACTTCAGCGAGACTTCGCCGGGAGTGTTCCTGGCCAAGCTACCGATTGTGGTGGGCCGCAAAGGCATCCTCGATATCGACAAGAACACCCAGGAATTGCGCCTGTCCCAGCAAGCCGGCTCGTTTTTGATCAACGACGGCCAGTTGTTCGTACGTGACACCAAGGTCACCGGCTGGAATGAAAAAACCAACGGCCCTGCCCTGTTCAAGTCGCCCAAGGAATTCCGCCCGTTCCTGCTGGCCTGGGGCGGCACTGAGACCTATATCTCCAAGACCAAGATGGCCAGCTTCGGCTACGCCAATAGTAAGTCCTACGGGGTGAGTATTTCCCAGTACACGCCGAACATGGCCAAGGTGCTCAAGCGTCCTGAGCCGACCGGTTGGATCATCGACTCCGAGTTCTCGGACATGTGGTACGGCTTCTACTGCTACGAGACCACGGGCTTTGTGATCAAGGGCAATACCTACAAAGACAACATCGTCTACGGCATTGACCCCCATGACCGTTCCCACGGCCTGATCATCGCCGACAACACCGTATACGGCACCAAGAAGAAGCACGGCATCATCATTTCCCGGGAAGTGAACGACAGCTTCATCTTCAATAACCGCAGCTACGACAACAAGCTCTCGGGCCTGGTGATCGACCGTAACAGCGTCAACAACCTGATCGCCGACAACGAGATCTACCGCAACCACACCGACGGCATCACCCTCTATGAGAGCGGTGACAACCTGCTGTGGGGCAACAAGGTGATCAGCAACCGTCGCCACGGTATCCGCGTGCGTAACAGCGTGAACATCAAGCTCTACGAAAATACCTCGATGGCCAACGGCCTGACCGGCGTGTACGGCCACATCAAGGACTTGACCGACACCGACCGCGACATCGCCCTCGACCCGTTCGATGCCAAGGTCTCGCTGATCGTGGTGGGTGGTGAGCTGGCGGGTAACGGCAGCGGGCCGCTGTCCATCGATTCGCCGTTGAGTATCGAGTTGTATCGCGTGTCGATGCTGGCGCCGACCAAATCCAGCGGTATCAGCTTCTCCGGCATTCTGGGCGATCGCCAGGAAGAAATTCTCGACCTGCTGGTGCGCCAGCAGAAAGCCGTGCTGATCGACCCCGTCGAACGCCAGACCGAATTGCAGGACTGAGGATGACCCTTATGCACCCACACATGATCAAGCTGTTGAGCCTCTCGGGTCTGACCCTCGGCCTGCTGGCAGCCAGCCAGGGCGTGCGCGCCGATGAAGTGAAAGCACCGACCTTCACCGCCGAACCGTGCTGCAGCCTGTGCCCGGCCGCCCATGACGCGAAGAACTACACCACGCGCTACCAGCAGAACTTCACCACCCTGGTACAAGCCCAGGGCGACTGGCTGTTCCGAACCCAGGAAGACCTGCGCACCGAATTCGACACCACACCGGCCGGCTACAAACGCATGCAGCAATTGCACGATGCGTTCAAGGCCAAGGGCGTGGAACTGGTGGTGGTCTACCAGCCGACCCGTGGCCTGGTGAACCGCAACAAGCTCAACCCTGAAGAAAAAGCCAAGTTCGACTTCGACAAGGCGCTGACCAACTACAAGACCATGCTTGGCCGTTTCGCCAAGATGGGCTACGTGGTGCCGGACCTGTCGCCGCTGACCAACGAGCAGTTGCCGGACGAGCTGCCGGCTCACGACTTCTACTTCCGCGGCGACCAGCACTGGACCCCCTACGGCGCCCAGCGCACGGCGAAGATCGTCGCCGCCAAGGTCAAGCAGATGCCGGAGTACGCCGAGATTCCCAAGCGCGAATTCGAGACCAAGCGCTCGGGCCGCATGGGCAAGACCGGCACCCTGCACAACATGGCCGGGCAACTGTGCGGCACCAGCTATGCGATCCAGTACATGGACCAGTTCACCACCGAGCCCAAGGGCGAAGCCGGTGACGGTGACCTGTTCAGCGATTCGGGCAACCCGCAGATCACCCTGGTGGGCACCAGCCACAGCGGCAAGAACTACAACTTCGCCGGTTTCCTCGAAGAAGAAATCGGTGCCGACATCCTCAACGTCGCCTTCCCCGGCGGTGGCCTGGAAGGCTCGATGTTGCAGTACCTGGGCAGCGACGAGTTCCAGAAGACCCCACCGAAGATCCTGATCTGGGAATTCTCGCCGCTGTACCGTCTCGACCAGGAAACCATCTACCGCCAGATGATGGCGCTGCTGGACAACGGTTGCGAAGGCAAGCCTGCACAGATGTCCGCCAGCACCACCCTCAAGCCCGGCAAGAACGAACTGATGGTCAACAGCGCGAACAAAGACCTGCGCAACGCCAACCATCAGGTCGATATCCGCTTCGCCGATCCATCGGTAAAAACCTTGCAAGCCACCCTCTGGTACATGAACGGTCGCCACGAGGACATCAAGATCGAGAAACCCGAGACATCCGATACAGACGGGCGTTTCGCCTTTGAACTGCGCACCGATGAAGACTGGGCCTCGCAGAACTTGCTGGCCGTGGAAGTGCAGGGCCCGGAAAAGGGTGCTGCCGCGCAGAAAGTCGAAGCGAAAATTTGCACACGCAACGTATTCCCAAGCGGTGGTCAGCAGACCGCTTCAACTGGGCAATGAGGTTACTTATGCAGAAGCTATTGATTCCATCGTTACTGGGCCTGGCGATCTTCGCCGGGGCAGCCAACGCCGCCGCGCCGCTGCGCCCGCCCCAGGGCTATTTCGCACCGATCGAAGCGTTCAAGACCGGCGACTTCAAGGAAAACTGCGACACCATGCCGACGCCCTACACCGGGCCGTTGCAGTTTCGCAGCAAGTACGAAGGTTCGGACAAGGCGCGCTCCACGCTGAACGTGCAGTCGGAAAAAGCCTTCCGCGATAGCACCGCCGACATCACCAAGCTGGAAAAAGACACCAGCAAACGGGTGATGCAGTTCATGCGCGACGGTCGCCCGCAGCAGCTCGAATGCACCCTGAACTGGCTGGTCTCGTGGGCCAAGGCCGACGCACTGATGTCCAAGGACTTCAACCACACCGGCAAGTCCATGCGCAAATGGGCACTGGGCAGCATGGCCTCGGCCTATGTACGCCTGAAGTTCTCCGAATCTCACCCGCTGGCCAACCATCAGCAGGAGTCGCAACTGATCGAAGCCTGGTTCAACAAGCTGGCCGATCAGGTGGTGAGCGACTGGGACAACCTGCCCCTGGAAAAAACCAACAACCACTCTTACTGGGCCGCCTGGTCGGTGATGGCGACCTCCATCGCCACCAACCGTCGCGACCTGTTTGACTGGGCCGTGAAGGAATACAAGGTCGGTGTGAACCAGGTCGATGACCAAGGCTTCCTGCCGAACGAATTGAAGCGTCAGCAACGCGCCTTGTCGTACCACAACTACGCCCTGCCGCCGCTGTCGATGATCGCCAGTTTTGCCCTGGTCAACGGTGTGGACCTGCGCCAGGAAAACAACAGCGCGCTCAAGCGCCTGGGCGACAAGGTGCTGGCCGGGGTGAAAGATCCGGACATCTTCGAGCAGAAGAACGGTAAAGAGCAGGACATGAAGGACTTGAAGCAGGACATGAAATTCGCCTGGCTTGAACCCTTCTGCACCCTCTACACCTGCGCGCCGGATGTGATCGAGCGCAAGCACGGGATGCAACCCTTCAAGACGTTCCGCCTGGGTGGCGACCTGACCAAGGTGTACGACCCGGCGCACGAAAAAGGCAACAAAGGCAGCTGATACATAGCTCCCGGTTGGACTCGGTCCAACTGTGGGAGCTGGCTTGCCTGCGATAGGGGTCTGACATTCAACATTGATGTCGACTGATACACCGCCATCGCAGGCAAGCCAGCTCCCACCGTTAACCCGGTTCCTTCAGTGAAATTGCAATACAACCTCCTCCGAAATCGTGGGGGGGTTTGGGGGGGCTCTGGCCCTTGACTGTTGGTTAAACATGGAGAGATCGGGATGGTTTTCTCGTCCAATGTGTTCCTGTTTCTGTTCTTGCCGATCTTTCTCGGCTTGTACTACTTGAGCGGGCAACGCTATCGCAATCTGCTGCTGCTGATTGCCAGCTACGTGTTCTACGCCTGGTGGCGAGTGGACTTCCTGGCGCTGTTCGCCGCCGTCACGCTGTGGAATTACTGGATCGGCCTCAAGGTCGGTGCCGCCGGCGTGCGCACCAAGCCGGCGCAGCGCTGGCTGCTGCTCGGCGTGGCGGTCGACCTGTGCATCCTCGGCTACTTCAAGTACGCCAACTTCGGCGTCGACAGCATCAATGTAATGATGAAGTCAGCGGGCCTGGAGCCGTTCATTCTCACCCACGTGCTGTTGCCGATCGGGATCTCGTTCTACATCTTCGAGTCCATCAGCTACATCATCGACGTGTACCGTGGCGATACCCCGGCGACCCGCAATCTGATCGACTTCGCGGCGTTCGTGGCAATCTTCCCGCACCTGATCGCCGGCCCCGTGCTACGTTTTCGCGACCTGGCCGACCAGTTCAACAACCGCACCCACACCCTCGACAAGTTCTCCGAGGGTTGCACGCGGTTCATGCAGGGTTTCATCAAGAAGGTATTTATTGCCGACACCCTGGCGGTGGTGGCCGACCATTGCTTCGCCCTGCAAAATCCCACCACTGGTGACGCCTGGCTCGGCGCGCTGGCCTACACCGCGCAGCTGTACTTCGATTTCTCCGGCTACAGCGACATGGCCATCGGCCTGGGCTTGATGATGGGTTTCCGCTTCATGGAAAACTTCAAGCAGCCATACATCAGCCAGTCGATCACCGAGTTCTGGCGGCGCTGGCACATCAGCCTCTCTACCTGGCTGCGTGATTACCTGTACATCACCCTGGGCGGCAACCGCAAAGGCACGCTGACCACCTACCGCAATCTGTTCCTGACCATGCTGCTCGGTGGCCTGTGGCACGGCGCCAACATCACCTACATCGTGTGGGGCGCCTGGCACGGCATGTGGCTGGCGATTGAAAAAGCCATCGGCCTCAATACTGCGCCGCGCAGCTTCAACGTGTTGCGCTGGGCCTTCACCTTCCTGCTGGTGGTGATGGGCTGGGTGATCTTCCGCGCCGAAAACCTGCACGTCGCAGGCCGCATGTACGGTGCGATGTTCAGCTTCAGCGAATGGTCGCTGTCGGAACTCAACCGCGCCAACCTTACCGGCCTGCAAGTGGCAACGTTGGTCGTGGCCTACGCAACCCTGGCGTTCTTCGGCCTGCGCGATTTCTACACCAACCGCCCAGCCGACAAGACCAAGCCGGCCGATCCGAGCCTGATCAAGGCGGTGCCGGGCGACAACCCAGGCAGCATTCACGAGCCCGGTTTCAGCGTGGGCCGTGACGCCGCTGTGCAACCGGCCTACTGGACCGCTGACTGGCCACGCTACGCCATGCGCGCTGCGGTGCTGCTGCTGTTCGTGGCGTCGATCCTGAAACTGTCGGCGCAGAGTTTCTCGCCGTTCCTTTACTTCCAATTCTGAGGGAGCCGACCATGACCCGTTCATTACGCGTCCTCTATATCGGCCTGTTCCTGGTGCTGCTGCTGGCACTGGGGGCGTGGTCACTGCGCAGCTTCTTTGGCTTCAGCACCAACGCTGATGCCACGGTGCTTAACGGTCGCTGGACCAAAGCCGTCGAGACTCACTATGACGAGGAGTTCCCGATCAAGCGCCTGGGCACCAACCTGTGGGCTGCGCTGGACTACAAGCTGTTCAATGAAGGTCGCCCTGGCGTAGTGCTGGGCCGCGACCACTGGCTGTACAGCGACGAGGAGTTCAATCCCGCCGTCAACGAAGACCAGAACCTTGAAGGCAATTACGCACTGGTCGAAGGCGTGCGCCAGAAACTCAAGGCCCAAGGCATCCAACTGGTGATGGCGATTGTGCCGGCCAAGGTGCGCCTGTACCCGGAACACCTGGGTGAGGTGAAGCCGGCGAGCATCCACGCCAACTTGTACCAGGACTTCCACGCCCGGGTCGCCGCCGACAACATCCCGGCTCCCGACCTGCTCGGCCCGCTGCAACAGGCCAAGCTGGGTGGCAAGCAGGTGTTTCTGCGTACAGACACTCACTGGACTCCGGACGGTGCGGAAATCGCCGCCAAGCAACTGGCCAAGGCGATTGCAGACAAGACCCCGCTGAGTGGCGAGCCGCAGCGTTTTGTCACCGAGGCCGAAAAGATCGAGCCACACAAAGGCGACCTGCGTCTGTTCCTGCCCCTGGACCCGCTGTTCGAAAACCTGATGCCGCCTAAAGAGCCGCTGGAAAAACGCGTCACGCACCTGGCCGAAGAAAAAGGTGATGACGCGCTGTTCAGCGACAGCGAAACCCCGGTGGCCCTGGTCGGCACCAGCTACAGCGCCAACCCCAACTGGAACTTCGTGGGCGCGCTCAAGCAAGCCTTGCACAGCGACGTGGTCAGCTACGCCGAAGACGGCCACGGCCCGATCCTGCCGATGCTCAGCTACCTCAAAAGTGACGATTTCAAGAACAACCCGCCCCAGCTGCTGATCTGGGAATTCCCCGAACGCTATCTGCCCGTGAATAACGAAATCGGTGACGCCGACCCAGCGTGGGTTGCGCAGCTTAAACAAGCCGGTTCGCGCCAACAGAACATGGCAATCAACACTAAATCCGAGACGCCCGACCGGGCGCAAAACTGAAAGAGAGGTAACTCACATGACTTTCACTACTACTCCTCGTCGTCTCGCCAAGACCCTGGCTATCGCTGCCGGCCTGAGCTTCGTATCAATGTCCGCCTTCGCCGGTGGTGACGCCGCCCTCTACGGCCCAACCGCGCCAAAGGGCTCCAGCTTCGTGCGCATCTACAACGCCAGCAACCAGGAAGTCAGCGCCACCGTCGGCGCCACCAACCTCAGCGACGTTGCACCGTTGGCCAGCAGCGACTTCAGCTTCATGCCAGGCGGTGACTACAGCGCCAAGGTCGGCAGCCAGACCGTGCCGGTCAAACTCGCCGCCGACCACTACTACACCCTGGTCAACAGCGGAAGCGGCCAGCCGCAATTGATCGAAGAACCGCCATTCAAGAACAAGCAGAAATCCCTGGTACGCGTGCAGAACCTCAGCGACAAGGCCCTGAGCCTGAAAACTGCCGACGGCAAGACCGATGTGGTCAAGTCGGTGGCCGCCAAGGGCCGTGGCGAACGTGAAATCAACCCGGTGAAAGTGAGCCTGGCGCTGTATGACGGTGACAAGAAGGTCGGCGATGTGAAGCCGGTGGCCCTGGAGCGTGGTGAGGCAGCGGTGCTGTATGTCACCGGTTCCGGTTCGAGCCTGTCGCCAGTCTGGGTCAAGCGCCCAGTGTCGACCCGCTGATTATTTCCCTGAGTTGACACGTCCCCTTGTGGGAGCTGGCTTGCCTGCGATGGCGGTCTTGTAGGCGCCATCGCAGGCAAGCCAGCTCCCACACTGACCGGTTTTCAACTCAGGACCGAGACAAAAACAAGAGTGAAACGACAAACCTTCGTAGCTCTGACCCAAACTGATTCAAGGAGAAACACCCATGATCCCAGTAATCCTTTCCGGTGGTAGCGGCTCACGTCTTTGGCCGCTTTCGCGTAAACAGTTCCCCAAGCAGTTCCTGGCCCTGACCGGCGAACACACGCTGTTCCAGCAAACCCTGGAGCGCCTGGTGTTCGAAGGCATGGACTCCCCGATCGTGGTCTGCAACAAGGACCACCGCTTCATCGTCAACGAGCAACTGAGCGCACGTAAGCTCGAATGCCAACGCATCCTGATGGAGCCCTTTGGCCGCAACACCGCACCGGCCGTGGCCCTGACCGCGATGATGCTGGTCAACGAAGGCCGTGACGAGCTGATGCTGGTGCTGCCCGCCGACCACGTGATCGACGACCAGAAAGCCCTGCAACGTGCGCTGGCCCTGGCCACCGTGGCGGCCGAGCGTGGCGAGATGGTGCTGTTCGGCGTACCGGCAACCCGTCCGGAAACCGGCTATGGCTACATCAAGTCCACCAACGACTCGCTGTTGCCCGAAGGCGTGAGCCGCGTGCAGCAGTTCGTGGAAAAGCCCGATGAAAAGCGCGCCATCGAGTTCGTCAAAAGCGGTGGTTACTTCTGGAACAGCGGTATGTTCCTGTTCCGCGCCAGCCGCTTCCTCGAAGAGCTGAAAAAGCACGATCCGGACATCTACGACACCTGCGTACTGACCCTGGAGCGCAGCGAGCAGACCCACGACACCGTGACCTTCGACGACGCCACCTTTGCCTGCTGCCCGGACAATTCCATCGACTACGCAGTGATGGAAAAAACCCAGCGTGCCTGCGTGGTGCCATTGAGCGCCGGCTGGAGCGACGTGGGTTGCTGGGCCTCGCTGTGGGCGGTCAATGATAAAGACGCCAACGGCAACGTGAGCAAAGGCGACGTGGTGATCCAGGACAGCCGCAACTGCATGGTGCATGGCAACGGCAAACTGGTATCGGTGATCGGCCTGGACAACATCGTGGTGGTGGAAACCAAGGACGCGATGATGATTGCCCACAAGGACAAGGTCCAGGGCGTCAAGCAGATGGTCAACACGCTCAACGAGCAAGGCCGTAGCGAAACCCAGAACCACTGCGAAGTCTACCGTCCGTGGGGCTCCTACGACTCGGTGGACATGGGCGGCCGCTTCCAGGTCAAGCACATCTCGGTCAAGCCGGGCGCGTGCCTGTCGCTGCAGATGCACCACCACCGCGCCGAACACTGGATTGTGGTCAGCGGCACCGCGGAAGTCACCTGTGACGACAACGTGTTCCTGCTCTGCGAGAACCAGTCCACCTACATCCCGATCGCCTCAGTGCACCGCCTGCGCAACCCGGGCAAGATCCCGTTGGAGATCATCGAAGTGCAATCGGGCAGCTATCTGGGTGAGGACGATATCGAGCGGTTCGAAGATATCTACGGGCGCTCGACACCGGTTGAACGAGGTGTTTCGGTGAAAACTATCGCGCAATAAAACAGTCGTACAAGAAGCCCTCACCCAACCCATTGCGTCCCCTATCCGCAGTGGGTTGGGTGGGGGCTTTTTGTTTGGGCCTTTGTGGTCAATTTAAAGCCATCATGGGCCCTTACCCAATACCGGCCAACGCCATGGGCTTATATTTTAATCGGCGTTTTCCCATGAGAAATAACGCGATTGACCATTACACGGTCAGGACCAGCTGGGTACTGCAAAGGAATTGCAAACTTCGTCTCCACATAAAAAATATGTGGGTTATGAGAGCTTTGGATAACGTTCAACCCCGACGTATTGATTTCATAGTAGTGCGACATTTTATCCAACGCATTTTGATATTTACGCTTCCCAAAGATGGTTTCGGAAATCTTTTTGGTCGGCATATCTCCTGGCGCCAAGTCCGTAAAGTAATGCCTGCCTTTACCTTGGGGCAGACGTTGACCATCAAAATCTGACGCTGAAGAAGTCAGGGCTTTCTCACCCATGATTTCGTGATGAGGATTTTTCCCGGTGTAGTGATAAAAAACATTCTGACCTTTTACCGGTGGATCCAGCAGCGCCTTTAAACCGTCAGGGACGCCCTCCACTCTAGGTTGCTTATTGGCCGGTTGAGCACTTGTCGCGTTATTCGTGTCGACGTTGCCTGAAAAGCTGCCTTGGTCCAACGGACGCTTGTTCGGCCGGGATGTCCCCGTAGCAGTGGGAACCCCGCCCGGCAATCGGCTCAATCGCCACTCACCGTTACCCGCAGACCCCAGAAATGCTTGAACCCTATAGAGCTTCGACGTCGTCAATGGCGCCTGAGGATCCACGATAGCGACCCGCCCGTCACGTGCGTGGAAGGCCGAATCAATCTGATACACCTTGTTGACCCCGGTACTGTCGGTATAGCGCACGTAAAAATTATCGCCCACATTATAGGTACCGTCCGGCCTCAAAATGCGGCCTTTGATGACATCTTCCGACACGGAAAAGGCGCTCAGATCAAGGTTTGGACTCGTGCCGGCCGTTGGTGCTCTGGCGATGACTGGAGGGGCTGGCGGCACCACCGGGCTTTTGAACACCGGCCGCAACGGCACGGCATTCACATTGGGAATACCAGAGGCGGCCATCGTGAAATCCGAGTAGACCGCACGCATCGCGCCCGGACTTTTGAGCAGCCGCGGCAAGATTCGAGCATTGGCGCGCAAGGCCGTCACGCCAGCCTTTCCTAAGCGAACCCCCATGGAGATGCCTTTTCCGAGCACTGGCAACAAATCAAGGAAGATGGAGGCCACCTCAATGCCGAACTGAACCTTGTTGATTCTCGATTGATGCGCAACCTCTGCGCTGCTGACGCTTTGGTGGTCCGCGTGATCGATGAGCAACTTCACTTTCTGCTTGTACAGCTCATCCTGAAAGTTGCCATCGAAGGGTTTGAGTGTCACCGGAGCGCTCGTCAATTTGAATGCAGTGACGAGCGCATCCAGCGTGCGCAATGGGCTCTTCGTCGGATCGAATGCGCGCTCCTTGATCGCCTCGCCAGCTTTAACCACGTCGTTTTTATCGACCGGCGACGCTCTGCTCGCGGTGTAGAGCCTCCACTCCTTTTTCTCCATCAAGGCGTTCAGCGCATTCACATCCGCCAATTCGCGAAAACACACGCCGTCGGGCGCATTCGGCGTGCACAGTACAAGCGAGGCGTCTGTGTCATTGCCAATCACCATCGCGCCCTGAACCGGCAACCCACGCTGAATAAGGGCACTGGTGACAATTTTTTTCCCATCCACCAGAGGCCGGTCAGCCGGGTCCGGGTAGTCAAGAACAGCCGCGACCCACTGCGCCCCTCGTTTGGTACTGGTGTCTTGGGTAGCGTCTATGTTGTAGGTATTGGGGTTGAGTGCTGCGAGAAAAGCCTCTTTATCCAGCATGTCGCTCAGGTGGGTTTTCCACGCTTTGCGGACGTCGCCGGCAGCACCCGACTCGGCATCCGTGGCCAACTCCTGTTTAAGCAGCTCGGTATAGGCGCCTCCCACATCGGCAGTGTTGACCAACGCTTTGAGCTGCTCGGTATCCAGGACGACCTGCTTGCCATCGTCGCCCAGCAGAGGGTTGCCGTGAGTATCGGTCAGCGGCAGTTCGAAGGTGGACCGGCTGAAATGGCCGTGCTGGACGGCTGGAAACTCACTGGGGTTTTTCAGCGCCAGATCAGTCAGCGATACGCGGTGCTGCTTGACGGTGAGCGTATGACTGCTGCTTTGCCCGCCAGAGTGAGGATTGGACCTGGTTTTCACCCGCACCATCAGCTTGTCCGCATCGACCTGCGCAGCGGGGAACTGCCGTTTGATCGCTTCGTTCATCCGATCGCGGGAAAAGCTACCCAGAGAAGGAAGAGTTGCCAGCGATGACGCCAGCGCATTTGCACTGCGGTCCTCGGAGTGTTCCAGGTAATCAAACAACGCTTCCTGGGCCGGGCTCAGGTTTTTCAGCCACTCGGGGGCCAGCTTGTCAGCCAGTTGTTCATCTCGCGCCGCCATGGCGTTTTCGCCACTGAGCAGGTACGACCAGTCAGCGGCATCATCCATGCGCTTGAGTGCTCCCGGCTCTGTCGATACCCGGGCGAGATTCGCAACGACTTCCTCCTGCTGACGCTTGAGCATCCAGGGGATGCCCTCGGCCAGCACATCCCCCGTCAAGGGTTCGGCGCTCAACATCACATCGTCGCCAGAAGGCGGTTCCGACTTGTTTTGTAACGACAACGGCAGTGTTTGCAACAGTAGGTCCGCGTCGGTGCCCCCCTCATCAAGGCGCGCTGCAATCGCCTGGCGCGCCAGGGCTGGCGTCGCAAACTGCTCGAACCCCTCACCCGGGGTGTACAGCACGACCGGCCCATTAGTCTCATCGAGTGCCAAGGTCCGGCCTTTGGTCCAGACGGGGGGCGTCGCCCCGGAACCGTCGGTGCTGGTGATTAGGAAGCAGCCCGCCATCAAGGCTCCCCGCTCGCTACCGTCATCAACGGTAAGCGGGTAGACACCAGGGCGTGCGCCATTGGGGAAGACAGCTTCCCGTTCAGCCAGCGTGGGGTATTGCAGTGCTGCGTCGATCAACCGCTTGCTCGCCGCGCTCAGTGTTCCATCGCTCACGCGCAATGCCGCCAGCGTCGACAGTTGTTGCTTGTGCAAGGTCAACAACTGGTCTTGAGGGGCCTGCAGAACCTGAGGGTCTTTCAACGTCGGGCGGGGGGTTGTCCAGAAGGTTTGAAGGGCCATCGGAAACTGCGTGACCATGCGCTGGGCAATCGTATCCAGTGTCAACTGTGGCGTGACGAGGGTGCCCGGGCTAGTGTCCGTGTCCGGGGTAAAAATGCCGGACTGTTCAACATCGTCAACGACGGGCTGCTGGCCAGGATTGGCCAGCAAGGTCGCAACCTTCCTGTTCAAGGCGTCCAGCACCGGCTCGGACGACAGTGTTTTGATAGAGCCATCGTCCTGCTCGACCCAGCGCTTGAAGACCAGGTCTTGTGGCTTCAGGGTCGACATGTACGGAAACATTTGGTCCACTTGCTGGCGCAGGAAGTCCTGGAAGCTCGGTTGCTCACCGTGCAAACGCTGCATGTCGCGGGACTGAAGGGCGTGTTGGGTGACAAACGCCTCCTGATTGGTAACCTTGAATTGCTGCATGAGCCGTGGGTATTCCACCCCGACCGGGGGTATGCCGGCCGAGGTGGGAAGAGGAATACCGTCCGGCGCGTAGGTCAATACCGGTGGCAGGTGAACAGGGGGTTGCGCAGATGTTTCAACGGCAATATCGGTTTGGGTGGCCAATGCGTTTGGAGCAACAACGCTTTGTGGGGGGGAAAGGTGGGTCGAGTTTTCGGTCGCTGCAAACATGAAATAAACCTTACATAGAAGAGTTGAACGTCGCCGCTACCTCCCTGTAGGTCGTCAGATAAGTGGACGTTTAATGCGCTCCGGTTCCTGTCCCGAATGTAAGCTCAAGTAGCAGAACGCTGTGAGCTCTGCTGAAAATGCAAGACCAAGTACCAGGGCACTGTACGGTCCTATTGATTGAAGTGAAAAACACCTGCCTGGCGTACAGCCCCTTCCCCTCGAACATGCGCTGGAACATGCCAGTCATGTACTGGGCACCACTCGAGTCCTCACCCTGGCTGCTCAGGACCTATACACCGAACACCAGAGCTACCTGAATTGGGCCAGCTTGCAATTAGCCGAAACCGGCTTGGCCTTGGTCGAGGCCCACATCGAAGGTTTGCAGGTGGACGCTGCTGCTCAGTAAGTAAGTCATCGGGAGCAAGCCCCCTCCCACATTTGAATGTGTTCACAAATCAAAGGTGGGAGGGGGCTTGCTCCCGATGAGGCCCGCACGGCCACCACAGCACTCAAGTTAACCAATCCCACCTACGCTTAAGTTAGGATGCTCGTTCCCCATTCGAGGTGGTCTCCATGTTCTTCGGCGTTCTCCTGATCATCACCTGGCTGATCCTGCTGCTGCGCTACCCGGCGAAGGCGCTGCCGGTTTCGCTGGCGGCTGCCGTCGGCCTGGGTTTCGTCGCCGTCTGGGTGGTGTGGCTGGACAACCGCGAAGCCGCGCAACTGGCACGCCTTGAGTTGCGCATCAGCTATGCCCCGCAGGACTGCCCGGCCGACCGCCCACTGAAATTGACCCTCAACAACGGCAACGACGTGCCGTTGACCGAACTGCGCTGGCGCGTGGCCGCCTACGCGCCGGGCGACACGGTCAACCTGGCCGACAATGTCTACGCCGCCCCACGCTATCGAGGCCCCGGCGAGTTGCAGGCCGGGGCCACCTGGGACGATTGCCTGCCCACACCGCCACTGCGCCCCGGCTATCGCCCGCAAACCCTGGAATTTCGCGCCGAGCACCTGCAAGGCAGTTTCTCGGACTGACAAAGGAATGATGCATGCCCAACGTACTGATCACCGGTTGCTCCAGCGGCATCGGCCGCGCCCTCGCCGACGCGTTCAAAGCCGCAGGCTTCAACGTGTGGGCCAGCGCCCGCCAGCCAGATGACGTCGCCGCCCTCGCTACCGCTGGCTTCAATGCCGTGCAGTTGGACGTCAATGACAGCGCCGCCTTGCAACGCTTGGCCGAACAAATGGGCGAACTGAATGTGCTGGTCAACAACGCGGGCTACGGCGCCATGGGCCCGTTGCTCGATGGCGGCACCGAGGCGATGCGACGCCAATTCGAAACCAATGTGTTTTCCATCGTTGGCGTCACCCAGGCACTGTTTCCCGCGTTGCGCCGCAGCAAAGGACTGGTGGTGAATATCGGCAGCGTTTCCGGGGTATTGGTGACGCCGTTCGCCGGCGCCTACTGCGCATCCAAAGCCGCTGTCCATGCCTTGAGCGATGCCCTGCGCATGGAACTGGCACCGTTTGGCGTGCGGGTGATGGAAGTGCAGCCCGGTGCGATCAATACCCATTTTGCGAAGAATGCCGGGGCCCAGGCCGAATTGTTGATCAACGAAACATCGCCCTGGTGGCCGTTGCGCGAAGGCATTCGGGCGCGCAGCCAGGCCTCCCAGGACAAGCCAACCCCAGCCACTGAATTTGCGGCGGATGTGCTCAAGGCCGTGCAGCAAGCGCAGCCACCGCGTCTGCTAAGGTCGGGCAATGGCAGCCGGGCGTTGCCATTGATGGCGGCGCTGTTGCCCAAGGGGTTGCTGGAGAAGGTGTTGAAGAAGCGCTTTGGGTTGGGCGGTAAACTCTAACCCTTCATAAAATCAATAAACGCCCGCACCTTAAGCGGTAAATGCCGGGTATCCGGATACATCGCGTAGACCCCTTGGGGCGCGAAGCGATAGTCCGCCAATACACGCACCAGCCGTCCCGCCTCCAAATCCTCCTGCACAAGCCACTGTGGCAAGATCGCCACACCGTGGCCACGCACCGCAAACGCCTGGAGCACCGCCGCACTGTCGGCCACCAAGGCGGCCGGACCTGCGCGGTATTGATGCCCATCGCCGGCAGGGTCGGTCACGCTCAACTCCGTCAAGCGGCCATGGCCCAGCCTGGGCACCTGCTCCAACTCCTCCAGGGTCTGAACGCCCGCAAACGCTGGCGCAGCGACGGCGAACACTTCAAACGTCGACAACCGCACCGCTCGATGATTGGAGTCCAGCAAGCGCCCCAGGCGAATAGCCACGTCAAAACGCTCGGAGATCAAATCGGCGTGGGTGGAGGATGTGGATAAGTGGATATTCAGGTCCGGGTGCAGGCGGCGAAACGCTTCCACCGCCGGGGCGACCACGGCCAGGGCATACTCGACGGTGGTGGTGATGCGCAGCGTGCCTTTGAGCTGCGCATGTTCGGAACGGGCCTCTTCCACCGCCAGGCGCGCCTCTTCGAGCATTCGTGTGCAGCGCAGGTAGAAACGTTCGCCGGCATCGGTGAGCGCCAGCTGGCGAGTGTTGCGGGTCAGCAGGGTGACGCCCAGCTCCGCCTCCAGGCGCTTGAGGTTGAAGCTGACCACGGCGCGGGTCTGGCCGAGCAGATCCGCGGCGGCCGTGAGCGAGCCGGCCTCGACCACGGCCTTGAAGGTGTCGAATCGATCCAGGCTGACCATGGCCACGCCCTCCGTTTGTCAAAATATTTTTGACAAACTAACAGGCAAACCGACGTATCCCAAACCCTGCTTGCCGCCTACCCTGCGCGCCTCATTCGCAGGATCGCGTTCATGACCTACCGCTCGAAAATTGCCTGGATCTTTCTACTGGGTTTTGCCCTGGACCTGGTGAACATGTTTGTCGCCACCGTCGCCTACCCGGACATCGCCCGCGAACTGCACGCCTCGGTCACGCAACTGGCGTGGATCAGCAATGCCTACATGCTCGGGCTGACGGTGATCATTCCCTTGAGTGTGTGGCTGGCGGCGCTCATGGGCGAGCGCACCCTGATCGCCACCAGCCTGCTGCTGTTTGCCGGGGCATCGGTGATGGTCGGCCAGGCCGGCTCCATCGACGCGTTGATTGGCTGGCGCGCTGTGCAGGGGCTCGGCGGCGGCTTGTTGATTCCGGTGGGGCAAGCCATGGCTTACCGACACTTTCCCGCGGCCGAGCGCAGCCAGTTGACGGCGCGGGTCATGTCGGTGGCATTGCTGGTACCGGCATTGTCTCCGGCGCTGGGTGGGGTAATTGTCGACAGCCTGTCCTGGCGCTGGATTTTCTACGCCAACCTGCCTCTGGCGCTGGTGACCCTGCTGCTGGCGCTGCTGTGGATAAAACCCGATGTGCCTTCCACCGTACGCCCGCCCCTGGACCTGGGCAGTATGTTCAAACAAGCAGCCAGCCCGATGCTGCGTGTGGCAATGCTGGTTTACCTGTGTATTCCGGGGATATTTATCGGCACCAGCCTGATCGCCATCCTCTACGTGCGTGACCTGGGGTATGACGCCACCCAGACCGGCGTGCTCATGTTGCCGTGGGCACTGGCCTCGGCAGTGGCGATTTACTTGAGCAAAAAACTCTTCAATCGCTGCGGCCCGAAACCTTTGCTGCTGGCGGGCATGGTGCTGCAATGCGGCGGCATCCTGTTGCTCAACGAGCCGGCGCTGATCATTGCGGCCTACGTCTTGATGGGCCTGGGCGGCAGCTTGTGCAGCAGCACCGCGCAAACCCTGGCCTTTCTGGATATTCCCGCCGAGCGCATGGGCCACGCCAGCGCGTTGTGGAACATGAACCGGCAAGTGAGCTTCTGCGTCGGCGCCGCCTTGCTCAGTGCAGTACTGTCGACCTTGGATTCCTTCGCCATAACCTTCACGATAGCGGCAGCTCTGACCCTGTTGCCGCTTTTCGCAGTGTTGCGCCTGGATGCCTCCAGGATACGCACGCTGCTTCACCCTTGCAGCGAGCCCAAGCATGATTGACTACAGCGATTTTTTTGAGGAAGTGATCCAGACTCACGTCGAGATCGAACAATGGTTTGCCGGGGTTGCACCTGAGGGCACGCTGGAAAACCTGCTGGCACGCTTCTCACCGGAGTTCAGCATGGTCGCGCCGGCCACCGGCACCCGGGTCAACAGGGCCGGGGTTAATGCATTGTTCACGCGCCTGGGAGGGATGCGGCCGGGGTTGAAAATCACCTTGAGTGAAATGACCGGGATTGATCGTCATGCGCGGGGAGCCACGGTGACGTATCGCGAGCATCAGGTGGATGACAGTGGCACCCAGACAGATCGCCGCGCCACGGTGGTGTTCGAGAAGCAGGCCAGTGGTGCGCTGCTTTGGCGGCACTTGCATGAGACGTTTATCAAAGCTTAACGCGGGCCTGAATGTGGGAGAGGGCTTGCCCCCGATGAGCATAGGTATCTACACAACTTTGTAGTCGCCAATGGTAACCACGATGCGAAGCGAGCCGCTCTTGCTCTTGATCTGCTTTTGATCTTAGGCGCCCCGTTAAACCACGCTGGCCGGAATTCGACAGGGATTTGGGGGGTAAACCGGCAGGGATGCCGGTTTAGCCGCCCCGCGCCATGGATGGCGCGTGGCGGCGGCCCCCCAAATCACTGTCGGATTACGGGCACACCGAGCCTAAGCGAGGTGCCGAGTGGTGGGGCAAGAGCCCTTTGGTTACTTTGGGGCTCTTTTCCAAAGTGACCCGCTGTAAAAGCGGAACCAATAGCAGCCGTTACCCAAATAACGGATATGTACTCGGTCTGATCCAACATCCTGGTCGGCTGTCAGGCCGCCATCGGGGGCAAGCCCCCTCCCACAGGGGCCCGCGGTATACCGAAAAGTTGTGTAGATACTCATGCCCCTCCCACAGTTTAGTTTTGTGTTGGGTTGACGATCACAGTGCAGGTAATCCCGGCCGCCAACAGCACGCCCTCCGGCACTTCATCAATGTGAATCCGCACCGGCACACGCTGCGCCAACCTTACCCAGTTGAACGTCGGGTTCACATCGGCAATCAGCTCACGGCTCTCGGGGTTGTCGCGGTCGTAGATGCCACGGGAGATGCTTTCCACGTGACCCTTGAGTGTCTCGCCACTCATCAATTGCATATCGGCTTTATCCCCGACGTTGACGTGGGGCAGCTTGGTTTCTTCAAAGAAGCCATAGACCCAGAACGAATTCATATCCACCACAGCCATCTTCGCTTCACCGATACGCGCATAGTCGCCGCGATGCACGTTGAGGTTGGTGACGTAGCCATCCACCGCCGCCAGCACGCGGGTACGTTTCAAGTTGAGTTCGGCGGCTTCCAGTTGCGCCAGGGCGTGCTGGTAATCGGCCAGGGCCGAGTCAGCGATATTACTGGCGTCGTCGCGGTTTTCCCTGGAGATCACCAGGGCGTCGAGGTCGGCGCGGCGGTGGGCGTTGAGCTTGCGCATCTCCCAGGTAGCCTTGCGTGAGGCCACCAGCGATTGAGCTTGCTTGACGGCAATGCGGTAGTGCTCGGGGTCAATCTGCATCAGCAGGTCGCCTTTTTTTACCAACTGGTTATCGCGTACCGGCACGTCCACCACCTCGCCGGTCACGTCAGCCGCGACGTTGATGATGTCGGCGCGTACGCGGCCGTCGCGGGTCCATGGCGTTTGCATGTAGTGCACCCACAACGTGCGGCCAATCCAGATCGCCAAGGCCAGAACCAGCAAGGTCGCGAGCAGGCTGAAAAACTTTTTCATCGGGGCATTCTCAACGGTAGACGCTCAGCGCCAGGGCGCCGAACAGGCAAGCGAACAGGCTCAGGCGCAGCAACGCCGGGTGCCAGAAAAACCGATACAGGTCGAACCCGGCCAGGAAGCGATCAATCGCCCAGGCCAACACCGCGGCGATCAGGAACATCAGGGTCATGGTCGGCATATAGATGCCATGAAATGCGATTTCACGAGGCATTCGAGGCTCCTTTTAGGGCCGCCAGTGGGGATTGCGGGTCGAGCAGCGAAGTGCGGATAAAGTGCAGGTAGCTCTTCACCCGGCGCAGGGCCGAGGTATCGAAGTGCGGGGCGAAAGGTTCGTCGGTGGCCTGCACGCGGCTGATCGCATGGTCGACGGCGATCAAGCCGCGCTCCAGGTTGCTGGCGCTGGGTTGCAGGAACAAGCGCACCAGCGAACGGCCCATCACGCGGATTGCCTGGCGCCACGGCTGGGACTCGGCATAGGCCGGATGCACCGGCAGGATCGCCTGCTCCTTGCGCAACTCGATGATTGCGTGGCCGACCTCCAGCACCACGAACATCCAGCGCAGCAGGTCGCGTTGCACCTGCGGCTGGCCGGCCGCGAGGCCGTAAGCCTGATGCAGCAGGTCGCGGGTACGGCTTTCAAAACTCGACGCCAGGCCCTTGAGCTTGCCGCTGATCGCATACACCACCTGCTCACGCAGGTCCTGCTCCAGGCGGCGCCACAGCCAGCGGCTGTTGGGTGGCAGGATGATCGCCCCCGCCGCCGCGCACACCAACATGCCGATGACCATGGCGATGTAGTCGTTGATAAAGGTGTAAGGGTTGTAGACCGTGAGGTTGTCCGGCACCGAGCCGGTGCTGAAGAAAATCAACAGGCCCACGCCGACACCGGCGTACTGCGGGCGGGAGGAGAGGAAAGCACCGAAGATGATCACCGGTGCGAGCATCACGCACAGCAGCGGGAAGCCGTCGATCCAGGGGAACACGAAGAACATTTCGACAAAGCCGACCAAGGCGCCGATCAAGGTGCCGCAGGCCATCTGGAACGCCATGCGCTTGGGGTTGGGTGTGGCAGCGGAGAGGCCCACCGTGGCCGCCGCGATCAAGGTCATGGTCGCGCCGCAGGGCCAGGCGGTGGCTACCCAGTAACTGCCCAGCACGATCAGGATAAACGAGGCCCGCACCCCGGCGGCGGCGCAGGCCAGCCAGTTGGTTTTTGGTGTATAGGCTTCGTGCCAGTCTTCCCGCGCATGGCGGTGGTCAGCCAGGGACGCGTGGGTTTGCGCGTAGTTGTGCAGGTCGTCGACGAAGCGGTACAGCAGCTCGTAGGCGGTATGAAAGTCCAACTGCTCGGCTTCGGTCGGGTTACCGTCCTGGAAGCTCGCCCGCAGGCTGCGCACCTTGGCGGGCAGGTCGTCCTTGTAGGCGCTCAGTTGATTAACCAGACGCGCGGCGTCCGGGCTGGTGAGGGCGCGGCCCGAGAAGCTGTCGAGCACTTCGGCCAGGTCTTGCAGGCCGGGTTTGATCGCTGCGACCACATGATCGGCCTCATCGGCACGCAAGCGTTCAAGCAACTGGTGCAAGGCGTTGAAGCGCGTGGTGATGCTCATGAATTCGCTGTTGAGGCGACTGAGCCGCCCGTTGCGTCGGCGCATGTGCGGGTCTTCGAACACGGTGACGCTGCGCAGCCCTTCCAGGCCCACGGCTTCGGCGATAAAGCGCACGTTACTGGCCTCGAACCCTTCGCGTTGGCTGCGCCCGCGCAGGCCGTCGGTGACGAACAGCGCGAACACGCCAAAGCGCTGGTACAGCGCGTTGCGCATGGCGGCGCTGGAGGTCTGCGGGAGGATGGCGGCGCTGACCACTGTCGAGCACAGAATCCCCAGAGAGATTTCCAGCACCCGCCACACCGCTGCCATAAAGGCGCCGTCCGGGTGAGCCAGCGCCGGCAGGCCGACCATCGCGGCGGTGTAGCCGGCAAGCACAAACCCATAGGCGCGGAAGTTGCGGTTGCGCGTAGCGCCAGCGGTACAAATGCCC
Organism: Pseudomonas sp. P867; assembly: GCF_019891455.1. NCBI lineage: Bacteria > Pseudomonadati > Pseudomonadota > Gammaproteobacteria > Pseudomonadales > Pseudomonadaceae > Pseudomonas > Pseudomonas sp. P867. Next base: position 308,609 of record NZ_JAFLXB010000001.1, on the reverse strand, counting down.
ACCCAGATCGCCAGCGCGCCGAGGAACAGTTCGGTGTTCTGTGCAAACAAGGCGATCAACAGCACCATCACCGCCGAGCCCGCCAAGGTACCGAGGAAACGGTAGAAACTCTTGGCGAACACCTGGCCGCTCTGGGGCTGCATCACGATAAACACGGTGATCATCGCGGTGCGCGGTTGCGGCAGTTCCAGGCGCATCGCCAGCCACAGCGTGAGGAACGCGGCGACCAGTACCTTGAAGATATACACCCAGGTCACGCCGTCGCTGCGTGCCCAGTCGAAAAAGCCACGGCGCCACTCAAGGGAATGCAACCAGCGCAGCGGTGCAGGCAAGGAAGTCATCGAATCCTACTCAGTGGTCGAACACGGCAAGTGCCGCCGGGGTCTTGCTTGGAAGGGTCTTGGCATCCTGGGGCACATCGTTGCCGGCACCAAGGCCGCCGCCCAATGCCGTTACCAGTTCGGCATGGGCACTCAGGCGCGCCGCCTGCACCTGTTGCTCGACCTGTTGCTGACGGAACAGCAGGGTCTGGGCGTTGAGCACATTGAGGTAGTCGGTGAGGCCACGCTGGTAGGCGATCATGGCGATATCGTAGGTCTTCTGCGCCGAGGCCGCCGACTGCGCGGCGAAAGCCGACTGCTTGTCCATGGACTCGCGGCGGATCAACTGGTCGCTGATGCCCTTGAGCGCATTGACCAGCGTCTGGTTGTACTGGGCGACCGCGATGTCATAGCCGGCACTGGCTTCGCCCAATTGAGCACGCAGGCGGCCGCCATCAAAGATCGGCAAGGTGATCGCCGGACCGACGTTGTAGTTGAATTTCTTGCCAGCCAGGAACTCCAGCATACCGCCGCCCGTGGCCATGTAGCCGAGGCTGCCGACCAGGTCGACGTTGGGGTAGAAACCGGCGTGGGCCACATCGATGCCACGGGCCTGGGCCGCCACCTGCCAGCGGCTGGCGACCACATCCGGGCGTTGGCCGAGCAGTTGCGCAGGCAGGCTTGAGGGCAACTTCAATGGCGCGGCGAGGGCCAGGGTCGGGCGTTGCAACTGCGCACCCTCGCCCGGGCCTTTACCGGCCAGCGCCGCCAACTGGTTACGGCTCAGGGCGATTTCCTCGTCCAGGGCATCCAGTTGGCGATGGGTTTCCGGCAGCGGGGTTTCGGCCTGGCTGACGTCGAAGTGGGTGCCGATCCCGGCGTTAAGGCGTTTGTTGGCCAGGTCGAGAATCTGCTGTTGCTGGGCCAGGGTGGCCGCGGCGATATCGCGGTCGGCGTAATGCAACGACAACTGGATATAGGCGCGCACCACGTTGTTCTGCAGTTCGAGCTGGGCCTGACGTGCTTCGGCAGCGCTCATGTGCGCCAGGTCGACCGCACGTTCGGTGCTGTTGCTTTCCCGCCCCCACAGGTCGAGGGCATAACTCAGACCCAGGGACGAGTTGTTATCCCAGGTGTTGGCGCCGCTCAATTCGCCGGGGCCGTAGAACTGATCTTTCGGCCAGTTGTGGCGCTTGAGGGTGGTATCGCTATTGATCTGCAACGACTCGGCCGACTCCGCAATCCCGGCCAGCGCCCGCGCTTGCCGCACGCGTGCGGCGGCCACGGCCAGGCTGGGACTGTTCTGGGTGGCGAGTTCGACCCAACGGTTGAGCTGCGGGTCGCCGTAGGCTTGCCACCATTAGGCGGTGGGCCAATGGGCGTCCTGGGAGGCGTCTTGAATGGCTTCATCGGTGGCCAGGGTATTGGCGTTGAGGGCCTGGCCTTGGGGGGCAATTCCTCCGGTTCCGATGCAACCGCTGATGGCTAACGATAAGGCCCAAACACTGAGAGTCTTCAGCTCTCTGCTGATGCGACGCGGCACGGCAAGCGAATTCCTGAGAGGTGTTGCGCAAGAGGTGGCGCAATTCTAGGCGGCAGCATGGAGGACGATAAGCTGGTATTCCTGTGAATCTTTGTTACCGTTCAGGCGATAATCCGTTGGTAGGGATCACTGGTCGGCGTAACTTTCTGTCACAATTTGTCATCTCCCTTGAGAACACTCCATGGACACTTTGCAAAACATGCGCGCTTTCAGTTGCGTGGCCGAAGCCGGCAGCTTCACCGCCGCCGCCGTGCAACTGGACACCACCACGGCCAATGTCTCGCGCGCGGTCTCCAACCTTGAGGCCCACCTGCAAACCCGCTTGCTCAACCGCACCACCCGGCGCATCGCGCTGACCGAGGCCGGTAAACGTTATTTGCTGCGTTGCGAGCAGATCCTCGCCTACGTCGAAGAAGCCGAGGCCGAGGCCAGCGACGCCCACGCCCGCCCTGCCGGGCAGTTGAAAGTGCACACCATGACCGGGATCGGCCAGCATTTCGTCATCGACGCGATTGCCCGTTACCGCCGCACCCACCCCGACGTGACCTTCGACCTGACCCTGGCCAACCGCGTACCGGACCTGCTCGACGAGGGCTACGACGTGTCCATCGTGCTGGCCAGTGAACTGCCGGACTCGGGTTTCGTGTCCCAGCGCCTGGGCATCACCTACAGCATTGCCTGTGCTTCCCCGGAATACGTCAAGGCCAAGGGCTGTGCACAGCGGCCGCAGGATTTGCTCAACCATGCGTGCCTGCGCCTGGTCAGCCCGGTGATCCAACTGGACAAATGGACCTTCAACGGGCCTGAAGGTCAGGAAAGCGTGGCGATCAACAGCTCGCCGTTCCTGGTCAACTCGGCCGACGCGATGAAAACCGCAATTACCAGCGGCATGGGCGTAGGCCTGCTGCCGGTGTATGCCGCCATCGAAGGGCTGCGCAACGGCACACTGGTGCGGGTGATGCCGACCTACCGCTCCCAGGAACTGAACCTGTACGCCATCTACCCTTCGCGCCAATACCTGGATGCGAAGATCAAGACCTGGGTGGAGTACCTGCGTGGTTCGTTGCCGGAAATTCTGGCGGCGCACCAGGCGGAGCTGGTGGCGTATGAATTGAGCGGTGGTTTAGGTGGTGCTCGCTTGAGTAATTGAGCCAGGCATGCGGTGACTGGTTTTGAACAGGTCACCGTATGCCTTGATAGGACGCATCATCTGACGGTGAAGGTCGTCCACTCAGAGGTTTCTTTGCCATCGATGAAGTAAAGACAAAGACCAAGCTCGTTTTTATGCAACTTTTCAATCTTTTCCTTGGGTACGGTAACAACGTAAGGTTTCACCTCTATCACTGGAACGGTCTCGTTATAGTCGCCATCCGAAGGCGTATTGCTGAACAAATATAAAACGAACTCCTGACCCTCCAGCATAGTGTCGTAATCCACCCCAACCTTCAGCCCCGTCCCAGGTACATGGTCGACGAACAACTCGCCATTGACGATCAATTCGATTGTGGGAGCCTGCGGCAAAGCCTCGTCAGGCTCGTTGCGTGTTTTACCAGCGGCTAAAAAATCCCTGATTCGCTTTATCTCATCGTCGATATTCATAAGAGTGATCTCCTGTTTAACAAAGGCATCAACCCCTGCCTTGAAAAACGAGAATAGGCGCTCACGTATTGGCCGAACAGCTCGTAGTTTTCACAGTTGACAGGTATTAAAACCAATGGAAGAGAAGCAGGACCGATCAAAACCCTGCAAAATTCTTATCGGGAATGTTAGCGTGCTTGGCATTCTTCCGTAGTCGACGAGCCCGCCTGCCATGAAAAAGACTGTCCTGGCCTTCAGCCGCATCACCCCACCGATGATCGAACGCCTGCAACAGGATTTCGAGGTGATCGTGCCCAACCCCAAACTGGGTGATATCAACGCGCAGTTCAACGACGCCCTGCCCCATGCCCACGGCTTGATCGGCGTGGGCCGCAAGCTGGGCCGTGAACAGCTTGAAGGCGCGAGCAAGCTTGAAGTGGTGTCCAGTGTATCGGTGGGCTACGACAACTACGACGTGCCGTACTTCAACGAGCGCGGCATCATGCTGACCAACACCCCTGATGTACTCACCGAAAGCACTGCCGACCTGGCCTTTGCGTTGCTGATGAGCAGCGCACGCCGGGTGGCCGAGCTGGACGCCTGGACCAAGGCCGGTCAGTGGAAAGCCAGCGTCGGCGCGCCGTTGTTTGGCTGCGATGTACACGGCAAGACCCTGGGCATCGTCGGCCTGGGCAATATCGGCGCGGCCGTGGCCCGGCGTGGGCGCCTGGGTTTCAACATGCCGATCCTGTACAGCGGCAACAGCCGCAAGACTGCGCTGGAGCAAGAACTGGGCGCGCAGTTCCGTAGCCTGGACCAGTTGCTGGCCGAGGCGGATTTTGTCTGCCTGGTGGTGCCATTGAGCGACAAGACCCGTCACCTGATCAGCACGCGCGAATTAGGCCTGATGAAGTCCAACGCGATCCTGATCAATATTTCCCGTGGGCCGGTGGTGGATGAACCGGCGCTGGTCGAAGCCCTGCAAACCCAGAAAATTCGCGGTGCCGGGCTGGATGTGTATGAAAAGGAACCGCTGGCCGAATCGCCGCTGTTCCAGTTGAGCAATGCCGTGACCCTGCCGCACGTCGGTTCGGCCACCGGTGAAACCCGCGAAGCCATGGCCAATCGTGCTTTGGATAACCTGCGCAGCGCACTGCTGGGCCAGCGCCCGCAGGACCTGGTGAACCCGCAGGTCTGGAAGGGCTGATACATAACCCAATGTGGGAGGGGGCTTGCTCCCGATGGCGGTGGATCAGTTGTACATCTGCTGACTGACACGCCGATATCGGGAGCAAGCCCCCTCCCACATTAGCAGTGCCCGACACAAAATCCGGTTAAAGCCCAGGCCAGCCGAGTCGATAACCTTCCATAGATGATCGTCATCCCTGATCCACAGAAGGTTTTTATGCCCACCACCAAAGCCCGCGCAGACTCACTTTCGCTTCTGCTCTTTACCCTGCGCAGCGGCAAGCTGATGGCCATCAACCTGTTGAAAGTCAGTGAAATCATCCCCTGCCCGCCGCTGACCAAGCTGCCGGAGTCCCACCCGCACGTCAAAGGCATTGCCACCTTGCGCGGCACCTCGCTGTCGGTGATCGACTTGAGCCGCGCCCTCGGTGAAATGCCCTTGCAAGACCCGGACGGCGGCTGCCTGATCGTCACCGACGTCAGCCGTTCCAAGCAGGGTTTGCATGTGCAGGCAGTGAGCAAGATCGTGCATTGCCTGACCACCGACATCCGCCCGCCACCCTACGGCTCCGGGGGCAACCGTGCATTTATCACTGGGGTAACCCAAGTGGAAGGTGGCCTGGTACAGGTGCTGGATATCGAGAAAGTCATCCACGGCATCGCCCCGGCACCGATTGAAACGGCGCCGACCGACCTGACCATGGAAGAAGCCGAAGTGCTCGGCAACGCCCGCATCCTGGTGGTGGACGACAGCCAAGTGGCCTTGCAGCAGTCGGTACACACCCTGCGTAACCTTGGCCTGACCTGCCACACCGCGCGCAGCGCCAAGGAAGCCATCGATGTGTTGCTGGAACTGCAAGGCACGGGCGAGCAGATCAATGTGGTGGTGTCGGATATCGAGATGTCCGAGATGGACGGCTACGCCCTTACCCGCACCCTGCGCGAAACCCCGGATTTCAAGGACCTATACGTGCTGTTGCACACTTCCCTGGACAGCGCGATGAACAGCGAGAAAGCCCGCCTGGCCGGTGCCGATGCGGTGCTCACCAAGTTCTCCTCCCCGGAGCTGACCAAGTACCTGGTCATCGCCGCGCAAACCGTGGCACAAAAGGGCCTGTAAGCAGTGGCCGAGTATTTCCAGCTGCTGCGTCGCGACCTCACGGGCAGCCTGCCCGCCCCGCAGTGGCCAGCGAATACGCGGCTGGATCATTACCGGGATGAATTGGCCCCGGCGATCCATGCCGTGTTGCGCATGACTCAAGACCAGGGCGGAGGCCGTGTCGCCAGCCTGGATGAATGGCGCCGACAGTTCGTGACCGATGCCGAGTGCGACCCGACGTTGTGCCTGGTCGCCATTAACGCCGACGGCATTCTCGGTGTCGCCCAGTGCTGGACCAGCGCCTTCATCAAGAACCTTGCGATACATCCTTGCGCCCAGGGCCAGGGGCTGGGGCGCGCCTTGTTGCTGCACAGCTTTCAGGTGTTCAAGCAGCGCGGCGAACCTTATGTCGACCTCAAGGTGCTGGAAAGCAACCTGCGTGCCCGGCAACTGTATGAAAGTGCCGATATGAGATTTGTCCTGCGCGACACTGTGCCCAAGGGCTGACAACCCCTGGCGCATAACTTGCTTCCAGAGTGCCGAGCGGTCGATAGAGGTAAAAAACCCGTCACCCCTCAAGCGTGCCCTCTGACCTAGCCTGGTGACAGATCCGCCATGAACACTCAGTTTTCTTGCGTAGGTTGCGGCAAATGCTGCAGCGACCATCACGTCCCCCTGACCCTCGCAGAAGCCCGTAGCTGGGCGGCGGACGGCGGTAACGTCATCGTCCTGGTCGAGGGTTTCCTCGGCAACGGCCTGGGCCTGCCCCTGCAACAACGTGAACACGCCGAGCGCCGATCGGTGATGGTGCCCAGCGGCACTACCGAGGCGTTTGTGGCAATCACCTTTGCCGCCTATAACGCCGGACGCTGCCGGAATCTTGACGAAGACAACCTTTGCCGCATCTATGAACGACGCCCACTGGTGTGCCGGATCTACCCGATGGAGATCAACCCGCATATCCCGCTGAACCCGAGTGCCAAGGATTGCCCGCCAGAATCCTGGGAACAGGGCCCGGCTTTGATCGTCGGTGGCGAGTTAATGGACAAGGAACTGGCTGAACTGATCGGCCGCTCGCGCCAGGCCGACCGTGATGATGTACAAACCAAGGAAGCGGTGTGTGCGTTGCTCGGCATTCGTACCACAGCACTCAAGGGCGACGGCTTTACCGCCTACCTGCCGGATATGCAGGCGTTTGCCCAAGCTGTCGAGCAGGCAGTGGTCCAGCCGAGCATGGCCAATGAATGGGTGTTCCATGTATCCGGTATGGACATCGCCGAACAACTGCTGGACGCCGGGGCGCAGATTGCCACCGAAGTGCCGGCCAACTATGCGTTTATCTCGTTGCGGGCTGCCTGACCGCCGGCGGGGATTTGACTGAGTCTGCTCCCGCATTGAGATCTATCTCGATCATGGAGTGGCAGGCGCTACATCCAGACCATAGGGCTGGAGGATGCGTTGGTATTCGCCGTTTTGCATCAGCTGTTCAAGCGCATGGTTCAGCTCATTGCGCAGCGCGGTATCAGGTTTGCGTACCGCGATAGCCACGCTGTTGCCCAACAGGCCCGATGACACCACAGGCCCCAGGAAACCGAAGTCCAGGCCGTCGGCGGTGTCGAGCAGCGCCTCACGGATCTCCACGGCACCTTGCAAGGTCGCATCGATATCACCCGACACCAGGCTCTGAATCAGTTGATCGTTGAGCCAGAAACTTCTGATGATCACCCCCGCCGGTGCCCACTGCGAGAGCGCAAAGGCTTCACGATTACTCCTGACCAACACCCCCACGCGCTTGCCCTTGAGCGAGCGCCGGCCAGGGATCAAGCCTGAGCCTTTACGACCCACCAGGCGGGTGGTGATCGGGTAGAGGTCATCGGTAAAACTCACCCGTTGTCGGCGCCGACATGTCGGCGCCATACCCATGATCGCGTCGAACTGCCGGGCTTCGAGGGCCGGAAAATTTTCCATGACGACTTGGTCAACCCAGATACAGCGCACGTTGAGTTGTTCGCACAAGGCATTGCCCAGTTCGATGTTCAGACCCACCAATTGCCCTTGCGGGTTGCGGCTCTGAAAGGGGGGAAAATGCGCGGCCACGGCGAAACGAATCTCGCGCCGCGGTTGAACGTCGCCCGCAACGGCAGTCGTCGAGAGCAAGAAGGCAAGCACTGCACAGAGGTGTATCAGGGCCACGGGAACGTCCTTTTCCGGAAAGCTTACTCACTCGTCCCGATGGAGCGTCATCGGGACGAAGCAAACGCTGTGCAAGCTTTCAAGAATCGACCGCGGACCTACAAGTAGAAATATCGACAGGCGACGTAGGCAACAGCCTATAACGCGAGCTTCGATTTAGCCTTAACGTTTACCCATCGAACGGCGCGTGCCTGGGGGTGCCATGCCTGGGGTCTTGGTATGGCCGTTCTTGGCGCCACCTTTGTACCAGGGCTGGCTGGCGTTTTTGGCGCCTGCCAGCTCACCCGGCTTGAAGGGGAACTTGAACGCCGGGATCTCGGCTTTTTCAGCACTGTCGGCGGTGGCCGAATCAACGAGGTCGGCCGCTTCAACAGGGGGTTGGGTGGGGGAAGTCATAGGGGCTCCGGCACAGCTATAGGTGTAAAAACGCGAGTATACGGGGCCGAGGCTGCCAGCAGTAACTTCAAGCGACAGGCTCACACAGCCTAACTGTCACGGCTGTCAGTTTGCCGTCACCGTGCTGACGGTGAAACAGCGCTATAAAGCAGCTTTCCAAACTCCAACGTGCAGTTTGCGCCGGCGCCCTCCTATGCAGATCAAACGAAACATGGCCCTGATAGTGGGTGCCCTCCTGATACTGGCTGTCGCAGCCTGGGCATTGACCCGGCCGGTCAAAGCACGGCTGGCGGCGCCTACCGCCATTCCCGTGCGGGTGGTGAGCGTGACGCAACAGGATGTTCCGCGGTTTGTCAGCGGCATCGGCTCGGTGCTGTCGTTGCACAATGTGGTGATTCGCCCGCAGATCGACGGCATCCTCACCCGATTGCTGGTCAAAGAAGGTCAGTCGGTGAAGGCCGGTGACCTGCTGGCGACCCTCGATGACCGCTCGATCCGCGCCAGCCTCGACCAGGCCAAGGCGCAACTGGGTGAAAGCCAGGCGCAGTTGCAAGTGGCACTGGTCAACCTCAAGCGCTACAAGGCACTGAGCATTGACGACGGCGTATCAAAGCAGACCTATGACCAGCAGCAGGCATTGGTGAACCAGCTCAGGGCCACCGTGCAAGGCAATCAGGCTGCGATTGATGCTGCTCAGGTACAACTTTCCTACACCCAGATTCGCTCCCCCGTCAGTGGTCGCGTGGGCATTCGCAGTGTGGATGAAGGTAATTTCCTGCGCATGAGCGACACCCAGGGGTTGTTCTCCGTCACCCAGCTCGACCCGATCGCCGTTGAGTTCTCCCTGCCGCAGCAGATGCTGCCGACCCTGCAGGGTCTGATCGCGGCGCCAACCCCGGCCAGCGTCGACGCCTACCTGGGCGCCGATACCGACGGCGACACCGGCCACCTGCTCGGCGAAGGCCACCTGAGCCTGATCGACAACCAGATCAGCTCCACCACCGGCACCCTGCGGGCCAAGGCCGAGTTCAACAACCCATCGCAAAAGCTGTGGCCGGGGCAACTGGTGACCATCAAGATCCAGACGGCCCTCGACAAGCATGTTCTAGTGGTGCCACCGACCGTAGTACAGCGTGGGCTGGACTCGCACTTCGTGTACCGGGTGAACGGTGATAAAGCAGAAGTGGTGCCGGTACAGGTTGCCTATCAGGACAGCGAGATCAACATCATCAAAGGCGTGCAGGCTGGGGACGTGCTGGTCAGCGACGGTCAGTCGCGGCTCAAGGCCGGCGCCCAGGTGGAAGTACTCAAGGAGCCACCACAGGTGATCCAGACCGCTGACGCCACGGTGCAACCATGAGCGGCAGCCGTTCGCCCTCGGCCTGGTGCGTTGATCACCCGGTCGCCACCCTGTTGTTGACGTTTGCCTTGGTACTGCTGGGGGTCATCGCCTTCCCACGCCTGTCCATCGCCCCGTTGCCGGAAGCGGAATTTCCGACGATCCAGGTCACCGCGCAACTGCCCGGTGCCAGCCCGGACACCATGGCCTCATCAGTGGCCACGCCCCTGGAAGTGCAATTCAGTGCCATCCCCGGCGTGACCCAGATGACCTCCAGCAGCGCCTTGGGCTCAAGCCTTTTGACGTTGCAGTTCACTCTGGAAAAAAGCATCGACACCGCCGCCCAGGAAGTCCAGGCCGCGATCAACACCGCCTCCGGCAAGCTGCCCAGCGATATGCCGAACTTGCCGACCTGGAGAAAGGTCAACCCGGCGGACAGCCCGGTACTGATCCTCAGCGTCAGTTCAGGCAGCATGCCCAGCACCGAGCTGAGTGATTATGTGGAAACCCTGCTGGCGCGCCAGATCAGCCAGATCGACGGCGTCGGCCAGATCAACATTACCGGCCAGCAACGCCCGGCGATTCGCGTGCAGGCCTCCCCCGACAAACTCGCGGCCATCGGGCTGACCCTCGCCGACATACGCCTGGCCATTCAGCAGTCGAGCCTCAACTTGGCCAAGGGCGCGATCTATGGCGAGAACAGCGTCTCGACTCTGTCGACCAACGACCAGCTGTTTCACCCCGAAGACTACGGCCAGTTAATCGTTTCCTACAAAGACGGCGCACCGGTTCAACTGCGCGATATCGCCAACGTCATCAATGGTTCGGAAAACGCCTACGTGCAAGCCTGGTCCGGCGATACGCCAGGGGTCAACCTGGTGATTTCGCGTCAGCCCGGCGCCAACATCGTCGAAACCGTCGACCGCATCCAGGCCGAACTGCCGCGCCTGCAAGGCATGTTGCCGGCCTCGGTGCAGGTCAGCGTATTGACCGACCGCACCAAGACCATCCGCGCCTCCCTGCATGAAGTGGAAATGACCCTGCTGATCGCCATCCTGCTAGTGGTGGCGGTGATGGCGCTGTTTTTGCGCCAGCTCTCGGCGACACTGATAGTGTCGGCCGTGCTGGGTGTATCGCTGGTGGCCAGTTTTGCCCTGATGTACGTGATGGGGTTCAGCCTGAACAACCTGACCCTGGTCGCTATCGTGATCGCCGTGGGCTTTGTGGTGGACGATGCGATTGTGGTGGTGGAGAACATCCATCGGCACCTGGAGGCCGGCCTGGGCCAGCGCGAAGCGGCGATCAAAGGCTCCGGCGAAATCGGCTTTACCGTGGTGTCCATCAGCTTCTCGCTGGTGGCGGCGTTTATTCCGCTGCTGTTCATGGGCGGTGTGGTCGGGCGGTTGTTCAAGGAATTCGCGCTGACGGCCACTTCGACCATCCTGATTTCGGTGGTGGTTTCGCTGACATTGGCGCCTACCCTGGCCGCCTTGTTCATGCGCGCACCGAGCCATCCTGCCCACGCCAAACCCTCCTTCAGCGAGCGCCTGCTGGCCGGCTACGCACGCAATCTGCGCCGGGCACTGGCGCACCAACGCAGCATGGCGGCGATCTTCGTGGTGACCCTGGCCCTGGCCGTGGTCGGTTATGTGTTTATCCCCAAGGGTTTCTTCCCGGTGCAGGACACCGGTTTCGTGCTCGGCACCAGCGAGGCGGCGGCCGATGTGTCCTACAAAGACATGGTCGCCAAGCACAAGGCCCTGGCGGACATCGTCAAGGCCGACCCGGCGGTGCAGGCGTTTTCCCACTCGGTGGGCGTCACCGGCAGCAACCAGACCATCGCCAACGGGCGCTTCTGGATTGCCTTGAAAGATCGCGGTGATCGCGACGTGTCCGCCAGCCAGTTCATCGACCGCCTGCGCCCGCAACTGGCGAAGGTGCCCGGTATCGTGCTGTACCTGCGCGCCGGCCAGGACATCAACTTGAGTTCCGGCCCCAGCCGCGCCCAGTACCAATACGTGCTCAAGAGCAACGACGGCCCGACGCTCAACACCTGGACCCAACGCCTCACCGAGAAACTGCGCAGCAACCCGGCGTTTCGTGACCTGTCCAACGACCTGCAACTGGGCGGCAGCATTACCCACATCAACATCGACCGCCAGGCCGCTGCCCGCTTCGGCCTGACCGCCACCGATGTCGACCAGGCGCTGTACGACGCCTTCGGCCAGCGCCAGATCAACGAGTTTCAGACCGAGATCAACCAGTACCAGGTGATACTCGAACTGGACAGCCAGCAACGCGGCAAGGCCGAAAGCCTCAACTACTTTTACCTGCGCTCGCCGCTGACCAACGAAATGGTGCCGCTGTCGGCACTGGCCAGGGTCGAGCCGCCCAGCGTGGGGCCGTTGTCCATCAGCCATGACGGCATGTTCCCCGCCGCCAACCTGTCGTTCAACCTGGCGCCCGGCGTGGCCCTGGGCGACGCGGTGATCATGCTCGACCAGGCCAAGAGCGACATCGGTATGCCGAGCACCCTCATCGGCAACTTCCAGGGCGCGGCCCAGGCGTTCCAGAGTTCGCTGGCCAGCCAACCGTGGCTGATCCTCGCAGCGCTGGTGGCGGTGTACATCATCCTGGGTGTGCTGTACGAGAGTTTCGTGCACCCGCTGACGATCATTTCCACCCTGCCCTCGGCGGGCCTGGGGGCGCTGATCATGCTGTGGCTGCTGGGCCAGGACTTTTCGATCATGGCCTTGATCGGCCTGGTGTTGCTGATCGGCATCGTCAAGAAAAACGGCATTTTGATGATCGACTTTGCACTGGAGGCCCAGCGCATGCGCGGGCTGACGCCGGAGGATGCAATTTATGAAGCCTGCGTCACGCGGTTCCGACCGATCATCATGACCACCCTCGCCGCCCTGCTCGGCGCGGTGCCCTTGATGCTGGGCTCGGGCCCGGGGGCGGAACTGCGTCAACCGCTGGGCATTGCGGTGGTGGGAGGCTTGCTGGTGAGCCAGGCGCTGACGCTGTTCACGACTCCGGTCATATACTTGTACCTTGAACGGACTTTCCACAGGCCCAAACCAGCGCTGGCGCTGGCGACCACACACTGAGGCGGTCATGCGCGTCCTGATTATTGAAGATGAAGAGAAAACCGCAGACTACCTGCACCGTGGCCTGACAGAGCAAGGCTACACCGTCGATGTGGCACGCGAAGGCGTCGAGGGCCTGCACCTGGCGCTGGAGAATGAGTACGCGGTGATCGTGCTCGACGTGATGCTCCCCGGCCTGGACGGCTTTGGCGTATTGCGGGCGTTGCGCGCCCGCAAGCAGACGCCGGTGATCATGCTCACCGCCCGCGAGCGCGTGGAGGACCGCATTCGCGGCCTGCGTGAGGGCGCCGATGATTACCTGGGCAAGCCGTTTTCGTTTCTTGAGCTGGTGGCGCGCCTGCAAGCCCTGACCCGCCGCAGCGGCGGCCATGAGCCGGTGCAGGTAACCGTCGCCGACCTGTGGATCGACTTGATCAGCCGCAAGGCCAGTCGCAACGGTGTACGCCTGGACCTGACCGCCAAGGAGTTCTCGCTGCTCAGCGTGTTGGCGCGTCGCCAGGGAGAAATCCTGTCCAAGACCGCGATTGCCGAGATGGTCTGGGACATCAATTTCGACAGCGATGCCAACGTGGTGGAAGTGGCGATCAAGCGCCTGCGCGCCAAGCTCGACGGGCCGTTCGAACACAAGCTGCTGCACACCATTCGCGGCATGGGCTATGTGCTGGAGAACCGCAGTGTCGGCTAACTCCATCGCCCTGCGCCTGAGCGGCATGTTCACCCTGGTGGCGCTGCTGATCTTCGTGTTGATCGGCGGCGCGCTGTACCAGCAGGTGGATCGCGGCCTGGGGTTGTTGCCGGGCGCCGAACTGGATGCGCGCTACAGCGTGCTGGAATCGTCGGTGAACCGCTTCGGCACGCCGGAGCATTGGGTCAAGATAAAGTCCAAGCTCAAGCTGCTGGGGGAAGAGGACAAGCGCATTCGATTCTGGGTGGTCAGCAGCGACCCGAGCTATGAATATGGCGAGCCGGACGCGCAAATCCGCGCCTTTGCACAGGGCCCGACGGGCAAGCGCGACCTGCGCCTGCCCGGCCACGCTTATCCGTTCAAGGTGCTGGTCAGCCAGTTTGCGGCCAAGGACCAGCGCCCGGCGTTGCGCTTTATGATCGCCATCGACACCGAAAACTTCCGCGCCACCCAGCATCATTTGCTGGTGGCGTTGATCAGCCTGGCAATGGTGGGTGTGGTCATGGCCGCGCTGCTGGGTTTCTGGGTTGCGCGCATCGGCTTGAAGCCACTGGAAAAGCTCTCCGACGAAGCGCGCAAACTCGCCCCGCCCAAACTCTCGGGGCGCTTGCAATTGTCACCGCTGCCGCCGGAGTTGAGCCTGTTCGTCAATTCGTTCAATGCCACCCTCGACCGCGTGGAACAAGCCTACTCGCGCCTGGAATCGTTCAACGCCGACGTGGCCCATGAACTGCGCTCGCCGCTGACCAACCTGATCGGCCAGACCCAAGTCGCACTGACACGCGGGCGTTCGGCCGAGCACTATTTCGAGGTGTTGCAATCGAACCTGGAAGAGCTGGAACGGCTGCGCTCGATCATCAACGACATGCTGTTCCTCGCCAGCGCCGACCAGGGCAGCAAAGCCACCAAGCTGATCGAATGCTCCCTGGCCGATGAAGTGGCCACCACCCTCGATTACCTGGACTTCATCCTCGAAGACGCTCAGGTGCGGGTGCGGGTGCACGGCGACGCCCGGGTGCATATCGAAAAGGCCCACCTGCGGCGTGCGCTGATCAACCTGCTGAGCAATGCCGTGCAACATACCGCGCCCGGACAGGTTATCAACGTGCACATCCAGGTGCAGGGGCAACAGGTAGCGATTGGCGTGACCAACCCGGGCGAGGCGATCGCCAGCGAACACTTGCCACGCCTGTTCGAACGTTTCTACCGGGTGGATGCATCACGCAGCAACAGCGGGGCCAATCACGGGCTGGGGCTGGCGATCGTCAAGGCGATTGCGTTGATGCATGGCGGGGATGTGTTTGTGCGCAGCGAAGGCGGTGGCAATACCTTTGGTATCACCCTTCCGGTCTAAACAACTCGGTCAAAAATGTGGGAGCTGGCTTGCCTGCGATAGCATCACCCCGGTGCGCCTGGCATACCGAGGTGTCTGCATCGCAGGCAAGCCAGCTCCCACAGAAGATCCTATCGCCCACACTGTTGCGATTTGGGCAATAGTTATTATCTTGTTACACTCTGTATCGCACCGCTCGCCTGCGTTACTTTGACGCATCGATGAGCGCGACGGCAAAGGCAGCTGACCCGCTTACCCGAATTTCCCTCGACTTATTTCCAGGGCTCTACACTGGGAATCTGTCTTAAAGCCGCTGACTTCAGCGGCTTTTTTTTGCCGTGAAAAAAGGCCGGGCACACCCCACGACACTGGCCGTTCATGATTGACCAAAGGAGCTCCACCGGTGAAGAACTCGCTGACGTTCACCCCGTTATTCCTCGCAATCGCAGCAACGATCATCCCCCTTGCCCACGCGGCGGACGCCCCGCCCGACGAAGGCTTCGTCGAGGGTTCACACCTCACGGTCAACACCCGCAACTACTACATGAACCGCGACCGTCGCGACATCCATACCGATGACAGCAAGGAATGGGGCCAGGGCTTTATCGGCACTTTCGAGTCCGGCTACACCCAGGGCACCGTCGGCTTTGGCCTGGACGTCAACGCCATGCTCGGCCTGAAGCTCGACGGCGGCGGCGGCACTGATGGCTCCAGCATCCTTCCCTACGGCAGCGGCAACGGCAAGGCACCGGGTTCGTTTTCCACCGCCGGCGGCACCTTGAAAATGCGTGCCTTCGATACCGAACTGAAAGCCGGCGACCTGTTCCTCAACAACCCGGTGATCGCCGGCGGCATGACGCGCATGTTGCCGCAGACGTTCCGGGGTGTAAGCCTGACCAACCACAGCTTTGACGGCTGGATGATCGAAGGCGGCCAGGCCAGCTTTACCAAGCTCTACAACCAGAGCGGCCATCGGCGCATCGGCACCAGCTACGGTGCATTGCCGGCCAATGCCGACAGCCAGCACCTGGACTGGGCCGGCGTGTCGTTCAGCGGCATTGCCGGGTTGACCAGCAACCTGTACGCCTCCGAACTCAAGGACGTATGGCACCAGTACTACTACGACCTCGAATATACCTACGCCCTCAATGATCTGGTCAGCCTGACCCCCGGCCTGCACTACTACCACACCCAGGACACCGGCCAATCGCTGCTGGGTGATATCGACAACAACACCTACAGCCTGCATTTCACTGTAGGCGTGGGCAACCACAGCGTCACGGCCACCTATCAGCGGGTCAACGGCAACACGCCGTTCGACTACATCACCCAGGGCGACAGCGTGTACCTGGACAACTCCCAGCAGTACTCGGACTTCAACGGCCCCAACGAGCGCTCCTGGAAGCTCAAGTACGCCTACGACTTCGCCGGCCTCGGCGTGCCGGGGCTGACGTCTGCCGTGTCCTACATCAGCGGCAAGACCGACCTGACCAAGGTCGACCCCAACAGTCGTGGCTACAGCAGTTGGTACAGCGCCGACGGCAAGGACGCCAAGCATTGGGAACGGGATATCGACGTGAAATATGTGGTGCAGGGTGGCAAGGCCAAGGACCTGGCCGTGCGCCTGCAATGGGCGACTAATCGAGGAAGCAATGGCTACTCGGCAGTGGATCGGGATGTGGATGAGTACCGTGTGATTGTGGATTACCCCATCAACATCTTCTGACAACGTTCCAAATGTGGGAGGGGGATTGCTCCCACATTTGGGTTCTGCGACCTATTCCAGAGTTGCTACTAAGCTATTGGCATCCTCAAAGCAGAAGTGCGTCCGATGAGCCCAAGCCTTACCCGCCCTGAGCGCCTGCTTATTCTGGGCAGCACGCTGACAGTGTTGCTGATCGTGGGAGTCGTCACGGCGCTGCTGATTCGTGAACACGCCAATACCTTGCAGACGGCCAAGCGCACCGCCAATACCATCACCCAATTGATCGACGCCGACGTGTTGCGCAATGTCGAACTCTACGATGTGGGCCTCAAGGGTTTGATCACCGCTACCGAACGTACTGACCTGCAGGATGTATCCGCGAGTATCCGTCAGTTGGTGCTGTTCGACCGCTCCGCCGCCGCGCCATACAAGGGCGATGTCCTGTTGCTGGATCCCACCGGCGAGGTGATTGCCGACTCGTCACTGCTCACGATCAAGCCCGGCAACTTCGCTGATCGGGACTATTTTCAGGTTCACCGCCAGAATCCGGACGTGGGGTTGTACATCAGCCGTCCGTTCATGGCCCGCTGTGTGTGCGATGACCAATGGCGCATCGCGTTCAGCCGCCGCGTTTCGTCACCGGACGGGCGCTTCCTGGGAGTCGCCGTCGCGTCCATGCGCCTGTCGTACTTCCACCAGCTGTTCACCAGCCTGAATATCGGCAGCAACAGCACGATCAACCTGCTCAACCACCAAGGCATCCTGCTGGCGCAAGAGCCTTTGCTGGAAGCGGATATCATCAATAAGGACCTGAGCCAACGCCCCAACGTCGCACGTATGCTGCGTGAACGGGACGGCAGTTTCCAAAGCATCTCCAGTGTCGACCATCAGGCACGCCTTTACAGTTTCTCCAATGTGGGCAATTTGCCATTGATCGTTGCGGTGGCCCTTTCCAGTGATGAAGTGTTCGCGCCCTGGCGGCGCGCAGCGTGGCTGGTCAGCCTTGCGACGGGGGTGTTATGCGTGGGTCTGTTGTGGCTGACCTGGGCGCTGTGCATGGAATTGCGCCGTCGCCATCGTGCTGAGCAAGTGCTGTCAGAACTGGCAGCCACCGACGCCCTCACCGGCCTGGCCAACCGTCGTACTCTGGACGAGCGTTTGCGTATGGAATGGGACCGTGCGCAGCGCTCAACCGAGCCGCTGACTGTGCTGATGATCGACGTGGACCACTTCAAGGCCTTCAACGACCGCCACGGCCATCAGGGTGGGGATGATGCGTTGCGGGCAGTCGCGCAGGTAATCAACAGCACTATCCGTCGCCCGGCCGACCTGGCCGCGCGTTATGGCGGTGAAGAGTTCGCCGCGGTGCTGCCCCATACCGACGCCAAGGGCGCCTGGGTGATCGCCGAGCGTATCCGCCAGAGCGTTCAGCATTTGCCGCAGGTGGCCGGGGATGATCAGCCGATCACGGTGAGCATCGGCATGAGTACCTGGCACAAGCACAGCCGTATCACCCTTGAGGACTTGCTGCTCAAGGCTGACCAAGCGTTGTATGAGGCCAAGCACAGTGGGCGTAACCGCATTGTGGATGCGGCAACCCTTCCCATATAAAACGGCGCGCCATAAAAAAAGGCCACCCGAAGGCAGCCTTTAAAAACTAAAGAAAGAGAGTTGTTACTTACACCGCCGCAACGGGACGCATGTAAGAGATCGGTGCGGTGCTGGCATCTTCGAAGGTCACGACTTCCCAAGCGTCTGTCTGCTCAATCAACTTGCGCAGCAGCTGGTTGTTAAGGGCGTGGCCCGACTTGAAGCCTTTGAACTCGCCTATCAGGCTATTGCCCAGCAGGTAGAGGTCACCGATTGCATCGAGGATCTTGTGCTTCACGAATTCGTCTTCGTAGCGAAGGCCGTCTTCGTTCAGTACACCATCCGCGTCGACCACAATGGCGTTTTCAACGCTGCCGCCGAGTGCGAGATTGTGCTTGCGCAGGTACTCGATGTCACTCATGAAACCAAAGGTACGGGCGCGGCTGACTTCTTTTACGAACGAAGTGCTGGAAAAATCCACGCTTGCACTTTGGGTGCGGTCACGGAATACCGGGTGATCGAAATCGATCTCAAAGCTCACTTTAAAGCCTTCGAACGGGACGAAGGTGGCGCGCTTGTCGCCGTCTTCTACTGTCACTTCCCGCAGAATGCGAATGAACTTCTTGGCTGCGTCCTGTTCTTCCAGGCCGGCAGATTGAATCAAGAATACGAAGGGTCCAGCGCTGCCATCCATGATCGGGACTTCGGACGCGGAGAGCTCGACGTAGGCGTTATCGATGCCCAGGCCAGCCATGGCCGAGAGCAAGTGCTCCACCGTGTCCACTTTGACGTCACCGTTGACCAGAGTGGTCGACATCGTGGTTTCGCCAACGTTTTCCGCGCGAGCAGGAATCTGCACCACAGGGTCCAGGTCGGCACGAACAAACACGATGCCGGTGTCGACAGGTGCGGGCTTGAGGGTCAGGTATACCTTCTCCCCGGAGTGCAGACCTACACCTGTGGCACGGATAATATTCTTCAGGGTGCGTTGTTTAATCATGGCTTGGACCGCTTCAGCGCAAATTGCGAACTGGTATCAACAAAGGCTGGCGATAATAACAGACCAGACCTTTGCTGAACACCAATCACCTTCATAGCCCTGATACATTCCATTAATCGGCCTGACGACGCAGGAATGCCGGGATGTCCAGGTAGTCCAGATCATCTTGCGGATTCAGGCTACGGGATGCAGCAGCACCGGCCTGGGCCTGGTTGCGCATCACGGTCGGACGGTCCAGATCACGGTAGTTCACCGACGGCAGTTCCTGGCGAGCAGGTGCTGCAGCGGCCGCTGCCTGATTAGCCTGGCTGACCTGGCTGTTGTGCAGGGTGTTGTCGATGACCTTTACAGGCTTCTCGATTTTCGCACCCAGGCCGGTCGCAACCACGGTTACATGCAGTTCATCACGCATGTCCGGATCGATAACGGTACCCACCTTGACCATGGCGTGCTCGGACGCGAAGGCTTCGATGATGCTACCCACGTCGGAGTACTCACCCAGGGACAGGTCGGGACCTGCGGTGATGTTCACCAGGATGCCGCGTGCACCTTGCAGGTTCACGTCTTCGAGCAACGGGTTGCGGATGGCCGCTTCGGTCGCTTCGCGTGCACGGTTAGGACCGCTGGCGCAGCCAGTGCCCATCATCGCCATGCCCATTTCGCTCATGACGGTACGAACGTCGGCAAAGTCGACGTTGATCATGCCCGGACGCTTGATGATGTCGGAGATACCGCGAACGGCACCGGCCAGTACATCGTCAGCCTTGGCGAACGCAGACAGCAGGCTTGCGTCCTTGCCCAGGATGGTCAGCAGTTTCTCGTTGGGGATGGTGATCAACGAGTCGACGCTTTCAGACAGCAGACGGATACCTTCGTCGGCGATCTGCATGCGCTTGCGGCCTTCGAACGGGAACGGACGCGTCACGACCGCAACGGTCAGAATCCCCATTTCCTTGGCTACTTCGGCAATGATCGGAGCAGCACCGGTACCGGTACCGCCGCCCATGCCGGTGGTGATGAACACCATGTTGGTGCCTTGCAGCACTTCGGCAATACGCTCGCGGTCTTCCAGAGCGGCTTGACGGCCGACTTCCGGATTGGCGCCAGCGCCGAGGCCCTTGGTCACCGCTGTGCCCAATTGCAGGATGGTCCGCGCGCCGATGCTTTTCAGCGCCTGGGCATCAGTGTTGGCGCAGATGAATTCAACGCCTTCAATGTTGCTCTTGACCATGTGGTTGACAGCGTTGCCGCCGCCACCGCCGACACCGATTACTTTGATAACCGGGCTAGCGGGGATGTTGTCTACGAGTTCAAACATGTTCCCTCTCCTTTCGTTTTCTCTAGTTTTTTCGCCTACTGCTTACTGCGGGTGCTGCGGTGTCGCGGTAAATCTTTAGAAATTGCCTTTGACCCAAGCCTGCAACCGCTCGAACAACGGCGCTTTGGCTTCGTCGTCACTGCGGTAGCTGTCGCGGATGCTCGGGCCCGACAGGGAAATGCCATCGGTCTGCTTTTGCAGCCCGTACAACAGCAAGCCCACACCGGTGGAATAAATCGGGTTGCGCACGACGTCGCCCAGGCCTTTCACGCCATGGGGCACGCCCAGGCGCACAGGCATGTGGAAGATCTCTTCGGCCAGTTCGACCGCGCCTTCCATTTTCGAGGTGCCACCGGTCAGCACGATGCCGGCCGGGATCAAATCTTCGTAGCCGCTGCGACGCAGTTCGGCCTGGATCAGGGTGAACAGTTCGTCGTAGCGCGGCTCGACCACTTCGGCCAGAGCCTGGCGCGACAGTTCGCGCGGTGGACGGTCGCCCACGCTTGGCACCTTGATGGTCTCGCCGGCACCGGCCAGTTTGGCCAGGGCGCAGGCGTAGCGGATCTTGATTTCTTCGGCGTACTGGGTCGGTGTACGCAACGCCATGGCGATGTCGTTGGTGACCTGGTCGCCGGCAATCGGGATCACCGCGGTGTGACGGATCGCACCCTCGGTGAAGATCGCGATGTCGGTGGTGCCGCCGCCGATGTCCACCAGGCACACGCCCAGCTCTTTTTCGTCGTCGGTGAGTACCGAGTAGGCCGAAGCCAACTGCTCGAGAATGATGTCGTCGATTTCCAGGCCGCAACGGCGCACGCATTTTTCAATGTTCTGTGCGGCGTTGACGGCGCAGGTCACCACGTGGACCTTGGCTTCCAGACGTACGCCCGACATGCCCAGGGGCTCGCGCACGCCTTCCTGGTTATCGATCACGTAGTCCTGCGGCAGGGTGTGCAGCACGCGCTGGTCAGCCGGGATCGCCACGGCCTGGGCGGCGTCGAGGACGCGCTCAAGGTCGGCCGAGCTGACTTCACGGTCGCGGATCGCCACGATGCCATGGGAATTCAGGCTGCGGATATGGTTGCCGGCCACGCCGACGAACGCCGAGTGAATCCGGCAACCGGCCATCAGCTGCGCTTCTTCGATGGCGCGCTGGATCGATTGCACGGTGGACTCGATGTTCACCACCACGCCCTTCTTCAGGCCCCGGGACGGATGCGTGCCAATACCGACGATTTCGATCGCGCCGTCTTCCCCAACCTCGCCCACCAGCGCCACCACCTTGGAGGTGCCGATATCGAGACCGACGATCATTTTGCCGCTTTGCACGTTTGCCATGGGTCCTGCCTCTTCTTAATTCTTCGCGACAGCGGGTTGTGCTGCCGTGGGCGCGGCCGGTGCACGCCAGCCGACGGCCAGGCCGTTGGCGTAACGCAGGTCGACGCTCGCAATGTTCGTAATCTGTTCTTTCAAGGTTTTTTCATAGATGGCAATAAAGCGGCGCATCTTTTCCACCAAGCGGTCGCGTCCCAGCAACAACTCGATGCCCGGGCCGGAACTGCCTGCCCCGGTCGTCAAAAACCAGCTGCCCCGTTCACGCAGTTCCAGGCGTGCAATGGAGAAGCCCAGTGGCCGCAGCATCTGGCTCAAGGCCTGGTACTGCTGCATCACTTGCTGCTGCGCCCGCTGCGGCCCGAACAGCTGCGGCAGGTGCTCATAGTTGGCCAGCTCACGCGGGGTGAACGCCTGGCCCTGGTTGTTCAACAGCGCTTCATCACCCCAACGGGCCACGGGCAGTTGTTCTTCCAGGCGGATCGTGACCTGGTCGGGCCATACGCGGCGCACTTCAGCGTGTGCGATCCACGGCATCTGTTCCAGCTCCGAGCGCATACCGGCCAGGTCGATAGTAAAGAAGCTCGCGGCCAGGTACGGGCCGATGCGCTGCTGTACCGCCTGCTGGCTGATGTAGCTCAAGTCGCCCTGCACGCTGATCTTGGTGATCGGCCGGTCGGCATACGGCAGCAGGCGTTGCGCGCCTTCGTAGGTACCGAACCCCAGCACCACCAGCAATACCGGCCAGAACAGCGCCTTGATAAAACCAAAGTTGGCTTTGGGCAGGCGCGCCGACATCGGCTCTTTGGCCACCATGCGGCTGGCACCCCGTGGCACCGGCTTGCGGCTCGGTGCTTGTGGGGGCTGATGACGAAGCGATGCGCCTTTCATGTCTTAGCCTCGTGACTCGATACTTGCCGCCAGGATCGCCAGCACCAACTGCTGAAAATCCAGGCCGGCTGCGCGAGCGGCCATCGGCACCAGGCTGTGGTCGGTCATCCCCGGTGCGGTGTTGACTTCAAGGAACCAGAAATTCCCTTGGTCATCCTGCATCACGTCTGCCCGCGCCCAACCGGCGATACCCAACGCCTCACAGGCTTTCGCCGTGAGGTCCATCAATTGCTGTTCCTTGGTTGCTTCGAGGCCACATGGGATCCGGTACTGGGTATCGGAAGCCAGGTACTTAGCGTCGTAGTCATAAAAGGTGTGGGGCGTGCCCAAAGCGATGGGCGGCAATACCTGGCCACGCAGGGTGGCGATGGTGTACTCGGGACCGGAAATCCACTGTTCCACCAACACTTGCGAATCATAGGTACTTGCCGCTTTCCATGCGTCGATCAATTCGGCGGCCGAGTTCACTTTAGCCATGCCGATACTGGAGCCTTCATGGGCTGGTTTGACGATCAAAGGCAGGCCCAGTTCCTTGGCCGCAGAAATACAATCGTCTTCGCTGCACAGCACGGCGTGACGCGGGGTCGGAATACCCAGGCTGTGCCACACCTGCTTGGTGCGCAATTTGTCCATCGCCAGCGCGGAAGCGAGGATACCGCTACCGGTGTAGGGGATGCCGGCACATTCGAGCAGGCCTTGCATGCTGCCGTCTTCACCGCCACGACCATGGAGGATGATGAAGGCGCGGTCGATCTTCTCGGCTTGCAGACGGGCGAGGAAGTCATCGCCGACGTCGATGCCAAAGGCGTTCACACCGGCACTTTGCAGCGCCTGGAGCACGGCATTGCCGGACTTGAGCGACACTTCGCGCTCAGCGCTCTTGCCGCCGAACAGCACAGCGACGCGACCGAAATCGGCAGGCGCGACAGTGGAAAACAGGGAGCCGTAGTCAGTGATCATTTCGACGCCCCCTTTGCCACGGCTGCAAACAGCGGGCTCGCCAGCAACTTGGGCGCAAGGCCACCGATATCACCGGCACCCTGGCACAGCAGGATGTCGCCGGCGCGCAGCAACGGCTTGACGATAGGGGCCAGGTCGACGCCACGCTCGATGTAGATCGGGTCCAGTTGGCCACGCTGGCGGATGCTGTTGCACAGCTTGCGGCTGTCAGCGCCCGGGATCGGTTCTTCACCGGCCGGGTAAACCTCCATCAGCAGCAGCACGTTGGCATCGGCCAGCACATTGACGAAATCGTCGTACAGGTCGCGGGTACGGCTGTAGCGGTGCGGCTGGTAAACCATCACCAGGCGGCGCTCCGGCCAGCCGCCGCGCACGGCCTTGATCACAGCGGCAACTTCGGTCGGGTGGTGACCGTAGTCGTCCACCAGCATCACGTCACCGCCTTCAACCGGCAACTGGCCGTAGACCTGGAAGCGACGGCCGACACCGGCAAAGCGCGACAGCCCTTCGACGATGGCTTCATCGCTGACGCCCTCATCGGTGGCGATGCAGATGGTCGCCAGGGAGTTCAGCACGTTGTGGTTGCCCGGCATGTTCACCGAGACATCCAGCGGTTCGCGGTCGGGACGCAGCACGGTGAAGAAGGTTTGCATGCCTTCCTGGCGTACATTGATTGCGCGCACATCGGCGTCTTCGCTGAAGCCGTAGGTCACGGTCGGACGCTTGACCTGCGGCAGGATTTCACGCACCACCGGATCGTCCAGGCACACCACCGCCAGACCGTAGAACGGCAGGTTGTGCAGGAAGTCGACGAAGGTTTTCTTCAGTTTATTGAAGTCACCGTCGTAGGTCGCCATGTGGTCTTCGTCGATGTTGGTGACGACGGCGACCAGCGGTTGCAGGTGCAGGAAGCTCGCATCGCTCTCATCGGCTTCGGCGATCAGATAGCGGCTGGTGCCGAGCTGGGCATTGGTGCCGGCTGCATTCAGGCGGCCACCGATGACGAACGTCGGGTCCAGGCCACCGGCGGCGAACACCGAAGCGATCAGGCTGGTGGTGGTGGTCTTGCCATGGGTACCGGCGACGGCGATGCCGTGGCGATAGCGCATCAGTTCGGCGAGCATCTCGGCACGCGGCACCACCGGGATACGGCGTTCAAGGGCGGTGGCCACTTCCGGGTTGGACGTGTTCACGGCACTGGACACCACCAGCACGTCGGCCTCGGCGGCGTTCTCGGCACGGTGGCCGATAAAGATCTGCGCACCGAAGGACTTCAGACGCTCGGTGACCGGCGACTCTTTCAAGTCCGAGCCGGACACCTGGTAGCCCAGGTTCAGCAGTACTTCGGCGATGCCGCACATGCCCACACCACCGATACCGACGAAGTGAATGCGACGGATGCGGCGCATCTCGGGTTGCGGCATGGCTTTCTGATTCTCAACCATGGGCCACCTCCAGGCAGATATCGACCACGGTGCGGGTTGCGTCAGGTTTGGCCAGGCGGCTTGCGGTGCTCGCCATGCTGTTGAGTCGTTCCGGTTGCATCAAAACCTCGGTCAGGCGTGCGGCCAAATCGGCGGCGCCAGTCGTTCTTTGCGGCAGCAGGAAGGCAGCGCCCTCCCCGGCCAAATATTCGGCGTTGCGGGTCTGGTGATCGTCGATCGCATGGGGCAAAGGCACCAGCAACGACGGCAGACCGGCAGCGGCCAGTTCACTGACGGTCAGCGCACCAGCGCGGCAGACCACCAGGTCGGCCCAGCCATAGGCTTGGGCCATGTCTTTGATGAAGGGCTGTACATTGGCCTCCACACCGGCCTCGCGATAACGCGTGGCGGTGACTTCATCATGGTTCTTGCCGGCCTGGTGGAAGATCTCCGGGCGCAGAGTCTCAGGAAGTTGCGCAACGGCTTCAGGCAGCAATTTGTTCAGTGGCTCGGCGCCCAGGCTTCCGCCCAGGATCAGCAGGTGCGCCTTGCGGCCGGCCAGAGCGTCACGCGCAATGGCCATGAACAGTTCGGTACGCACTGGGTTACCGGTGGTACGAAGCTTGTCCGAGGCAGCGAAGGTTTTCGGGAAGGCTTCACACACCCGCGATGCCAACGGCACCAGCAGACGGTTGGCAGTCCCGGCGACGGCGTTCTGTTCGTGCACGATCACCGGTACGCCAGCGAGCTTCGCCGCAACGCCACCAGGGCCGGTCACATAACCACCGAAACCGAGCACGCACACCGGCTTCAGTTCGCGGATGATCCTGCGTGCCTGCATGACCGCCTTGAGCAACACGAACGGCGCCTTGAGCAGGGACAACTTGCTCTTGCCACGCAGGCCGGTGACGTTGATCAAATGCAGGGGCAAACCGGCATTGGGCACCAACTCGTTTTCAATGCCACGGGGCGTACCCAACCAGTGCACGGTATAGCCGCGGTTCTGGAATTCACGGGCGCAAGCCAGGGCCGGGAACACATGCCCCCCGGTGCCGCCGGCCATGATCAACACGTTAGCGCCCATGGGTCGGCTCCTCGGCGAAGTCGCTTTCGCTGAACTCCATCTCTTCGCTGCCCAAGTGGGTTCGACTCTCCCACTCGATACGCAGCAACAAGCCAAGACAGGCGCAGCAGATCACCAACGAACTGCCACCGTAGCTGAGGAACGGCAAGGTCAGGCCCTTGGTCGGCAACAGGCCGACGTTCACGCCGATGTTGATCAGGAATTGGCCGATCCACAGGAACGCCAGCCCGTAGGCAACGTAGGCGGCAAAGAACTGCTTGGCCTTCTCGGCCCACAGACCGATGTACATGGCGCGTACACAGACGAATACGAACAGGCCGACAGTGCACAGCGAACCCACGACACCCAGCTCTTCGGCCAGTACCGAGAACACGAAGTCGGTGTGGGCTTCGGGCAGGTAGAACTGCTTCTGCACGCTGTTGCCCAGGCCCACGCCCAGCCACTCGCCGCGACCGAAGGCAATCAGCGCCTGGGTCAACTGGTAGCCGGAACCGAACTGATCGGACCAGGGGTCGGTAAAGGTAATCAGACGCGCCATCCGGTAAGGCTGCGCTTGTACCAGAATGGTCACCGCCGCGACTGCCAATACCACCATCAAGGTGAAGCGGAACAGGCCGACGCCGCCGAGGAACAGCATGGCCGCCGCAGCCCCCATCATGACCACGGTGGCACCGAAGTCGGGTTCCATCAGCAATAGCCCGGCCATGGGCAGCAGCACGATGAAGGGTTTGAAGAAGCCCATCCAGCTTTCGCGCACTTCTTTCTGACGGCGTACCAGGTAACCGGCCAGGTAGATCACCACGAACACTTTGGCGATCTCCGAGGGCTGCACGTTGAACGCGCCGAAGCCGATCCAGCGCATCGAACCGTTCACCTCGCGGCCGATGCCGGGCACGATCACCATCACCAGCAAGCCGAACGCGCCGATCAGCATCAGCCAGCCCAGACGCTGCCAGGTGGCGATAGGAATCATCATGGTGACGATGCACGCGCCGAGGCCGATCACCAGATACACCAGGTGACGGATCATCATGTAAAGGGTATTGCCCGACTGCACGGCAGCCACTTCGGAGGATGCCGAAGTGATCATCACCAGGCCCAGGCCGAGCAGCGCGAGGCACCCGGCGAGCATCGGGAAATCGAGGTCGATGCCGCGCCCGGTAATGATCGGCGACGGGTACGGCTTGATGATGTTTTTCAGGTTGAGGCTCATGCCAAGGCCTCCACGGCGCGGGCGAACAGCTGACCGCGCTCTTCGTAATTCTTGAACATGTCGAAACTGGCGCAGGCCGGCGACAGCAGCACCGCGTCACCCGGCTGGGCCAGGGCTTTGCAGTGGGCAATGGCGTCATCCAGCGAGGTCGCGCGTACTTGCGGCACCGCGTCGCCGAGGGCGGCGGCGATCAGGTCCGAATCGCGACCCATCAGCACCACGGCGCGGCAATGGGCGGCGACCGGATTTGCAAGGTCCTTGAAGTCGGCGCCCTTGCCATCACCACCCGCGATCAGCACCAGCTTGCCGTCGATATCGGCACCCAGGCCCTCGATGGCAGCCAGGGCGGCACCGACGTTGGTGGCCTTGGAGTCGTTGTAGTAGCTCACGCCATTGAGGTCGCGTACCCACTGGCAGCGATGCTCAAGGCCAGCGAACGTACGCAGGCTGGCGAGCATCGCGTCGAATGGCAGGCCAACCGCATGACCGAGTGCCAGTGCAGCCAGGGCATTGGACTGGTTATGTGCGCCACGGATCTTCAGCTCGCGTACCGGCATCAGGTTCTGGAATTCGAAGGCCAGGTACTTCTCGCCGTTCTCTTCGCGAATGCCGAAGCCTTTGAAATCGGGTTTGCCCAGGCCGAAAGTCCAGCAAGGCATGCCCTCGCCCATCAGCGGACGGCTCAGGGCATCCTGGCGATTGACTACAAATTGCCTGGCGCCACGGAAGATCCGGTGCTTGGCCAGGTGATAAGCCGGCAGGCCGCTGTAGCGGTCCATATGGTCTTCGCTGACATTCAGCACGGTGGCCACTTCAGCGCCGAGATCGTGGGTGGTTTCCAGCTGGAAGCTCGACAACTCCATCACGTACAACTCGACGTCGTCACTGAGCAGGTCCAACGCCGGCACACCAAGATTGCCGCCCACGGCCACGCGCTTGCCGGCCGCAGCCGCCATTTCGCCGACCAGGGTGGTCACGGTGCTCTTCGCATTGGAACCGCTGATGGCCACGATCGGCGCCTTGGCGTTACGCGCAAACAGATCGATATCGCCGGACAGCTTGACGCCACGCGCTGCAGCAGCTTGCAGGGCGGGTGTAGCCAGGGCCAGGCCGGGGCTCACGTAGAGCTCATCGGCACGGCACAGAAACTCGACATCCAACTCGCCACAACGCACTTCCACGTGCGGGTAGTCACGGCGCAGCGTGACCAGCTCCGGTGGATTTTCCCGCGTGTCGGCCACGGCAAACGACGTGCCCCGGTTCGCCAGGAAGCGAACCAGGGACATGCCGCTCTTGCCGAGGCCGACAACGATGCGGAAGTGGTCTGAAGCGATCAGGGACACTCGTTTCTACCTCAGTTTCAGGGTGGCAAGGCCGACCAGTACCAGAATCACGGTGATGATCCAGAAACGGACAATCACACGTGGCTCGGGCCAGCCCTTGAGTTCAAAGTGGTGGTGGATCGGCGCCATGCGGAACACACGACGCCCGGTCAATTTGAAGGAAGCCACCTGGATGACCACCGACAGGGTTTCCATCACGAACACACCGCCCATGATGAACAGCACGATTTCCTGGCGAACGATCACCGCAATGGTGCCCAGGGCAGCGCCCAGCGCCAGCGCGCCGACGTCACCCATGAAGACTTGTGCCGGGTAGGTGTTGAACCACAGGAACCCCAGGCCGGCACCGATCAGCGCGCCGCAGAACACGATCAGCTCACCGGCGCCCGGTACGTAAGGGATTAGCAGGTATTCTGCGAATTTCACGTTGCCCGACAGGTAGCAGAAGATGCCGAGTGCACCGCCAACCATCACCGTCGGCATGATCGCCAGGCCATCAAGGCCGTCGGTCAGGTTCACCGCGTTGCTGGAGCCGACGATCACGAAATAGGTCAGCACCACGAAGCCGACACCCAGTGGAATGCTCACATCCTTGAGCATCGGGATGATCAAGGTGGTTTCCACGGCGCTTGGCGCAGTGGTGTACAGGAAGACTGCCGCAGCGAGACCGAACACCGACTGCCAGAAATACTTCCAGCGGCTTGGCAGCCCCTTGGAGTTTTTCTCGATCACTTTGCGGTAGTCATCCACCCAGCCGATGGCACCGAACAGCAGGGTCACCAGCAGCACCACCCACACGTAGCGGTTATGCAGGTCGGCCCAGAGCAAGGTGCTGACGCCGATGGACGACAGGATCAGCGCACCGCCCATGGTCGGCGTACCGGACTTGGACAGGTGCGACTGCGGGCCGTCGTTGCGAACCGATTGACCAATTTGCAGGTTCTGCAGGGTGCGGATCATCCACGGCCCCAGGAACAGTGACAAAGACAGCGCGGTCAGCACACCCAGGATCCCGCGCAGGGTCAGGTACTGAAAGACCGCGAAGCCTTTGTGGAACTGTTGCAGATACTCAGCCAGCAGCAGCAGCATTAATGTTTCTCCGTACTTGAGCCACACAAGGCTGCGACGACGTTTTCCATCACCGCGCTGCGCGATCCCTTGATCAAAATGGTTGTGTGTTTGTCGTGTTCAGTCGCCGTCAGCGCCTGGATCAATTCAGCTTGCGTCGCAAAATGCCGCGCACCGGGACCGAAGGCGCTCACGGCGTGAGTCATGTTCGGGCCGACCGCGTAGAGCGCGTCGACCTTGCCGCTGGCGTAGGCACCTACTTCCCGATGGGACTGCTCGGCCCAGTCGCCCAGCTCGGCGATATCGCCCAGCACCAGTACTTTGCGGCCATCGAAACCCTTGAGCAGATCTATGGCGGCGCAGACCGAGGACTGATTGGCGTTGTAGGTGTCATCAATCACGCGCATGCCGTTGGCAGCCAATTGCGCCACAGTGCGGCCCTTGACCGGCTGCACCGCGCCCAGGCCCGTAGCGATACCGAACAGCGACACGCCCAGGGCATGGGCGGCGGCGGCGGCGGCCAGGGCGTTGGCAACGTTATGGTTGCCCAGCAGGTTCAGCTGCACGTGTTCGCTGCCTTGCGGGGTATGCAAGGTGAAGGACGGGCAACCGCGGGCGTCGACGGTGATATTTGAAGCATGGAAGTCGGCCGCGGCATTGAGCACCGCAAACGTCAGCACCTTGCGGCCGGCGGCGCGTACACGCCAGGTCGCGAAAGCCTTGTCGTCCTGGTTCAGCACAGCGGTGCCCGAGGCGTCGAGCCCTTCAAGAATTTCACCCTTGGCTTCGACGATTTTTTCCGGGCCGCCGAACTCGCCGACATGGGCGGTACCGGCATTGTTGATGATCGCCACGTGAGGCTTGGTCAGCGCCACGGTGTAGGCGATTTCGCCGATACGCGAAGCCCCCAGCTCGATCACGGCTGCCGTGTGCTCCGGGGCCAGTTCGAGCAGGGTCAGCGGTGCGCCGAAATCATTGTTGAGGTTGCCACGGGTCGCAAGCACCGGCCCGCGCGTACGCAGGACACCGGCAAGCAGTTCCTTGACCGTGGTCTTGCCGCTGGAGCCGGTAATGGCCGCCACCGGCTTATCAAAAGCAGCGCGGTTGAGCGCACCCAATTGACCCAAGGCCAAGCGAGTATCGGGCACCAGCAATTGCGGCAAGGTGGAGTCGGGCACTTCACGCTGTACCAAGGCACCGACGGCACCTTTGGCGGCGACTTCGTTCAGGTAGTCGTGACCATCGAAGCGCGGGCCTGCCAAGGCGACAAACAACTGCCCAGGCTGAATGTTGCGGCTGTCGATACTCACGCCGTTGAAGGTGCAATCGCTCGACACTACGCGGGCCGACAGGGCCTGGGTGAGTTGGCTGAACTGCATGACTTTAAGCATGGGCGACCTCCCAGGCAGTCAAGGCGTGATCAGCCTCGACCAGATCGGAGAAGGCATGGCGCTCGCCGTTGATTTCCTGGTAGTCCTCGTGCCCCTTGCCCGCCAGCACCACCACATCGTCAGCGCTGGCGCTGGCAATCAGTTGGGCAATGGCGGCACCACGACCAGCAACGAAGGTGGCCTTGGAGGCATCTTTGAAGCCGACACGGATGTCATCGAAAATCTGGCTTGGGTCTTCACTGCGCGGGTTGTCGTCGGTGACGAGTACGCCGTCGGCCAAACGCTCGACAATCTCAGCCATCAAAGGACGCTTGCCGCGATCGCGATCACCGCCGCAGCCGAACAGGCAGAGCAATTTGCCCTTGGCATGTGGGCGCAGGGCTTCGAGAACTTTTTCCAGGGCATCCGGGGTATGGGCGTAATCGACCACCACCAGCGGCTGTTTGCCGCCACCCAGGCGCTGCATACGGCCAGCCGGGCCCTCAAGCTTGGGCAGTACGCGCAGGATTTCATCCAGGGCGTAATCCAGACCCAGCAGCGCGCCGATGGCAGCGAGTACGTTGCTCAGGTTGAAGCGGCCGAGCAAGGTACTGCGCAAGTGGTGTTCGCCCTGGGGCGTGACCAACGTGGCGCGTACGCCCTCGTCATTGAACTGGGCTTCGCGGCAATACAGGTAGGCACTGGAATCTTTCAGGCTATAACTGATCAGGCGTGCTTCGCTTTCTTCGCCAGCCAGTTGACGGCCAAATGCGTCGTCCAGGTTGATCACCCGGCACTTCAGGTCATTCCAGGCAAACAGCTTGGCCTTGGCGGCGGCGTACGCCTCCATGGTGCCGTGGTAGTCGAGGTGATCACGGGACAGGTTGGTCATCACCGCAACGTCAAAGGCCAGGGCAGCCACTCGCCCCTGATCCAGACCATGTGAGGAAACTTCCATGGCAACCGCCTTGGCGCCGGCCTTTTTCAGGTCGGCCAGGGTCGCTTGCACGGCAATCGGGTTCGGCGTGGTGTGCAGGCCGCTTTGCAGCGCACCATAAAAGCCAGTGCCCAGGGTGCCGACGATGCCGCAGTGCTGGCCCAACAGGTCAAGAGCCTGGGCGACCAACTGGGTCACGCTGGTCTTGCCATTGGTGCCGGTCACGCCGATCAGGTTGAGTTGGCGGCTCGGGTCGCCGTAAAAACGCCCGGCGATGTCAGAGAGCTGCGCAGCCAGGCCCTTGACTGGAATCAACGGCACGTCGGTGATCGGCAGCACAGTGGCGCCTTCCACTTCATAGGCCACAGCCGCCGCGCCGCGCTGCAGGGCGTCTGCGATATGCGCACGACCATCGAACTTGCCGCCAGGCACCGCCAGGAACAGGTCACCGGCGCGTACGTTGCGGCTGTCCAGGCTCAATTCGCGAATCAGCAGATCGCGGCCGGCATGGGCAAAAATCTTGTTGAGGCTCAGAGACATCAGCCGCGCCCTCCATTGGCTTTGACAGCGGCGGCCGGTGGTCCGGCGTTGGCTTGTTGGGTCGGCGGCAGATTGTCCGGCGTGATGTTCATCAGGCGCAGGGTGCCGGACATCACTTTGCTGAACACCGGCGCCGAGACCAGGCCACCGAAGTAGCCGGCTTTACTCGGTTCGTCGATGACCACGACGATGGCGTAGCGCGGGTCGCTCATCGGGCCAAAACCGGCAAACAGCGAGCGATAGGAGTTTTCGGCGTAGCCCTTGGTGCCTACCGATGTCTTGCGCGCAGTACCCGACTTGCCTGCCACGTGATATGCCGGCACCTGGGCACGGAACACGCCGCGTGGAGCTTCGATCACTTGTTGCAGCATGCCCTGGATGGTCTTGGCGACTTTTTCCGGAATGACCTGGTTGGCTTTCGGCGGTTCGTCCACATGGATCAGGCTCAGCGGCACCATGCGGCCGTTATTGGCCAACACCGAAAACGCGTGGGCCAACTGGATCGCAGTGACCGACAGGCCGTAGCCGTAGGACAGCGTGGCAGTCTCGGCCTTTCTCCACTCGCGGTAGTTCGGCAGGTTGCCCACGCGCTCACCCGGGAAATCGAGGCCGGTGGGTTGCCCCAGACCGATTTTTTGCGCCAGGTGATAGATCGTTTCGCCACCAATGTCGAAGGCAACCTTACTCATGCCCACGTTACTGGAATTGATCAGGATGCCTGTCAGATCCAGCACCGGACCTTCGCTGCGGGATACGTCACGAATGGTGTATTTGCCAAGTTGCAAGGTGCCTGGGTAAACCTCGACCTTGTCGGTAGGTTTCCAGCGCCCGGTTTCCAGGGCAGCGCTCATGGAGATGGCTTTCATGGTCGAACCGGGCTCGAACACGTCGATCATTGCGCGGTTACGCATCATCGCCGGCTGCAGGTTGCGACGGTTGTTGGGGTTGTAGGTCGGCTGGTTGACCATGGCGAGGATCTCGCCGGTCTTCACGTCCATGATCACCAGGCTACCGGCCTTGGCGCCGTTCTCGATGATCGCGTTACGCAGTTCGCGGTTGGCCAGGTATTGCAGGCGCAGGTCGATCGACAACGCCAGAGGCTTGCCGGCCTTGGCGTTTTTGGTGACCTGGACATCCTTGATCAGCCTGCCGCGCCGATCCTTGATGACCTGCCGCTTGCCCGGAACTCCGGCCAGCCATTCGTCGTAGGCCAGCTCAACGCCTTCGCGACCATGATCATCGATATCGGTAAAGCCGACCATGTGCGCGGTGGTTTCACCGGCCGGGTAGAAACGACGAAACTCCTCGATGCCGTAGACACCGGGGATTTTAAGGTCGAGCACCTGCTGGCCCTGCTCGGGTGTGAGCCCGCGAACCAGATAGATGAATTCCTTGTTGGCCTGGGCTTCGAGGCGATCG
Source organism: Pseudomonas sp. P867 (assembly GCF_019891455.1). NCBI lineage: Bacteria > Pseudomonadati > Pseudomonadota > Gammaproteobacteria > Pseudomonadales > Pseudomonadaceae > Pseudomonas > Pseudomonas sp. P867. Next base: position 274,628 of record NZ_JAFLXB010000001.1, on the reverse strand, counting down.
GTCAGGGCCTTGCGGTCCTGGCCAAGGGCGGCGGCCAGCTCGGGCCACTTGTCCTTGGCAACTTGCAGCTCTTTAGCGTTGGCCCACAGCGTCGTCACCGGGGTACTGACGGCCAGGGGCTCGCCATTACGGTCGGTGATCAGGCCGCGGTGCGCAGGAATTGGAATATGCCGCAGGCTGCGGGCGTCACCCTGGCCGATCAGGAAGTCGCGGTCGACCACCTGCAGGTCGAAGATGCGCCAGACGATGGCACCCACCATCAATGCCAGCAAGCCGAGCATCAGGCGGAAACGCCACGGGTAGAGTGCGCCTTCGAGCTTCATCATGGCGCCACCATGCGAACTTCGGCCGCGCCCGGAATGTGCATCTTCAACTGCTCGGTGGCCAGCACTTCGATACGGCTGTGGGCTGTCCAGGTACTTTGTTCGAGGATCAACCGGCCCCACTCCGCCTGCGCCTTGTCACGCACGCTCAACTCCCCATACAGGGTATTGAGCAACTGACGGTTCCAGTGGGCGCTGTAGGACACCGCAATCGCGGACACCAGCACGCCGACAAACAGCAGCAACATAAAGAAGCTGCCGCCCGGCAGGGGTTTGGCGAAAAGCTTGCTCACCGCAGCTTCTCCGCGACGCGCATGACGGCGCTACGGGAACGTGGGTTGGCCTTGAGTTCGGCTTCGGAAGCGAACTGCGCTTTGCCATGGATTTTGATTTTCGGCACAAAGGCTTCGAAACGTACCGGCAGGTTGCGCGGCAGGTTGTCGGACTCGCCCTTGACCAGACGACGCATGAACAGTTTGACGATGCGGTCTTCCAGGGAGTGGAAACTGATCACCACCAGGCGGCCGCCCACTTCCAGAGCGTCCAGAGCGGCTTCGAGGCCGGCTTCCAGATCGCCCAATTCGTTGTTGACGTGAATGCGCAGGCCCTGGAACGCGCGAGTTGCCGGGTTCTTGCCCTTTTCCCACGCCGGGTTGGCGACCTTCAACACTTCGGCCAGGTCGGCGGTACGCTCGAAAGGCTGGATTTCCCGACGCTCGACCACGGCACGCGCCATCCGGCCGGCGAAGCGTTCTTCGCCGTATTCCTTGAATACGCGGGCGATTTCTTCCACCGGTGCGGTGGCGATGAACTGGGCAGCGCTGACCCCACGGGTGGGGTCCATGCGCATATCCAGGGGGCCGTCGTTCATGAAGCTGAAGCCGCGCTCAGGGTCGTCGAGCTGCGGCGAAGACACGCCCAGGTCGAGCAAAACCCCGGCCACCTTGCCTGCCATGCCGCGCTCGGCGACTTCGACACCCAGCTCGGCAAAGCTGCGCTGCACAACGACAAAGCGGCCGTCTTCGGCCGCTAGCGCTTGCCCGGTGGCAATCGCTTGAGGGTCCTTGTCGAACCCGAGGAGCTTACCGTCGGGCCCGAGCTGGCTGAGTATCAAACGGCTGTGCCCGCCCCTGCCGAAGGTGCCATCCAAATAGCAGCCATCCGCGCGTACGGCGAGAGCCTCAACGGCTTCGTCAAGCAGTACGGTGATGTGGTTAAAGCCGCTATCAATAGTCACAGGATCAAATCACGCAGTTCATCAGGCATGGCGCCCGGTTGTTGAATAGCAGCCAGGTCAGCTGCAGACACAGCATCCCAGGCATCTTCGTCCCACAATTGGAACTTGTTCAGCTGGCCCACCAGCATTGCGCGCTTGTCGAGCTTGGCGTACTCGCGCAGACGCGGCGGCACCAGGAAACGACCGCTGCCATCGAGTTCAAGGTCAACGGCATTGCCGATCAGCAAACGCTGGAGGCGGCGGTTTTCTTCACGCAATGAAGGCAGCGCGCGCAACTTGGTTTCAATCAACTCCCACTCATCGAGGGGGTAAACACACAAACAAGGGTCAACGGCGTCAATCGTGATGATTAACTGCCCTGAACTTCGCGAAATGAGCTCGTCACGATACCGGCTCGGCATGGCGAGACGGCCTTTTGCATCGAGACTGATAGCGTTAGCTCCGCGAAACACAGATGCGTTTCTCCAAATTTTAGCGTTTTACGTTCAAAAAACCCACTTTGTGCCACTTTCCGCCACTTGCGCACACTATAGGAATGCGCCTACCACACCGTCAAGGCGCGGATTCAAGGAAAAGCCTTACAGAACGGAGATTTAGGAGGGTAAGAGGAGGAGAAACCAGAGTTTGACGATGTTTTTGACTCAACAACGGCAAATAGCTCATGGAGCTACGACTTAAAGTTAAAGTAATTTATTAAGAGTAAGATTTTTTTGGTATTACGAAGACGCATCTGCCAATGATTTGGCAGGGAGGGATTCTTGCGTTACTACCGGGTTTGCGCACGAGATTCGAACGCAAGGAAAAAAGGTGGAGAGTCGATCTGTAAGCCGGGTTCTGTCTTGAACAGTCATTCGTCTACGATGGCCATCACTGGACATCTTTAGCAACCTACCCGGTCCCAGCGCGGGCCACGCCTTGGGACCCTATTTGGTCTTGCTCCAAGTGGGGTTTACCTAGCCACGAACTGTTGCCAGTCGTGCGGTGCGCTCTTACCGCACCTTTTCACCCTTACCGGCACCGAAGCGCTTAGGCGGTTATTTTCTGTGGCACTTTCCGTAGGCTCACGCCTCCCAGGCATTACCTGGCACTTCGCCCTATGGAGCCCGGACTTTCCTCCCCCCCCTAATTTTCATAGAGGGCAGCGACTGTCCAATCGACTCTCCGCCGCGCAGGTTAACGGCACGAAGGTCTGAGGACAAGTATTAAAGTGCGGCAGTGCCATCATGTTCAGACGAAATACAGATTCGACCCCGGAACTATTCAGCCTTCTGTTTATCGAGCGCCACTTGATACAACACGTTTTTACGCACCCCGGTAATTTCTGCGGCAAGGGCAGCGGCACGCTTGAGCGGCATCTCCTTGAGCAACAAGTCGAGGATGCGCATGGCTTCGCTGCCCACGGCGTCTTCATTCTCCGGCGCACTCCAGCCCGCCACCAGCACCACACATTCGCCTCGCTGCTGATTGCTGTCGCCCTCGACAAACGCCCGCAACGCCTCCAGCGGCAGCCCTTTGAGGGTTTCGAAGGTCTTGGTCAACTCCCGCGCCAGCAATGCCAGCCGCTCGCCGCCGAACACCAGTTCCATATCCTGCAGGCATTCAAGGATGCGGTGCGGAGCTTCGTAGAAGATCAGGGTGCGCGGCTCTTCCTTCAGGGCCTGAAGGCGTGCGCGACGGCCGACTGCCTTGGCCGGCAGGAAACCTTCGAAAATAAACCGATCCGACGGCAAGCCTGCCGCAGATAATGCGGCAATCAGCGCGCACGCTCCCGGAACAGGCACTACATTGATACCAGCGGCGCGTGCCTGGCGGACCAGGTGGTATCCCGGATCGGAAATCAACGGCGTACCCGCATCGGAGATCAATGCCACGTCATCACCGGCCAGCAAGCGGGTGATGAAACGGCTGCCTTCTTCACGCTCATTGTGCTCATGGCACGCCGCCAGTGGCGTGCTGATTCCAAAATGCTGCATCAACCGTTGGGAGTGTCGCGTGTCTTCCGCCGCGATCAATTTAACCTCGCGCAACACCTTCAGCGCCCGGGCACTGATGTCGTCCAGGTTGCCAATCGGCGTCGCCACCACAAAAAGCGAGCCAGCAGTGGAATTCAATGGACCTGGAGCAGTCAAAACGCACACCTCGATGGTTGGCAAAAGCCACATTGTAGCGCGTAGACGCCTTGAAAATATGCCATCACGGTGGATGCCGTTTCAGCCAGCCTTTGCCAATCGCAACATTTACACGACCTAAATCCACGGTTTCACGCCACTAACATCGCGCCTGGGCCAGTGCTTGGGTACACTTCCACGCTAATTTGATCGGTATCAGGAACACTTACATGATCGCTTGCCTGCGGCTGCTCTCCGCCCTCTGCCTCGCTGCCTTGCTGGCCGCGTGTGCCAGCTCGCCCTCGTCCAGCCTTGGCGACCTGCCACGGACTCCGGATGCCAGTATCGAGCAACTGCTCGAACAGGCAACGAACGCCAACACGCCAGAAAAGGCCGCCATGCTGCGCCTGAGTGCGGCAGACCTGGCCTATCAGCAGAACAATGCCGGCCGCTCGTCGCAGATCCTTGCGCAGGTGCCCCTGGACGTCCTCAAACCCGCCGCGCAGATATTTGCCAGCACCCTGGCCGCCGAACTGGCGATGACTCGCAACCAGCCCAAGGCGGCATTGGCGGCGCTGAACCATCCCAGCCTGCAAAGCCTGAAGGAGCTGCCGGCAGACCAGCAGATCCGCACCGGTACCGTGCACGCCCGCGCTTACGAAGCCGACGGCCAGACCCTGGCCGCCGCTCGCGAGCGGGTTGCCATGGCGCCGCTGCTGACCGGCGATGCCGCTGCAAGCAACCACGAAGCCATCTGGGTGCTGATTGCCGCGCTGCCGGCCGAACAGTTGCAAGCCACCGGCAACCCGACACTCGATGGCTGGGTGACCCTGGCCCAGGCGGTCAAGGGCGCCGGCACCCTGGAGCAACAACAGGCCGCTATCGATACCTGGCGCGCACAGAACCCGGGCCACCCGGCAGCGGTGCAACTGCCCACGCCGCTGACCAGGCTCAAGGAACTGGCCAGCCAGCCCCTGAACAAGATCGCCGTGCTGCTCCCGCAGGAAGGCCCATTGGCTTCGGTCGGCAAGGCATTGCGAGAGGGTTTCATGGCGGCTCACTACCAGGCCGAACAGGCCGGGCAGAAGGCGCCGGTCATCGAGTTCTACGACAGCTCGCGCCTGAGCTCCCTCGATGACTTCTACGCCAAGGCCCAGGCCGCCGGCGTGCAATTGGTGGTCGGCCCGCTGGAAAAACCACTGGTGAAACAACTCAGTGCACGCCCGCAATTGCCGATCACCACCCTGGCACTCAATTACAGCGAGACCGACCAAGGCCCGGCGCAACTGTTCCAGTTCGGCCTGGCCGCTGAAGACGAAGCCCGTGAAGTGTCGCGCCGCGCCCGTGCCGATGGCCTGCATCGCGCTGCAGCCATGGTGCCGCGTGGCGAATGGGGCGAGCGTGTCTACAGAGCCTTCCGCCAGGATTGGGAAGCCAATGGCGGCACTGTGATGGGCGTCGAGTATGTCGATCAGCCAGTGGCACTGGCCCAGCAGATCGCCGACCTGTTCCAGTTGCGTAAAAGTGAAGGTCGCGCCAAGAGCCTGCAAAGCACGGTCGGCACCGACGTTGCCGCCCAGCCTTCGCGTCGCCAGGACATCGAGTTCATCTTCCTGGCGGTCACCCCGCAACTGGCCCAGCAGATCAAGCCGACCCTGAACTTCCAGTACGCCGGCGATGTGCCGGTCTACGCCACGTCCCATGTCTTCAGTGCCAGCGGCGACCGCAACCAGTATCTGGACATGACCAACGTGATGTTCTGCGAAACCCCTTGGCTGCTTGACACCACCGACCCGCTGCGCAACCAGGTCGCCGCGCAATGGCCGCAAGCCAATGGCAGCCTGGGCCGCCTGTACGCGATGGGCGTCGACGCCTACCGCCTGGCACCGCGCCTTGGCCAACTCAAGGCATTGCCGGACACCCGTGTCGACGGTCTCTCGGGCAACCTGGGCATCAGCGCCAACCAGCGCGTTGACCGCCAGATGCCATGGGCGAAGTTCGTCGGCGGCGCCATTCAGCGCCTGCCCGATACCCCACGCTGATGCCTGAGCGGTCCAGCGCACAAAGCGGCAAGGATGCCGAACTTCAAGCGCTGAAATATCTGCAACAACAGGGTCTGCGCCTTCTGGCGCAGAACTGGTTATGTAAACGCGGCGAGCTTGATCTGGTCATGCTTGACGGCGATACAGTAGTATTCGTCGAAGTCCGCTACAGAAAACACGCACAATGGGGTGGCGCGCTCGCCAGTATCGACGGGCGCAAGCGTCAGAAACTGATACTCGCCGCGCAGTTTTTTCTGCTAAAAGAGCATCGCTGGGCTGACAGCCCCTGCCGTTTCGATGTGGTCGCCATAGAAAGCACACCGTCGGGTCCTGCTGATCTGAACTGGCTCAAAGATGCCTTCGACAGCTGACGCACCCGGCACCTTCACCACACACTTTTGCTCTTTGCATTGCGGGCTGCACATTACCTGTGCCAAACAGCCGCGCTACTTAAGGTCACACAGATGGACATGCAATCCCGAATTCGCCAGCTTTTCCAGGCCAGCATCGACACCAAGCAACAGGCGATGGACGTACTTGCACCGCACATCGAGCAAGCCAGTCAGGTCATGGTCAACGCCTTGCTCAACGAAGGCAAAATGCTTTCGTGCGGCAACGGTGGTTCGGCTGGCGATGCCCAGCATTTCTCTTCAGAGCTGCTCAACCGCTTCGAGCGCGAGCGCCCGAGCCTGCCGGCCATTGCCTTGACTACCGACTCGTCGACAATCACTTCGATTGCCAACGACTACAGCTACAACGAAATCTTCTCCAAGCAGATCCGCGCCCTCGGCCAGCCGGGCGATGTGTTGCTGGCGATTTCCACCAGCGGCAACTCGGCGAATATTATTCAAGCGATCCAGGCCGCACATGATCGTGAAATGATTGTCGTAGCCTTGACCGGTCGGGATGGTGGCGGCATGGCTTCGCTGCTGCTGCCTGAGGACGTGGAGATTCGCGTCCCGGCCAATGTCACTGCACGCATTCAGGAAGTCCACCTGCTGGCGATCCACTGCCTGTGCGATCTGATCGACAGCCAACTGTTCGGGAGTGAAGAATGACCGTTAACCGCCTCAGCCTTTTGGCCATTACGCTGTGCCTCGCCATCAGCGGCTGCAGCTCGGCAATCACCGCTACACGGGACACCCCCATCCAGGACGACCGGGGCACACGTACTTTCGGCAGCACCATCGATGATTCGCTGATCGAAACCAAGGTCAAGGTCAATGTCGCCAAGGCCGCCACAGACCTGGGCAACGGCGCCTCGCGCATCGTGGTGACCAGCTTCAACGGCGTCGTCCTGCTGGCAGGGCAAACCCCGCGCGCCGACCTCAAGGCCCAGGCTGAACAAGCCGCTGCGGGCGTGCAACGAGTCAAGAAGGTCCACAACGAATTGCAGGTCATGGACCCGATCACCCTGCTGGCCATCAGCAACGATGCGCTGCTGACCACCAAGATCAAGGCGCAGATGCTCACCGACAGCGCGGTGCCGGGCTCGCGCATCAAGATCGTTACCGATAATGGCATCGTCTACATGATGGGCCTGCTGACCCAGGCCGAAGCGACCCGTGCCGCCAACCTGGTGCAGGGCGTGTCGGGCGTACAGAAGATCGTGAAGGTGTTCGAATACATCGACTGATGTAGACACACAGCCACAAAAAAGGGCGCCGTGCATTGACTGCACGGCGCCCTTTTTAGTGGCCAGTGTTTACTGGTACTGCTGGTACGGGTTGCCCTGGAACTGATTGTTTTGCTGTGGCGCCTGTTGTTGCTGACCAGGCTGGCCGTATTGCTGGCCTGGGATCGGGCCGAGGTTGACTTCGACACGACGGTTCTGGGCACGGCCATTCACATCGGCGTTGCTGGCAATCGGGTTATCCGGGCCGGCACCGCGAGCACTCAGGTTGGCAGCGCTCACACCCTGGGAAGTCAGGTAGTCGGCCACGCTCTGCGCACGGCGCTGGGACAGGTCCATGTTCAGTTGGCGACTACCGGTGCTGTCGGTGTAGCCAACGATCTGGATGGTGTTCTGGTTGAATTGCTTGAGGGAGTTGGCCAGGTTATTGAGCGGCTGGTAGAAGCTGCTGGCGATCGCGGCCGAGTTGGTGGCGAAGGTGATGTTGCCCGGCATGATCAGCTTGATCTGGTCACCCTGGCGCTGCACTTCCACACCGGTGTTGGCCATGCTTTCACGCAGTTTTTTCTCTTGCTGGTCGGCGTAGTAGCCATAGCCGGCAGCACCGGCACCCGCAACGACGGCGCCAATCAGCGCGCCCTTGCCACGGTTGTTATGGTCGATGGCCGCACCGGCCAATGCACCGGCCAGCGCGCCGAGGCCGCCGTACTTGGCGGTCTTGCTCATACCGCTTTCAGAACCATTGCCGGCCTGTCCCTGGCTGCCGTCATAAGGATTAGGTGAGGCACAGCCAGACAACAGGGCTACGGCGGTAGCGACAACAAGCAGACGACGCGGAGTAAACATGAAGGGAGCTCCTACTTTTGCATTCTGTGATGCAGAGGACATTGGCAATGGACCTGTGCCGAGTTTGGAACGCGACAAGCGGTAAAAATTCCGTGGGGCGTGCGCAAAGCATAGCTGTCTTTGGCTCGAGCCTGTGCCTGCGTGTCTGTACCGACTTGTATCAGAGCCGACAACCCATCACGCACGCACGAAAGGATTCTCTCGCATCTCATCGCCCAGCAACGTATCCGGCCCATGCCCTGTCACCACTGTCGCGCGCTCATCCAGCGTGTATAAGCGCTGCTTGATCGACCGCACGATCGTCGCCTGGTCGCCACCCCACAAATCCGTGCGCCCGACGCCGCGCCGGAACAAGGTGTCACCGGCAATCAGCAGCTTGGCATCGGCAAACCAGAAGCTCATCGAACCCGGCGTATGCCCAGGGGTGTGCAAGGCAACACCGCATCCACAGGCCAATTCTTCATCGTGTTCCAGCCAGCGATCCGGCGACGGCACTGGCACATAGGGCACGCGAAACATCTGGCATTGCATTTCCAGGTTATCCCATAGAAATTGATCATCTTTGTGCAGGTGCAGCGTGGCTCCGGTTTTTTCTTTCAATTGGCCAGAGGCCAGGAAGTGATCCAGGTGAGCATGAGTGTGGATAATGCTCACCACCTTCAGACCCAACGCATCAAGACGCGACAGGATCAATTCGTGATTGCCGCCGGGGTCGACTACGATGGCTTTTTTAGTGATCGGGTCGCCAATGATGGTGCAGTTGCACTGCAACGGGCCGACGGGGAAGGTTTCTCGAATCAGCGGTGATTTTTCGGTAGTCATGAGTGTCCTGCAAGCTCTCTGGCGCGTTCCAAGTGCAGTATGGTGGAGGTTGCCCCCACTCTGGAAGGGATCGATTCGGCGGTGTATCCACTGCTAAGCTACACAAGCGCCATCCCCCGCTGCAGTCCGTCGCATTTGGAGCAACACCCATGGCGAATCAACAGATCATCTGCGAGCACTGCGACTGCGTGTACGAAAAGGTCACGCTCGCCAAACATCAAAAAGCCCTGTGTGTGCGGTGCTCGGGTGTGCTGCAGCGCTATAACGGCCTGTCGGTGCAACAACGCCTCGCGCTGACGGTGACCGCAGCAGTGCTGTGGACCTTTGCCAACTTTTATCCGGTGATGAGCATCAGCCTGCAGGGCTTGAAAAACAGTGCGACGCTGTGGGATTCGGTGGTGGCGCTGAGCCTGGGGCCGATCACGTTCATTGCGTTGGTGGCGGCGATCTCCATCATCATCGCGCCGGTGTTTCAGCTGGTCTTGCTGATCTGGGTTTTGAGTTTTGCCTTGGCCGGCCAGCGTTCGCCGGCGTTCAAACTGTGCATGCGCTGGCTGGAAGCGCTCAGGCCCTGGAGCATGCTGGAAGTCTGCCTGCTGGGCGCCATGGTTGCCGTGTTCAAGCTGGCGGGTATGCTGGATGTAATCCCCGGTACCGGCCTGTTTGCCTTGGCCGCCCTCAGCCTGTTGCTGATCCGCATTGCCGGGCGCGATGTCCGCGACCTGTGGGACACCGTATGAGTTCACCGCCCACCGCCCGTGAGCTCAACCTGTGCCTGTGCCATACCTGCGGCCAGGCCTGCGACATGCGCCTGGAGCCCACTGAATGCGAGCGCTGCGGCGCGCCCTTGCACCGGCGCAAAACTCAATCGCTGACACGCACCTGGGCCTACATGCTCACCGCCCTCGCCTTTTACATACCGGCCAATTTGCTGCCGGTGATGAACACCACCATGCTCGGCTCCGGCGCAGACAGCACCATCATGAGCGGCGTGCTGGAGTTCTGGCAGCATGGCGCCTGGGACATTGCCCTGATCATTTTCATCGCCAGCATTGCCGTGCCGGGCATCAAGTTCTTGTCACTGGGGTTGCTGCTGATCACCGTGCAGCGCAACAGCCAGTGGGCGCGCAAGGAACGCTCAAAGCTGTTTCGGTTTATCGAGCTGATCGGCTATTGGTCGATGCTGGACGTCATCGTGGTCGCACTGGTGGCCGCGCTGGTTAAGTTTCAAGCCCTGGGCACGATCGAACCGCGCCTGGGCATTCTGTTTTTTGGCTTGGTGGTGGTATTTACCATGCTCGCGGCCATGAGTTTTGATCCCCGGCTAATCTGGGAAAACCCACATAACGAGGAGACCTCGGATGAGCGCATCCAAGGCTGACACCCCTGCGGGGCAACCCGCGATCAAGACGCGTCGCTTCAGTGTCTCGCTGGTCTGGATCGTGCCGATTGTCGCCGTGCTGGTGGGGATCTCGCTGGTGATTCACAGCGTCATGCAACAAGGGCCGACCATCGTCCTCAACTTCAAGACCGGCAGCGGGCTGGTCGCCAACAAGACCGAGGTCAAATACCGCAACGTGGTGATCGGCCAAGTGACCGCCGTGGCCTTGAGCGGTGACCAGAAAAGTGTCAACGCCACCATCGAGCTGTCCAAACAGGCCGAAAGCTTCACCCGCGAAGACTCTAAATTCTGGGTGGTGCGCCCACGTATCGGCGCAGGCGGCGTATCCGGTATCGACACGCTGCTGTCCGGCGACTACATCGGCGCGGATATCGGCCAGTCCGAAACCCGCGCCAAACATTTCACCGGCCTGGAAAACCCGCCACCCATCACCTATGGCGAGCCTGGCAAGCGTTTCACCCTGCACACGCAGACGCTGGGCTCCCTGGACATCGGCTCGCCGGTCTATTACCGCAAAATCCCGGTAGGCCAGGTGGTGGCTTATGAGTTGGACAGCGAAGGCAAGGGCGTGAACGTCGAAGTCTTCATACACGCGCCCAATGATGGGTATGTCACCGAGAACACGCGGTTCTGGAATGCCAGCGGTGTCGATCTGAGCGTCGGTGCCAATGGCTTTGCGCTGAAGACCGAATCGGTGTCGTCCATGCTGATGGGCGGGATCTCCTTCCAGGCCCCACCCTACAACCCCAACGACAAGCCGGCCGAGGAAAATCGCGGCTTTGAATTGTTCGAAGACCAGCAAAGCGCCCTCGCCCCGCCCAATGGCAAGGGGCAATACATGGTCCTGCGCTTTGATCAGGCCCTGCGTGGGCTGAAAGTCGACGCACCGGTGGAGTTCCTCGGCGTCGAGTTCGGCAAGGTGGTGTCGATCAATCTGGATTTCGATGCGAAGAAACGCAGCTTCCCGGTCAATGTCGGCATCGTGATCTACCCGCAACTGCTCGGCGCGGCCCATACCAAGCTGCTCAAGGCCATGAACAACAACCCTGACGATGAGGCGGCCGGCGTGCGCCTGATCGGCAGCTTCATTGAAAACGGCCTGCGCGCCCAGGCCCGCAGCGGTAACCTGCTGACCGGCCAGTTGTACATCGCCCTGGACTTCTACCCCAAGGCCGAGAAAGTGGCGTTCGATCCGAACCAGCGCCCCGTGGGCATTCCCACCATCCCGGGCAACCTGGAACAACTGCAGGAGAAGTTCGAAGGTATCGTCAACAAGCTCAGCCAACTGCCGGTCGAGCGGATTGCCGGCAACCTCGACGCCAGCCTGGTCGAACTGCGCAAGGGCCTGGCGCAATTCAACGCCAAGACACTGCCGGGTGTGCAGACGACACTGGCCGACGTGAGCAAGACCCTGCAATCGGCCAGCTCAACCCTGGCAGAAGACTCACCCCAGCGTGAACAACTGACCCAGACCCTGGATGAACTGGCACGCATGTCGCGCTCCTTGCGCGAGCTGTCCGATTACCTGGGCCGGCATCCGGAGTCGCTGATTCGCGGTCGTCCTGATAACGCCGCGCCGAACGACCTGCAAGGGCCACCCCGCAAATGACCATTGGAGCCGCCATGACGTCGCCGTTGAAGATCACACTGCTGACCACGATGCTGTTGCTCGCGGCCTGTCGCAGTGACCCCATCGCCTTCCACACCCTGACCCCGGCACATGCGAGCAACAGCTCACGCGCAGATGCCGGTGGTGTACGGATTGAAAGCCTCAGCGTGCCGCCCCAGGTCGACCGCGCGCAGATAGTGGTGCGCCAGGGTGACAGTGGGTTGGCGATTCTTGAAACCCAGTGGTGGGCCGCCAGCCTCGCTGACGAACTCAGGAGCGCGTTGGTGGATCAATTGGCCAATAGCGATCCACGCCACGCTGTGGCCCTGCGCCTTGAAGTGCAACGCTTTGACTCGGTCCCCGGGCAGTACGCGCTGCTCGACGTGCGCTGGCGCCTGCGCCAGATCAATGGCGACCGCCCAGCCCTGACTTGTCGCAGCACCTTGCAGTCACCCGCGGGGCCAGGCATCGACGATCTGGTGGTGGCGCATCAGAACAACCTCAAGCGGTTCGCGGCACTGATCAATCAAACCATCGGCACGTCACTCAAAGGCTGCCCTGCCGCGCCATAAACTGCGCTGGGCTCAGACCAGCAAGCCCATGGCCTTGGCTCGCGCCACTGCCTGGGTTCGGCGCTCCACGCCGAGCTTGCTGTTGATATGGCTGGCGTGGGTCTTGACGGTGTGCAAGGAAATAAACAGCTGGTTGCTGATTTCCTGGTTTGAACAGCCTTGGGCAATCAGTCGCAGCACCGCCAGCTCTCGCGTACTCAGGGTTTCTTGATGAGCTGGGGCCTGGACCACGCTGACTTGGGGCAGCAGCGCCAGCAAGCTCTGGTTCAGCAGACCATGGGGATCTTTGCCCAACTGCTCACGCATCCAGTCCGGGTAGCCCTCCAGCAACCGCTGGAACGGCTGCAACGCGCCGCCCGAGCCGGCTTCAAGTGCACGGGCCAATACCTGTCCGGCCTTGGCCTCCTGGCCGCCCGCCAACAGAAGCTGCACCTGCTGGGTCAGCGCCATCAAGGCAATCATCTGTCGCCCACTGTTCTGGGACTGTTGCGCCAATGCTTCCAGACATTGCAACGCGGTGTCGGGCTGATGGCGTATGGCATCGAGCGCGGCTTGTTGCAGTTCGATATGTTGTGGCAGGTGTGGGTGGAACTCCGGCGCGGCAGCGGCGTGCTCGCCGTTGTAGGTCTGCCCCAGCCTGGTCAGCCAGGCGTCCGCCAGCTCGGTACGACCCTGGGCCAGCCATAGCTCGCATTTGATCAACGTAATCATCGCCAGGTAATAGATCGGCGGTACGTCCCAGATGTGCATCAAGCGCTCGGCCTCGGCCAGCTCGGCAAAGGCATTGGAAAACTGGCCGCGCCGCCCTTCAAAGTTGGCGATCACGCAATGCCCGATCAGCACGCTGATATCCCGGCAGGCACGGGCTTCGGCCAGGCCGGCGCGCAAACGCACAAGGCCGGCTTCGGGCTGGTAACGCGCCAGCAGCAGGTAACCTTCGTAGAGCGACAACCGCGCACGCACCGCATACAGGCGCTGGGGCGCCAGGCCGTGCAAGCGTTCCAGGCCCTGGCGCACTTCGTCCAGGGAGCGCAGGATTTCGCCGCGTGACTGCAACACCCGCGCCCGGTCGTAATGGGCCAAGGCTTCAAACAACGGATTACCGACGCGCTGCGCCAGCTCCAGGGATTCGCGGTTCAAACCGCGGGCGCGCCACAGGTCGGCATCGACAATTGCCAGGTTGGACAGGGTCGACAGGCACATCAGGCGCTGGCCGTAGCGCTTTTGCGGCAGGCTCTCCAGTGCCTCGTTGCAATAGCGCAGGGTCAATTCGCGATCCCCGCGCCCACGGGCGATGATCCCGCTCAACGCCAGCCATTGGGCCAACATGGACCTTTGCGCGGTCGCCGAGGGTGCCGGCAGGAAGCGACTGAGGTAGCTGGAAAGCTCCTGGGCCGCGTCCAATTGGCACGCCAGCCCCAATGCCCAGCTGTAGAGCACGATCAAGCGCGGCGTGCTGATCAGCAGGCTGTCGGGCAAGTCCATCTTCCAGCGCAGCAACATGCCAACATTCTGCTCTGCCAACAGTTGCTCTTCGGACAGGTTCTGGACCAGGTTCGCCGCCACGTCCAGATGGCCGGCCCGCAGCGCCTGCTCTACTGCCTCGTCGATCAAACCCTGGGCGTTGAACCAGCGGCAGGCGCGCAAGTGCAAGCTGGCAGGCGGCAATGTGGTGCTCTTCTCGCGGCGGGTACGCAGCAGGTCGGAAAACAAATGGTGATAGCGGTACCAGTGGCCCTGTTCATCCAGCGGCACCAGGAAAACCTGATGGGCCTGCAAATAATTCAGGATTTCGGCGCTGTCATGGGCTTCGCGGACCGCGTCGCACAACTCGCTGCAAAAACGCTCCTGGGGAGCAGTGTCGTACAGGAACGCTTGCACGTCGGCAGGCAGGCAGTCGATGACTTCTTCAAGCAGGTAATCACGAATCAGCCCTTCGCCACCGTGAAGGCTTTGGGGTAAGGCCCCCTCATTGCCACCGGCTTCGGACGCCGCCAACAGCCAGAAGCGCAGGCCGGCGACCCAGCCCTCGCTGCGGCGGATCAGGTTTTCCAACGCTTCTCCGCCTAACGCGCTGCTGTGCCCATCCAGCACGGCCAGGGATTCGTCGTGAGTCAGGCGCAGGTCTTGTTCATGCAGCTCCAGCAGATGCCGCGACAAACGCAGGCGCGCCAGGTGCCAATCCGGACGCTGCCGGCTGGTGACCAGTACCAACAGACCGTCGGGCAAATGATTGAGGAAAAATTGCAGGCAACGATCCAGCACCGGCCCCTGGGCCAGGTGGTAGTCATCCAGCACCAGCAATAGCGGCGAGCGCGTGGACAGATGCTCCGCCAGCTCATCGAGCAGGCCATCCAGCCATTCTTCAAAGGCAAAGGGTTGATGACGCTGACGCATTTTCAGCAAACCCAGGGATTGGGCGCCCAACTGCGGAAAATAGTGCTGCAAGCCGTCGAGCAATCGCTCCAGGAAGCGGCCGGGGTCATTGTCCCGTGGGCTCAGGCCCAGCCACAGACTTTGCCAGTGGGCCGGCAGGCCCTGGCAGAACTCCACCGCCAACGAACTCTTGCCGAACCCCGCCGGTGCGCAGACCAGCAACAATCGCCCGTCCAGGCCCGCGTTCAACCGTTGGCACAGGCGCGGGCGCAGCACGTAGCCGTCAGGCAATGGGGGCCTGTAGAAGCGGCCTTCCAGGGTTGGCATCACCACACTGGCAGGCCCTTGGATTCGGGACAGATCAGTCATCGCCGGGCTCTTGTAGAAGGCTGTTGTCGGCATTGCAGATGTCCGCAGACTAGCGGTAAAAGCGGCGGGATTGTAGATCTTTGCAACAATTGGCTGAAAAAGAACTGCGACAAGAAATATCCCTACAAACAGCACACACAAAAAGTGGGAGGGGGCTTGCTCCCGATGGCAGTGGATCAGTCAGAATTTTAATCGACTGTCAGACCGCCATCGGGGCAAGCCCCCTCCCACAGGGGTGCACTAGTGTTGGTTAGCGAACACCGTCCTGGCGCAGGGCCGCTGGGGTGAAGTCGCTGGTGGTGGCGGTGAAGCCGAAGTCATAAGCCTGTTTCTCTTCGTTCTTCATGCCCAGGGCGAGGTAGCGGCCGGACTGCAGGTCGTACAGGGTTTCCAGGGCGTACCACGGCACTTGCTTGTCGTAGTAGTTCTCGGCATGGGCTTCGGCAACGCGCCACAGTTGGCCACGGCCGTCGTAGTGGTCGATCACCGCCGCTTGCCAGGTGTCTTCGTCGATGAAGAAGTCACGCTTGGCGTAGATGTGGCGCTGGCCTTCCTTCAAGGTGGCGACCACGTGCCAGACGCGGCGCAGCTCGTAGCGCGCCAGGTCCTGGTTGATGTGGCCGGCCTTGATGATGTCGGCGTACTTGAGCTTCGGATCGTCGATCTTGTAGCTGTTGGAGGCGATGTAGATTTCTTTCTTGCCTTCCAGCTTCCAGTCGTAGCGATCCGGCGCACCGTTGTACATGTCGAGGTTGTCGGAGGTGCGCAGGCCATCGGCAGCAGTACCCGGCCCGTCATAGGACACTTGCGGGGCCCGGCGCACACGGCGCTGGCCGGCGTTGTAGACCCACGCCGAACGCGGTTCCTTCACCTGGTCCAGGGTTTCGTGCACCAGCAGTACACCACCGGCCAGACGCGCTGGCGCGGTGACTTGCTGCTTGAAGTAGAACAGGATGTTGCCCGGGTTTTTCGGATCGAAATCCTTCATCTTGTCGCGGAACACAAACTGATCGCGAAAGTACACCAGGCTGTAGGAACCGTTGGTTTGCGGCGTGGCCTGGGTGACCAGACGGGTTACGCTGCCGCCGCGATAACGGGTGATGTGGTTCCAGATGACTTCAACGCCGGTTTTGGGAATCGGGAACGGCACGGCGGTCTCGAAGTTTTCCAGACCGTTGCCGCCGGACACCAGGTTGGTAGTGGTGGCGTTTTTCTTGATGGCAGCGAACACGTCAGCCGGCACCGTGGCACCGCGATGAGTCGGGTAGACCGGCATCTTGAAGCTGTCCGGGTAACGCTTGAACATCGCGTACTGCCCTGGAGCCAGTTTGTCTTTGTACTGCTCGACGTTCTGCGCGGTGATGGTGAATTGCGGTTGCTCGCTGGCATATGGGTTGGCCAGGAAGCCACGGGCATCCACGGCGCCGGCGTTGGTTGGCAGGGGTGACCATTTGGGGATGGTGCCGGCCGCGTTGCCCGCCATCTCGGCGCCCATCGGGGTCAGGGTAGTACCGAGCTTGGCAGCTTCATCCGCCGAGACTGCCGCCATGACGTTGCTCGCCAGGATCGACAGCCCAAGCACACCGACGTGCAACAGACTTTTAGTTATTTTCATACTCTGGTCTTCCTGAATACATGCCACTTGAAAAGAGTGTGCTTAGAAGTTGGCGCCGAAGCTCAAGGCGACAAAGTCGCGATCATCCACGGTGCTGAACTTGCCACCAAAGAAGTTGGTGTACGCCAGGCTCGCGGTGTAGGTGTTCTGGTATTCGGCATCCAGGCCAAGGCTGACCGCCTTGCGACCCTCTTCAAAGTTGCCGCCGGGACCTGGCGAGTAACCTTTGACGTCATGGGACCAGGCCACGTTGGGCTTGAGGTTCACGCCAGCGAACACGTCCGGGTATTCCCAGATGGCACGGGCACGGTAGCCCCAGGACGTTGCAGTGGTGTAGCCGTCGTTGTTGCAGTTGGTGTTCAGGCCGGCAGCGTTGGGCAGCCCGGCGCCGTTGGCGGTGGAGTTGTTCAGCGCGTTGCAGAACCCACCCGGCAGCGTGCCTGGGCCGAACACCGGATCGCGACCATAGCGAGCCTGGGACTTGCTTTCCAGGCCACCCACATGGGTCACACCGATTTCACCGACCGTGGTCAGGCGACTGGCGCCCATCACCTGGTCGAAGAAGTGTGTAAAGGTGGTCTGGAACTGGGTGACTTCCTTGCGGTTGTAGCCATGCAGGTCTTGGCCCGGCGAGCCCTTGAGCACCGAAGCATTGCCAAAGCCAGGGATCGGCGTGACACCGGCAAACAGAATGTCGGTGGTACTCAACTGCACCGGCGCATTCGGCCGATAGCTCAATTCACCACTCCAGGCGGTGCCGGTAGGCAGCGTGGTGGAGAAGCTCAAGCCGTAGAGACGAATATCCTCCGGGTACTCGACGAAGTAGTTCGAACTGCCCGCCACGATCAGTGGACGCAGTGCCCCCAGCGGGCCCAATGGACGGGTGTAGGCCGCGGACGGCGCACCCTGCGCACTAAAGATCGGCGCACGGCTGTGGTAGTTCATGAAGTAGGCGCCGAACTCGGTGTCCAGCGGTTCGAAGTTGTAATGCATGGCCACACCGAACTGGCCGCTGTCACGCGCATCACGGTCCGGCCCACGGCGCACCAGCACGCCTTCGCTGTTCACGTCCACGCCCAGGGCACCCAGGGTCGGCAGTGCCGCAGCGGGAATGGTCGAGCGCTTGTTCAACACCCGCAGGTTATTGCTGCAACCATCGGAGATCACGTCTGGCTGGGAGAAGAAAGTGCCGCAGTTATCAGTGACGGTCTGGTCCCATTCCAGTTGATAGAACGCTTCGGCCGACAGGTTGTCGGTGAGCGTCTGGGACACGTAGAACATGTTGACCGGAATCAGGCCTTCCTTGATCTCGGCCCCCGGGCGACGAAACGCCGACACGTCGATCGGGTTGATGGAGTTGATGCCGCCGCCGATGAAGGTACTTTCGCCCCAGCTCACGACCTGCTTACCAAAACGCACGGAACCCGGCGCATCGGCAATCGAGTAGTTGTGGTAGACGAACGCATCGAGAATCTGACCTCCAGAAGACTTGGCGCCTTCCTTGCGGTTGTTGTCGCTGATGTCCTTGAACTGACGGCTCTCGTCCTTGAGTTCAAAGTCGTACCAGTACTTGCCGCGCACAAACACGCCGGTGTCGCCGTACTTCAGTTCCAGGTCATGAATACCCTTGAAGATCTTCGAGAACGTCTCGCCGCGCTTGAAGTTCAGGTGACCGTCATCGGAAGTCTGGGACAGGCCCTTGCCGCCATTGTTGGCGCCGATCAGATCACGATTGGGCTTGGCCGTAGACCAGCTCGCACCCACCGAAAGCGAGGAGTCAAAGCTCCCTTCGATTTCACCGATGTTGAAACTGACGCCGAATGCAGGCCCGGCGAGCGTAGAAGCGAGACTGACGGCCAGGGGCAGTCTTGCCCGGCGCCAGAACTGGTTTACTTGGGTCATCGACGCTACTCCATGTGCATATTTTATTGTTATGGCAGTGAGCCCTTTCTTCAGATGTAACGGCCGGGATACAACGATTCCAATGCCGAACCGCAACCGAGCCTCCCTGGCTCGACGCGCAACATCCGCGAAAAACTCTGAAAGGGACTATAGCCAGAGGGGGGTAGTGCTTGATCCCTCTAAAGTGTGATTTGCATCACCAACCTGTCTGCCACAACCCTTTCGCCACGCCGACGAAGGTCGACGCGGGAAGAATGGCTGAAATTCGGCAAATCACAAGTAGAGGCTTGAGATAGAGCAGCGCCGCGCCCGAAAGGGCGCGGCGAGGGGCGTCAAAGCGTAGACAGGAAGGTGCTGTTGTTGGCCTGCCATTCGATGATGTCGATACGGATACGTTTTTTGTCGAGCTTACCTACGCTGGTCTTGGGAATTTCAGTAACAACGGCGATCTGGCTCGGAATCGCCCACTTACTCAAATGCCCCAGTTCAACGTAAGGCTTGAGGTGCTCCTTGAGCTCCCGCGCCCCAATCACTTGGCCCTCATGCACCACCAGCAAGGCAAAGGGGCGCTCGCCCCATTGCGGATCGGCGATGCCCACCACCGCTACCTCGCGTACCGCCGGGTGGCGGCTGACCAGGTCTTCGAGGGCCAGGGACGAGATCCATTCCCCACCGGTCTTGATCACATCCTTGATACGATCACGGATATCGATCACACCAAACGCGTCCAGTGTGGCAACGTCGCCGGTGTGCATCCAGCCGCCGGCCCACAGCTCGGCGCCCTTTTGCGGTTCGTTGTAATAACCCTCGGTCAGCCAGGGCGCGCGCAACACCAGTTCGCCCTGGGTTTCGCCGTCGGCGGGAAGAAAGTTGCCGTCGGTGTCCATGATTGCCGCCTCCACCAACGGCCCAGGCACACCGGCCTTGATGCGATAGGTGGTGCGTTCGTCTTCGCTGCCGGCCATCAGCTCTTCATTGAGGTGTGCGCACGACACCAGCGGCCCGGTCTCGGACATGCCATACGCGGCGGTCAATTGAATGCCGCGGGCCTTGGCGGCTTCGTACAGCGAGCGGTTGAGCGCGCTGCCACCAATGACGATTTTCCACCCACCAAAATCCACGCCCTGGGCAGCCTTGGCGTTGAGCACCATTTGCAGGATGGTCGGCACGCAATGGGAGAACGTGACCTTCTCCTTGCGCCACAGCTGCACCAGGTATTCGGGGTCGTAGCGCCCGGGGTAGACCTGCTTCAAGCCGAGCATGGTCGCCACATAGGGCAGGCCCCAGGCGTGTACGTGGAACATCGGTGTGATCGGCATGTACACATCGTTGGTGCCCAACAGACGCACGCTGTCGACGCTGCCCATGATGGTCGCCACGCCAATGGTGTGCAGCACCAATTGGCGATGGGTGAAATACACCCCTTTGGGGTTACCGGTGGTGCCGGTGGTGTAGAAGGTGGTGGCGACGGAGTTTTCGTCGAAGTCCTGGAAGTCGTACTGGGGGCTGGCGGCGGCCAGCAGGGTTTCGTACTCACCGACCAGGTTGGGTAGTTCGGCGGTGTGGGTGTCACCATCGGTAATCAACAGGGTCTTGTCGACGGTGGTGAGCTGCCCGGCAATCGCCTGATAGAGCCCCACGAACTCACTGTTGACCAGCACGAAGCGGTCTTCGGCGTGGTTCATGGTGTAGAGAATCTGTTCCGGTGACAGGCGCACGTTGATGGTGTGGATCACCGCGCCGATCATCGGAATGGCGAACATGCATTCCAGGTAACGGTGGCTGTCCCAATCCATCACCGCCACGGTATCACCAGCCTTGACCCCGGCTTCGGTCAGCACATTGGCCAGGCGCGCAACGCGCTCGATCAGCGTCGGGTAGGTGTAGCGCAGCTTGTCGCGGTAGATGATTTCACGGGTCTTCTCGTAGCGAGTCCCGGACATCAACAGGCGCTTGATCAGCAGCGGGTATTGGTACGCACCTTCGGCGGGCGGGATAACACGGGTCTGCAACATACGAATCCCTTTAATGACTGCACGGTCTTGACTTGAAGACCTGCACTGTAGAGGGCTTATGTTTCAACCAAATCAGCCAAAGGAATGATTTGCGGAACTCAGTAAATGCTAGCTTTGCGCCAGTATCTGCAGCTTATGAAAGACCAATGTGGGAGGGGGCTTGCTCCCGATAGCAGGGTGTCAGTCAGCTTATGTAGGGCTGACACACCGCTATCGGGAGCAAGCCCCCTCCCACATTTGAGCTGTGTACCCTTGAGAAAATTGATTACTTCATGCTGGTAAACGCCAACTTCACCCCAATGGCGATCAACACCGCGCCCATGGTCCGATCAAACCAATGCCCCATGCGCGCAAAGCCGGCGCGTACACGCTGCTGGCTGAACAACATGGCCACCAGGCAGAACCACACCGCCGTCGCCACCGCCAGGTACACGCCATAACCCGCTTGTACCGCCAGTGGCGTATGCGGGTTGATCACCACGGTGAACAGCGAGAGGAAGAACAGCGTCGCCTTGGGGTTCAGGCCATTGGTCACAAAGCCTGCGGTAAACGCACCGCGTGGGGTGCGCTCGCCCGCTTCGCGGTGCAACTCGCCCTCGGCGGCGGGCTTGGCCGGCTGCGCACGCAGGGCCTTGAAACCGATATACAGCAGGTACGCCGCTGCGGCCCATTTGAGCGCATTGAACAACACGATGGACTGGGACACGATCAAACCGATCCCCAGCAACGAGTAACCCACATGCACGAAAATCGCCGTGCCAACGCCCAGGGCCGTCCAGGTGCCGGCGCGGCGACCGTGGGTCACGCTCTCACGGACCACCACGGCGAAATCCGGGCCGGGGCTGGCCACCGCCAACAAGTGAATCAAGGCTACGGTCAAAAACTCGGCGACGTACATGCTCACTCCATTAAGTAACTGATTATTTCATCTGATAGGCTCGGAAGATTACGCCTTCGAACCTCGTCGCAAAAGGTACAGTTGATCATGAACAATCGCCGCGCCGTCTTCCTCGACCACCCTTCACTGGACTTGGGCGACCTCGACCTCAGCGGTTTGCGCGACTGCTTCAGCCAGTTGCAGCTGTTTGAGCAGACTACGCCACAGAATGTGGTGGAACGCTTGCAGGGCGCTCAAGTCGCGATCAGCAACAAAATCCCGCTCACGGCGCAAACCCTGGCGGCGTGCCCCGAGCTCAAGCTGATCCTGGTTTCAGCCACCGGCACCAACAATATCGACCTCGAAGCCGCCCGCGCCCACGGCATCACCGTGAGCAACTGCCAGGGTTACGGCACGCCGTCGGTGGCCCAGCACACGATCATGCTGCTGCTCAACCTCGCCACGCGCTTGAAGGACTACCAACAGGATGTCGCCGCCGGAAAATGGCAGCAGGCCAGGCAGTTCTGTCTGCTGGACCATCCAATTGTCGAGCTGGAAGGCAAAACCCTCGGCCTGCTCGGCCATGGCGAACTGGGCAGCGCGGTGGCGCGCCTGGCCGAAGCCTTCGGCATGCGCGTGGTACTCGGCGCGATTCCCGGGCGCCCTGCCCGCGCCGACCGCGTGCCACTGGATCAACTGCTGGCCCAGGTCGATGCGCTGACCTTGCATTGCCCGCTCAATGAACACACCCGCGACTTTATCGGCGCCCGTGAACTGGCGCTGCTCAAGCCCGGCGCGTTCATCGTCAACACCGCACGTGGTGGCTTGATCAACGAACAGGCCTTGGCGGACGCGTTGCGCAGCGGGCATTTGGGTGGCGCGGCGACCGACGTGTTGAGTGTGGAGCCGCCGGTCAATGGCAACCCGCTGCTGGCCGGCGACATTCCTCGGTTGATTGTCACGCCCCACAATGCCTGGGGCAGTCGCGAAGCGCGGCAACGCATCGTCGGCCAATTGACGGAAAACGCCCGAGGCTTTTTCAGCGGTGCCCCGCTGCGCGTCGTCAGTTGATAAACTGCGCCCCTTTTCAAGGAGCAGACCATGGATCCGCGCAGTGAAGTACTGCTTCGTCAGGCCGAACTTTTTCAAGGCAACCTGCTGCTGGTAGGTTTGCCTGCCGACGATTTGCTCGGGCGCTTGCCCAACGCCCATGGCTGGTGCTGGCACGCCGGCGACCAGGCCGCGCTTGATGCACGGTTTCCCGAGCGCAGCCAGTTCGGGGTGAATGTGCCCGAGCGTGCCTTCGATGCCGCGGTGATCTTCCTGCCCAAGTCCAAGGACCTCACCGACTACCTGCTCAACGCCGTGGCCGCTCGCCTGCCTGGCGCCGAGCTGTTTCTGGTGGGTGAGAAAAAAGGCGGTATCGAAAGCGCTGCCAAGCAGATGACCCCCTTCGGCAAGCCGCGCAAGCTGGATAACGCGCGGCATTGCCAGCTATGGCAAGTCACCGTCGCCAACGCCCCGCAAGCGGTCGAACTGGAGAGCCTGGCACAGGTCTTCGATGTACTACTGGCCGAAGGCCCGCTGAAGGTGGTGAGCTTGCCGGGAGTGTTCAGCCATGGCCGCCTGGACCGCGGCACCGAGTTGCTGCTGGAGCACCTGGACAAGCTGCCCAGCGGGCATCTGCTCGATTTCGGTTGCGGCGCCGGGGTACTGGGGGCTGCGGTCAAGCGTCGCTACCCGCATAACACCGTGACAATGCTGGATGTGGATGCCTTCGCAGCTGCCAGCAGTCGGCTGACGTTGGCGGCGAACGGCCTGGAAGCCGAGGTACTGACCGGGGATGGAATCGATGCCGCGCCAATGGGGCTAAACGCGATTTTGAGCAACCCGCCGTTCCATGTCGGGGTGCATACCGATTACTTCGCCACGGAAAACCTGCTGCGAAAAGCAGCCAAACATCTGGCAAAAGGTGGCGAACTGCGCTTGGTTGCCAACAGCTTCCTGAAGTATCAGCCGCTGATCGAAGAGCATCTGGGTATCTGCGCAATCAAGGCCGAAGGCAATGGTTTTCGCATCTACCGCGCCAAGCGCCCCTGACGGCCGTTTGAAAAAGAACGCTTGCCGAATGGATTTTGCCTAGGCAGAATCCGCAACGTCCTAGGGGAGTAGTCTCCCACGAGCCCATGCTCGTCCGGCATACGTCAACATACTTGGTCAGCAGACCATGGCGTATGCGACCCAGGAGTCCGCACAGACGGACCGGGGTTTGACAAGACCTATGACACGCACACCTTACCCGGGGCGGGAAGGCTGTACGTGTCATAGCCGTGTCGACCCGCCCCTGGAAACTACCTGATGCTGGATTCACTACTCGTTCCTACCGCAATCGTTGCCTTGGCCGAAATCGGCGACAAGACGCAGTTACTCGCGCTCATTCTTGCTGCCCGCTTTCGCAAACCCTGGCCGATCATTGCCGGCATTGTCGCCGCAACCCTGGCCAACCATGCGGCCGCCGGTGCCGTGGGCGCCTGGTTCGGGAGTTTCTTCTCGGATGCGGTGCTGCACTGGATCCTCGCGGCGAGCTTCTGTGCCACGGCACTCTGGACCCTGGTGCCAGACAAACTCGATGATGACGAAGCCAGTACCACCCGCAAGTTCGGGCCATTTCTGACCACGCTGATTGCGTTCTTCCTTGCGGAAATCGGTGACAAGACCCAGATCGCCACGGTGATGCTGGCAGCGCAGTATCCGGAGTTGTGGCTGGTGATTATCGGCACCACGCTGGGCATGTTGATTGCCAACGTACCGGTGGTTCTGGCGGGGAATTTCGCGGCGGAGAAACTGCCGCTGACCTTGATTCGTCGATTGGCGGCCACAGCGTTCTTTGTACTGGCGATTGTGGCGGTCTACAAAGCCATGCAAAGCAGCGGCTGGATCTAAGACTGCAACCCGATCTATTGTGGGAGGGGCGGTGCGCCCCTCCCACATTTGGATCGTCATCAAGCCTCAGGATTTCTTGGCCTGCTGGTACAGCGGCATTACCTTCGGAATCGCTGCCTGCAACGAAGCAATCCGGCTGTCGGAAGCCGGGTGAGTACTCATGAATTCCGGCGGCGCGCCTTCGGAAGCCTTGGCCATTTTGTTCCACAAGGTGATCGCGGCGTTCGGGTTGTAGCCGGCACGCGCCGAAAGCTCCAGGCCGATCAGGTCGGCTTCGTTTTCGTTGCTGCGGCTGTTGGGCAAGGTCATGCCATAGTTGGCCACGGTATCGGCCAGTGCCAGGCTGTCCTGGCCGAGACCGAATATTGCACCAGCGCCCTGCTTGGCCATTTCAATACCGTACGCCTTGGACATCGCTTCACGACCGTGCTCACGCAGGGCGTGGGCGATTTCATGGCCCATCACCGCAGCCAACTCGTCATCGGTGAGCTTGAGGTTGTCGATCAGCGCGCTGTACACCAGGATCTTGCCGCCAGGCCCGCAGTTGGCGTTCATCTCGTCGCTTTTGATCAGGTTCACTTCCCAGTTCCACTGGGCGGCATCTGCGCGAAAGGTCGGCGCCTGGGCGATCAGGCGCTTGGCGATGGCCTGCACACGCTTGGCGTTGGCGCTGGTCTTGTCCAGAACGCCTTTGCCACTGGCTTCACCCAGGGTCTGCTGGTAAGACTGGGCGTACATCTGGTCGACTTCCTGGCTCGACAACATGCTGAACATGTATTGCTTGCGCTCAACCCCAACAGCACCGCCGCTGGTCGTGTTGACCGACTGGCAACCCGCCAGCAACATCGCTGTAACCAAACCGCTTACCGCCAATGACTTCTTCATGAACACGCTCCCTGAAAACATGGCGCGTATCGTAGGCGGTCGTTTGTATTGGCGCCAGATACATCAGACATTTAACCGCTGAATTTCGGACACATCCCACAGTGCAGGCTCAAGCCGGGGTCAGACACTCCGGCCCATTGAGCTTGGGATCATTGACCATATTGGCCAACACGCGCTCACGTAAAGCGCTGGGCTCACCGGCCAGCAACCCTTGCAACACGTGCAGCGGCGTCTCGGGGTCGAGCCAGGCGGCTTGCCCCGCTGCATCAAGAATCAACGGCCGACGTTGGCTTTGCGCTGCCTGGGTGACCACGGCGGTGCTCAGCCACACCTGCTCCTGCACGGGATACGCTTCCCAGATCGCAGCAAAAAACAGGGTGGAGCCCTCCCCCGGCGTCAACCAATACGGGCGCTTGCGCTGGGTACCGCGCCATTCGTAGAAACCGTTGGCTGGCAACAGGCAGCGGCGCTGGCGGAATGCCTCGCGGAACATCGGTTGCTCGGCGAGCGTTTCGGCGCGGGCATGGGCCGGAGTACGGGAAAGATCCGTCAACCAAGGCGGCGTCAGCCCCCAACGGGCACGCGCCAGGGTGAGCTGGCCTTCGCTCAGGCGCTGGATCAGCACCGAATCATTGGGGGAAATGTTCCACTGGGCCTGCTGGTCGGCGGGGAAGCCGGGCAAGGCAGCAAAGGCAGGGTTCCAGCGAAACAGGGCATAACGTCCACACATGGGGCAACACGACTCTTGGGGTAAACCGACCGACAGCCTAACAGACCAACACGTCGGGGAAGCTGTCGGGTTCGTCGCCGGGCAAGGGTTGCGCGCCGATATAGGCCGTGATCAGCTCGCGGGCGTACGCCGCCTGATCATTATCGACCTCCAGCCCCAGCAAACCGAAGATCGGCAACTCGCCGGTACCACCGAGCAAGTGGCGGCCCATCAAGTGCGCTTCGATGCCCTCACTGGCCAGCATCTGTTGCAACAGCTCGCCTTCCATCAGGTTTTCCGGCTCGTAGATTCGCTGCATGGGCGTACCTGTTATTCGTTTTCGCTACGCATCATTCATTTTCGCTGCGGGTTTCGAGCATCCACTCGTCACCATGCACTTGCAGGTTGAACGTGATCGGCCGGCAACACACCTGGCAGTCTTCTATATAGGTCTGGTCCCCGCCAGACAAATCCACTGTTGTCTCGACCACTTCGCCACAATAAGGACAATCGTACATCGCAGTTTCCAGCATCGCAGTCTCCAAGGTGACTTGTGCGTATAATCGCCGGTCTATTTACAGGGCTATTTCCGGCAGAGCCAGTTTACTCACGCCGCCCCTGCTATTTCCTTTACTTACCCTAGCCGTTTCTAACAAGAGAGCATGATGGGCGAATTCGATACCATCCGACCTTACAACGACAGCGAAGTCCCGGCAGTGCTGGCGCGTCTGTTCAGTGACAAGGCCTTTCTGGACATCCTGACCCACTTTCGCTTCCCGCGCTTTGCCGGCGCCCTGGGCTGGTTGCTCAAGCCGATGATCGCGCGCAAATTGCGCCGTGAGTTTGCCGGCGTCACCACCGTGGCGACGCTGCAAGACAAAGTCGAATACTACGTTGACCACACGATTGACCGGGCGACCGACGGCGTAACCTACACCGGCGTCGAGCAGCTCAAATCCGGCACCGCCTACCTGTTTCTGGCCAACCACCGCGACATCGTGATGGACCCGGCCTTCGTCAACTATGCCGTGTATCACGCCGGCCTGCCGACGCCACGCATCGCCATTGGTGACAACCTGCTGCAAAAGCCGTTTGTCAGCGACCTGATGCGCCTGAACAAGAGCTTCATCGTGCACCGTTCGATCACCGGGCGAAAGGAGAAGATGGCGGCCTACAACCTGCTGTCGGCCTATATCAACCATTCGATCCGCAACGACTGCCAGTCGATCTGGATCGCCCAGGCTGAAGGCCGGGCCAAGGATGGCGATGACCGTACCGAATCGGCGATTCTCAAGATGTTCCACGTCAGCCGCAAGGACGAGCCGTTTGCCGAGGTTATCCAGTCGTTGAACCTGACGCCGGTATCCATCAGCTACGAGTACGACCCTTGCGATGCCGCCAAGGCCCGCGAGCTGTATATCCGCGCCACCACCGGCACCTACACCAAGGCACCGGGCGAGGACGACGTGAGCATCGCCCTGGGTATCACCGGCTACAAGGGCCGCGTACATGTGAACTTTGCGCCGCCGATTACCGAGCGTTTCGAAGATACCAAGCTGCTGGCAATGGAAATGGACCGGCAGATCCTCGGTGGCTACCGCTTGTTTCCGGTGCATTACCTGGCGTACGCACAGTGGGATGATGCCGATCCGCAGTTGCAGGTGCCTAAAGCGGCGGATGTATTCCCCGCCGATGAGCTGGCCAAGGCCAAGGCAGAATGGGAGCGACGCTTGAACGAATGCCCGGCCGAACACCGGCCTTATCTGGTGGTGCAGTATGCGACGCCGGTACGCAATCAATACCGAGTCAAGGCCGGGATCCCCCTGTAATATGTGACCCTACAGGGGATATGTGGCAGGCGCTGATTCTACGGGCAGTACATGGCCAGTGTGGGAGCTGGCTCGCCTGCGATAGCGGTGGGTCAGTTAAAGATTCAGTGGCTGATACACCGCCTTCGCGGGCAAGCCCGCTCCCACATTTGGTTTTGCAGTGGAATTAGAAATGGGTGCTGAGCCAGGAGGCGGCCAGGGCCAAGCCAAGGCAGCCGAACCCCACACGATAAGCCTGACGATGCGCCCGTTCGGTGTGCGTATCCAGAAAAAGCATCGGCTGGTCGATAGCACGCTCTTCACTACGCATGGCGAGTTCAGCCATCGCACGTTGCGCATGCAGGCGGGTGATAAACAGCACCAAGGCGCCCGAGCAGGCAACCAACAGGGCAACAGCATTGATGAGCAGCGCCATCGCAAACCTCGGCGAATCAGTATTCGGATATCAGTCCAGATACCAACCTGAACGATAGTCGCCTCCTGCGCCTTTAATGCTCCTTCTCCGTTGACGGCTAATGTATCCAGTAATTTACAGCGTCACCTGAACGTCACCTTAACAAGCCACTCTGTTGCCCTTCGACGCTTGAGGAGCTAGTCATGTTGCACGCGCAAAACCAGGATCGGCTGTATCTGATCGCCCCAAACGATGAGCAAGAGGCGCTGGTCGGCAGCCTTGCGTTCAACGTCCAGGATCGCCACTGGCTGGTGTATTGCGCCCTCGGCGGCCACCAACATGCGGACTTGCCGGAACTGGATTTGCTCACCGGCGTGAGTGTGCTGGACTTCTATGTCGATACGGCGGCATGACCAAACCACGGGCATAAAAAAACCGGGCTCATCACTGAGCCCGGGTTTTTGGGCACGGTTTATTGCGAACTGAGCAACTGGCCGATGCTTGGGTCCTTGAACAGGCGGGTCAGGGCATCGCTGAGCACATCGCTGACCAGCTTGGTGTTGGTTTCCTGGTTGGGCGACATGCCGAAGCGCTGGTTCAGCGATGCGGCGTAGCGGCCACTGTAGCGACGGGTACCGGCGCTGACGTCAGACTTGAAGGTCGCACCGATGGAGGCTTCGGTCACATACAGCCCCTCTTTGGGCGACTGGTACTTCAGCTCGGCCAGGGTCACGGTCAGTTGCGGCACACCTGGCGAGTTGGTCGGTGTAAAGCCCAGCAAGCGCACAGCGGCTTCAGCCTGGGCCTGCAGCTTGGGCAGCACATCCTGGCCGGTCACCGAAATCAGCGCAGTCTCCGGATACAGGCCGCCACGCGAGCCCAGGGTTGGCGACGGACGACCGTCGACCACACGTACCGACACCGGCTGGCCATGACCTACCGCAGCCAACGGCGCGGTGACTTTAGGTTGCGGGCTGAGTTGTTGCGGGCTGTTGGCGCAGCCAACCAGGGTCAAACTGGTCACAGTGATCAAACCGAACAACAGGCGTTGCAACATACTCATTTCTCCAGGACTAGGTGCAGACAGGTCGCCAGTATAACGGTGCACGCACGCCACTCACCAGCAATCCTGAACAGTGGCTGAAGCCACGGGCAAATTACAAATTCGCATAAATTGGTCACCGCAGTGTCATGCCACACTGGCAATCTTCAAGCATGTAACACACCAGGTACACAGCCATGCGCCTTCTCAAGACACTGTTCATGTCACACGCCCGTCACCGCCACTTCGCCCTGCTCGACGCCCAGGGCCATTGCCAGGCATTCAAGCAATGCAGCCTGCCGCCCGTCGGTGAAGGTTGGGTAGAAGTGACCGAGACTCATCTGGGCTGGATGCACCGCCCTCTGCCGGCCAGCGCCCGGGTCAAGCCGCAGGTTTTTCGCGCACAACACCGGCAAGCGTTGGCCTCCTGACCGGGACCCGAATAAAAGTCATAAAACACGCCCATTTCCCTGGCGTTCTTCGCTACAATCTCCCCCCGATTATAAGGACGTCTCCTGATCGGGCCCCGCAGCATCGTTAATGCCCAGGCATTAGCCCCAAAATCGCCCACAGAGAGCCGCCCACACAGATCAAGTGAAGCTGGCGTGCTTGCTGTTTCCTTTGCAAACCACCCCGCCTTTATCGGATCTGCCAGAGCTGCCATTGCGCTCGGCCACTTGTGTTGTTTGCCCGTTTTGCCGCATGTCGGCAGAGGTTTACGGGCCAGGTGCCAGGCTGGGGCAGCCCTTTTTTGAGGTTCACGTCTTCAAAAGAGCGTGAAAAAACGGGTTTTCACAACTTCACAAGAGTGTGGCGAGCAAATGAATAGTTTGGCGTTTGTACAAACACCACCAGCGTCTGGGGCAGCCCAATTACACAGGATCGAGCCTTTCTCAAAAACCGGAGCTTGAGCCTGTCCGCTACGGATTGGTTGCACGAATCGCACGCTTTGACCATAAGTCGAATTGCCACAGGCGCCCATGAATGCGTTCATAGGCAGATTAGCCCGGCAGGAAGCGTGTGCTGAAGTTGCAAAGAATTGCGAAACGGACATGGCGATCCTGGCCATGGGTAACCTGGGGCAACACGTGAACCGCCCCGTCACTCCTGGCAGCCATGCCGTCAATTTGGTGCTGCAGATTTTGGAGACGCGTTAAATGGCGCATAACGAAGCAGTCGACGTAGTTCTGGTAGGGGCCGGCATCATGAGTGCCACCCTGGCCGTACTGCTCAAGGAGCTCGACCCCGGCCTCAAGCTGGAAGTCGTTGAGCTGATGGATTCGGGTGCCGCGGAGAGTTCCAACCCGTGGAACAACGCCGGTACCGGCCACGCCGGGCTGTGTGAGCTGAACTACACGCCACAGGCCGCCGATGGCTCCATCGACATCAAGAAAGCCGTGCACATCAACACCCAGTTCGAGGTGTCGAAACAGTTCTGGGCGTACCTGACCAAGAAGGGCACCTTCGGCTCGTCCAAGTCGTTCATCAGCCCGGTCCCGCACCTGAGCTTCGTGCAGGGCGACAAAGGCGTGTCCTTCCTCAAGAAGCGTTTTGAGACCCTCAGCCAGCATCACGCGTTTTCGGACATGCACTACACCGAAGACCGCAGCGAAATGGCCGAGTGGATGCCGCTGATGATGCCGGGCCGCCCGCTTGACGAAAAAATCGCCGCGACCCGCGTGATGAACGGCACCGACGTCAACTTCGGCGCCCTGACCAATCAGTTGCTCAGCCACCTGACCAGTTCGCCGGATGCCCAGGTCAAATACTGCAAGCGCGTCACCGGCCTCAAGCGTAACGGCGCCGGCTGGACCGTGAGCATCAAGGACGTCAACAGCGGCAACAGCCGCGAAGTGGACGCCAAGTTCGTGTTCCTCGGCGCCGGTGGTGCGGCCCTGCCGCTGCTGCAAGCCTCGGGCATCGAAGAAAGCAAAGGCTTCGGCGGTTTCCCGGTCAGTGGCCAGTGGCTGCGTTGCGACAACCCGGAAGTGGTCAAACAGCACCAGGCCAAGGTCTACAGCCAGGCTGCCGTGGGTTCGCCGCCCATGTCCGTGCCGCACCTGGACACCCGCGTGGTGGATGGCAAGAAGTCGCTGCTGTTCGGGCCATACGCAGGCTTTACCACCAAGTTCCTCAAGCACGGCTCGTTCCTTGACCTGCCGATGTCGATTCGCGCTGGCAATATTGGCCCGATGCTGGCCGTGGCCCGCGACAACATGGACCTGACCAAGTACCTGGTCAGCGAAGTGCGCCAATCCATGGAGCAGCGCCTGGAATCCCTGCGTCGCTTCT
The DNA here is from genome assembly GCF_019891455.1 of Pseudomonas sp. P867. Lineage (NCBI taxonomy): Bacteria > Pseudomonadati > Pseudomonadota > Gammaproteobacteria > Pseudomonadales > Pseudomonadaceae > Pseudomonas > Pseudomonas sp. P867. The sequence goes on along the minus strand of NZ_JAFLXB010000001.1, from coordinate 242,786 downwards.
ACCCCGAGGCAAAAGCCGAAGACTGGCGCCTGGAAGTGGCCGGCCAGCGGGTGCAGATCATCAAGAAAGACCCGAAGAAAGGCGGCGTGCTGCAATTCGGCACCGAGCTGGTGGCGGCCAAGGACGGTTCGCTCGCGGCGCTGCTGGGCGCATCTCCGGGTGCCTCGGTGACCGTATCGATCATGCTGGAGCTGATTGAACGCTGCTTCCCGCAGAAGGCTGCCGGTGAATGGGCGAGCAAGCTGCACGAGATCTTCCCGGCGCGGGAAAAGGTCCTGGAGACGGATGCCGAGCTGTATCGCAAGATCAACACGCAGAACAACATCAGCCTTGAGCTGGTGGAGCAAAGCAACGAAGCCCAAAGCTACGCTTAAGGTTTGAATGCAAAAAAAACGCCCCTCGGGGCGTTTTTTTGTGGCTCGGATAATCAGCCGCGGGCCTTGTCGATCAGCTCGATGTACTCGGCGGCGTTGCGCTGGTCCTTGATCAGATCAACGAAGGTCTGGCCATGCTCGTCCTTGCCATCCAGGTCCAGGCCTGCTTCTTGGAAAAAGCCCAGGAAACGCTCGAAGTCGTCGATACGCAGGCCGCGATAGGCCTTGATCAGTTTGTGCAGGGACGGCGAAGTCGCATCAACCGGCTCGAAGTCCAGGAACAACTTGATTTGGTCGTCACCGATCTCGTCGCCAATCACCTGTTTCTTATCTTTACGCATTACCGACTCCAGCCTGCAGACATTTACACGGGGTTTGAAGTCTACCTGCGCGACGCAGGATGTGGGAGGGGCTCAATCGAACTGGGCAAGCATCCAGCGGTGATACTCCGCCATACCCGCCTCGCCTTCACGGGGCGCCCAGCTTGCCAATTCGCCCTCGCCAACCGGACGGTAAGGGCCAGCCTTACATTCAAACATCACGCTGTCCGGCTCCAGCACCACCAAGCTATGAAACACTCCTGGCGACAGGTCTACACCCAGGCACTCTCCTCCAGCCTGCAGTACACGTTTGCTCAACACCTCGCCCGTGTCGCTGAAAATCAGGATACCTAGGCGCCCTTTCATTACCAGCAAGGTTTCAGCTTTATCAGCGGTCAGGTGACGATGAGGTTGCACATAGGTGCTGGGCTGCAAGCCGACCGCCATGCGATGACAAGGCTCTTGCATCTCATGGAAGTTGACGTTCTGACGCCCACGGGGATTGGCAGCCGCTTTCTCGGCCAATTCGGCAAACAGGGTCTGATCAAGAAAGCGGGCCATCGATTACATTCCTTTAACGGCAAAGATGCCATTGGCGTTACGCCAGTAGCCTTTGTAATCCATGCCATACCCGAAGATATAGCGGTCGACGCACGGCAGCCCAACAAAATCGGCCTTCAATTCAGGGCGGGCCTTGCGGTCGTGGTCTTTATCGATCAACACAGCGGTATGCACTTTGCGCGCGCCGGCATGTTTGCAGAAATCGATGATCGCGCCCAGGGTATGACCTTCATCGAGGATGTCATCAATGATCAGCACATCGCGGTCAATGAACGAAACTTCCGGCTTGGCCTTCCAGAACAGATCGCCGCCGCTGGTTTCGTTGCGATAACGGGTGGCGTGCAGGTAAGAGGCTTCCAGTGGGAATTGCAGGTGGGTGAGCAATTTACCGGCGAAGATCAGGCCACCGTTCATCACACAAAAGACCACCGGGTTGGTGTCGGCCATTTCGCGGGTGATGTGCTCGCCGACCTTGGCGATTGCTGCTTCGACCTGCGCTTCGGTGTACAGGCAGTCAGCCTCGTGCATGATTTGACGGATATGCTCGAGATCAGCAGACATGGCGCTCTCCAAGGGGGTGCTGTGGCAAGAAAAGCGGGCGAAGGTACGCTTCTCGTGCGCTCCAATCAAGCCTTTATGGACTAACGTACTTGATGTCTATAGGACAACACTCTCGGATAGATTAATCTAGGCCGGTTTTTTTGCCCGCCGCCGGAGCCTTTCCCATGCCCACTCGCGAGATCCGCCACCCGCTGATCCGACACAAACTCGGCCTTATGCGCCGTGCCGACATTAGCACGAAGAATTTCCGTGAGCTTGCTCAGGAAGTCGGAGCGCTGCTGACTTACGAAGCCACCAAGGATTTACCCCTGGAAACCTACGAGATCCCCGGTTGGGCCGGTCCCGTACAAGTGGAAAAAATCGCCGGTAAGAAAATTACCGTCGTCCCTATCCTGCGCGCCGGTATCGGCATGCTCGAAGGTGTACTCAGCCTGATCCCGGGCGCCAAGGTCAGCGCCGTGGGCGTTGCCCGCAATGAAGAAACACTGCAGGCCCACACCTACCTGGAGAAGCTCGTTCCGGAAATCAACGAGCGCCTGGCCATGATCATCGACCCGATGCTCGCCACCGGTAGCTCCATGGTCGCGACCATCGACCTGCTGAAAAAAGCCGGCTGCCGGGACATCCGTGCCATGGTGCTGGTGGCCGCGCCCGAAGGCATCGCCGCCGTCGAGAAAGCCCATCCGGATGTGCAGATCTACACCGCATCCATTGATGAGCGCCTGAATGAACACGGCTACATCATCCCAGGCCTTGGCGATGCCGGTGACAAGATCTTCGGCACCAAGCAGAAGGACGCGTGAACATGCAGGATGAATTCAACGACCCGCTTTGGCGCCAGATCCTGTCTGGCGCACAGATGCTCTTCGTAGCATTTGGCGCGCTGGTGTTGATGCCGCTGATCACAGGTCTTGATCCAAACGTCGCACTGTTCACCGCCGGCCTGGGCACATTGCTGTTCCAGGTGGTGACAGGGCGGCAGGTGCCGGTATTTTTGGCATCGAGCTTCGCGTTTATCACCCCGATCATCCTCGCCAAAGGCCAATTCGGCCTGGCGGCGACCATGGGTGGGGTGATGGCGGCCGGTTTCGTCTATACGTTCCTGGGCCTGGCCGTGAAGGTCAAGGGCACCGGCTTTATCGATCGACTGCTGCCACCGGTGGTCATCGGCCCGGTGATCATCTCGATCGGCCTGGCCATGGCGCCGATTGCCGCCAATATGGCCATGGGCAAGTCCGGCGACGGAGCCGAGTTGATCCATTACCAGACGGCGATGCTGATCTCGATGCCCGCGCTGCTGACCACCTTGATCGTGGCCGTGTTCGGCAAAGGTATTTTCCGCCTGGTGCCGATCATCTCCGGCGTGCTGGTGGGCTTTGCCATGTCGTTCTATTTTGGCGTGGTCGACACCGCAAAGATCGCGGCTGCGCCGTGGTTCGCCCTGCCCCACTTTACCGCGCCGGAGTTCAACTGGCAGGCGATCCTGTTTATCGTCCCGGTTGCCCTGGCCCCGGCGATCGAACATATCGGCGGTGTGATTGCGGTGGGCAGCGTGACCGGTCGCGACTACCTGAAAAAGCCCGGCCTGCACCGCACCTTGCTGGGTGACGGTATCGCCACTACGGCTGCCGGCATGTTTGGCGGCCCGCCGAACACCACCTACGCCGAGGTGACCGGCGCAGTGATGCTGACCAAGAACTACAACCCGAAAATCATGACCTGGGCGGCAGTGTTTGCCATCAGCCTGGCGTTTATCGGAAAGTTCGGCGCACTGCTGCAGAGCATCCCCGTGCCAGTGATGGGCGGGATTCTGTGCCTGCTGTTCGGCTCGATTGCCGCGGTGGGGATGAACACGCTGATTCGCCACAGGATCGACCTGGGTGAAGCACGCAACCTGGTGATCGTGTCGGTAACCCTGGTATTCGGGATTGGCGGTGTGCTGGTCGGCACCGGCACCGGCCCGGACGATTTCGGCCTCAAGGGCATTGCCCTGTGTGCGGTGGTGGCGATTGGCTTGAACCTGCTGCTGCCGGGCAATGATGGCTGGAAGAACAAGAAGCCGGATGAGCCGCTTCTTTAACTAACGCCGCAAAATAGAATGTGGGAGGGGGCTTGCCCCCGATGACGGAGTGCCAGTCGACATCTAATCGACTGATCCACCGCTATCGGGAGCAAGCCCCCTCCCACATTTTTTTGATTTTCAGTGTGGCTTAGAGCTCGCCCAGGCCATCAATCAGCGCCTGGTTCTGCTCAGGCGTACCGATACTGATCCGCAGGAACTGGGCAATCCGCTCCTGCTTGAAGTGCCGCACGATAACCCCCTGCTCACGCAACTTGGCTGCCAATCCAGCAGCGTCATGCCGTGGGTGGCGCGCAAAGATGAAGTTCGCCGCCGAGGGCAACACTTCAAACCCTTTGCCTTCCAGTTGCGCGACCACCTTGTTGCGGCTGTCGATCACCATCTGGCAGGTCTGCTCGAAGTATTCACGGTCTTCGAACGCCGCCGCCGCGCCAACAATCGCCAGGCGATCCAGCGGGTAGGAGTTGAAGCTGTTCTTGACCCGCTCCAGCGCCTCGATCAGGTCCGGATGACCCACGGCCAGGCCCACACGCAAACCGGCCAGTGAGCGCGATTTGGACAGGGTCTGGGTCACCAGCAGGTTCGGGTAACGGTCCACCAGGCTGATGGCGGTTTCGCCACCGAAGTCGATGTAGGCTTCGTCGACCACCACCACCGAATCCGGGCTGGCCTTGAGGATCTGCTCCACCGCATCCAGCGCCAGTACGCAGCCGGTGGGTGCGTTCGGGTTGGGGAAGATGATCCCGCCGTTGGGCCTGGCATAGTCAGATGCGCGAATCTGGAACTGCTCGTCCAACGCCAGCGCGTCGTACTTGATGCCGTAGAGGCCGCAATAGACGGGGTAAAAGCTGTAGCTGATATCCGGGAACAGCAGTGGCAGATCGTGCTGGAACAGGCCATGAAAGATGTGCGCCAGGACTTCATCGGAACCGTTGCCCAGGAATACCTTCCCGGCGTCGATTCCGTAATACCTGGCCACTGCCTGTTTAAGCAGGTCGCTGTTGGGGTCCGGGTACAGGCGCAAGTTGTCGTTCAACTCGGCCTGCATCGCTGCCAATGCCTTGGGCGATGGGCCGTATGGGTTTTCGTTGGTGTTGAGCTTGACCAGCTTGGTCAGCTTCGGTTGCTCACCGGGTACGTAAGGCACAAGGTCCTTGACGAAAGGGCTCCAGAATTTGCTCATGCCTTACTCTCCCTTGACGATGCGGTATTCAGCGCTGCGTGCGTGAGCGCTGAGGGATTCACCACGGGCCAGCACCGAGGCAGTCTTGCCCAGCTCGGAAGCACCTTGTGGCGAGCAGAAGATAATCGACGAACGCTTCTGGAAGTCATACACCCCCAGCGGCGATGAAAAACGCGCAGTGCCGGAGGTCGGCAACACGTGGTTAGGCCCGGCGCAGTAGTCGCCCAGGGCTTCGCTGGTGTGACGCCCCATGAAGATCGCACCGGCGTGACGAATCGACGGCAACCAGGCCTGTGGATCCGCTACGGACAGCTCCAGGTGTTCCGGCGCGATGCGGTTGGCCACTTCGATGGCTTGCTCCATATCACGCACCAGAATCAGGGCGCCGCGGCCATTGATCGACTTCTCGATGATTTCGGCACGCTCCATGGTCGGCAGCAGCTTATTGATGCTGGCGGCGACCTTGTCGAGGAACTCGGCATCGGGGCTGACCAGGATCGCCTGGGCATCTTCGTCGTGCTCAGCCTGGGAGAACAGGTCCATGGCGATCCAGTCCGGATCGGTCTGGCCGTCACACACCACCAGAATTTCCGAAGGGCCGGCGATCATGTCGATGCCGACCTGGCCGAACACATGGCGCTTGGCGGTGGCGACGTAGATGTTGCCTGGGCCAACAACCTTGTCGACCTTCGGCACGCTTTCGGTGCCATAGGCCAAAGCCGCGACGGCCTGGGCGCCACCGATGGTGAACACTCGGTCGACACCCGCGATGCAGGCGGCAGCCAGTACCAGTTCGTTGATTTCACCACGAGGGGTCGGCACCACCATGACCACTTCAGTGACGCCCGCCACTTTGGCCGGAATCGCGTTCATTAACACGGACGACGGATAAGAGGCTTTACCGCCCGGCACGTAAAGGCCGGCACGGTCCAACGGCGTGACCTTCTGGCCCAGTACGGTGCCATCGGCTTCGGTGTAGCTCCAGGAGTCCTGCTTCTGCTTTTCGTGGTAGCTGCGTACCCGCGCCGCTGCGACTTCCAGGGCTTCGCGCTGGGGCGCGGTGATACGCGTCAGGGCCAGCTCAAGGCGCTCGCGGGGCAGGATCAGGTCCGCCATCGACTTGACGTCCAGGCCGTCGAACTGACGGGTGAAGTCCACCAGCGCCGCATCACCGCGCTCGCGCACGGCCTTGATAATGTCGAGCACCCGCTGGTTGACCGAATCGTCGGACACGCTTTCCCAGCTCAGCAGATGATCCAGATGATGGGCGAAATCCGGGTCGGCAGCGTTGAGTCGGGCAATTGCAGTGGACGTGGTCATAGCGAGGGCCTCAATAGAATTGGCAAAAACTCAGGCGCCCTAAACTAGCAGTCGTTTCCGCTTGGGCACCTGAGAATTCTGGCTATGAGGCGGATAGACGGGCGCAGCCTTTGGGCTACGCGGGTGAGTCAACCGCGGTGTCGAGACTCCACTGCCTTGCGCAGGGTGTCGATCAACGCCTGGATACGGGCGTGTTGCATCTTCATAGAAGCTTTGTTGACGATCAGGCGAGAGCTGATGTCGGCGATGAAATCCTGTGGCTCCAAACCGTTGGCGCGCAGGGTGTTGCCGGTGTCGACCACGTCGATGATCTTGTCGGCCAGGCCGATCAGCGGTGCCAGCTCCATCGAGCCGTAGAGCTTGATGATATCGACCTGGCGGCCCTGTTCGGCGTAGTAGCGCTTGGCGACGTTCACGAACTTGGTCGCCACTCGCAGACGGCCCTTGGGCTCGACATCACCGACACGGCCAGCGGTCATCAACTTGCACAGGGCGATACGCAGGTCCAGTGGCTCATACAAGCCCTGGCCACCGTATTCCATCAGCACATCCTTACCCGCGACACCGAGGTCGGCGGCACCATGTTCAACGTAGGTCGGCACGTCGGTAGCCCGCACGATCAGCAGGCGAACGTCGTCCTGGGTCGTGGGGATGATCAGCTTGCGGCTCTTGTCCGGATTCTCGGTCGGCACGATGCCCGCTTCAGCCAGAAGCGGCAACGTGTCGTCAAGGATGCGGCCCTTGGACAGTGCGATGGTCAACATGGGAACGTCAGTCCTTCATCAGGCTATTGCTGTCCGGTCACAAACAGTGCCAGACACAGATCGAGGCCATGACAGCCTCGATTTGAAACAAACCAGTGTGTAGGAGCGAGCTTGCTCACCCCTACAGGGCAGTGGGGGTTAGCCCGGTACGCGGCGGATCTTCGCGCCGAGCATCTGCAGTTTTTCTTCGATACACTCGTAGCCACGGTCTATGTGGTAGATGCGATCGATCAGGGTGTCGCCTTCGGCGCACAGTGCCGAGATTACCAGGCTGGCGGAAGCACGCAGGTCGGTAGCCATTACTGGCGCGCCCTTGAGCTTGTCGATGCCGGTGACGATGGCGGTATTGCCTTCGACCTGGATCTTGGCGCCCATGCGGTGCAATTCATACACATGCATGAAGCGGTTTTCGAAGATGGTCTCGATCACGGCACCGGTGCCTTCGGCAATGGCGTTCAGGGAGATGAACTGCGCTTGCATGTCGGTCGGGAACGCCGGATACGGAGCAGTACGCACATTGACGGCTTTTGGCCGCTTGCCGTGCATGTTCAGCTCGATCCAGTCTTCGCCGGTGGTGATCTCTGCGCCGGCTTCCTTGAGTTTTTCCAGGACGGCTTCAAGGATGGTCGGATCGGTGTCCTTGACCTTCACGCGGCCACCGGTCACAGCAGCGGCAACCAGGTAGGTACCGGTCTCGATGCGGTCAGGCATGACTTTGTAGGTGGCGGTGTGCAGACGCTTTACACCATCAATAGTGATGGTGTCAGTGCCAGCACCGGAAACCTTCGCGCCCATGGCGTTCAGGAAATTGGCCAGGTCGACCACTTCCGGCTCACGCGCAGCGTTTTGCAGCACGCTGCGGCCGTTGGCCAAGGCAGCGGCCATCATGATGTTTTCGGTACCGGTCACACTGACGGTATCAAAGAAGAAGTTCGCGCCACGCAGGCCGCCTTCCGGCGCCTTGGCCTTGATGTAGCCGCCTTCGACGTCGATGACTGCGCCCATGGCCTCAAGGCCACGGATGTGCAGGTCGACCGGACGCGAACCAATGGCGCAACCGCCAGGCAAGGCCACTTCGGCTTCGCCGAAACGAGCAACCATCGGGCCCAGCACCAGGATCGACGCACGCATGGTTTTCACCAGTTCGTACGGTGCGATCAGGGTCTTGATGGTGCGCGGGTCGATTTCGACGGCCAGCTTCTCGTCGATCACCGGCTCAATGCCCATGCGGCCGAACAGCTCGATCATGGTGGTAATGTCGTGCAGGTGCGGCAGGTTGGCTACAGTCACCGGGCCATCGCACAGCAGGGTCGCTGCCAGGATCGGCAAGGCGGAGTTTTTCGCACCGGAAATGCGGATCTCGCCATCAAGGCGGGCACCGCCGGTAATAATCAATTTATCCATAAGAATCTCGACGCCTTGGGGGCTCAGGTGCGCTCGGCCCAGGCCGCGCGGCTGAAAAATTTCATAGTGACCGCATGGATGCTGCCATCGGTGATCCATGGGTTCAAATGGGCATAGATCTGCTGCTGACGCTTGACCGGGCTCAATGCCGCCAGTTCATCGCTAATCACGTTCAGCTGGAAATTGCAGCCTTCGCCTTCAACTTCAACAGTCGTTTCCGGCAGCTTTCCTTCAAGGAAGCTCTTAACTTCTAGGGCCTGCATGCTCAACCTCTATCGGCGCCCAGTGCGCACGGGTCGCACATCATACAAAAAAGCCCCGCGCCTGCGAACCCCGCATAGCAGGACTCTGACGGGGGGGCTTTTCTGATAAATGTGTATTAAGGGTGTGCCAACAGCTCGGTCAGGCCGGAAACCTCGGCAATCTCGCGCATGTCTTCAGGCAAGGCACGGATACTGAGCGGCTTTTTTGCTGCTTCGGCATCGCGCATGAAGCACAGCAGCAACGACAGACCGACGCTGCTGGACTTGGTCACCGCCGAACAGTCAACCACCAGCGCAGGCGCATTGCTGGCCTTGATCAGTGCCTGGCCCTGCTTGCGCAGGTCAGGCCCGGTACGGTAATCGAGCACGCCGCTGAGCAACAGCTCGCCGGCGTCGCCGATACGAACAGCCGCCTCGGTCATTGCGCAGGCTTCCCGGCAGCTTTGTCGGTTTCTTCCTTGGCCTTGGCCACTTCACCGGCCCAACCATTGATGGTCTTGTCCAGGTTATTGCCATTGCGCTGCATCGCATCGGCGAACTGGTCACGGAACAGCTTGCCGATGTTGATGCCGTTGATGACCACGTTGCGCAGCTTCCATTCACCGTTGATTTTCGTCAGGGTGTAGGACACCGGATAGATCGCGCCATTGCTGCCCGAGACTTTCATCCCGACCTCGGCACGGTCGCCCGACTCCTCCCTGGCAGGGTCAACGACGATGCCCTGGTTGTTGTATTCCAGCAGAGCGTTGCCGTAAAACTGGAACAGACCACGCTTGAAGTTTTCCTGGAACGTCTGCATCTGCGCCGGGGTTGCCTTGCGCGAATACTTGACCGTCATGATGCTTTTGGAAATACCTTCGGCATCGACCACCGGGCCAACAATCGTGTTGAGTGCTTCGTAGAACCTGGAAGGGTCTTGCTTGTACTGCTCTTTGTTGGCCTTCAGGTCGGCCAGCATCCTGCTGGTCGTGTCCTGCACCAAATCGTGCGCAGAACCTGCCGCATTGGCCATCAGCGGCAACGCTGCAAGCAGTACCAGCAGGCCACGTCGCAAGGTAGAGATCATGAACAGATTCCTCATTTAGCGTCTTTATTGACCGTATTGAGCAGGAATTTACCGATCAGGTCTTCAAGTACCAACGACGACTGTGTGTCGTGGATTGTAGAGCCATCCTTGAGCAAGGCTGTTTCCCCGCCCACGCTGACACCGATGTATTTCTCGCCCAGTAGCCCCGCAGTGAGGATAGATGCCGTGGAGTCGGTCGGCAGGTTATCTACCTTCTTGTCCACCTGCATGGTCACTCGCCCGGTGAAGCTGTCGCGGTCCAGATCGATTGCCGTGACCTTGCCGATGGTAACGCCGGCCATGGTCACTTTGGCTCTGACCGTCAAACCGGCGATATTGTCGAAATACGCGTAAAGTTTATAGGTATCGGCGGTGGGGCTGGCCGACAGGCCGCTGACTCGCAGGGCCAACAACAGTAAAGCCAGGATGCCAGCCAGCAAGAAAAGGCCGACACCGATCTCCACAGTGCGGTTTTGCATCAGAAATCTCCAAACATCAAGGCGGTCAAAATGAAGTCAAGGCCCAGTACCGCCAGCGAGGCGTACACAACGGTCTTGGTAGTGGCACGACTGATCCCTTCTGAGGTGGGCTCGCAGTCATAGCCTTGGAATACGGCAATCCACGTCACTACAAAGGCAAAGACAATGCTCTTTATGATGCCGTTGAGCACGTCACCGGTGAAGGTCACGCTGTTTTGCATGTTGGCCCAGTAGGAGCCGTCATAGACGCCCAACCAGTCAACCGCCACCCACGAACCGCCCCAGATACCCACCACGCTGAAAATCATCGCCAGCAATGGCAGGGAAATGAAGCCGGCCCACAGGCGCGGGGCAACAATGTACTTGAGCGGGTCCACACCGATCATTTCCAGGCTGGACAGTTGCTCGGTGGACTTCATGTTGCCGATTTCGGCGGTCAGCGCCGAACCTGCACGCCCCGCGAACAGCAAGGCAGTGACCACCGGGCCGAGCTCACGCAGCAGGGTCAAGGCCACCATCTGGCCTACCGCCTGCTCCGAGCCGTAGCTGGACAGGATGTTGAAGCCCTGCAGCGCCAGCACCATGCCGATGAACACCCCGGAGACCACAATGATCACCAGGGACATCACACCCACTGCGTGCAGCTGCTTGAGCAGCAGGCCGAAGCCCCCGCCGATGCCACCGCGGCCCAGCAAGGCGTGGAACAGGAAAATGGTCGAACGCCCCAGGACTTCGATGATGTCGATGCCCGAGCGACCGAAAAGGCGAACCTTTTCGATGAGAGATGTCTTGCGCATCAGCGCTTCCCCAGAAGATCTGAGCGGTAGTCCGCTGCCGGAAAGTGAAAAGGCACCGGGCCATCGGGATCGCCGGTCATGAATTGGCGGATACGCGGGTTATCGGCGTTCATCAGCTCTTCAGGCGTACCCTGCCCCAGCACCTGGCCATCACCCACTACGTACAGGTAGTCGGCGATGCTCGCGGTTTCGGCCAGATCGTGAGACACCACGATGCTGGTGATTCCCAATGCATCATTGAGCAGGCGGATCAGGCGCACCAGCACACCCATGGCGATCGGGTCCTGACCCACGAATGGCTCGTCGTACATAAGGATCTGCGGGTCGAGGGCAATGGCCCGCGCCAGGGCGACACGGCGCTTCATACCGCCGGACAGTTCGTCCGGCATCAAGTCGATGGCACCGCGAAGGCCAACGGCCTGCAGCTTCAGCAACACAATGTCACGAATCATTTCATCGGACAGCTGGGTATGCACCCGCAGCGGGAACGCTACGTTTTCGAAAACATCGAGGTCGGTAAACAGCGCGCCGCTCTGGAACAGCACGCCCATATGCTTGCGCGCATCGAACAGATCGCTACGCGACAGCGTCGGCAGGTTCTGGCCGTTGACCCACACTTCGCCGGCACTGGGGCGCAATTGCATGCCCATCAGGCGCAACAGGGTGGTCTTGCCGCAACCGGAAGGCCCCATGATGCCCGTGACCTTGCCGCGAGGAATGCGAATATCGACGTTATTGAAGATGCTGCGCGAACCGCGCTTGAAGGTAAGGCCCTTCAGCTCGACCGCGTAGGCGTTATCGGCACTCATCTAATCTCCTTGGGATGCAGCCTTTCACTCAGACACCATGTGTGCGACTTTGGTTTGCAACGGATGCGCAATAATTAGGTACATGGGTTGGGCGGACCGAACTGGCGGCGAACTATATCACCGCTGGTGCGGCGCCCCCAAGGCCGGAACAGCGCTCGTTCAGATTTAGGACAGGGAATAACCGTTACCGAAGGTGATTGGCTGGAACTTCGCGCACAAAGCCTGACGAACTTACGTGAGGGAATTGATCATTACCGCTATAATCGCCGCCTTTTCGTCAGGCTATACGATTTCAGACATGAGCCAATCCAGCGAACTTGTTCAATCCGCACAACGCACCATCCGCCTAGAGCTTGAAGCCGTAGAAGGCTTGCTGGCCCATATCAACGCGGATTTCGTGCGCGCCTGCGAGATGATCCTGGCCAGCAAGGGCCGCGTTGTCGTGGTCGGCATGGGTAAATCCGGCCACATCGGCAACAAGATCGCCGCCACCCTGGCAAGCACCGGGACCACCGCTTTTTTCGTGCATCCGGCCGAAGCCAGCCACGGCGACATGGGCATGATCACCAAGGATGACGTGATTCTGGCGCTGTCCAATTCCGGCACCACCAACGAAATCGTGACCCTGTTGCCGTTGATCAAGCGCCTGGGCATCCAGATGATCAGCCTCACGGGCAACCCGGAATCGACCCTGGCCAAGGCCGCCGACGTCAACCTCAACGTGCACGTGGCCCATGAGGCCTGCCCGTTGAACCTGGCACCGACTTCCTCCACCACCGCCGCACTGGTCATGGGCGATGCCCTGGCGGTGGCGCTGCTGGAGGCCCGCGGGTTTACCGCAGAAGACTTCGCATTTTCCCATCCAGGCGGTGCCCTCGGGCGTCGCTTGCTGCTGAAAGTGGAAAATGTCATGCATTCGGGCGCCGAACTGCCAAGCGTTCCACGCGGTACCCTGCTCAGGGATGCGCTGATGGAAATGACCCGCAAGGGCCTCGGCATGACGGCAATCCTGGAGACCGACGGACGCTTGGCCGGGATATTCACCGACGGTGATCTGCGCCGCACCCTGGACCGCACCATTGATATTCACACCGCCACCATCGACGCGGTGATGACACCCCACGGCAAGACCGCCCGCGCTGAAATGCTCGCGGCTGAAGCGCTGAAAATCATGGAAGACCACCGGATCGGCGCGCTGATCGTCGTCGATAAGGATGATCGACCGATCGGAGCCCTTAACCTTGGCGACTTGCTGCGCGCAGGAGTGATGTAAATGACCAGCGATCTGTTGCAACGCGGTAAAAACATCAAGCTGGCGATTTTCGACGTTGACGGCGTGCTGACCGACGGCCGCCTGTACTTTCTCGAAGACGGCAGCGAATTCAAGACATTCAATACGCTCGATGGCCAGGGCATCAAGATGTTGATGGCGGCGGGTGTGCAAACGGCGATTATCAGTGGTCGAAAGACGCCGGTTGTGGAACGCCGCGCACAAAACCTCGGAATTGCTCACCTGTATCAGGGCCGCGAGGATAAACTGGTGGTGCTGGACGAGCTTCTTGGCCAACTCAACCTAAGCTATGAACAAGTCGCCTATCTAGGTGATGACCTGCCCGACCTGCCGGTGATTCGCCGGGTAGGCCTGGGCATGGCGGTCGCGAATGCCGCGGCGTTTGTGCGCGAACACGCCCATGGCATCACCACCGCCCGTGGCGGCGAAGGTGCTGCCCGCGAGTTCTGCGAGTTGATCCTGCGTGCCCAGGGCAGCCTTGAAGCGGCCCACGCCGCCTACCTATAGAGCGTTATATGCTGAGCAAAAAGATTCGCAACTTCCTGCTATTCGGGGTCATTGCCGCGCTGTTCCTGGCGGTGGGCTACTGGAATATCAGCCCGGAGCGCTTTCTCGACAAGCCTGTTGCGCAGGTTGACGAAGGTGTTATCGACTATTACGCCACCAACGCCTACAGCATTCAGTTCCTGCCAGACGGCAAGGTGCAGTATGAAATGACATCGGACAAGGTCGAGCACTTGAAGGTAGCCGATGTCAGCCTGCTGACCAACCCGGACCTGAATCTGTATCGCGGTACCGAATTTCCCTGGCACGTGACCAGCAAGCGTGGCGAGGTGAACTCGGACGGCACCGAAGTTGAACTGATCGACTCGGTACGCGTCGCACGTACAGACGCGCAGAACCGCGACACCATCATTACCAGCAGTCGCATGACGGTATTCCCACAGAAGCAATATGCGCAGACCGAGCAAGACGTTAGAATCGACGGCGCTGGCGGTGTATCGACTGGCAAGGGAATGAAAGCGTATTTGAAAGAAAGCAGGATACACCTGCTATCGAACGTAAGAGGACAGTATGAGGCTCGTTAAAACCCTCCCTATTTTGCTCGGTCTGGGCGCAGCACTGGGAAGCGTGAGCGCCTGGGCTCTGCCGAACGATAGCCAGCAACCGATCCACATCTCGGCTGACGATGCGCAGCTCGATGACAAGCAAGGTGTCGCGACCTACAAGGGCGACGTAATCATCACTCAAGGTTCGATGAAGATTACCGGCAATACCGTCACCCTGACCCGCACCCCGGCCGGCGATATCGACGTCGTGACCTCGGTGGGCAACCTTGCCTATTTCGAACAGAAGCAAAACGCCGCCGATCCAGGCCCGATCAAAGGCTACGGCGTAACCATCCAGTACCACGCGCCGCAGAACCGCATCGTACTGACTGACCGCGCCAAAGTGATCAGCAGCGACGGCAACTCGACCGAAGGCGAGAAAATCGTCTACGACACCGTCAAGCAGGTCGCCACTGCTGGCCGCGCCAATGGCACCAAGGTCACCGCGCCACGTCCGCGCATTGACATGGTTATCCAGCCGAAGAAGAAGGCCCAGTAATGGCAACCCTGAAAGCCCAGCATCTGGCCAAGGCCTATAAAAGCCGCCAGGTGGTACGTGATGTCAGCCTGTCGATCGACAGCGGCCAGATCGTCGGCTTGCTCGGCCCTAACGGTGCCGGCAAGACCACCTGCTTCTATATGATCGTCGGGCTGGTCCAGGCGGATCAGGGTCGCGTATTGATCGACGACCTGGACGTCAGCCACCAGCCCATGCACGGTCGTGCACGCGCCGGTATCGGTTATCTGCCCCAGGAAGCGTCGATCTTCCGCAAACTGTCGGTAGCCGACAACATCATGGCGATCCTCGAGACCCGCAAGGAACTCGACCGCGACGGCCGCCGCAAAGAGCTGGAAAGCCTGTTGCAGGAGTTCCACATCAACCATATTCGCGACAACCTCGGCATGAGCCTGTCCGGTGGTGAGCGCCGCCGCGTGGAAATCGCCCGCGCCCTGGCCACCGCACCGAAGTTCATCCTGCTGGATGAGCCGTTTGCCGGCGTTGACCCGATTTCGGTCGGCGATATCAAGCAGATCATTCACCACCTCAAGGCCAAGGGTATTGGCGTGCTGATCACCGACCACAACGTCCGTGAGACGCTGGATATCTGTGAAACCGCCTATATCGTCAACGATGGTCAGTTGATTGCTGAAGGCGACGCCGAGACCATCCTGGCCAATGAACTGGTCAAGGAAGTTTATCTGGGTCACGAGTTCCGCCTGTAGACGGAGTGGTATCGCGCCTTTCGCCGGAGCGCGCAGGAGTCAATAGAAACCTTGGTTTTTTTATTGTTACCGCGCTCTAGGCAAAGGCCCTGATATCAGGCATATAATTTGCTTATGTTGGCGCTCACGCGCCCTGTCGTGGATGGCGCATTGCGCCGGCGAATAAGGTGTTAAGCCCCTGCCATGAAACCATCGCTAGTCCTGAGAATGGGCCAGCAGCTGACGATGACACCGCAGCTGCAACAGGCCATCCGCCTGCTCCAATTGTCGACCCTGGACCTGCAGCAGGAAATCCAGGAGGCCCTGGAGTCCAATCCGATGCTCGAACGCCAGGAAGAAGGCGACGACTTCGACAATGCCGACCCACTGGCCGACAACATCGAGCAAAAACCCAATCCCGACGTGCAGGAACCCTCCTACCAGGAAACCGCCCCTACGGTGGACAACCTGGAAGAAGGGGAATGGAACGAACGCATTCCCAACGAGCTTCCCGTGGATACCGCATGGGAAGACGTTTACCAGACCAGCGCCAGCAGCCTGCCGAGCAATGATGATGACGAGTGGGACTTCACCACCCGCACCTCGGCTGGCGAGAGCCTGCAGAGCCACTTGCTGTGGCAACTCAACCTGGCGCCGATGTCGGACACTGATCGCCTTATCGCGGTTACGCTCATCGATTGCATCAATAACCAGGGTTACCTGGACGAAACCCTCGACGAGATCCTCGAAGCCTTCGACCCGGAACTGGACATCGAGCTGGACGAAATCGAAGCCGTCCTGCACCGCATCCAGCAATTCGAGCCCGCCGGCATCGGCGCCCGCACGCTCAGCGAGTGCCTGTTGCTGCAACTGCGCCAGTTGCCTGCCAAGACGCCATGGCTCGCCGAGGCCCAGCGCCTGGTCAGCGACTACATCGATCTGCTGGGTAGCCGCGACTATAGCCAGTTGATGCGCCGTATGAAGCTCAAGGAAGACGACTTGCGCCAGGTCATCGAGTTGGTGCAAAGCCTCAACCCGCGCCCCGGTTCGCAGATTGAATCCAGCGAAGCCGAATACGTGGTTCCCGACGTGATCGTGCGCAAGGACAACGAGCGCTGGCTGGTGGAGTTGAACCAGGAATCGGTGCCACGGCTGCGGGTCAACCCGCAATACGCAGGTTTTGTGCGCCGCGCCGATACCAGCGCCGACAATACCTTCATGCGCAACCAGTTGCAGGAAGCGCGATGGTTCATCAAGAGCCTGCAAAGCCGCAACGAAACCCTGATGAAAGTCGCCACCCAGATCGTCGAGCACCAGCGCGGGTTCCTGGAATACGGGGACGAAGCCATGAAGCCTCTGGTGCTGCACGATATCGCCGAAGCGGTAGGCATGCATGAATCGACAATTTCCCGGGTAACCACGCAAAAATTCATGCATACCCCGCGCGGTATTTATGAGCTGAAATACTTTTTCTCCAGCCACGTCAGCACCTCCGAAGGCGGCGAATGCTCGTCCACGGCGATCCGCGCGATCATCAAAAAACTGGTTGCCGCGGAAAATCAGAAAAAGCCGTTGAGTGACAGCAAGATCGCTGGTTTACTGGAGGCACAAGGCATTCAGGTCGCCCGTCGAACCGTCGCCAAGTACCGTGAGTCCCTTGGGATCGCGCCTTCCAGCGAGCGTAAGCGGTTGATGTGACGGGCGGGCCACAGCGTTCCAGTGGTGGGTATTCCTGCCCACCGCTTTATGCACTGGCAACGAAGGAGAAGCTGTATGCAAGTCAACATCAGTGGACACCAGCTGGAAGTCACCAAGCCCCTGCGTGAATACACCGAGAGCAAGCTGAACAAGCTTGCGGGGCATTTTGACAAGATCACCAACGTGCAGGTCATCATGGAGGTCGATAAGCTCAAGCAGAAAATCGAGGCCACCCTGCACGTACCGAATGCCAAGCTCGTCGCCAATGCGGAACACGAAGACATGTACGCGGCGATTGACTCGCTCTACGAAAAGCTCGACCGCCAACTCATAAAGCATAAGGAAAAGAATCTGCACCTGATGCAAGGTACAGGTCGTTAACCCTCCCCCATGATCCAACTTCAAACCATCCTGACCCCCGGCCGTTCCCTCGTGAACGTGCCGGGCGGCAGTAAAAAGCGCGCCCTGGAACAAATTGCCAACCTGATCAGCAGCCAAGTGCCTGAGCTGGAGATGCAAGATGTTTTCGAGGCTCTGATTGCCCGTGAAAAACTCGGCTCCACCGGTTTTGGCAACGGCATCGCTATTCCTCACTGCCGTCTCGAAGGCTGCCAGACCCCGGTCAGCGCCTTGCTACACCTGGAAAAACCCATCGACTTCGACGCCATCGACGGAGCTCCGGTTGACCTGCTGTTCGTGCTGCTGGTCCCGCAAGCCGCCACCGATGCGCACCTGGAACTGCTCCGGCAGATAGCCAGTATGCTCGACCGTAAGGAAGTACGTGACAAGTTGCGCAGTGCCAGCAGCAACGAGGCGCTGTATCAGGTCGTCCTGGATGAACAAAACGGGCAGTAATCATGCGTTTGATCATCGTCAGCGGCCGCTCCGGCTCAGGTAAAAGCACCGCCCTCAATGTGCTTGAGGACAACGGCTTCTATTGCATCGACAACCTGCCGGCCGGCCTGCTGCCGGAGTTGGCGGAGCGCGCCCTTATCCACACCGAGCTGGCGCAGCCGCTGGTCGCTGTGTCGATCGACGCCCGCAACCTGCCCAGCCACCTCTCGCGGTTCCCGGAACTGCTCGAAGAAGTGCGCGCCAAGCACATTCATTGCGATGTGCTGTACCTGGATGCCGATGAAGAAACCCTGCTCAAGCGCTTCTCCGAAACCCGTCGACGCCACCCGCTCAGCAGCGCCAACCGCTCCCTGGCCGAAGCCATTGAAGACGAGACCAAACTGCTGGGGCCGATCATTGATCTGGCCGACCTGAAGATCAACACCACCAGCCTGAACCTGTACCAGTTGCGTGACGCGATCAAGTTGCGCCTGCTGAATCAGCCCGAGCCGGGCACGGCGTTCCTGGTCGAGTCGTTTGGCTTCAAGCGTGGCATGCCGGTCGATGCCGACCTGGTGTTCGATGTGCGCTGCCTGCCCAACCCTTACTGGAAGCCGGAATTGCGCGATCAGTCGGGGCTGGATCAGCCCGTCGCCGACTACCTTGCCGCGCAGCCGGATGTGGAAGAGATGTTCCAGGACATCTCCAGCTACCTGCTTAAATGGTTGCCGCGTTTTGCCGCTAGCAATCGGGCGTATGTCACCATTGCCATTGGCTGCACGGGTGGCCATCACCGCTCGGTTTACCTGACTGAGCGGCTGGGCCAGGTGCTGCAACAAACCCTCAAGAATGTCCAGGTTCGCCACCGCGACCTAAGCTGAAAGGAACACCTGCGCGATGCCCGCTCTGGAAATTGAAATCATCAACAAGCTGGGCCTGCACGCCCGGGCGTCGGCAAAGTTCGTCGGCGTGGCCGGAAAGTTTCCCTGCCAGATCCGCGCCGGGCGCACACCGGAGTCCATGGTCGATGGCAAGAGCATCATGGCGATGATGATGCTGGCAGCCGGCAAGGGCACCACGATTCATCTGCACACTGCAGGCGAGCAAGAGCAGGAAGCGATGGCGGCGTTGGTTGAGCTGATCAACAACAAATTCGATGAAGGCGAATAACCGCCGATACGAGAGCTGGCTTCAGCCCAACGCCGTATCCATCACCATCATCAGGCAAAACCCGATACACAACCCCAGGCTGGCGAGCTTTTCGTGACCGTTGCGACGCGATTCGGGGATGACTTCATGGGTCACTACCAACAACATCGCACCGGCGGCCAGCGCCAGCCCCAACGGCAGCAACACCTCAGCCAGGCTCACCAGCCAGGCGCAGAGCACCGCAAATACCGGTTCAACCAATCCTGATGCGGCGCCGATCAGGAACGCCTTGATCCGCGACATCCCCGCCCCAGCCAATACCAGCGCGATCACCAGGCCCTCGGGTACATCCTGCAAGGCAATGCCCATGGCGAGACTGTCAGCATCCGCCATCCCTCCTCCCGCGGAGACGCCCACTGCCATGCCTTCGGGAATGTTGTGCGCAATGATGGCGAACACAAACAGCCAGATGCGCGGCGGGATCACCGGCTTATCCGGCGTCCCCACCAGCATCTCCGGGCTGGCGCCGGAGACCTTGCGATCCACCAGATACAACCCGAATGCGCCCAGCATGATGCCGAAGCTGATCAGCCCACCCGCACCCCACGGCGAAAGGCCCAGGCCTTCAGCCGCGGCGATACCCGGCACGACCAGGGAAAAAGCGGTCGCTGCGAGCATCACACCTGCACCGAAGCCCAGCAAGGTGTCGCTCAACGCTACCGGCATCCGCCGTATCACCAGGACCGGCACCGCGCCCAGCGCCGTGCCGAGCGCGCAAATCGCGCCGCCCTGCAACGCGCGCAGGATACGCGGCTCAAGGTCCAACCAGGCCAGCCCATGGGCCACCAGCAACGCAGTCCCTGCCAATAACAGCAGTGAACCGAACGCATAACGGAACATTCGCACGCTGCTGATCGCCAGTGTTTCAGTGCCCATAGTCGCCCTTAGATCTTGTTTTAGAGTGAATGTCAGGCCAAGGCGGCCTGGTAGCGGGCAGCAACTTCCGGCCAGTTAATTACGCTGTAGAACGCATTGATGTATTCAGGGCGACGGTTCTGGTAACGCAAATAGTAGGCATGTTCCCAGACGTCCAGACCGAGGATTGGCGTGTTGCCGCTCATCAGCGGGCTGTCCTGGTTGCCGCTGCTTTCCACGACCAGCGTGTTTTGCGGGGTGACACTCAACCAGGCCCAGCCACTGCCGAAGCGGGTCAGCGCAGCCTTGGTGAATGCCTCCTTGAAACTGTCAAAACCGCCCAATTGCTCATCGATAGCCTTGCCCAGCGTGCCTTCGGGCTTACCGCCCCCTGTAGGTGACATGACCGCCCAGAACAACGAATGGTTTGCATGGCCGCCTCCTTGATTGACCACGGCAACGCGTAATTTCTCCGGTAATTTCTGCACGCTGGACACCAGCTTCTCCACCGGCCAACCGGCGAATTCCGTGCCCTCCACGGCAGCATTCAGATTATTGATGTAAGTCTGGTGATGCTTGGTGTAGTGAATCTCCATGGTTTGCGCGTCGATATGCGGCTCAAGGGCGTCATAGGCGTAAGGCAGGGCCGGCAGGGTGTAAGTCATATCAATGTGCTCCATAGTGAGACGAGGTCGACTGCGGCGCAGCATCGCCCAGCAACCGGTGGGTGCGGGGGTACTCGCCGTGATCGCTGATGAAATTCAACAGCTCGACGTAGGTCTTGCTGCTCTGGCGCAACGCCGCCTCGCGCAACTGCGGGTTAAGGCGCGGGTCCTGCATGGTCTGCAACAATCGCTGGTGAATGGCGCAGAGGTATTCCGCGCTTTCCTCAGGTTGATTCAGGCGCAAGTGCAGGTCCGCCAGGTTGTGATGAGAAATGACGCAGGCCGCCACTGCTTCGTCGGCATCCGCCCAGCGTTCGAACAACACTTGGGCCAGGGCCAGGGCTTGCAGATAGGCCTCGCGGGCATCCACCAGCTCGCCCGCCATAAAGCAGCGATTGGCCCGTTCGATCGTACGTTTCCAGTGCTCCATGGTGAGCCTCCAAAGCAGGGTGGTTAATTACACGCCGCCAGCCGTGAGCTTTTCCGGGTCCAGCAGGACTTCCAGTTGGCTGCGCGGCAGGTCGGTGTGCTCAAGGGCGACATCGATGACCGGGCGGCCTTGCTGGTAAGCCTTCTTGGCAATTTCAGCGGCCTTCTGGTAACCAATGATCGGGTTAAGGGCGGTGACCAGGATCGGGTTGCGCGACAGTGCTTCTTTGAGCTTGGCTTCGTTGACCTTGAAGCTGGCAATGGCCTTGTCCGCCAGCAAACGACTGGAGTTGGCCAGCAACTCAAGGCTGCTGAGCAGGTTCTGGGCGATGATCGGCAACATCACGTTCAGCTCGAAGTTGCCCGATTGACCCGCAACTGTGATGACGGTGTCATTGCCGATGACCTGCGCGGCGACCATCGCCGTGGCTTCCGGGATCACAGGGTTGACTTTGCCGGGCATGATCGACGAGCCCGGCTGCAAGCCCTCCAGCTCGATTTCACCGAGGCCGGCCAAGGGGCCGGAGTTCATCCAGCGCAGGTCGTTGGCAATCTTCATCAGCGATACAGCCGTGGCCTTCAACTGGCCGGAAACTGCGACGGCAGTGTCCTGGGAGCCAATCAATGCAAAAAGGTCCTTGCCGGGCGTGAACTTCACCCCGGTCAAATGGCTCAGTTGCTGGCTGAAACGCCCGGCAAATTCAGGATGCGCGTTGATCCCGGTGCCCACCGCTGTGCCGCCCTGGGCCAGTGCCTGCAAGGCCGGAAGCAGGTCCTGCAAGTGCCCGATATTGGCCTTGAGCTGCTGCGCCCAGCCATGGAGCACCTGGCTCATGCGCACCGGCATGGCGTCCATCAAGTGGGTACGACCGGTCTTGATGAACGGATGCACCTCTTCAGCCTTCTGCTCGATCACCTGCACCAGGTGCAGCAGGGCTGGCAGCGTTTGCTCATGCAGTACCAAGGCGGCGCTGACGTGAATGGTGGTGGGGATAATGTCGTTGCTGCTTTGGCCGCAGTTGACGTGATCGTTAGGGTTGACCACCTCGCCAAGCAAACGACTGGCAAGGGTCGCAATCACTTCATTGGCGTTCATGTTGGAGCTGGTGCCGGAACCGGTCTGGAAGATATCCACCGGGAAGTGCTGCATGTAGTCACCTTCGAGCAAGCCTTGGGCGGCATCGACAATGGCCTTGCCCTGCCCTTCGCTGATCTGCTTGAGGTCGACGTTGACCTTGGCCGCGGCTGTCTTGGCCAGAATCAGGGCGCGGATGAATTGCGCGGGCATACGCTGTTGGCTGATCGGGAAGTTGTTCACCGCTCGCTGGGTTTGCGCGCCATACAACGCGTCTTGCGGCACATGCAGTTCGCCCATGCTGTCGCGTTCGATACGGGTATTACTCATCATTAGATCCTTGCACCAAGTCAGAAACGGAAATCGAAGGCAGTAATTCGCAGGTCGCCAACTGCCAGGCAAAGGCCTGCCAGCGCTTGAGGCGGCAGGCACACTGGGAGAGTTTTTCCAGGTCGCGCAGCGGGCGCCACGCTTGGTCCAGGCACATCGAACGCCAATGCCAGGGCAGCGCGATATCGCTGGCGGTGTCGATCAGCAGGCGGAATGAAGTTTCGGCGATCGTCCACGGATGGGTCGCGGTGCAACAGGCCAGGTATCGACCTTCATTGAGGTAATGTTCGATCAGGCGAGGTTCATTGGGATCGAGGCCACAGCGAATCTGGCGGCTCATCCAGCGCCAGCTTTCCAGATACGGATCCTCATGCAGGACAGAACTCATGATCCACACTCATTCGGTAATGATATTTATTATTAAATGATATTGAGAATCAAAACAAGAGTGCCCGATTAATACCTCTGTGACATGGGCAATAAAAAAGGCGCGCCATCCTTGGGATGGCGCGCCTTTCCTTGAGTACCGGAGAGGTTAGCTACCGGCGACCGTCATCCGCTCGATCAGCACAGACCCCGTGCGGATATTGCTGCGCAACTCCAGATCATTACCCACAGCGACAATTTGCTTGAACATATCGCGCATGTTGCCGGCGATCGTCACTTCCTGGACGGCGAATTGAATTTCGCCATTTTCCACCCAGAAACCTGCCGCGCCCCGGGAGTAATCACCGGTGACCATATTCAGGCCCTGGCCCATCAACTCAGTCACCAGCAAGCCACGCCCCATGCGTCGCAGCAATGCAGCCTGGTCTTCGTCACCATGGGTCACGAACAGGTTATGCACGCCACCGGAGTTGGCGGTACTCGGCAGGCCAAGCTTGCGACCGGCATAGGTACCCAACACATACGAGACCAGCTCACCATTTTCGACAAACGGCTTGGCATAGGTCGCCAGGCCATCACCGTCGAACGACGAACTGCCCATCGCACGCATCAAATGCGGGCGCTCATCGATGGTCAACCACTCAGGAAACAGCTTTTGGCCGATTGCGCCTTCAAGGAATGACGATTTTCGATAGAGGTTGCCACCGGAAATCGCCCCCAGGAAGCTACCGAACAAACCACCGGCCAGTTCCGCAGAAAACAGCACCGGCACTTCGCACGTCGGCACCGGGCGCGCGCCCAGGCGACTGGCGGCACGCTGTGCAGCCCGTTGGCCAATGCTGACGGGGTCTGCCAACAAATCACCCTGGCGGTTCACGTCGTACCAGTAGTCACGCTGCATCTGGCCGTTGGCTTCGGCGATCATCACGCAACTGAGGCTGTGACGTGTGGACGCATAACCGCCGATAAAACCATGGCTGTTGCCGTACACACGGCAGCCCTGGTGAGTGCTCAGCGTGGTGCCATCAGCATTCTTGATCCGAGGGTCGGTATCGAAAGCCGCCGCTTCGCAGATCAGCGCTTGTTCAATGGCTTGCTCCGGGGTGATGTCCCAGGCGTGGAACAGGTCGAAATCCTGCACATCCCTGGCCATCAGCGCCTTGTCGGCCAGCCCCGAGCTTTCATCCTCGGAGGTGTGCTTGGCAATCGCCAACGCAGCGGCGACGGTCTCGCGAATCGCTTCCGGGCCGCTGGCCGAGGTGCTGGCCGAGCCTTTGCGCTGGCCTGCGTACAAGGTGATGCCGAACCCCTGGTCGCGGTTGAACTCGACCGTTTCCACTTCCCGCTGGCGCACCGAAGTCGACAGCCCCTGCTCCAGCGACACCGCCACTTCACAGGCGCTGGCCCCCTGGCGCTTGGCCTCGGCGAGGATCTGCTCGACTTGTTCCTGCAGTGCCGGTAACGCTTGCGGACCGACGCTTTGGGCTGCACTCATGGTTTTCTCCACTCAAATTCTGCTTTCGGTTAAGGCCATCGAGCGACCGGGCCGGACAAGCGGCCCCCGACTGGTTATCATGGCGGCGTTTCTTTGCGGACTGCCACCATGGTTGATTCTTACGACGACTCCCTCGATGGGGAGAAAAGCAAAACCCAGGTCAAACGCGAGCTGCATGCTCTGGTTGACCTCGGCGAGCGCCTTACAACGCTCAAAAAAGATTTGATTGCCAAACTGCCATTGACCGACGAAATGCGCCGGGCCCTGGCTGATGCGCCCAAGCACACCGCGAATATCGCGCGCAAACGGCACATCTCGTTTATCGGCAAACTGATGCGCGATCAGGACATTGACGCCATTCTGACCTTGCTTGATCAAACCGATGCCTCCACTCGCCAGTACAACGAACGCTTCCATAACCTGGAACGTTGGCGTGACCGCCTGATCGCGGGCGATGACGCCGTGCTGGAGAAATTCGTGATGGACTACCCGGATGCGGACCGCCAGCAATTGCGCTCCCTGATCCGTCAGGCCCAGCACGAGCAGGCGCACAACAAAGCGCCGGCCACCAGCCGTAAAATCTTCAAGTACATCCGTGAGCTGGACGAGACTCAACGCGGCCTGCGCTGATCCTCTTCCACGGGTGGCGGCCTTCGCCACCCGAAGCTCCGTCCTTACGACCCCGTGCCACCCACGGTGATCGCATCAATTTTCAGGGTTGGCTGCCCCACGCCTACCGGCACTGACTGCCCATCCTTCCCGCATGTGCCCACGCCGCTGTCCAGCGACAGGTCGTTACCGACCATCGACACCTTGCTCATGGCCTCCGGCCCGTTACCAATCAAGGT
This sequence comes from Pseudomonas sp. P867, assembly GCF_019891455.1. Taxonomy (NCBI): domain Bacteria; kingdom Pseudomonadati; phylum Pseudomonadota; class Gammaproteobacteria; order Pseudomonadales; family Pseudomonadaceae; genus Pseudomonas; species Pseudomonas sp. P867. Next base: position 217,377 of record NZ_JAFLXB010000001.1, on the reverse strand, counting down.
CGCCCCTTTGACCGGCGCGGTAATCTTGCCGTCTTCGATCAGGTACGCTTCGCTGGTGGAGAACACGAACTTGCCGCTGGTGATGTCGACCTGGCCACCGCCCAGATTGGCGCAATAGATACCGCGTTTCACCGAGGCGATGATTTCCGCCGGATCGCTTTCGCCACCGAGCATGTAGGTATTGGTCATGCGTGGCATCGGCAAATGCGCGTAGGACTCACGACGGCCGTTACCGGTGCGCGCCACGCCCATCAGGCGAGCGTTGAGCTTGTCTTGCATATAGCCCTTGAGCATGCCGTTTTCGATCAGGGTGGTGCATTCGGCCGGCGTGCCTTCGTCATCGACGCTCAGCGAACCACGGCGCCCGGCCAGCGTGCCGTCGTCCACGATGGTGCACAGCTTGGACGCAACCATCTCACCCATTCGCCCGCTGTAGGCCGAACTGCCCTTGCGGTTGAAGTCCCCTTCCAGGCCATGACCGACCGCTTCGTGCAACAGCACCCCGGACCAACCCGAGCCCAGCACCACCGGCAAGGTACCCGCCGGTGCAGGGATGGCTTCGAGGTTGACCAGCGCCTGGCGCAGCGCTTCACGGGCATAACCCATGGCACGGTCATCGGTGAGGAAATAGCGGTAGTCGGTACGCCCGCCGCCGCCATGGCCACCGCGTTCGCGGCGACCGTTCTGCTCGACGATCACACTCACGTTGAAACGCACCAGCGGCCGTACATCCGCCGCCAGCCCGCCGTCGGTGGAGGCAACGAGGATGCGCTCCCACACACCGGCCATGCTTACGGTAACCTGCTGGATACGGGGATCCAAGGCACGAGTAGCGGCGTCGATACGTTTTAGCAGCTCGACTTTTTCCGCACGGCTGATCACTTCCAGGGGGTTATCCGGCGCATACAACTGAGCCACGTCCTGGGTGCTGAACGCCTGCACCGTGCCATTTTGTCCAGCGCGGGAGATCGAGCGCGCAGCACGTGCTGCCAGGCCCAGCGCCTCCAGGGTGATCGCATTGCTGTAGGCAAAACCCGTTTTTTCACCAGACTGGGCACGCACGCCCACTCCCTGGTCGAGGTTGAAACTGCCTTCCTTGACGATGCCGTCTTCCAGGGCCCAGGACTCGGAAATCTGCCCCTGGAAATACAGGTCAGCCGCGTCAATGCCTGGCCCGGCGAGATCGCCCAGCACGGTTTGCAAACTTTCGATGGTCACGCCACCGGGTGCCAGGAGGTGTTCACTGACTGAGGACAACAACTCGCTCATAGGTTTGGCCTTAAATTCATCGTTCTGAAGCAGGCCGCTGCGCGCCCTGCGAGAAAAAGCGCCGGTGGTTCGCCACCGGCATGCGCGTCCGTATCGACGCTTGTTCACCGCTATCGCGTTCGGCCAGTAGCACCGCTTCGCCTTGATCCTGTTGCGCCAGCACCCGCCCCCAAGGGTCGATGATTGCCGCGTGGCCAAAGGTTTCCCGTGGGCCTGGGTGCACACCGCCTTGAGCCGCTGCCAGCAGGTAGCACTGGGTTTCAATGGCCCGCGCCCGAATCAGCACATCCCAATGGGCGGCCCCAGTCACCGCCGTAAAGGCCGAGGGCGCGGTAATCAATTCAGCCCCCGCAGCGCGTAATTCGCTGTACAGCTCGGGAAAGCGCAAGTCATAGCACACCGTCAGCCCCACGCGGCCCACTGGCGTATCCGCCACCACTACATTGCTTCCAAAAGCATAGTCGTCGGATTCGCGGTAGCGACCGCGAGCATCCGCTACGTCCACATCAAACAAGTGGAGCTTGTCATAGCGAGCGACGATTTCACCCTGATCATTGATCAGCAGCGAGCAAGCGTTGGCCTTGGCGTGGGGATGGTCCCTGGGCGGCAGCGGCAACGTGCCGGCCACTATCCATAAGGTGAGGTCGCGGGCAGCCTGTTTCAACCATGGCAGGATCGGGCCTTCACCGAATGCTTCGGCGCGGCCAATGTCGGCCACGTCACGGCGTCCCATGGCGGCGAAGTTCTCCGGCAAAACCGCGAGTTTCGCGCCGTTTGCCGCCGCCTGCTCCAGCAGGCGGCGTGCCTGGGCGAGGTTGGCCAGCACGTCGCTCTGGCTGACCATTTGGATTACTGCAAAGGACATGGGCCGACACTCCAGACAGGGCATGGGGCCATGCTACTCCACAGGCTCTCAGTTTGGCTTTTCAAATGGCTTGTCGAAGGTGATTTTCGGATCCTTCCAAGGGCCTTGCACCTTGTACTGCACACTGGCAAAGCGCGAAACCCGATCACCGATCAGCTTGTCGATCAGGAACAACGCACCACCAATGGCAGGCGCACCGACAATCAGCGCCGCGATGGGCAGGTTGTTGGTCACCGGCAACGTGACCAGCAGCTTGGCGTCGACGCGATCGGCGACCAGATCCAGGGTGCCGTTAAGCTCAAGATTGGTCGAGGGCCCGGTCATGGTGATGGGCTCACGGGTCACGAACACACCATTACTGGCAGCCAGCAAGCCCTTGACTCGGTCATAGCTCAAGCCTTTGCCAAACAGGTCGGAAAAGTCCAAACGCAAACGCCGGCCAATGGAGTTGAAGTTAAGCAGGCCAAACACCCGCAATGCCTGGGCGCCCCCTTCCACTTCAACGAACTGACCTTTACGGAATGCGGCATCCAGGCTGCCGGAAAAGCGCTTGGGCCCAACCCAGGCCGGCGAGCCCGGCCAACGGCCATCCACGTCCAGATGGAAATCCTCACTGGTCACCGTAGGCGCAAAACCCCAGCCCTTGAGCACATCGGCGATATTTCTGCCATCGAGGCGGCCCTTGTACCAACTGCTGCTGGCGCCCGGCGCGCCTTCCCAGCCACCGGCGCCCTTGAGCAGCATCCCCTTGAGGCCCAGGTCCAGGTTATTGAAGGCCAGGCCCTTGGCGGTCGGACGAATCCGCAGCGACCATGCCCCTATCAGATCGGGGCCTTGGAACAGCTGGTCAATGGCGATGTCCAGTGCCGGGATGCTTTTGGGGTCGATATCGGCCAGCGGGTCCGGTGCGTTTTCGTCGGCCTGGGCTGTCGGGTCCACTGCGGGCAATTTGACGTACTTGAGGTTGATCGCAATCGGCGCGCCCTTGGCATCGGGCAGGTTCACCGTGCCGTTGGCTTGCTGGCTGTCGAGCTGCAGGCCCCAGGCAGCCGGCTTGCGATCAAGCTGCAACTTGACCTGGTCAAACTGGGTACCAAATCCGGTCAGCTTGCCTACCCTGAAGTCGGCGCCACTGAGCAGTTGCTTGGCATTGCCACCTGGGTCGTTACCCGCGTAGCGGTCCACGAGCTTTTTCCAGGGATCGATATCCAGTTCCGACAGCACGCCACGAATGCGCAAGCCCTTGGTCCCGGGCAACAGCGCGTCACCGTCACCCAGGAACAATTCGCCACGGCCGTTATTGAAGTTGTCCGGCGGTGCCGCAAAGGTGAAATTCGCCAGCTCGCCGTAATCAAACCAGTAACGTCGCTCAGCGCCCTGCAACGTCATGCGAAAGGTGCTGTCACGTCCCTGGCTGGCCGGCATGCCGAACGGCGCCGGTAGATCCACCGCAACACCCTTGAGGTTGGAGTTGACCATCAACTGACTGTCCGCACCGTCCAGAATAACCTGCAACTGGTAAGGAATCTCGCCGGATACCGGCAACGGCTGACTGACGTTCAGCCAATCCGTAAGACGTTTGACCGCCACCTGACCCTTGGCAGTCACGCGAGTGCTGATATTGCCCGGCTTGCCCTCGGCGAAGATCTGCGCAGTGATAGGTTGCTCGAATGCCTGGGCCGAGATGTTCTGACCGCTCAGGCCCTTGGCGCTATCGAAGCGAAAATCACCCTTGAGCTGGGTGAGGTCCAAGGGCGGCTCAGCCAATTGCAGGCGTGCCTTGTCGGTCTTGAAGTCCACCACGATCTTGGGCTCGGTGCCCTTGGCCAGGGGAACGTCGAGGTCCAGGCTACCTTGCAGGTCACCCTCGCCTTTCCAGCCGGCGAACGTGGACGCGGTACCGATGGGCGCTTCCTGAAGAATTTTCAGACCATCACCCAAGCCACCGGAAAACCCGCCGGTGAGCAACAGATGACTGTCCTTGCCGGCCGGTGCGTGGGGAATATTGACGTACACATCCTTGACCCGGGTGTCGAGCAACTGCCCCTTGCTCGCCAGGATGCGCACGCCGCTTTCCTCGACGAACACTTCACCATTGACCTTGTTCACATGGGGCCAACCCGGCTGGAAGGCCAGTTCGGCGTCATGCACCTTGAAGAACAGGCTGATATTGCGCGACGCCGGCAGGGCGTTGTGGCTCAACGAACCCTGGTACTGGAAAAAGCCTTCATCCACTGCCCCTTTGAGAATCGCGGTACGCAGCCACTCATCCAGCGCCGGGCTCAACACGGCCGGCAAGTATTTGGGGGTAAAACGGCCATCGCCATCGACCATGCCGACCCGCAGGTCCATGTAGTCTTCCTGGCTATGATCGAAATGCAGGCGAATAAGAAAGTCCGCCGCGACCTTACCCTCTTCGCCCAGCACCTTGATGTACGGAGCGATCAGAGTGAAACCCTGTTTGTCGAGCTTCCAGGTCAGGCGTGCATTGGCCTGGATGTACTGCCAGGGCTTGGCGAAGATGGGAAACAGATGCAGGGAAAAATCCTTGCTGTCCATGCGCAGTTCACCATGGCCCAGGTCGCCACTGATGCTGCCGGACACATTACGCGCGGCCGGCGCACCGAAATACGCGTCGAAACCGACACGCTCAAGGTTCGCGGCAAAGCTGACTTTCTGGTCGGTGGCGTCCTGAGGGCGGAAATCCACCAGCACATTACGCAACAGGCCAGTGGCCTTGAGATGCTCGACGGTCTTGGCGAAACCTTCGGGCAACGGCGCCAAGGCATTGAGCAGCGGCGTGATCGGCGTCAGGTCAAGACGATCGGCCTGCAACTTCCACACTTCCTGTTCTTTATCGGTCGCCAGGTTTTGCTGCAATTGAATGCGCGACTCCCAGCGGGTGTCGCCAATGTTCATTGCCAGCGAATCGAACAGCACTTCAAGGCCACTGTCACTGCGTTGCAGGTAGGCCGTCAGCGCCAGATTCTCCAGATGCACGGGCTTGCGGTCGGCGTAGCTGCCCTTCACTTGCGGCGAGTTGAGGCGAACCGCAGCGCTTTGCACGGTGCCTTTGGCCCAACTGAGCCAAAACTCACCGCCGGCTTTGAACTGCGTGAGTTTCCATTGCTGGGTCAGCCGGGCGGGAATCCATTTGGCCCAGTCGCTTTGCGGCAGGCTCAGGTAGGCGTCGATCTCTGCGTCCTTCCACTGGCTGGCGCGAATACGGCTACGCAGGCTGACAGCAAGCGGCTGGCCATCAGGCAAGGTCAGCCGTGCATCCAGACGCTGATGGCTCATGCCGGTATGCAGGCTCAGGCCTACATAGGTCACGGTCACCGGCGCCTGATCGAAGGGCTGCAAGGTAACCTGACTGTCCAGCACCGACACGCGCTTGACCATTTGCATGCGCGTCAGCAACTGTTGCGGGTCCAGCGGCTGGTCGTCCTGAACCGGCAAGCCTTGCAGCGTCCAGCGGCCGTCCTTGTCTTCCTTGACGCTCAATTGCAGGCCGCTGACTTGAAGGTGGGCGATGCGCACTTCACGGGCCAACAGGCTGGCCCACATATCCGGTACCACTTCCACCTGGTCCAGGCGCAAGGCACTGCTGCCCTCGCCGACCATCACATCGTGAGCCAGCAATACCGGAGCAAACCCGCTCCAGCGGCCTTCAAGGCTGCCGATATGCAGCGGTGTATCCACTGCAGCCTGGGCCTTGGCTTCGATTTCGGCGCGATATTCGGCGACCAATGGGGTCAATTCACGCCCCAGGCTTACGTACACCGCCGCCAATACCAGCAGCAACGCACACAGGCCCAAGCCCCAGCGGGTCAAAGCGGCAAAAAAGCGTATCAGACGCTCCATGTCAGGCGACCCTCAAAAAACAGTTGGCGGACGGCAGATCAAGGTCCGCCGGTCTCGAATAAGGCAAGCAATTGGGGATCAGAGCAGCACCACGTCGTATTGTTCCTGGGAATACATGGTTTCGACCTGGAAGCGAATCGTGCGACCGATAAAGCTCTCCAGCTCCGCGACGTTCCCCGACTCTTCGTCCAGCAGGCGATCGACCACTTTCTGGTTGGCAAGCACTCTATAACCCTCGGCCTGATAGGCACGTGCCTCACGCAGGATTTCGCGGAAAATTTCGTAGCAAACGGTTTCCGGGGTTTTCAATTTACCCCGCCCCTGGCAACTGCTGCACGGCTCGCACAGCACCTGCTCAAGGCTTTCGCGGGTGCGCTTGCGGGTCATCTGCACCAGGCCCAGCTCGGTGATGCCGATGATGTTGGTCTTGGCGTGATCGCGCTCCAGCTGCTTTTCGAGGGTGCGCAATACCTGGCGCTGGTGTTCCTCATCTTCCATGTCGATGAAGTCGATGATGATGATGCCACCGAGGTTGCGCAGGCGCAGTTGGCGAGCGATCGCCGTGGCGGCTTCCAGGTTGGTCTTGAAGATGGTCTCTTCGAGGTTGCGATGGCCCACGAATGCGCCAGTGTTAACGTCAATGGTGGTCATGGCTTCGGCCGGGTCCACCACCAGGTAGCCGCCGGATTTGAGCGGCACCTTGCGCTCCAGGGCTTTCTGGATTTCGTCTTCAACGCCATACAGGTCGAAGATCGGCCGCTCGCCGGGGTAGTGCTCCAGGCGGTCGGCAATTTCCGGCATCAGCTCGGCAACAAATTGCGTGGTGCGCTGGAAGGTTTCCCGCGAGTCGATACGGATTTTCTCAATTTTCGGGCTGACCAGGTCACGCAGCGTACGCAGCGCCAGGCCCAGGTCTTCATAGATGACGCTGGGCGCGCCAATGGTCTTGATCTGTGCGTCGATCTGATCCCACAGGCGCCGCAGGTAGCGGATATCCATAAGGATCTCATCAGCGCCTGCGCCTTCGGCGGCGGTACGCAGGATAAACCCGCCCGCTTCCTTGATGCCCTCGGCAGCCACGCAGTCGCTGACCACCTTTTTCAGGCGTTCACGCTCGGCTTCGTCTTCGATCTTCAGGGAAATGCCGACATGGGCAGTGCGCGGCATGTACACCAGGTAGCGCGAGGGAATCGACAACTGGGTGGTCAAGCGTGCGCCCTTGGAGCCGATAGGGTCCTTGGTGACTTGCACCACCAGACTCTGCCCTTCATGCACCAGGGCGCTGATGCTTTCCACCGCAGGGCCTTCGCGCAGGGAAATTTCCGAAGCGTGGATAAACGCAGCACGGTCCAGGCCGATATCGACAAATGCTGCCTGCATACCTGGCAGTACGCGCACCACCTTGCCTTTGTAGATATTGCCGACGATCCCACGCTTTTGGGTACGCTCGACATGCACTTCTTGCAGAACACCGTTCTCTACCACCGCCACGCGCGATTCCATCGGCGTGATATTGATCAGAATCTCTTCACTCATGGCTGGGTCTCGTTCAGGCGTTTTCACAATAGTGACCGATCGCTCAAGGCTTGGCGCTGGAATACGGCGTTCAGCGCACGGTAATGTTTTGCCAACAGGGTATGCCGAATTGGACGAGCAGTTGCGCGGTTTCGCACACGGGCAGGCCAACCACCGCAGAATAACTGCCATTGAGGCCGGCAACGAACACCGAACCCAGGCCTTGGATAGCATAGCCGCCGGCCTTGTCCTGGGGTTCGCCACTGTGCCAGTAGGTTGTAGCCTCTTCGACAGAAAGCTGGCGAAAACGTACAAGACTGCTTACATATCGAGTTTCGCAGCGCTGGCCGTCGGTGAGGGCAATCGCGGTGAGCACTTCATGCTCGCGGCCCGAAAGGGCCATCAGCATTGCCAGCGCGTCGGCCTGGTCCACGGGTTTGCCCAGGATCTGGCCGTCAATAATCACCGCCGTATCGGCGCCCAATACGCAGGTGCCCGAGGTTTGGCCAAGCGCAACAAAACCCGCCGTTGCCTTGCCGCGCGCAAGGCGCTCGACATAGGCAACGGCGGGTTCGTTGGCATGAGGGGTTTCATCAATAGCGGCGCTGACTACGGTGAAGGGCACACCGATCTGGGTCAGCAGCTCACGTCGCCGCGGGGAGCCCGAGGCCAGATAAAGCGAAATCATTGCAGCCTCTCCCTGTTGGGTTCGATAACCAGGCAGAGCCTCGCAACCATTCAATTGATTTTATAGCGGCGACGCAGCCCACGCAGGCCAAAACTGATCCAGGGCCACAGCAGTGCACTGACCAGGGCCGGCAAGACCAGCGCCAGGGTGGGCTGACGGTTGCCGGTCAATGCGCTCAGCCACAATTGCACCAACTGCGCCAGACCGAAAATCACCAGGATCACCAGGCACTGCTGCCACATAGGGAACATGCGCAGGCGCTGTTGCAACGACAGCACCAGGAAAGTGATCAGGGTCAGGATCAACGCATTCTGGCCCAGCAAGGTGCCATAGAGCACATCCTCCGCCAAGCCCAGGCACATCGCCGTGACCATGCCCACCTTGTGCGGCAGGTTCAAAGACCAGAACGCCAGCAGCAAGGCCAGCCAGAGCGGGCGCAGGATTTCCATGAATTGCGGCAGCGGCGAAACGCTGAGCAGCAAGCCAATGGCGAAAGTCAGCCAGACGATCCAGCCATTGCGCGAATGAGTACCGGCCATTATTCCTCCCTCTGCCGTGTGGTGGCCGGAGCGGTTGTCGCAGGCCTCGCAGGCGCGGTGGTCGCCGCCGGTTTAGCCGGGCGAGCACTCTGTGCAGCAGGCTTGGCTGGTGTGGCGACAGGCGCTGCGGTTGCCGGAACGGCCGGCGCAGCCGCAGGCGCTGGTGGCCCGACGAAGGCCGGTTTGGGCACAATGGCGGGGACGACCGGCGCGGTGCCGTTCTGCTTGTCTTCCGCTTCCTGGGCCTGGGCGGCGTCGTTGGCGCGCTCCTCCGGGGTGCGGTTATCGCTGAACACCAGCAGCAGGTAACGGCTACGGTTAAGGGCAGCCGTCGGCACGGCCCGAACGATTGCGAATGGTTGGCCAGAATCGTGGATCACTTCCTTGACCGTCGCCACCGGGTAGCCGGCCGGGAAGCGCTGGCCCAGGCCGGAGCTGACCAGCAGGTCGCCTTCCTTGATATCCGCAGTGTCGGCAACATGGCGCAGTTCGAGGCGTTCGGGGTTGCCAGTACCGCTGGCAATCGCGCGCAAGCCGTTGCGGTTGACCTGAACCGGAATGCTGTGGGTCGTGTCCGTCAGCAGCAGGACGCGCGAGGTGTAGGGCATCAACTCCACCACCTGGCCCATCAGGCCACGGGCATCGAGCACCGGCTGGCCGAGGACCACACCGTCGCGCTCACCCTTATTGATGATGATGCGATGAGTGAACGGGTTCGGATCCATGCCGATCAGCTCGGCGACTTCAACCTTTTCATTGACCAACGCGGAAGAATTGAGCAACTCGCGCAGACGAACGTTCTGCTCGGTGAGGGCCGCCAGCTTTTGCATGCGCCCCTGCAACAGCAGGTTTTCAGTCTTGAGTTTTTCGTTCTCGGCGATCAGCTCGGTGCGGCTGCCAAATTGGCTGGCCACGCCCTGGTAGAGACGTTGTGGCAGGTCGGTGATCCAGTAGGTCTGCATCAACACCAGCGACATCTGGCTACGCACGGGCTTGAGCAGTGCAAAGCGGGCATCGACCACCATCAGCGCGACCGAAAGCACGGTCAGCACCAATAAGCGCACGCCCAATGAGGGGCCTTTGGCGAAAAGCGGTTTAATAAGCCGCTCCTCCCAGGCAAATGTTCTCTTTATTCATACGGCATCAAACCGGCCTGGATGCAGATTGAAGAAGATAAACGCCAACAGGCAGCACTGCAAAGTGCTGCCTGCCGACCAAGCATGAACCATCCAGGCAATCTTATTCGCTGGAGAGCAGGTCCATGGTGTGTTTATCCATCATTTCCAGCGCACGACCACCACCACGAGCAACGCAGGTCAGCGGGTCTTCGGCGACGATCACCGGCAGACCGGTTTCCTGTGCCAGCAGCTTGTCGAGGTCGCGCAGCAAGGCGCCACCACCGGTCAGCACCAGGCCACGCTCGGCGATATCGGAAGCCAGCTCCGGCGGCGACTGCTCCAGGGCACTCTTCACGGCCTGAACGATGGTGGCCAGGGACTCTTGCAGAGCTTCCAGCACTTCATTGGAGTTCAGGGTGAAGGCACGTGGAACGCCTTCGGCCAGGTTGCGACCGCGAACATCGACTTCGCGAACTTCGCCGCCCGGGTATGCGGTGCCGATTTCCTGCTTGATGCGCTCGGCGGTGGATTCGCCGATCAGGCTGCCGTAGTTGCGACGCACATACGTGATGATCGCTTCGTCGAAACGGTCGCCACCCACGCGCACGGATTCGGCATACACCACACCGTTCAGGGAAATCAGGGCGATTTCGGTCGTACCACCACCGATATCCACCACCATCGAGCCGCGGGCTTCTTCAACCGGCAGGCCGGCACCGATCGCAGCCGCCATCGGCTCTTCGATCAGGAACACTTCGCGGGCACCGGCGCCAAGGGCCGATTCACGGATGGCACGACGCTCAACCTGGGTGGACTTGCACGGAACGCAGATCAGCACACGAGGGCTGGGCTGCAGAAAACTGTTTTCGTGAACCTTGTTGATGAAGTACTGCAGCATCTTCTCGCAGACGCTGAAATCGGCGATCACGCCATCCTTCATCGGACGAATGGCAGCAATGTTGCCTGGTGTACGGCCGAGCATACGCTTGGCCTCGGTGCCAACGGCAACGACACTTTTCTGATTACCATGGGTCCGAATGGCCACAACCGATGGCTCATTCAGAACGATACCGCGCTCGCGCACGTAAATAAGGGTGTTGGCAGTGCCCAGGTCAATGGAAAGATCGCTGGAAAACATGCCACGCAGTTTCTTGAACATGGGAAAGGGACCCTAGGCAACGCGTGGGTAAAAAAGTGCGGCAAACTCTAACAACGACAGGGATTTTGGGCAAGGCGCCAATGTGCTAAATTGGCCGACTTTCTGTGCACCAACCCCCACAATCGCGGCCATATGACCGTAGAAATGCGGTAGTGTTCCGACAATCTAACACACGGACGCCTTCCGTTCTGTTTTCCACTGGAGAATCCCATGGCGCTTGAACGCTCCGACGTGGAAAAAATCGCGCATCTGGCCTCGCTTGGCCTCAATGACGCCGATCTTCCACAGACCACCGCAGCCCTGAACAGCATTCTCGGGCTGGTTGACCAAATGCAGGCCGTCAATACCGACGGCATCGAGCCCCTGGCTCACCCGCTGGAAGCCAGTCAGCGCCTGCGCGCAGACGTCGTGACCGAGCGCAATAACCGCGAGGCATACCAGTCCATCGCGCCAGCGGTCGAAAACGGCCTGTACCTGGTTCCGAAAGTCATCGACTAAAGGGAAAGAGCCTTTCATGCATCACATGACTCTGGCCGAGATCGCCCGCGGTCTCGCCGACAAAACGTTTTCCAGCGAAGAGCTGACCAAAACCCTGCTTGCGCGTATCGCCGAGCACGATCCCAAGGTCAACAGCTTCATCAGCCTCACCCAAGAGCTGGCCCTGAGCCAGGCCAAGGCCGCCGACGCACGTCGCGCCAACGGTGAAAACAACCCTCTGCTGGGCGCCCCCATCGCCCACAAGGACCTGTTCTGCACCCAGGGCATTCGCACCAGCTGCGGCTCGAAGATGCTCGACAACTTCAAGGCGCCCTACGACGCCACCGTGGTGTCCAAGCTGGCCGCCGCCGGGGCTGTGACCCTGGGCAAGACCAACATGGACGAGTTCGCCATGGGTTCGGCCAACGAGTCGAGCTACTACGGCGCGGTGAAAAACCCGTGGAACCTTGAGCACGTGCCCGGCGGTTCGTCGGGTGGCTCGGCTGCGGCCGTGGCCGCACGCTTCCTGCCCGCCGCTACGGCGACCGACACCGGTGGTTCGATCCGCCAGCCCGCCGCGTTCACCAACCTCACCGGCCTGAAGCCGACCTACGGTCGCGTTTCCCGCTGGGGCATGATCGCCTACGCCTCAAGTCTCGATCAGGGCGGCCCTCTGGCACGCACCGCTGAAGACTGTGCAATATTGTTACAAGGCGTGGCAGGCTTCGATAAACAGGACTCCACCAGCATCGATGAGCCCGTGCCGGACTACAGCGCCAGCCTGAATACCTCGCTCAAGGGCCTGCGCATCGGCGTGCCGAAAGAGTACTTCAGCGCCGGCCTCGACCCGCGTATCGCCGATCTGGTGCAAAACAGCATCAAAGAGCTGGAAAAGCTCGGCGCGGTGATCAAGGAAATCAGCCTGCCGAACAACCAGCACGCGATTCCCGCCTACTACGTGATCGCGCCGGCAGAGGCGTCTTCCAACCTGTCGCGCTTCGATGGCGTGCGCTTCGGCTATCGCTGCGAAAACCCGAAAGACCTCACCGACCTGTACAAACGCTCCCGTGGCGAAGGCTTCGGCAGTGAAGTCCAGCGCCGGATCATGGTCGGTGCCTATGCCCTGTCCGCCGGCTACTACGACGCGTACTACCTCAAGGCGCAGAAAATCCGTCGCCTGATCAAGAACGATTTCATGGCCGCCTTCGAAGAAGTCGACGTGATCCTCGGCCCGACCACGCCGAACCCGGCCTGGAAAATCGGCGCCAAGACCGGCGACCCGATCGCCGAGTACCTGGAAGACCTCTACACCATTACCGCCAACCTCGCGGGCCTGCCGGGCTTGTCCATGCCCGCCGGTTTCGTCGATGGCTTGCCGGTAGGCGTACAATTGCTCGCCCCGTATTTCCAGGAAGGCCGCCTGCTCAATGTGGCGCACCAGTACCAGTTGCACACCGACTGGCACACCCGCACCCCTACCGGCTTCTGAGGAGAACACTATGCAATGGGAAGTTGTGATCGGGCTGGAGATTCATACCCAGCTCGCCACCCAATCGAAGATTTTCTCCGGTAGCGCCACCACGTTCGGCTCTGAGCCCAACACCCAGGCCAGCCTGGTCGACCTGGGCATGCCCGGCGTGCTGCCGGTGCTGAACCAGGAAGCGGTGCGCATGGCGGTGATGTTCGGCCTGGCGATTGACGCCGAAATCGGCCAGCACAACGTGTTTGCACGCAAGAACTACTTCTATCCGGACCTGCCCAAGGGCTACCAGATCAGCCAGATGGAACTGCCGATCGTCGGCAAGGGCCACCTGGACATCCCGCTGGAAGACGGCACCATCAAGCGTGTCGGCGTAACCCGTGCGCACCTGGAAGAAGACGCCGGCAAGAGCCTGCACGAAGAATTCCCCGGCGCCACCGGTATCGACCTGAACCGTGCCGGCACGCCGCTGCTGGAAATCGTCTCCGAACCGGACATGCGCAGTGCCAAGGAAGCCGTGGCCTACGTCAAGACCATCCACGCGCTGGTGCGCTACCTGGGCATCTGCGACGGCAACATGGCCGAAGGCTCGCTGCGTTGCGACTGCAACGTGTCGATCCGGCCAAAGGGCCAGGTTGAGTTCGGCACCCGCTGCGAGATCAAGAACGTCAACTCGTTCCGCTTCATCGAGAAGGCGATCAACAGCGAAGTGCGTCGCCAGATCGAATTGATCGAAGACGGCGGCAAGGTGATCCAGCAAACGCGCCTGTACGACCCGAACAAAGACGAAACCCGCGCCATGCGCAGCAAGGAGGAAGCCAACGACTACCGTTACTTCCCCGACCCGGACCTGTTGCCGGTGGTGCTGGAAGATTCGTTCCTCAACGACATCCGCGCCACCCTGCCGGAACTGCCGCAGCAAAAACGCGAGCGCTTCCAGGAGCAGTTCGGCCTGTCGGTCTACGATGCCAGCGTGCTGGCCTCCAGCCGTGAACAAGCCAACTACTTCGAAAAAGTCGTGAGCATTGCCGGCGACGCCAAGCTGGCGGCCAACTGGGTGATGGTCGAACTGGGCAGCCTGCTGAACAAACAGGGCCTGGAAATCGACGAAGCGCCCGTCACTGCCGAACAATTGGGCGGGATGCTGCTGCGCATCAAGGACAACACCATCTCCGGCAAAATCGCCAAGACGGTGTTCGAAGCGATGGCCGCGGGTGAAGGCAACGCCGACGAGATCATCGAGAAGCGTGGCCTCAAGCAAGTCACCGACAGCGGCGCGATTTCGGCCGTACTCGATGAAATGCTCGCGGCGAATGCCGAACAGGTCGAGCAATACCGCGCCGCAGACGAAGCCAAGCGCGGCAAGATGTTCGGCTTCTTTGTCGGCCAGGCCATGAAAGCCTCCAAGGGCAAAGCCAACCCGCAACAGGTGAACGAACTGCTTAAAAGCAAGCTCGAAGGCTGATTGCGGTGAATGGTTGGAGCAGACTTCAAGGTCTGGCTCCAACCTGTGTGGGAGGGGGCTTGCTCCCTCTCCACATTTTTTATTGGGGATGTCCTGACAATGAAACGTCTACTCGGCCTCCTGGCCTTGTCCTCCCTGCTGGCCGGTTGCGCCAGCGGTCTCATCGACCCCAACGGTTACGACGAAACCGGCACCGCCTCCTATTACGGCGCCAAACACCATGGCAAAAGAACCGCCAGTGGTGAACCCTTCAACCAGAACGCCTTGACCGCTGCGCATCGGCGCCTGCCCTTCGGTACGCGGGTCAAAGTGACCAATCTGAACAACGACCGATCGGTCGTGGTGCGCATCAATGACCGCGGCCCGCACACCCGTGGGCGCCTGATCGACGTTTCCCGCAAGGCTGCCGAGCAACTGCGTATGCTGGGCAGCGGCACCGCACGGGTTCGCGTGCAAGCCCTGAACAACTGATTGAGGCCGCCTTGAGTATTTTCGGATTGAACGCCCTTTCGCCCTGGAGCCTGCTCGAACTGGTCGGCGGCTTGCTGCTGTTGATCGTCGGCGCCGAGATCCTGGTACGCGCCGCCGTGCGCCTGGCGGCCAGCCTCAAAGTGCGACCGCTGATCATCGGCCTGAGCGTTGTCGCCTTCGGCAGCAGCGCGCCGCAGATGGCCGTCAGCCTCCAGGCCACGCTGGCCGGCAATACCGATATCGCCGTGGGTAGCGTTATTGGCAGCAGCATTTTCAATATCCTCGTCACCCTGGGCCTGTCGGCGCTGATCATTCCGCTGCGGGTCTCGCGGCAACTGGTGCGTGTGGATATCCCGGTGATGATCTTCGCCGGTCTGCTGGTGTTTATCCTAGCCGCCAATGAAGTGCTGACCCCGCTCGATGGTGTTTTGCTGCTGGTGGCGCTGGTAGCTTACCTTGGCGTGCTGCACCACCAGACGCGTCATTCACGCCGCCCGCGCACCCTGGACACCGTGGCCAAGGCACCCTGGTTGAGCAGCGCGTTGCTGATGTTCGCCGGGCTATTGGTGCTGGTACTGGCCGGGCATTTGTTGCTGGGCGCCGCGGTGGAAGTGGCGGGCGACCTGGGCTTGTCGGAGCGCGTCATCGGCCTGACGCTCATCGGCGTGGGCACCTCGCTACCCTGCCTTGCCACATCGCTGATCGCCGCCTTGCGGGGCGAGCGGGAAATTGCGGTGGGCAACGTGATCGGCAGCAACCTGTTCAACCTGCTGGGAGTGCTGGGCTTTACCGCGCTGGTGGCGCCGTCGCCGCTGTCGGTATCACCCAATGCCCTGGACTTCGATTTGCCGGTAATGCTCGGTGCCATCGTCCTGTGCCTGCCGGTGTTTTATACCGGCTACCGCGTGACGCGTATCGAAGGGCTGGTGCTGCTGGGGTTGTACCTGGCGTACGGGCTGCACGTAATGGCCTTCACCACCGGTATGCCCCTGGCCAACAAGCTTGAACAATTGATGCTGTATTACGTCCTGCCGGCGTTGGTGGCTTTGCTGTTGTTCACCTCTGTGCGCGCCTGGCACCGCCAACACAAGAGGGAATCGAAATGACCGATCAGAAAAAACCCGGAGTTGAGGTACGACGCCAAGTCATGGGCGATGCATTCGTCGACCGCGCCCTGGGTAATGCCACGGCGTTCACCCAGCCGCTGCAGGACTTCGTCAATGAACATGCGTGGGGCGCTGTCTGGAACCGCGAAGGCTTGCCGCTCAAGACCCGCAGCCTGATCACCCTCGCCGCCCTGACAGCCCTCAAATGCCCGCAGGAACTCAAGGGCCACGTGCGCGGTGCACTTAATAATGGCTGCACGGTAGACGAGATTCGCGAAGCGCTGCTGCATTGCGCGGTGTATGCCGGTGTGCCGGCGGCGATTGATGCCTTTCGGGCGGCGCAGGAAGTGATCGAAAGCTACCAGAAAGACGCCTAGATCCAGCCACCCGCCTGCAATACGAAAATCCCGATATTGGTGGTCACCGCCGCCATCAGCGTAGTGATCACGATAATCGCCGCCGCCAGCTCATGATTGCCTTGCGCCGCCCTGGCCATCACGAAGCTGGCCGCGGCTGTCGGCGCGCCGAAGTACAGGAACAGAATCCCCAGCTCCGGCCCGCGAAAGCCCAGCAACCAAGCGCCCAAGGTTGCGATCACCGGCAACCAGATCATCTTCATCAGGCTCGCACTCAACGCCATGTTGCCGCTCTTGCGCAGCGCGGCCATGGACAAGGTGCCGCCGATGCAAATCAACGCCAACGGCAGCGTGGTATCCGACAGGTACTGCAAGGACTTTTCGAACCAGCCGGGCAAGCTGATCTGAAAGTACGCGAACGGCGCCGCAACGATCACGCTGATGATCAGTGGGTTAGCCACCACACTCTTGAAAATGCTCCACGGGTCGGACTTGATCACCGGGCTGTACACCGCCAGCACAATGGTCGACAGCGTGTTGTAAAACAGGATCACCAGCGCCGCGAGGATTGCGCCCAGGGAGATCCCGTAGTCACCGTACATACTGGCGGCGAGCGCCAGGCCGATCACCCCGTTATTGCCGCGAAACGCACCCTGGGTGTAAATGCCCCGGTCTTCACGCTTGCAGCGAAAAATCGCCCAGCCCCAGGCCAAAGCAAAGCTCGCCAGGGTGGCGACGGCAAAATAGATCAGCAAACCCGGCTTGAGTGCCGCGTGCAGGTCGGCATGCAGGATGCCCAGGAACAGTAGCGCCGGCATGGTGACGTTGAACACCAGGGACGACGCGGTGTGGATAAAGTTGTCGTTGATCCAGTTGATGCGCTTGAGCAGCACCCCCAGAAACAGCATGGCAAACACCGGCGCGGTGATGGTGAGGGTGGTAAGGAAGATTGCCAGCATGCCGGGGAGAACCTTGGTGGGCGTCGTTAGTTGGCTAATGATAAGCCATGCAGCCCGTGTCGTCTGGTCTACCGCTATCGGGAGCAAGCCCCCTCCCACATTTGAACGCATTCATTCTGTTGAAATGCGGACCAATGTGGGAGGGGGCTTGCTCCCGATGCAGGCGACTCGGTCTCAGGTAATCGGCGCCGGGTTGAACAGCGTGATGTCGTTATGCAACTTGTGATGCTCCGCCCACGTCTGCTTCCTGCCACTGGCCACGTCCAGGTAGAAGTGAAACAACTCCCAGCCCAGCTCCTCGATGCTCGCGCGCCCGGTGGCAATGCGCCCGGCGTCGATATCGATCAGGTCCGGCCAACGCTGGGCCAGCTCGGTGCGGGTCGACACCTTGACCACCGGCGCCATCGCCAGCCCGTACGGCGTGCCACGCCCGGTGGTGAATACATGCAGGTTCATCCCTGCCGCCAGTTGCAAGGTGCCGCACACAAAATCACTGGCCGGGGTGGCGCAAAAAATCAGGCCCTTGCCCTTCAAGCGCTCGCCGGGGCCGAGCACGCCGTTGATCGCGCTGCTGCCGGACTTGACGATGGAGCCCAATGACTTCTCGACAATATTCGACAGCCCGCCCTTCTTGTTGCCCGGCGTGGTATTGGCACTGCGGTCTGCTTCACCCTTGGCCAGGTAACGGTCATACCAGTCCATTTCCCTGACCAGTTCCCGGGCAACCTCCTGGTTCTGCGCCCGGGAAGTCAGCAGGTAAATGGCATCGCGCACTTCAGTCACTTCGGAAAACATCACCGTCGCGCCGGCCCGTAGTAACAAGTCCGAGGCATACCCCAGCGCCGGGTTGGCGGTGATACCGGAAAACGCATCACTACCACCGCACTGCATACCCAGGATCAGCTCGCTAGCCGGCACGGTTTCCCGACGGCGCTGGTCGAGTTTCTTCAAGCGCACCTCGGCCAGCGCCATGATCTGCTCAATCATTTCGGTAAAGCCATGGCTGGAATCCTGCAGGCGATACAACCACGGCTCGCTCAAGTCCACCGAGCTGTCGTTATCGTGCATCACCTGGCCGGCCTGCAATTTCTCGCAGCCCAGGCTGATCACCAGGGCTTCACCGCCCAGGTTCGGGTTGCGCGCCAGATTGCGCACGGTGCGGATCGGGATATAGGCATCCGTCGCCGTAATCGCCACGCCGCAGCCGTAGCTGTGAGTCAGCGCCACCACATCATCGACGTGGGGATACTTGGGCAGCAACTCATCCTTGATGCGCTTGACTGCGTGGTCCAGCACGCCGGTAACGCACTGCACGGTGGTGGTGATGCCGAGGATATTGCGCGTGCCCACGGTACCGTCGGCATTGCGATAGCCCTCGAAGGTGAACCCCTCCAGCGGTGCCTGGGTTTCAGGCACCTCGGTGGACAGCGGCAAGCTGTCAAGCGGTGGCGCGGTGGGCATGCGCAGCTGATCTTCCTGCACCCAACTGCCACGCGGAATCGGAGCCAGGGCGTAACCGATGGTCTGACCGTAGCGGATAATCCGGCCGCCCTCGGGGATATCTTCCAGTGTGACCTTGTGGCTCTGGGGTATGAACTCCACGGTGACCAGGCCGTCGGGGAATTCGGTCCCCGCCGGTACACCCTGGTCGTTTACCACGATCACCACATTGTCGCGCTCGTGCAAACGGATCGAGCGCGGCGAGTCGGCATGTTCAATCAACTGCATCACACGAACCTCAGGAATGCGCTTGGGAAAGGTTGGTCAACTCAGGGCCTTTGGCGGGCGGCTCTTTGAGCACCACGCGCTTGATCGGGCCGACAATCACCAGGTAGCTGAACACTGCGACCAGCGCGTTGGCGCCGACGAACACCAGGGCCCATTTGAACGAGCCGGTAGTGCTGATGATGTAGCCGATGACAATCGGCGTGGTGATCGACGCCAGGTTACCGAAGGTGTTGAACAGGCCGCCACTGAGGCCGGCGATCTGCTTCGGCGAGGTGTCGGACACTACCGCCCAACCCAGTGCGCCAACGCCTTTGCCGAAGAACGCCAGGGCCATGAAGCCCACCACCATCCATTCGATGTCCACGTAATTGCAGGCCACGATACTGCTGGAGATCAGCAGGCCACCAATGATCGGCGCCTTGCGTGCAAAGGTCAGCGAGTGGCCTTTACGCAGCAGGTAGTCAGAAATCACCCCGCCGAGCACACCGCCGATAAAGCCGCAGATCGCCGGCAACGAGGCGATAAAACCAGCCTTGAGAATGGTCATGCCGCGATCCTGCACCAGATACACCGGGAACCAGGTCAGAAAGAAGTAGGTGATGCCGTTGATGCAGTACTGGCCCAGATACACGCCGAGCATCATGCGGTTGGTCAATAACTGGCGTATGTAATCCCACTTCGGCCCATCAGTTTTCTTACCCTTGCCCTTGTCCTGATCCATGTCGACCATCGCGCCGTTGGCAGCGATGTGGTTGAACTCGGCCTCGTTGATCATCGGATGCTGGCGCGGGCTGTGGATAACTTTCAGCCAGATCATCGAGAACACGATGCCGATCACGCCCATCACGATAAACACATGCTGCCAGCCGAAGCGGTAGACGATCCAGCCCATCAATGGCGCAAACAACACCGTGGCGAAGTACTGCGCCGAATTGAAGATTGCCGATGCGGTGCCGCGCTCAGCCGTAGGAAACCACGCCGCAACAATACGGGCATTGCCCGGAAACGACGGCGCCTCGGCCAGGCCCACCATAAAGCGCAGCATGAACAGCGCCACTACGGCGGTGGAGACGCCAAACTCACCGACATAGCCTTGCAGCACGGTGAATAGCGACCAGGTGAAGATGCTCAAGGCGTATATTTTTTTCGAGCCGAAGCGGTCGAGCAGCCAGCCGCCAGGAATTTGCCCGGCCACGTAAGCCCAACCGAATGCGGAGAAGATGTAACCGAGGGTGACCGCGTCGATGCCGAGGTCTTTTTGCAGGCTGGAGCCGGCGATGGCGATAGTTGCGCGGTCGGCATAGTTGATCGTGGTCACCAGAAACAGCATGAGCAGGATCAAATAGCGGACATGGGTCGGCTTGGTCGCTTGCATGAAGAGGTACTCCCACTAATTATTTTTTTTGCGGGTAATGATTTTTTGTTTTTCCTGTGGGAGCCGGGCTTGCCCGCAATGCAGACACCTCGGTGTGTCAGCAAGACCGAGGTGATGCTATCGCAGGCAAGCCAGCTCCCACATAAAGCCAGTGCCACAGGATGCTGCGTATTACGAGCCGATATAGCTGGTCTTCACCACGGTGTAGAACTCTTGCGCATAGCGACCTTGCTCGCGCGAACCGTAGGATGAGCCCTTACGGCCACCGAATGGAACGTGGTAGTCCACACCCGCCGTCGGCAGGTTGACCATCACCATCCCGGCCTGGGAGTGGCGTTTGAAGTGGTTGGCGTACTTCAGCGACGTAGTGGCGATACCCGCCGACAGGCCGAATTCGGTGTCGTTGGCCATGGCCAGCGCCGCCTCGTAGTCAGCCACACGCACCACGTTGGCCACCGGGCCGAAAATTTCTTCACGGCTGATGCGCATCGCCGCTTCGCTGTCGGCAAACAAGGTCGGCGCCAGGTAATAGCCTTCGGTGTCGCAGGTCACCAGGCCGCCACCGCTGACCAGCCGCGCACCTTCGCTTTGGCCGATGTCGATGTATTTCATGTCCTGGTCCAACTGGGCCTGGGACACCACTGGCCCGATGTCGATGCCGGTATGCAACGCGTGGCCGACCTTGATCGACTTCATGCGCTCAGCCATTGCCGCAACAAACCGGTCGTGAATACCGGCGGTGACAATCAAACGGCTCGACGCGGTGCAACGCTGGCCGGTGGAATAGAACGCGCTCTGCACCGACAACTCCACCGCCTGCTTGAGGTCGGCGTCATCGAGGATGATCTGCGGGTTCTTGCCGCCCATTTCCAACTGCACTTTGGCCTGGCGCGACACACAATTGACGGCGATCTGACGACCCACGCCAACGGAGCCGGTGAAGCTGATGCCATCGACTTTCGGGCTGTTGACCAACACGTCACCGACGACACGACCGCTGCCCATCACCAGGTTGAACACACCAGCAGGGAAACCAGCGCGAGAAATGATCTCCGTCAGGGCCCAGGCGCAACCCGGCACCAGCTCCGCAGGTTTGATCACCACGCAGTTGCCGTAGGCCAGGGCCGGGGCGATTTTCCACGCGGGAATGGCAATCGGGAAATTCCATGGAGTAATCAGCCCCACCACGCCAAGGGCTTCGCGAGTCACTTCAACGCTGACGCCCGGACGCACCGAGGGCACGTAATCACCTGAAAGGCGCAGGCATTCACCGGCGAAGAACTTGAAAATATTACCGGCGCGGGTCACTTCGCCGATGGCTTCGGGCAGGGTCTTGCCCTCTTCCCGGGCCAACAAGGTGCCGAGCTCTTCGCGACGGGCAAGGATTTCACTGCCGACTTTATCCAGCGCGTCGTGGCGCGCCTGGATACCGGACATGGACCAGGCCGGGAAAGCGGCGCGGGCCGCGTCAATGGCCGCGTTGACTTGGGCCACGTCCGCTTTGGCGTATTCGCCGATGACATCGGACAAATCAGACGGGTTGATATTGGTGCAATAGTCGGCGCCGGTTACCCATTCACCGTTGATGTAGTTTTCGAAACGCTTTGCTTGGGACACAAATCTTCTCCTGACGCAAAAGGCCGCTGATTGCTCAGCGGCCTTGTGGATAATTTATTGCGCGCCTTGCTTGTCGATCAGCGCGGCCAGGGCTTCGTATTCTTCCGGCAACAGATCGGTCAGCGGCGTACGCACCGGGCCGGCGTCATACCCGACAATTTTCGCGCCAGCCTTGACGATGCTCACTGCGTACCCGGCTTTGCGATTACGGATGTCCAGGTAAGGCAGGAAGAAGTCATCGATGATCTTGTCGACGGTGACGTGATCTTCGCGGGCAATGGCGTGGTAGAAGTCCATGGCGGTTTTCGGGATGAAGTTGAACACCGCCGAGGAGTACACCGGCACTCCAAGGGCTTTGTAGGCCGCGGCGTAAACCTCTGCAGTCGGCAGGCCGCCGAGGTAGCTGAATCGGTCACCCAGGCGGCGACGGATCGACACCATCAGCTCGATATCACCCAGGCCATCCTTGTAGCCGATCAGGTTCGGGCAACGTTCGGCCAGACGCTCCAACAGCGGCGCGGTCAGGCGGCAGACATTGCGGTTGTAAACCACCACGCCGATCTTGACCGACTTGCACACCGCTTCAACGTGGGCAGCAACCCCGTCCTGGCTGGCTTCGGTGAGGTAGTGCGGCAGCAGCAGCAAGCCTTTGGCACCGAGGCGTTCTGCCTCCTGGGCGTACTCGATGGCCTGGCGGGTCGAACCGCCCACACCGGCAAGAATCGGCACGCTGGACGCGCAAGTGTCCACGGCGGTTTTTACCACTTGGGAATATTCGCTGGCAGCGAGGGAAAAAAACTCACCCGTCCCACCGGCTGCGAACAACGCGGTGGCGCCGTAAGGGGCTAGCCATTCGAGGCGCTTGATGTAGCCCGCCTGGTGGAAGTCACCCTGGGCGTTGAAATCGGTCACCGGGAAAGACAGCAGACCGTGGGAGAGGATGGACTTCAGTTCTTGTGGATTCATTATTCGAACACCCTGGGCGAAGACTTTCTGAGGAAAGCGTTGTTGTTGGTTTTGATAATGTCGTACGTCATCGTACAACTATAAAAAGATTCGTCAACTGCAATTCGTTGAGCCTCCGCTCGCACCTGACGTGTGGATTGCAACTCTTGACGTAGGAAATTTCTCACCTATAGTAACTTTAGCTGTATATACATACAGTTAAAAAGGAAGATTCCCACGACATAGCAAGGAGCTAACATGTCAGGTCTTGAACTAGCAGTACCCGAGAAACTCCCGCCAATCCTGCGTTTTGAAGGGGGTGAACACACCGCCATCGGCGATGAAACCCTGCTGCGCTTCGCCAAGGACGCTGCGGCGATTCCTGCACACCAGGTGCAATTGCATCTGCCCAACGGGCTCGCGCTGACCTACGGCCAAGTGATCGCTTTGGGTGGCGATTTCTATGGCATCCCCGGCCAAGCCATCAGCGATGGCGCCTCTGCGGCCGAGCGCGTGCAACGTTTCACTGCAGCCTTCAACTCTCTCGCCGTATTGCCCGCCTCACGGGAAGAGGCGCAGAAGATCCTGGCGGTGATGCAAAAGGAAATCAACGCCGTCAAGCAGGCGATCAAGGATGGCAAACAACCCCATGAAGCCTACGACGCACTGGGTGATACGTTGTCGGAGGAGTGGAACCGCATCACGGGTGGCGGCAGCGCTGTTTCGGCCCTGATTCCCTTGGGACGCTACCTCAAGCTGGCAGCGGACAATGCCGATCACTTCGGTGAGTGGGCCTTGTCCGCGTACCTGGCCGGTCACACGGCGGCGCTGCAACAAGCCGTTGTGGCCCACCAGACGGGTACCGACCAGGCCCTGGAACTGGCCTATGCGATGAACAGCTTCGCTGATCACTTCTTGACCGACCTGTTTTCTGCCGGGCACCTGCGAGTGCCGCGCAAACAGTTGGCAGCCGTTGTGACGCCAGGTGAACTGGGCTCGCTGATCAGCCGCTTCATGCACGACGAAGACAGCAAGTTCGGGCTCAAGGTGCGTAATGCCATGGGTGATCAGTGGCATGCCTACGGCGACAAGCGCTACTTCGACAGCATCGACGCCGATAATCGCGTGCAGGTAAAACGTGCGGTGCAGGCTTCGGCAGACGAAATCTTCGAAACCTTCATCAGCGGCGTCACGCCCTCCCCGGCCAGCTTCAAGGCACCGCTGTATGTGCCCGACCTGAACGCCGCGCAAAACCCGGCGAATAACTTCTCGCCGTTGTTCAAGATGGAGGGGGACAAGGTGCTGCGGCGCAAGGACGTCAATGACCTGAACGACAAACACTGGACCAATGATTGGTGGGGGTGGAGTACGTATCTGTTGCTCAAAGACTACAAGCCCAATCAACCCGCCAGCTAAACAGGCCCGGTACTCCAGATAATGGAGATCAAATGTGGGAGATGGCTTGCCTGCGAATGCACTGGTTCAGTAACAAACTCAATGACTGACACACCGCTATCGCAGGCAAGCCAGCTCCCACACGGGATATGGCAAACCTCAGCCGCGCTGCGCTTCTGCCTCTTCATGGGCATGGCGCAGCCGCTCACGGCTGTTGGTCAAATGCAGACGCATGGCCGCCCGCGCCGCATCCGAATCCTGACGGGCAATTGCCTCATAGATTTCTTCGTGTTCGCGACTCAGGCGGCTCATGTAATCCTGTTGGTCATCATGGGCCAGGCGCGCCGAATTCAAGCGGGTACGCGGAATGATGCTGGTACCCAGGTGGGTCATGATGTCGGTGAAGTAGCGGTTGCCGGTAGACAGTGCAATTTCCAGGTGGAAGGCAAAGTCTGACGCCACCGCATCACCAGCGTGGGCCGCACTTTCATTCAGCGCATCAAGGGCCGCACGCATGGCGGCCAGTTGTGCATCACTGCGACGCAAGGCGGCAAGGCCCGCCGACTCTACTTCCAGGCTGATACGCAGCTCCAGAATCGCCAGCACATCACGCAAGGTCACCACGGTGGCCGGGTCAATGCGGAAACCGCTAGGGCTGGGCGTGTCCAACACAAAGGTGCCGATACCATGGCGGGTCTCGACCTGCCCCGCCGCCTGCAAGCGCGAGATGGCCTCGCGCACCACGGTGCGGCTGACGCCGTGGGCGTCCATGATCGCCGACTCGGTAGGCAGTTTATCGCCGCGTTTGAGCTGGCCATCGCGGATCTGCTCGGACAACACCGTGACCAATTCCTGGGCAAGGCTGCGGCGCTTGCGGGGCAGACGTGGAGCGGCGCTGGCGTTTTCCATGATGAACCATCTTTCTCGGCGAACTGAAGACCGCATCATAGCCCATGGTGGTTGTACGATCACCGTTGTGGCGCGACTTTCATCCATATCCTTCGCGCAAAAAAATGCCCCGACAAACGTCGAGGCATTTTTCAGAGGGGTCTGAAGGCAAAATCCGCCTACTTCACCACTTTCAAGCTCGGCCGACCGCTAGGACGCGGCGGCTCGCTGTCCGATGGCGGTAGATCATCACCGCCTTCACCGTCGATCGTTTCGTCGTCCTCGAAAGGCGACTCCAGATCGAACACCATGCCTTGGCCATTCTCCCGGGCGTAGATCCCGAGGATGGCACCAATCGGCACGAACAGCGTATGTGGTACGCCACCGAAACGCCCTTCAAAGCTCACCGCTTCGTTGTCCATGTGCAGATGGCGCACGGCACTGGGCGATACGTTCAGCACGATTTGTCCGTCGCTGGCGAAACCCTGTGGCACATCCACCTTGGGAAACTCGGAATTGACCAGCATGTGCGGTGTGCAATCGTTGTCCACAATCCACTCATAGAGCGCGCGGACCAAATAAGGTCGACTGGAGTTCATCAACGGCTCCTTAAGCCTTAGCGCATATCGCGTTCGACACCAGACAGACTCGCCTGGAAAGCCTCACGCGCAAATTGGCGCTCCATGTAATCAAGCAGCGGCTTGGCCGGCCGTGGCAGTTCAATGCCCAGGATCGGCAAGCGCCAGAGTATGGGTAATAGGCAGCAATCCACCAGGCTTTGTTCCTCACTGAGGAAAAAAGGTTTATCAGCGAACAGCGGCGAAACACCGGTCAGGCTTTCGCGCAATTCCTTGCGCGCCTGCACCCGAGCGGCTTCCTTAGAACGCGAATCCAAAATGACATCCACCAGCCCGCACCAGTCACGCTGGATCCGATGGATCAGCAGGCGGCTGTTGGCACGCGCTACCGGGTACACCGGCAGCAAAGGCGGATGCGGGTAACGCTCATCCAAGTATTCCATCACCACGGTTGACTCCCACAACGCCAGGTCACGATCGACCAGGGTGGGCAAGCTGCCGTAAGGGTTCACTTCGATCAGTTTCGGCGGATGACGGCCCGCCTCCACACTGATGATCTCGGCGCTGACACCCTTCTCTGCGAGCACGATGCGTACTCGGTGGGAATAGTGGTCGGCGGGGTCGGAGTAACAGGCCAACCGATTGGTCACGCCCATGGCGGTCCTCCTCGCTTGTTGAAATTATCGAAAGCTCAAAAACGAGCGCGCCCAGAGAGCATCTCTGTAACGTCCGGTCAAACCAGGCGTTACGTGTTCAGAGATGCCGCTGGGCGCGCAAGATTAACAGCAATTGCTTACGGTTGGATCAATGCACATCCTTCCAGTATTCGCGCTTGAGCAGATAAGCGAATACGAAGAAGAAAGCCAGGTACAGCAAGACGTACGTACCGATGCGCTGGTGCTGCAGTTTGACCGGGTTGGCCGAGTAGGCCAGGAAGGTCACCAGGTTCTTGACCTTCTCGTCGAACTGCTCTTCGTTCAGCGTACCGGTCTTGGGCACGATGGTCAGTTGATCGCATGCTTCATGGGTCAGAGGCGTACCGGTCAACGGATCATATTGCTTCTTGCCGTCTTCAACGACCTGAACCTGCTTGCATCCTACCACTTGACGACCCTGCAGGCCGACCAGAACGTTCGGCATGCCGACGTTCGGGAAGACTTTGTTGTTCACGCCATACGGGCGCGCAGGGTCTTCGTAGAAGGATTTCAGGTAGCCGTAGAGCCAGTCGGTGCCGCGCACG
The DNA here is from genome assembly GCF_019891455.1 of Pseudomonas sp. P867. NCBI lineage: Bacteria > Pseudomonadati > Pseudomonadota > Gammaproteobacteria > Pseudomonadales > Pseudomonadaceae > Pseudomonas > Pseudomonas sp. P867. The sequence continues at coordinate 190,280 of NZ_JAFLXB010000001.1, read as the reverse complement.
CGGGCCACCAGGGTCAGGTCGGGCGGTGCGGCGCCGAACCAGGCCTTGGCATCGGCCGGTTGCATGCCGGTGTTCATGTGGTCGCCGATCTTCGCGCCAGTGAACACCGCGTGGCTGAGCATCACTTCATGGGGGATGCCCAAGTCATCGGCGACACGCTCGTAACGTTGGAACTTGGCGCTGTGGCAACCCATGCAGTAGTTGGTGAATGTACGCAGCCCATCCTGCATGGCGGCCTTGTCAGACACATCGATATCGACTTTTTCCAGCTGCGCGCCATGCTCGGCGGCGAAGGACAGTAGCGGCAGAGCCGCAAGCACGAATGCAACGAATAATTTTTTCATCAGCCAGTCACCCTTTCCGGAACCGGTTTGGTCTTCTCGAGCCGGGTATAGAACGGCATCAGAATGAAGTAGGCGAAGTACAGGAAGGTGCAGACCTGCGACAGCAACGTACGCTCGGGGGTCGGCGCCAGCACGCCTAGCACGCCCAGGATCACGAACGAAATGCAGAACACCCACAGCCAGATCTTGCTCAGCCAGCCTTTGTAGCGCATCGACTTGACCGGGCTCCGATCGAGCCACGGCAGCACGAACAGCACCGCGATGGCTGCGCCCATGGCGATCACGCCCATGAGTTTGTCGGGGATCGCACGCAAGATCGCGTAGAACGGCGTGAAGTACCAGACCGGGGCAATATGCTCGGGCGTCTTGAAGGCGTTGGCCTGTTCGAAGTTAGGTTTCTCCAGGAAATAACCACCCATCTCCGGGAAAAAGAACACGATCGAGCAGAACACAAACAGGAACACCACTACGCCGACAATGTCTTTCACGGTGTAGTAAGGGTGGAATGGAATGCCGTCGAGCGGGATGCCGTTCTCGTCCTTGTGCTTCTTGATGTCCACACCATCAGGGTTGTTGGAACCCACTTCGTGCAGTGCCAGGATGTGCAGTACCACAAGGCCCAGGATCACGATCGGCAGGGCCACCACGTGCAAGGCGAAGAAGCGGTTCAGGGTGATGCCGGAGATCAGGTAGTCGCCACGAATCCACTGGGTCAGGTCGTTGCCGATCACCGGGATTGCACCGAACAGCGAGATGATCACCTGGGCGCCCCAGTACGACATCTGGCCCCATGGCAGCAGGTAGCCCATGAAGGCTTCGGCCATCAGCGCCAGGTAGATCAACATGCCAAACACCCACACCAGCTCACGCGGCTTCTGGTACGAACCGTAGAGCAGGCCACGGAACATGTGCATGTAGACGACGATGAAGAACGCTGACGCGCCTGTGGAGTGCAGCAGGCGCAGGATCGAGCCGTACTCGACGTCGCGCATGATGTATTCGACGGAAGCAAAGGCCTCTTCCGCCGACGGGGTGTAGCTCATCGTCAACCACACGCCGGTGACGATCTGGTTGACCAGCACCAACAAGGCCAGGGAGCCAAAGAAGTAGAAGAAGTTGAAGTTTTTTGGCGCGTAATATTTGCTGAGATGGTCTTCCCACATTTTGGTGGCGGGGAAGCGCGCATCCACCCAATCCATGAACTTGCTCATCACGCGTTCTCCTTGTCGAGGCCAATGACTATGAGGTCGTCAGTTTCGTAGGTATGCGGAGGCACGGGCAGGTTCAATGGAGCAGGCTGGGATTTGTAGACACGGCCAGCGAGGTCGTAGTGCGAGCCGTGGCAGGGGCAGAAATAACCACCGACCCAATCCTTGCCCAGATCGACAGGGGCCACTTCCGGGCGGAAGGTAGGCGAGCAACCCAAGTGGGTACACAGACCAACCAGCAACAGGATCTCTGGCTTGATCGAACGCATTTCGTTCTTGGCGTAGGCGGGCTGATCGGAATTTTCGGATTTCGGGTCAGACAACTGGCCTTCGATCTTTTTCAGATTCCCCAGGATTTCCTCGGTACGGCGAACAATGAAAACCGGCTGGCCGCGCCATTCAGCAATCATCTGCTGACCTGGCTCGATCTTGCTGACATTCACCTTCACCGGTGCACCTGCGGCTTTCGCCTTGGCACTGGGAAACCATGACCCCACGAACGGGACCGCAGCCCCCACCGCTCCTGCAGCACCCACCACGGATGTGGCTGCTACCAAGAAGCGACGCCGGCCTGCATTCACGCCGTCATTGCTCATTCAGTCCTCTCCCATCAGCTTTTTGGCCTGTTAAATCAGGCGTCTACTAAGTGTTGAATCTTTACTTATAAAAATTTTGACGGATGGTAATGAAAAGCCCCACGTATGACAAGGGAATTGCCCGGGCCTCCGCCCTCAGGCCTTGTAGTATAGGGGGTCTACGGATGTGGCAAGTTGTCACGGCGAAAAATGTGCATAAATCGCAGGCAATAAAAAACGCCCAGCTCCGTGAGGAGGCTGGGCGTTTTCTGGAACGTAAAGCGAATTAACGCTTCGAGTACTGCGGACGCTTACGCGCTTTACGCAGACCGACTTTCTTACGTTCAACTTCACGAGCATCGCGAGTAACGAAGCCAGCTTTGCGCAGAGCGCCACGCAGGGTTTCGTCGTACTGCATCAGAGCGCGAGTGATACCGTGGCGGATTGCGCCAGCTTGACCACTTACACCGCCACCGATAACGGTGACGTAGATGTCGAACTTTTCAACGGTCTCGGTCAATTCCAGCGGCTGACGAACTACCATGCGGGCAGTTTCGCGACCGAAGAAGTTGTCCAGGGAGCGGTTGTTGATCGAGATGTTACCAGTGCCCGGACGCAGGAAAACGCGTGCGGTTGCGGTTTTGCGACGGCCAGTGCCGTAATTTTGAGTCGCCGACATAATGAACTATTCCGTTAAAACTTCAGTTCTTGGGGCTGCTGAGCAGCATGAGGGTGTACAGCGCCCGCATAGACTTTCAGCTTGCGAAACATATCGCGACCCAGTGGGCCCTTCGGCAGCATGCCTTTGACCGCGATTTCGATCGGGGCTTCAGGCTTCTTGGAGATCAGGCCTTCAAAGTTGGAAGACTTGATACCGCCTGGGAAACCGGAGTGACGGTAGTACATTTTGTCTTGCGCTTTGTTGCCGGTAACACGTACCTGCTCAGCGTTGATGATCACGATGTAGTCACCGGTATCAACGTGCGGGGTGTATTCAGGCTTGTGCTTGCCACGCAGACGGCTGGCGACTTCAGTGGCCAGACGACCCAGGGTCTGACCAGCGGCGTCGACGACAAACCAGTCGCGCTGAACTGTTTCCGGTTTTGCAGTAAAAGTTGTCATTCTTTAATAGCCTCAGGGGCCGCCCTGTAAATTAGACGGCGGATCTTACTGAATAGTGCGTACTTTGACAAGTCAAAGGCAGCCGGATACAGACGCTATCGGGGGCTCGGGTCGGCGCGTCCGTTCAACGGCAAGATTCTTCGGCAGGCGGCGCATCACTTCCACTGCAGAAAGAGGTGGGCAATTATGCAGATTGCGAAAAAAAATTCAACCTGCTTTTATGATTGTTTTCCCCTGAAGGAGTACCCGATGGATTACCGACAGCTGGGCCGCACCGATCTGAACGTCAGCGCCATCGCGTTGGGCACCATGACCTGGGGCGAGCAGAACAGCGAGGCAGAGGCTTTCGCGCAGATCGAACGGGCAAAGGGCGCGGGGATCAACTTCCTCGATACCGCAGAAATGTACCCGGTACCGCCCAAGGCCGACACCTATGCCACCACCGAACGCTACATCGGCAACTATTTCAAAAGCCGTGGCGACCGCGCCGACTGGATCCTCGCCAGCAAGATCGCCGGCCCCGGCAACACCATCGACTACATCCGCGATGGCTACCTGCGTCACAACCGCAAGCACATCACCCAGGCGCTCGACGCCAGCCTCAAGCGCCTGCAGACCGACTGGATCGACCTCTACCAACTGCACTGGCCGGAACGCAGCACTAATTTCTTCGGCCAACTGAGCTACAAGCACAAGGACGAAGACGACCTCACCCCCCTGGAAGAAACCCTCGAAGCCCTGGATGAACAGGTCAAGGCCGGCAAGATCCGCCACATCGGCCTGTCCAACGAAACCCCATGGGGCACCATGAAGTTCCTCGCCCTGGCCGAAGCCCGTGGCTGGCCGCGCGCGGTGTCGATCCAGAACCCATACAACCTGCTCAACCGCAGCTTTGAAGTGGGCCTGGCAGAAATCGCCATCCGTGAGCAGTGCGGCTTGCTGGCCTACTCACCACTGGCGTTCGGCATGCTCAGCGGCAAGTACGAAGGCGGCGCACGGCCGGCCAAGGCACGCCTGACCGAGTACAGCCGGTTCAGCCGTTACTTCAACCCGCAGTCGGAGGCGGCGTGCAGCCGCTATGTGGCATTGGCGCGGGAACATGGCCTGGACCCGGCGCAGATGGCCCTGGCGTTTGTGACGCAGCAGCCGTTTGTGACCAGCAATATCATTGGGGCTACGTCGCTGGAACAGTTGGATAGCAACATTGCCAGTGCCGAGTTGAAACTGTCGAAAGAGGTGTTGGAAGGGATTGAGGCGATTCAAAAGGATCATCCAAACCCCGCGCCTTGATTGACCTTCAGACCGCCATCGCAGGCAAGCCAGCTCCCACATGTTGATCTGTGAATACCGTCAAATGTGGGAGCTGGCTTGCCTGCGATGAGGCCATCAAGAGCACCAGACAATCAAAGTGCCCGCGCAATAATCTCCTTCATGATCTCATTGGTTCCCGCATAAATGCGCTGCACCCGCGCATCCGCCCAGGCCCGGGCAATCGGGTATTCCCACATGAAGCCGTAGCCGCCGTGCAACTGCACGCACTCATCGAGCACCTTGCATTGCAAGTCCGTGGCCCAGTACTTGGCCATCGCCGCTGTCGGCACGTCCAGCTTGCCTTCCAGGTGCAACGCCATGCATTTGTCGACAAACACACGGCCGATCTGAATCTCGGTGGCCATCTCGGCCAGCTTGAATCGGGTGTTCTGGAAGTCGGCAATCGCCTTGCCGAACGCCTTGCGCTCGCGGGTGTAATCCAGGGTCCATTGCAATGCCGCTTCGGCTGAAGACAGTGCGCCTATCGCTACGGTCAAACGCTCTTGAGGCAGTTCCTGCATCAGGTATGCGAAGCCCATACCGGCCTGGCCCAGCAGGTTTTCCTTGGGCACCCGCACGTCCTGGAAAAACAACTCCGAGGTGTCCTGGGCCTTCATGCCGACTTTCTCAAGGCGCTTGCCCTTGTCGAAACCGGGCGTGCCAGCCTCCACCAGAAACAGGCTGGTGCCCTTGGCGCCGGCCTTGGGATCGGTCTTGGCGACTACGATCACCAGATCGGCCAGGTAACCGTTGGTGATAAAGGTCTTGGAGCCGTTGATGACGTACTCATCGCCGTCCAGCACTGCCGTGGTCTTGACCCCTTGCAGGTCGGAACCGGCGCCCGGCTCGGTCATGGCAATTGCCGTGACCATCTCCCCGCAGATCAACTTGGGCAGGTATTTGTGCTTAAGCGCTTCACTGCCGTAATGCAGGATGTAGGGCGCGACGATATCCGAGTGCAGAGAAAAGCCGATGCCGGTCAACCCCAGGCGGCTGACTTCTTCGATCACCACCGCGCTGTAGAGGAAATCTGCGCCCAGGCCGCCATATTCCTCCGGCAGGTGGGAACACAACATGCCCGCCTCCCCCGCCTGGTTCCACAGGCTCCGGTCGATATAGCCCTGCTTTTCCCATTGCCCATGAAAGGGCGCGGCGTGTTTTTCGAGGAAGGTGCGCACGCTCTCGCGGAAGAGTTCGTGCTCCGAGCTGAACAAGGTTCTGGGGATCATGGGTCACCTGCGTGGATTGTCGGACAAGGACGAGCCCACAGAGCCTATGCCCCGATGGCGTCACGGGACACTGGACACATGCGACAAAAAATAAGACGATCCAGCCGTCTGGTGACCACTTTCCCCTATAAGAATAAATGAAATTATGTCTAACCAAATCTCCACGCCCCTGCGGCGCGTCAGCATTTTGGCCATTGATCGGGTATTCGCTTCCACCCTCATGCAAGCCAAGGACTTCTTCCATCTGGCCAGCCTGCGTTACGGTAAACAGCAGGGCCTGGGCTTGACCCCAGGGTTCGATACGCGCCTGGTCAGCCCCGACGGGCAGTCGGTGCGCAGCTTCAGCGATGTGATCATGCCGGTGGACGGCGGCCTGGAGGATGCCGATATCATCGTGCTGCCGGCCTTCTGGGACGACTTCGACGCCCTGTGCACCCGCTACCCGCAAGTGTTGCCGTGGCTACGCGAACAACATGCCCGCGGCGCCGTGCTGTGCGGTGAAGCCACCGGGGTGTTCTGGCTGGCCGAAGCCGGGCTGCTCGATGGCAAGGAGGCGACCACCTACTGGCGGTTCTTCAATGCTTTCAGCGAGCGCTTCCCCAAGGTGCAGCTCAACCAGGACAAGCACCTGACCGATGCCGATAACCTGTATTGCGCCGGCGGCACCACCTCGGCCTGTGACCTCTACATCTACCTGATCGAACGCTTCTGCGGCGCCAACATCGCCCAGGCCGTGGCCCGCGACATCCTCTATGAGGTGCAGCGCAGCTATTCGCCGGGGCGTATCGGTTTTGGCGGCCAGAAGCTGCACCAGGACGTGATCATCCTGCAGATCCAGCACTGGCTCGAAGAACACTTCGCCGACAAGTTCCGCTTCGAAGACGTCGCCCGGGAACACGGCATGAGCATCCGCAACTTCATGCGGCGCTTCCAGACCGCCACCGGTGACAAGCCGCTGCATTACCTGCAACGGTTGCGCATCGAGACGGCAAAGGGCCTGCTCTCAGGCAGCCGCAAGAGCATCAAGACCATCAGTTATGAGGTGGGTTACGACGATGCGAGTTTCTTTGCGCGGTTGTTCAGGCAGCACACGGAGTTGTCGCCGAACCAGTATCGCCAGCAATTTCAGCAAGCCGCCTAACTGAAGGAACACAGAAAACAAAGTGGGAGGGGCGGTGCGACGATTCGACTTGCTCCCGATTGCGCTGGGTCAGTCACATCTACAGTGACTGACACTCCGAAATCGGGAGCAAGCCCCCTCCCACATTGGATCTCCATTGAGCTGGAGATTGATTAAGGCTTGTGTCCGCGCGACAGGAACTCGTGGGACTGCATTTCAAGCAGGCGGCTCAAGGTGCGCTGGAATTCGAAGTTCAAGCGACCGCCGGTGTACAGGTCCTTGAGCTCGACTTCCGCCGAGATGATCAACTTGACGTTACGGTCGTAGAATTCGTCGACCATGTTGATAAACCGCCGCGCAATATCGTCGGTGGTCACGCCCATCTGCTCGACGCCGCTCAAGATCACCGCGTGGAAGATCTTGCCCAGCTCAATGTAGTCGTTCTGGCTGCGCGGGCCGTCGCACAGCTGGCGGAACTCGAACCAGGCCACGTCATCGCAGGTGCGCAAGGCGATGATTTCGCGGTTCTCGATCATCAGCTTGTCGTTTTCCACCGCCTGGGTGCATTCCGGCGTCAGGGCGCGGAAGCTTTTTTTCAGGCTGTCGTGCGCCGCTTGGTTCAGCGGGAAGTGGAACAGCTCGGCTTGCTCCAGGTGGCGCAGGCGGTAATCGACGCCGCTGTCGACGTTGACGATATCGGTGTTCTGCTTGATCAGCGCAATGGCCGGCAGGAAGCGCGCACGCTGCAGGCCGTCCTTATACAGGCCGTCAGGCACAATGTTCGACGTGGCCACCAGGGTCACACCGTTCTTGAACAGCTCTTCCATCAGCGTGCCAAGGATCATGGCGTCGGTGATGTCGGAGACGAAGAACTCATCGAAGCAGATCACCCGCGCTTCTTGGGAGAAGCGCTTGGCGATGATGGTCAGCGGGTTTTTCTCGCCCGGCAGGGTTTTCATCTCTTCGTGCACGCGCTTCATGAAGCGGTGGAAGTGAGTACGGACCTTTTCCTTGAATGGCAGCGCTTCAAAGAAGGTGTCTACCAGATAAGTCTTGCCCCGGCCGACGCCACCCCAGAAGTACAGGCCCTTGACCGGCGTGTGATCTTTCTTGCCAAACAGCTTGCTGAACATCCCTGGTTTGCTTTGCGAGGCCGCGACCAGATCGTCGTACAGGCGCTGCAAATGACGCACAGCATTTTCCTGGGCTGCGTCATGGAAGAATTCAGGGCGTTTCAGATCAGCTTGATATCGTTCTAGGGGCGTCATAATTTCGTTAGCAAGGCAACAAAAACGGGCCGACACTGTAACGACGGCCCTGGAGAATGGCAATCAACCCTTGGTCGGGTTAATCCTCGATTGGGGCCAACGCAGCGCGCAAGGCTTCGATGGCCGCGTCACGCGATGCTTGATCGGCGTACTCGGCACTGTCAGCCACGGCGGCGCCGTCCAGCCATACGCTGAAGCTCAGAGCCTGCGCACGCACGTCCAGCGCATCACCACTTTGCAAGTGTTTGGTCACAGCGCCGGCCGCTTTGCCATCGGCAAAGTTGCGCGACAGCAACAGTTGCTCACCATCAGCGGCCAGCAGGCGGAAGCGGAAGCTGCCATCGTCTTCACGAAAACTCACAAAACGCGCAGCCTTCGCCGCTTTTTTCTTGGTTGCGACCGGCGCCGCAGCCTGGTTAACGAACGAACGCAGGCCCACCGCCTCACGCAACTCGGCGAGGAATGGCGCGGCCACGGCACGGGCTTTCTTGGCGCCGACCAGCAGCAGGTCTTCCATATCAGAGGGGCGCGACATCAGTTGGTGGTAACGCTCGCGCGCTTCACCAAGTTGGCCGTCGAGCAGTTGGAACAGACGATTCTTCGCCTCGCCCCAGCCCAGGCCTTGCAGCAGCTCGCCACGGAATTCTTCTTCCTGCGCCTTGGTCGCGAACGCCTGGTACAGGGTGAACAGGTGCGAATTGTCCGGGTCCTTGGCTTCGCCCGGCGCACGCGAGTCGGTCACGATCCGCGAGATCGCGTCTTTCATGTCCTTGGCGCTGGTGAACAACGGGATGGTGTTGTCGTAGCTCTTGGACATCTTGCGGCCATCCAGGCCCGGCAAGGTGGCGACGCTTTCTTCGATCAGCGCCTCGGGCATGGTGAAGAACTCTTTACCGTTGCCGAACAAGTGGTTGAAACGCTGGCCGATGTCGCGAGCCATTTCCACGTGCTGGATCTGGTCGCGACCGACTGGCACCTTGTGCGCGTTGAACATCAGGATGTCAGCGGCCATCAGCACCGGGTAGCTGTACAGGCCCATGCTGATGCCCGCATCCGGGTCTTCGCCGTTTTCCACGTTCTTGTCCACCGACGCCTTGTACGCATGGGCGCGGTTGAGCAGGCCCTTGGCGGCAACGCAGGTCAGCAGCCAGGTCAGCTCGGGAATCTCCGGGATGTCCGACTGGCGATAGAAGGTCACACGGTTCACATCCAGGCCACCGGCCAGCCAGGTCGCGGCGATTTCCATGCGCGAGCGCTGGATGCGCTGCGGGTCGTCGCACTTGATCAGCGCGTGGTAGTCGGCCAGGAAGTAGAAGGAGTCGGCATTCGCGTCTTCGCTGGCGAGGATCGCCGGGCGAATCGCACCGGCGTAGTTGCCCAGGTGCGGCGTGCCGGTGGTGGTAATGCCGGTGAGGATTCGGGTACGGGTCGTCATGGGTGATCGCTTGTCATCAATTCGAAAGGCGTGGCAGCACCAGATCCTTGAGATCGGTCAGCTTGCCATGAAAAAAGTGTCCGCATTCTGCCACTTTCAGCAACTCATGGGGGCGTTTCAGGGCGGCGGACCAGTCGTAGACCAATTGCGGGTCGACCACTTCATCGCTTTCCGGTTGGATCAGGGTCAACGGGCAGCCTTGGGGCAACACATCTGCATCGCCAAGGCGCATCACGGCGGCAGCCACCATAAACAGGTGCGCAAGCTTTTCACCCTTGGCTTCCAGACGGCCGCCGAGACTGGCCGCGACATAGCCACCGAAGGAAAAACCCAACAAGGTGATCGGCAGTTCGGGATGTTTTGCCCGCAGCCAGGTGACGGCCGCTTCGGCATCGTCGACCTCACCACTGGCCATATCGTGTGTACCGGCGCTGGCACCGACGCCACGATAATTGAAACGCAAAGTAATCAAACCGGCATCGCGCGCAGTGCGTTGCAGGGTCGACACCACTTTATTGAGCATGGTCCCACCCTGCACCGGGTTAGGGTGGCAGATCAGCGCCAGGCCACGTGGTTCGGGGTGATCCAGGTACAAGGCTTCCAATTGGCCCACCGGGCCATCGATCAAAACGGGGGTTTCACGCATGAGCAAGGATGAACTCCGTGACCTCTCAAGGGGTCGACTCGTCTAGCTAAAAGTCTGTGCATGGCATCATTGCGAGCTTAATCGCGGTATACAGCGCAGGTTTGAGCCGTTAACGTAAAGCAAAGCCGTTTATAGAGGAAGGACTCGTGGAACACTCGCTCTTAGTTTGGTTGTTGCCGACTCTTGCCCTGGTTGCCGGTGTCGCCATTGGATTCCTGGTTGCCCGCCTGCTGCCGAATGCCGCGCCTAACCGCACGCAGCGTCAGCTGGATGACATTCAGGAACGTTTTGACAGTTATCAGAACGAGGTTGTTACCCACTTCAACAGCACCGCGACCCTGGTCAAGAAGCTCACCCAGAGCTACCAGGAAGTACAGGATCACCTCGCCGAAGGCGCTAATCGCCTGGCCCTCGACGACATCACCCGCCAGCGCCTGCTGGCTGCGCTGCATTCCGATGCACCGCAAACCCCACGGGAACGCCTGACCCCGCCTCGGGAAAACCAGGAGCCACCACGGGACTACGCGCCAAAGACGCCGAACGCCCCAGGAATGCTGGATGAGCATTACGGCTTGAAGAAGTAAGTCATCTTCGAGCATTAAAAAAGCCCGGCTGATCTATGATCAGCCGGGCTTTTTTTGTCTCATTCTCCAAGACAAAGCAGAACCTAATGTGGGAGGGGGCTTGCTCCCGATAGCAGTCTGTCAGCCCCAAAGTAGGTGGCTGACACACCGCTATCGGGAGCAAGCCCCCTCCCACACTCACCGAGGATGAGCTCAAGTGAGTTGTTGCTCCTGCAACCGCCCACCCTCGATGCGCACATGCCGCCCATGGAAACGCTTGAGGCTGCTGCGGTGGCCGACGCTGACGATGCTCAATCCCGGCAATTCATCGATCAATGCCTGGTACAACGTTGCCTCATCCTCTTCATCCATCGCCGAAGTGGCTTCATCCATATACAGCCACTGCGGTGCGAACAACAACGCACGGGCAAAGGCCAGGCGCTGTTGCTCACCCGGCGAAAGCATGCGTTGCCAGTGGTTGGCTTCATCCAGACGATTGAGCAGGTGCGGCAGGCGGCAGGTTTGCAGGACCTGTGCATAACGTTCTGCCGGATAGACGCTGTCGTCTTGTGGATAACTCAGCACCGCCTTGAGCGTACCAATCGGCAGGTAAGGCTTCTGCGGCAGAAACAGGTAGCGCGTCGCCGGCAACCGAATGCTGCCATGACCTGCGGGCCAAAGATGGCCCATCGCCCGCAACAAGGTGCTCTTGCCGCTACCGGAACGCCCGCTGAGCATCACGCGCTGGCCAGGCTCCACGGTCATGTCGGCGTCGGTGAGCAGGTGACGGCCGTCGGCCAGGTCCATGCCCAGATCCGTGATCACCAGGCGCTCGCCGTCAGGGCGCACATCGATGGCCGGGGCTCGCTGCTCGTTGTCGCTCATGGCTTGCTGGAAACTCAGCAGGCGATCACTGGTGGCGCGCCATGTCGCCAGTTCCGAGTAGGCGTTGATAAACCAGCTGAAGTTTTCCTGCACGTTGCCAAACGCCGAGTTGATTTGCATCAGCTCGCCCAGCTCGATCTTTCCGGTGAAGTAGCGCGGCGCGGCCACGATAAACGGGAAGATGATCGCAATCTGGCTGTAGCCGGCGGTGAAAAAGGTCAGGCGCTTGGACACTTTCATGATGTCCCAGAAGTTGTGCCAGACCTTGCCGAAGCGCGTACTCAGGCGTTGTCTTTCATTGGGCTCGCCGTTGTACAGGGCAATGCTCTCGGCATTCTCACGCACCCGCACCATGGAAAAACGCAGGTCTGCCTCGAAGCGTTGCTGTTGGTTGCTCAGGCCGATCAAGCGTCGGCCGATCAGGTGCGTCAGCCAACTGCCCACGGTGGCGTACAGCAGCGCGCACCAGAACATATAGCCGGGGATGGTGATGCCAAACACTTCGATGCTGCCCGATACGCCCCACAGGATGATCGAGAACGACACCAGGCTGACCACATTACGCAGCAACCCAAGGCCGAGGCTCAAGGTGCCGGAGGTGAAGTTGTTGAGGTCTTCGGAAATCCGCTGGTCTGGGTTGTCGGTATAACCACCCTGTTCCAGCTGGTAGTAATTCTTGTGGGCCAGCCACCGGGTGAAGTGTTTTTCGGTGAGCCAGGCGCGCCAGCGGATCGTCAGCATCTGGGTCAGATAGAGACGGTAGACCGCGCCGAGAATCGCCACCGCCGCAATGCCGCCGAAATAACCTATCAGTTGCCAGAAGGCGGCGGTGTCCTTCTTCTCCAGGGCGTTGTAGAAATCCTTGTACCAGTGATTGATCCACACGGAAATCGCCACGCTGAACAGCGACAGGCCAATCACTGCAGCCAGCAACAGCCAGGCCCTGCCCTTCTCTTCGCTACGCCAATACGGTGTGATCATGGCCCAGGTTCGGCGGAAGAATTGCCCCCGCACCGCGTCGTTGATCGCGGAGTACTCAGCGTTCTGGTTCATTGTTCAGGCTCGGCAGGAAAAACATCACAGGCGTTTGAACCGATCATAGGTGATCGGTTCGCGCATCCGTGCAGCCTGAAGCAGGTTGTTCAGTGTTCGTTCAGCGTCGTACCGGGCGCTTCTGCAACTTGCGCTGCAAGGTACGGCGGTGCATGCCTAAAGCACGGGCAGTGGCGGAGATATTGCCTTCGTGCTCGGTCAGCACGCGCTGGATATGCTCCCATTGCAGGCGGTCCACCGACATCGGGTTTTCCGGTACCAGGGTGTCGAGGTCGGCGTGCTCGGAAAGCAGAGCGGCCAGCACGTCGTCGGCGTCCGCCGGCTTGCACAGGTAGTTGCAGGCGCCGCGCTTGATCGCCTCGACAGCGGTGGCGATGCTGGAGTAACCGGTGAGGATCACCACGCGCATTTCGGGGTCGAGCTCCAGCAGCTTGGGCAGCAGCACCAGGCCGGAGTCGCCGTCCATTTTCAGGTCGAGGGCGGCGTAGTCGGGCAGGTCGGCCTGGGCGATGGTCAGGCCTTCTTCGGCAGACCCTGCGGTGCTGACGCGAAAACCGCGACGGCTCATGGCGCGCGCCATCACGCGGGTAAAGGTGGCATCGTCATCTACCAGCAACAGGTGCGGCAGTTCTTCGCCTTCGACTTGGATCTCGTCACTCATCGATATCTCCTCGTGCGACACGGGGCAGGCGCAGCTCGGTGAGCGTGCCACCTTCCTCATGACTATAGAGCTTCACTGAGCCGCCCGCGCGGGTCACGCTGGCCTTGCTCAAAAACAGGCCCAGGCCGAAGCCTTTGCCCTTGGTGGTAAAGAAGGGTTTGCCGATCTGCTCGGCAATGGCCAGCGGCACGCCCGCGCCGTGGTCACGAATGCTGATGGTGATGTTTTCGGCGTCCCAGTCCAACTGTACACCGAGCCCTTCAGGGCAGGCGTCAGCGGCGTTGTTCAGCAAGTTGAGCAGCGCCTGGGTCAGGTCTGGCGGTGGCGCCAGGCGCGGCACGCTGCCTTGGCCCAACAGGTTGAAGCGGTAACTGGCCTCGGGGCGCATCAGGTGCCAACGGTTCAGGGCTTCATCGAGCCATTGGGTCACATCCTGCATTTCAACCGCGAGGCGGCGATTGGCTTCGGCGGCACGCACCAGTTGCTGCAGCGTCAGCTTGCATTGCTTGACCTGTTCCTGCAGCACGCTCAAGTCGTCTTGCAGCGCGGGGTCGTGATGGTCCTGGGTCATTTCCTTGAGCAGCACGCTCATGGTCGCCAACGGCGTGCCCAATTCATGGGCGGCACCGGCAGCCTGGGTGGCAACGGCCAGCAATTGCTGGTCGCGCAGCCCTTCTTCGCGGCGAATGGCGCGCAGCTCTTCCTGGCGACGCAGCTCTTCGGCCATACGTGCGGCGAAAAAGGTAATGACGGCGGCAGACAGGGCAAAACTCAACCACATCCCGTAGATTTGCAGGTTTTCCCGGGCGATAGGGAAGGTCTGCAACGGGTAGAACTGAGCCAGCAACAGGGTGTACAGCGTCAGCGCGATCCCCGAAAGCACCACCGAGTAGCGCCATGGCAACGTCACCGCAGCGATGGTCAGTGGCACCAGGTAATACGAAACGAACGGGTTGGTGGACCCACCGGAGAAGTACAGCAACACGCTGTGGATAAACAGGTCGCAAGCCAGTTGCAGGGCGTATTCCAACTCGGTCACCGGCCAGGTGGTGCGCAGCCGTATGGCGGTAAATGCACACAACACGGTGGAAAAACCCAGGGTCACAGCCAGTTGCAGCCAGGGCAGCGGCAGCAGGTCGAACCAATAGGCAAGCCCGACGGAACCTGCCTGTGCGGCCAATACCAGGGTGCGAATGAACGTCAGGCGCCAGAGGTTCTGGCGAGTGGCGGAAGTCAGTTTTACGGCGGCGAGCATGAGCTCTCCCGATGAGCGCTGCAGGCGGATCGGCACGAGTATAAACGAAGCGGACCTGCTGGCACGGCGCGTGTGGCTCTTTGACGCAGGCCGGCTAAATGACCGTTCGTCGGCACCCGCATAACTTGTTGGTAATGTGTAAACCCGAAGAACCCTATGCCAGCGTCTACAGTCATACCGAGCACGACTACCTCAAGGAGCTTCCATGTCTCGTTTCATTCGCAGTGCAGCCATCATCACTCTCAGCGCCAGCGCCATTGCCAGCCTGCCGGCCATGGCCGCCGATGCACTGAACTACAACCAGATCTCCCTGCGCGCCGAAGTCAGCCAGGAAGTAGCCCGCGACAAGATGATCGTCACCCTCTATACCGAGTCGCAAAACGCCGACCCGGCCAAGCTTGCCGCTGAAATCACCACCACCATGAACACAGCCTTAGGCCAGGCCCGCGAAGTCAAAGGCGTGACCCTGCGCCAGGGCAGCCGTAACAGCTACCCGATCTACGACAACAAGAACCAGAAGATCACCGGCTGGCGTGAGCGCGCCGAACTGCGCCTGGAAAGCGCGGACTTCCCGGCGCTGTCCAAGCTCACCGGCGAGCTGTTGAACACGCTGAAAATGGAAAACATGGACTTCGCCATCGCCGATGCCACGCGCAAGGCCAGCGAAGATGCGTTGCTCAAGGACGCGGTTACTGCGTTCAAGGCCCGTGCGCAACTGGCTACCGATGCACTGGGCGGCAAGGGTTACAAGATCGTCAATCTGAACTTCAACACCAATGGTTACCCGATGCCTTATGCCCGTGGCGGCATGATGATGAAGGCGGCCATGGCAGATTCTGCACCGACGCCTGACGTTGAAGCGGGCACCAGCCAAGTGAGCATGAGCGCCGATGGAGTGATCGAAGTTTTACCGTAAGTCTTCGCGAGACCAACACGGCGTAACCTTCACCGGTTACGCTGTGGTGTTGCCGCCCACGGAACACTCAGACCGCTACCACACACCAAGTAACTTGATACTACAGCCTTACTCTAATCTATCTAAACCTCGCCCTCACGACACCACTCGTCAAACATTACGAATGCAGGCCTGGAACTTACGACACTCAACTTCCCACCCAGGGTTGCCATGCACATCATCTTGAATCAGAACATCGAACAGGTTATTTGCCACACACGGACGTACTGACAACAGAACATCACACATATCGATTTCTTTGTTTCTCGATGAACGGCAGTTATTTATCCAATAATTAATGTGAGTCGATAATGAATATAACACCGTCTCTCGCTCCCACACTCGTCGTTCCCTCTTTCCCTCCCACACACTATCGCCAGCGTCGAGCGCTTGATGATTTGCCCGCAACGCAAACCCGGCAGCAGGCAGAAGAAACCTCTTCAAAACATCCAAAAAAATTGCTCGACCAACCCCCGTTCCCCTTGCCTACACCCGCCCATGAGCTCGATGCTTCCAAAAGCATCATCTATGGGTCAGTCAACGTTATTCCGCCAAACGCGGGTTATACACAGCAAGAGCGAATGCATCGTATCGATGCCTATGCCGGTCGAGTCGTCGCGCACATTCAACACATCGAAAATGGCAGCGACGCAGAACGCAATATCAAGTTCCAGCAAACTCGCCTGTTTCTTGAACCCGCAGGTTACTTCAGCGGCGGGTTGCTAGCAGCCGGCTACGATCCCCATGAAAAAATCTCGGTGACCTTCCACTCCTATGTAGGAATGGGCAAGCCCCAGGAGGAAACCAACAAGGAGGTACGCACCTATTTTGCATGGGAGATTGCAGCCGGCGCTCTTGCGCACGACAAGGTGTCAAGGGGCGGCCCGTTGAACTTCCAGGGCATGCACATCAACCCGCAAGATAAAAACAAGCTTCACGAACTGGAATCCTTGGGCAGCCAGCTCCAAGGCCATTGGGAAAATGAAATAGCGGCGCCCATGCGCGACGCCTCGGGGCAACTGGCGAAGCGATCGGGCAAAGCGGATGCCTATGTGTTGCGAGGAATATTACAAAGTCTGCATGACGACAATTCCAGTAACAAACACCTAACCCCCGCTGCGCGGGCCGCCATTGTCCGCACACTTGAAGAAGACGGAAACGCGGTAATCCCCAACATATATGGCTATCCCTTAGAGGGTTATGCATTTATTCCTTATATCAATTATCACGGTGATTATGACCACCGCCCGAATAAGGGACTGATGATTGACTTAAAGAATGGCTCCGCCCGTGAAATACACGGTGATGACGACTTTGCCAGTTGGGCTAAAAACAATCAGGCTCAATTGGTTAGCCGCTTCAACGCTCGTGACAGGCAAGGCGGTCATGATGCTCACTGGGTAGGGGCCGGGTATGTACTCAATGCATTGATTCAGGATAACCGTTCTACGTTTCCAGGAAGAAAAGGCCCGTTCACAGATCAGGCCGTACCGGTCCGGGAGACATTCAATTACACACAATCGCGAGACAGCGATTACTACTTGAAATTTGGCGACCTTAAAAACGGTATTGCCCCCCACTACCAGGCGATAAATGCCAAGAATGCACGCTGGACCGATCAAACCGAGGTCTTTGGCGCCTCCCAACA
Organism: Pseudomonas sp. P867; assembly: GCF_019891455.1. Lineage (NCBI taxonomy): Bacteria > Pseudomonadati > Pseudomonadota > Gammaproteobacteria > Pseudomonadales > Pseudomonadaceae > Pseudomonas > Pseudomonas sp. P867. The sequence goes on along the minus strand of NZ_JAFLXB010000001.1, from coordinate 173,002 downwards.
AAGTTGGAAAGCAGCCAAAGAGTTTTGGGGTAACACGTTTGGTTACTTACCGATCGTAGGCAATGTGGGCAACATTGTCTTCGGCGTACACGATGGCCTCTACGGCAAGACGGCTGATGATCGTGTCGCAGGTAACGCCGCGGCAGTAATTTCCAGCCTGCAACTGGCGCACGAGATTGCCCCCATTGGAGTGGAAGCCGGACTTGGGGAGGCGGTTTTGACACCTGGCGCTCCCAGCGCAAAACCCTACAGCTGGCGATTCAGTCAGGACACTAGCGATCTTGAACTCGTGCGCACGCCAAACGCGTTGAGCGAGAGTGATACCAACCCGGTTGCAAATCACTCGACGCCCCAGGTGAACCCGTTGCGGCCCAGTCACGCGGGGATGATCAGCGAATATGCCATCCCTGACGGCGAGCAGTTGATTGAAAAGGCCACGCACAACCAGAAGGGCATCTATCAGCTCAAGAACACCGCCACCGACGAAGATCGCTGGTTTATCCGCTACACCGATGGGACAGGCGTCCCTGGCGTATATGAAATAAAAAGCAACTTCAAACCTAGCAATGACTACGTGCAGATTATTGATCGCTCCGGAAAGATTGTATTGACCGTGCATTCAGCCGGTGACGGAAACTGGGTTCGCAATGCAGCCAATGGGGGGGTGAGGTGGCCGTGGCAGCGCTCACCATCGCCAACACCTAGTGAAAATCTGACCCCCCATTTTTCGGACCTGTTCGCCGATGTCGATCAACAGGCCGTGGCACGAGCCGACAGATTCGACCAATTCATGAAAGTGGATGAGACCAGACCTTACGCCGTATCGACCCGCGGCTATGAAGAAAACGGCGTTGTTAAAAGAAAGCTGAATATTGGCTGGGAGGCCCCCAAGGAGAAGTTCGAAGTATTGCCCTCGGAGCGAGCGGCTCCTACGCCTCTGAGCGAGACCAATTATTCAGAGCACTTTCTTCCCGACCTGAATCGTAACAACTACACGGTCATCAAAAGCTCAAAAGGCGGCGATATCGAGGTGCCGTTGGACGCCAGTGCAGACACACCCGAAGCGACAAGACTGAGCCGTCTAAAGAAATTCGAGAAAGAGATTCCCGATGCACAACTGCGATCCCGTATCTCCGAGGTTGCCCATCAAGGATCAGTATTTCCCGCCAATTGGGAGTTGCTCCAAAGCTTGAAAGAAGGCTACGGCGTCACAGCAAGCAATACTTCTTACTTTATTGATTACGACCCGATAAACAGTGAAGCCCGAGTCAAAGTCGTCACCACGTGGTTTGTAAGCGATGTCAGCGATCACGTTCCAAAAGTGATTCCGGATTTAGAAGCAACCTCCGTCAGAACCTTCACCATTCGCGAGAACAATGACGTGTCCGGCGACCTTTACACGATTGACGATTACGCTCCAACTCAACTGGAAGTCTCGATCCCCGATGATCTCCCTCAGTAATCAAGGCCCCCTTTGATGCAGATGTCCCTACCTGAGTAACCAGAACGGCGGTAACCTCGGTGACCGCCGTTTTCGTTTAGGCAGCTTTGGTCTGCCTGCCATTTCAGGGGTCTCCATGGAAAGAATCGCCGTCAAGCCACTGCTCCTCGCCGCAAGCCTACTGGCTTTTATGCCGATGGCTCAGGCCGCAACCACCCTGGTCTACTGCTCCGAAGCCAGCCCCGCCGGGTTCGATCCCAGCCAGTACACCAGCGGCACCGATTTTGACGCGTCCGCCGAAACCGTGTTCAACCGTCTGACTCAGTTCAAGCGCGGTGGCACCGAGGTAGAACCGGGTCTGGCCACGAACTGGGATGTATCCAAGGACGGCCTGACGTATACCTTCCACCTGCGCGATGGCGTCAAGTTCCACACCACCGACTTCTTCACCCCGACCCGTGATTTCAACGCCGATGATGTGTTGTTCACCTTCAATCGCTTGCTCGATGCCGACAGCCCGTTTCGCAAGGCCTACCCCTCCGAATCGCCCTACTTCACTGACATGGGCTTGAACGCCACGATCAAGAGCGTCGACAAACTCGACGAACACACCGTGCGTTTCAACCTGAACAATGTCGATGCTTCATTCGTACAGAACCTGGCGATGAGTTTCGCCTCGGTGCAATCGGCCGAATACGCCGCCCAGCTGTTGAAAGAGGGCAAGGCCGAGCAGATCAATCAAAAGCCCATCGGCACCGGGCCGTTTGTGTTCAAGCGTTACCAGAAAGATGCGCAGATCCGGTATGTGGCCAACACACAATACTGGAAGCCCGAGGACGTAAAGCTCGATAACCTGGTATTTGCGATCACCCCGGACGCCGCTGCGCGCCTGCAAAAACTAAAGGCCGGTGAATGCCAGGTCAGCGGTTACCCACGTCCTGCCGACATCGACGTGATGAAGCAAGATCCCAATCTGCGCGTGCTGCAACAAGCGGGTTTCAATCTGGGCTTCCTGGCCTACAACGTAACGCACCCGCCGCTGGACCAACTCAAGGTGCGCCAGGCGCTGGACATGGCGATCGACAAACCAGCAATCATCAAGGCCGTTTACCAGAGCGCCGGACAATTGGCGCAGAACGCATTGCCGCCGGCGCAGTGGTCTTATGACCCAGGCATCAAGGATGCCCCCTACGATCCGACCAAAGCCCGGTTGCTACTAAAAGAAGCAGGGGTTGCACCAGGTACCACCATCAATCTGTGGGCGATGACCGTGCAACGCGCCTCCAACCCCAATGCGCGGATGTCCGCACAAATGATCCAACAGGATTGGGCCAAGGTCGGCATCAAAGCCAACATCGTCAGCTATGAGTGGGGCGAGTACATCAAACGCGCTAAAAATGGCGAACACGACGCAATGATTTACGGCTGGACCGGCGATAACGGCGACCCGGATAACTGGCTCGGCGTGCTCTACAGTTGTGCCGCGGTCAAGGGCAGCAACTATGCCAAATGGTGTAACCCGGCCTACGACAAGCTGGTGCAGCAAGCCAAGGTCAGCAATGATCGCGAGCAGCGTATCAAGTGGTATCAACAGGCGCAGAAAATCCTTAAGGAACAGGTACCTATAACGCCTATTGCGAACTCGACGGTTTTCCAGCCCCTGCGCAAGGAAGTGCGCGACTTCAAGATCAGCCCGTTTGGACTGACGCCCTTCTACGGCGTGAGTCTAGATAAGTAACATCAACGCCCCAACCGAGTGTGCTAGACGCCTCGGCTGGGCTTTTTTGGTGCGCACATTGCACCGAAAAAAACCATCAAATCGACGCATTTATGGCAAAACTTTCATAATTGCGACATTCCTGTACGTTCGTACCACTGTTTACCGCTCGTAACCGTTCAGCATCTTGCATTGGGTATGGCGCCTGCATAAGTATCCGCAGGCCGACTCACGAGGTCGCCCTCACCACCAAAAATGACAACAAATCATGAGGCCAACATGCTTAAACACGCAGTCCTTCCGTTATTAGTGAGCGCTGGCCTTATGGCCGCAGCCCCCGTAGCCCTGGCGGCAACTAACCTGGTGTTCTGCTCCGAAGGGAGCCCGGCCGGTTTCGACCCAGGCCAGTACACCACCGGAACAGACTTCGATGCCTCGGCCGAAACCATGTTCAACCGTCTGAGCCAGTTCGAGCGTGGCGGCACCGCCGTCGTTCCTGGCCTGGCCACCAGCTGGGATGTGTCGCCGGACGGCCTGACGTATACCTTCCACCTGCGCGAAGGCGTCAAGTTCCACACCACCCCGTACTTCAAGCCTACTCGTGAATTCTCGGCTGACGACGTACTGTTCACCTTCAACCGGATGATCAACAAAGACGATCCGTTCCGTAAGGCCTACCCCACCGAGTTCCCGTACTTCACGGACATGGGGATGGACACCAACATCAAGAACATCGAGAAAGTCGATGATCACACCGTCAAGTTCACCCTTGGCACCGTGGACGCGGCTTTCATCCAGAACCTGGCCATGAGCTTTGCTTCGATCCAGTCCGCTGAATATGCCGCGCAATTGTTGAAGGAAGGCAAACCCGCCGACATCAACCAGAAGCCGGTCGGCACTGGCCCGTTCGTGTTCAAGAGCTACCAGAAAGATTCGAACATTCGTTACACCGGCAACAAGGACTACTGGAAACCTGAAGACGTGAAGATCGACAACCTGATCTTCGCCATCACCACTGACCCGTCGGTGCGTATCCAGAAGCTCAAGAAAAACGAATGCCAGATCACTCTGTTCCCACGTCCGGCCGACCTAAAGGCGCTGGGCGAAGACAAAGACCTGAAGCTGCCGCACCAGGCCGGTTTCAACCTGGGCTATGTGGCCTACAACGTGATGGACAAGGTCAAGGGCAGCGACCAGCCTAACCCGCTGGCTGACCTGCGCGTACGCCAGGCGCTGGACATGGCGGTGAACAAGCAGCAGATCATTGACTCCGTGTACCAGGGCGCCGGCCAACTGGCCGTCAACGCCATGCCGCCGACCCAATGGTCCTACGACACCAGCATCAAGGACGCTAAGTACGACCCAGAGAAAGCCAAGGCGCTGCTCAAGGAAGCCGGCGTCAAGGAAGGTACCGAAATCGTCCTGTGGGCCATGCCGGTTCAGCGTCCGTACAACCCGAACGCCAAGCTGATGGCTGAGATGCTGCAGAACGACTGGTCCAAGATCGGCCTGAAGGTCAAGATCACCAGCTACGAATGGGGCGAGTACATCAAGCGTTCCAAAGGCGGCGAGAACCAGGCCATGATCATTGGCTGGAGCGGCGACAATGGTGACCCGGACAACTGGCTGAACGTGCTGTTCGGCTGCGACTCGCTGTCGGGCAACAACTTCTCCAAGTGGTGCGACAAGAAATTCGACGGCATCGTGAAAGAAGCCAAGGCCACATCGGATGTCGCCAAACGCACCGAGCTGTACAAGCAGGCGCAACATATCCTCAAAGATGCAGTCCCGATGACACCTATCGCGCACTCGACGGTGTATCAACCCATGCGTAATACCGTACAGGACTTCAAGATCAGCCCATTTGGCTTGAACTCCTTCTACGGCGTTAGCGTAAGCGGCAAGTAAGGATCAATAACGGCGACGTTTCACAACGTCGCCGTTATTCCATCCGCCAGGGCCATAGGAAACAGACCACATTTGTAAGCGTTGCCGTCCTACAGCAACGAACTGCGCCTTGTGTCTCCGTTACCTACAAGTCCAGTCAGAATTGGCGCATTTACTGCAAGGTCCGCGTCCCATAACGTCGTAGGACAGCAGAGGCATCACTCTGGGAAATGGCACTTGCTGTGCGTGGGATCAGTGATGTCTTCCTGGCCATGGCCAGCGGGAGGGTTGCTGTTGATAACTACAAACAAGGATCGGGATCGTCATGCGCCATACCACTGTTCTATCCGCGATGTTTGCCACCAGCCTGCTGGCCGTGGCCACGATGGGCCAGGCCGCCGAAAAGAAGAGCCTGGTGTTCTGCTCCGAAGGCAGCCCGGCAGGGTTTGACACTGCGCAATACACCACGGCCACCGACAACGATGCGGCAGAGCCTTTGTACAATCGCCTGGTTGAATTCGAAAAAGGCGCGACCGACGTAGTACCTGGGCTGGCGACCAAATGGGATATTTCGCCAGATGGCCTGACCTACACCTTCCACCTGCGTGAGGGGGTGAAGTTCCACAGCAACAAGGAATTCAAGCCGACGCGCGACTTCAACGCCGACGACGTGCTGTTCACCTTCAACCGCATGCTTGACCCCGAGCATCCATTCCGCAAGGCCTACCCTACCGAGTTTCCGTACTTCAACGGGATGAGCCTGAACAAGAATATCGCCAAGGTCGAAAAAACCGACCCGCACACGGTGGTGATGACCTTGAACACGGTCGATGCCGCGTTCGTACAGAACATCGCCATGAGTTTCGCTGCAATCCTGTCCGCCGAATACGCCGAGCAGTTGCTCAAGCAAGGCAAGCCCAGCGACATCAACCAGAAGCCGATCGGCACTGGCCCATTTGTGTTCCAGCGTTACCAGAAAGACTCGCAGATACGTTACGTGGGCAACAAACAGTACTGGGACCCGAGCCGCGTCAAGCTGGACCAACTGATCTTCGCCATCAACACCGACGCCTCGGTACGGGTGCAGAAGCTCAAGGCCGGCGAATGCCAGGTCACCCTGCATCCGCGCCCCGCCGATGTAGACGCGCTGAAGGCCGACCCGAACCTGCAACTGCTGACCAAGCCTGGCTTCAACCTCGGCTACATCGCCTACAACGTGCGCCACAAGCCGTTCGACCAGCTTGAAGTGCGCCAGGCGCTGGACATGGCGGTGAACAAGCAGAGCATCCTCAACGCTGTGTACCAGGGCGCAGGGCAACTGGCGGTCAACGCCATGCCGCCGACACAGTGGTCCTACGACGACAGCATCAAGGACGCCGCCTACAACCCGGAAAAAGCCAAGGAGCTGCTCAAGGCCGCCGGCGTCAAGGAAGGCACCGAGATCACCCTGTGGGCGATGCCGGTACAACGTCCGTACAACCCCAACGCCAAGCTGATGGCCGAGATGCTGCAGAACGATTGGGCCAAGATCGGCCTGAAAGTCAAAATCGTCAGCTACGAATGGGGCGAGTACATCAAGCGCACCAAGAACGGTGAGCATGATGTCAGCCTGATTGGCTGGACCGGCGACAACGGTGATCCGGACAACTGGTTGGGCACCCTCTACAGCTGCGACGCCATCGGCGGGAACAACTACTCCATGTGGTGTGACCCGGCGTACGACAAGCTGATCAAGCAAGCCAAGGTCGTGACCGACCGCGAACAAAGGACTGTTCTATACAAACAGGCGCAGCAACTGCTCAAGCAGCAGGTGCCGATCACGCCAGTCGCCCACTCGACGGTCAACCAGCCGTTAAGCGCCAAAGTCGAAGGTTTCAAGGTGAGCCCCTTCGGCCGCAACGTGTTCTCGGGCGTCAGCATTACCCCATAAGAAAATAACCGGATTGCGGGGAGCGAAGTTCGCTTCCCGGCAAACGCGCAGGCTTTTGTTGGGAAAATTCCTACGCCAAACGTTTGCACAGGCTTGAACGAGTTCCACACCCAATAGCCGGTTCACCTAAAAAGACCGGCATTAAAAAAGAGAACCAAAGGAGCTTCACCCATGAAACTGAGCAGCAAAGCGCTTCTGGCCCTGGCCATCAGCAGCATCACGGCAACCGCCTACGCTGAAACGCAAAGCCAGGACTTCGTTCCTACCACGTTGGCCGGCACCAGCGCCCAAAGCGAGGCTAAAGGCTTCGTTGAAGACTTCAGCCTTGGCGGCACCACACGTAACTGGTACTCCCATGAAAGCAAATACCGTGGGGGCACCTTCGCGTACCAGAAGCATGGCCAGACCCTGACCGACCGTAACCGTACCAACTGGGTACAGGGCACCATCCTCAAAGCCAGCTCGGGTTTCACCCAGGGCACCGTCGGCGTCAAGACCGAAGTAGCGGTTTACAACGCTCTGGTACTGGACCGCAGCAAGCGTGATATCAAGGGCGGCTCCAACCGTACCCTGGCGGACTCCAACGGTGACGCCGTAGACCAGTGGAGCAAACTGGGCCTGGCCAACGTGCAGTTCCGCGTGTCCAACACCACCTTGACCGCCGGTCGCCAGAACTTCAGCAGCGGCATCGTCGACACCATCGGCAACCGTGCCCTGCCTTCAAGCTTCCAGGGTGTGAGCTTCAACAGCGAAGAGTTCAGCAACCTGTCGTTCCAGGGCGGCGTGTTTGACCGCGTTTCGCCACGTAGCGAACAGAGCCTGTCGAAATTCCGCTCCGAATACACCAACAGCGCAAAGGTTGAAACCGACAAGGTCTATACCCTGGGCGCCAACTACCAGCCATTCAAGAGCCTGAAGACCAGCTTCTTCGGCGCCAACGTCAAGGATTTCTGGAACCAGTACTACTTCGGCGCTACCCATGAACTGGGTGACAGCCAGCAACTGGCGCTGACCACCGGTTTCAACTACTACAAGACCGTCGATGAAGGCAAAAAGCTGATGGGGGATATCGACAACGATACCTACTCCCTGTCTTTTGGCCTGACTCACCAGGCCCACAGCCTGACCTTCGCCTACCAGGCCGTGAACGGTAACGAGTACTTCGACTACCTGCACGAAACCAACGGTATCTACCTGGCCAACTCCCTGACGTCCGACTTCAACGGCCCGAACGAGAAATCGTTCCAGATCGCCTACGCCATCAATATGGCCGAATACGGCGTGCCAGGCCTTAAGTTCAACGCCTACTCCGCTCGCGGCTGGGGCATCGACGGCACCCACTACACCGGTAACCGCGGTGTAGTCGGCAAAGGTTACGACGGCATCCAGTCCCAGGACGGCGAGAAGCACCAGGAATACGGTATCGGCGCTTCCTACGCGGTCCAGAGCGGCCCGCTCAAGGCCACCGCAATTCGTGCCACCTACGTTGAACACCGTGGCAGCGAGTTCCAATCCGACGGCAGCATCAAAGAGTTCCGTCTGGTCACCACCATCCCATTCAACATCCTTTAATTAGCGCCAGGCAGGCGGCGGACTCAGGACGAGTTCGCCGTCTACGCTTTTCTGGTTCCATCGATTGCAGAGGGCTCTGAATGAAAATGCTCCCGCTACAAGCCGCCATGGCTGCCGCGCTGTTGAGCGTGGCGATCGGCGTTTCGGCCAAACCGCTGGTGGTGTGCACCGAAGCCAGCCCGGAAGGTTTCGACCCGGTCCTGTACACCACCGCCGTGACCGCCGATGCCGCCGCTGAAACCATGTTCAACCGTCTGGTGGATTTCAAGCCCGGCACCACCGAAGTGGTTCCCGCCCTGGCTAAAGACCTGCCGGAAATCAGCGCCGATGGCCTGACCTACACCTTCCACCTGCGTGACGACATCAAGTTCCACACCACCGACTATTTCAAACCCACGCGCAACCTGAACGCCGACGATGTGCTTTGGAGCTTCCAGCGCCAGCTGGACCCGAATCATCCATGGCATAAAAAGTCCCTCGTGGGTTACCCGTACTTCGAAAGCATGGGGTTCAAGGAACTGCTCAAGAGCGTAGAGAAGATCGACGATCATACTGTCGTCTTTACCCTGACCCGTCCTGAAGCTCCGTTCCTGGCTGACCTGGGCATGGCGTTCTCTTCAATCCATTCGAAGGAATACGCCGACCAGTTGCTCAAATCCGGCAAGACCGAAGACCTCAATGCCAAGCCCATCGGCACTGGTCCGTTCATCTTCACCCGTTATCAGAAAGACGCCCAGGCACGCTTCAAGGCCAACCCCGACTACTTCCGCGGCAAACCGGCGGTCGATCCGCTGATTCTGGCTATTACCGTCGATAACAACGTGCGCCTGCAGAAGCTCAAGGCCAACGAATGTCAGATCGCGTTGTTCCCCAAGCCGGATGACATCCCAAGCATCAAGAAAGACCCGAACCTGAAAGTCGATGAACTGGCGGCGATGACCACCAGCTACACCGCATTGAACACCACCCGCAAATACATGAGCGATGCGCGGGTACGCCACGCTATCAACATCGCGTTCGACAAGGCCGGCTATACCGAAGCGCTGTTCGGAAAAGGCAATGCAGTCGTGGGCACCGGCCCTTATCCACCGACATTGCTGGGTTTCAGTGAAAAGCTGAAAAACCCAGCACGCGACCTGGACAAGGCCCGTGCCCTGCTCAAGGAAGCCGGCGTGCCGGAAGGCACCGAATTCACACTGTTCACCCGTAACGGCGGCGGCCCGACCAACCCCAACCCGATGCTCGGCGCCCAGCGTATGCAAGCAGACCTGGCCCAGATTGGCTTGAAGATCAATATCAAGGTCATGGAATGGGGCGAGATGCTCAAGCGTGCCAAAAACGGCGAGCACGATATGGTTTCGGCGGGCTGGGTCGGTGATAACGGCGACCCGGATAACTTCCTGACGCCAAACCTGAGTTGCGATGCAGCCAAAAACGGCGAAAACTACGCCCGCTGGTGTAACAAAGAGTTTCAGGACTTGATCGACAAAGCCCGTGCAATCGCGGAACCGGCCGAACGGGCCGCGCTCTATGAACAAGCACAGGATGTGTTCGAGAAAGACCAACCCTGGCTTCCCATGGCTTACCCGAAACTGTTCACCGCCCTGCGCAAGAACGTAGAAGGCTTCACCCAAAGCCCTCTGGGTACAAATAACTTCGCCACCACCCAGGTGAAGTAAATAAGAAAAACGCTCGGCACCGTCGACATTGACGGTGCCGAACCTGCCTAACCGGCTGATTGAGGTACACACCAAGATGTTTAGTTTTATTGCCCGCCGATTGGGGTTATTGATCCCCACGTTCTTCGGCATCACGTTGCTGACCTTTGCGTTGATTCGCATGATTCCAGGCGACCCCGTAGAAGTCATGATGGGCGAGCGGCGGGTTGACCCCGAAATGCACGCCCAGGCAATGGAGCGCCTTGGCCTTAACAAGCCGCTGTATGCGCAATACCTGGATTACGTCGGCAAGCTCGCCCAGGGCGACCTTGGCGAATCGCTGCGCACCCGCACCAGCGTGTGGACCGAGTTCACCGCCCTTTTCCCTGCGACCCTGGAACTGTCCATGGCCGCCCTGTTGTTCGCCGGTATCCTGGGCCTGTTGGCCGGGGTGATCGCGGCACTCAAACGAGGATCCCTGTTCGACCATGGGGTGATGGGCATCTCCCTGGCGGGCTATTCGATGCCGATCTTCTGGTGGGGCCTGATCCTGATCATGTTCTTCTCGGTGAGCCTGGGCTGGACCCCGGTTTCCGGGCGTATCGACCTGCTCTACGACATCGAGCCGCGCACCGGTTTCATGTTGATCGACACCCTGCTGGCCGACGAGCCGGACGCGTTCTGGGACGCCCTGCACCACCTGATCCTGCCGGCTATCGTGCTGGGCACCATCCCGCTGGCGGTGATCGCACGGATGACCCGCTCATCGATGCTTGAAGTACTGCGCGAGGACTACATCCGCACCGCCAAGGCCAAGGGCCTGTCGCCGGCGCGCGTGGTATTCGTGCACGGCCTGCGCAACGCGCTGATCCCGGTACTGACCGTGGTCGGCCTGCAAGTCGGCACGCTGCTGGCCGGTGCGGTACTGACCGAAACCATCTTCTCGTGGCCCGGCATCGGCAAATGGCTGATCGAAGCCATTGGCGCGCGGGACTACCCGGTGGTGCAAAACGGCATTCTGCTGATCGCCTGCCTGGTGATCCTAGTGAACTTCGTGGTGGATATCCTCTACGGCTTCGCCAACCCACGCATCCGTCACCAGCGCTGAGATCATGACCATGACTACCTCTACTCCAGTGTCAGCAGTCGATCAGAGCCTGCTGTACCCGTCCCCGTACAAAGAATTCTGGCAAGCCTTCTCCAAGAACAAAGGCGCGGTTGCCGGCCTGCTGTTCATGTTGCTAATCGTGTTCTGCGCGATCTTCGCCCCCTGGGTTGCCCCGCATAACCCCAGCGAGCAATACCGTGACTTCCTGCTGACCCCGCCCGCCTGGCTGGAAGGTGGGCAGATGCAGTTCCTGCTCGGCACCGACGAACTGGGGCGTGACTTGCTCTCGCGCCTGATCCAGGGTTCGCGCCTGTCGTTGCTGATCGGCTTGTCGTCGGTGGTGATGTCGCTGATCCCGGGCATCCTGCTGGGCCTGTTCGCCGGTTTTTTCCCGCGTTTGCTCGGCCCGACCATCATGCGTCTGATGGACATCATGCTGGCCCTGCCGTCGCTGCTGCTGGCCGTGGCGATTGTCGCCATCCTCGGCCCTGGCCTGATCAACACCGTGATCGCCATCGCTATCGTGTCGCTGCCGTCCTACGTGCGCCTGACCCGCGCCGCGGTGATGGGCGAACTGAACCGCGACTACGTGACCGCCGCCCGCCTTGCCGGCGCCGGCCTGCCACGCCTGATGTTCATCACCGTGCTGCCTAACTGCATGGCGCCGCTGATCGTACAAGCGACCTTGAGCTTTTCCTCGGCGATTCTCGATGCCGCGGCCCTGGGCTTCCTCGGCCTTGGCGTACAACCGCCAACCCCCGAGTGGGGCACCATGCTGGCTTCGGCCCGTGACTACATCGAACGCGCCTGGTGGGTCGTGAGCCTGCCTGGCTTGACCATTTTGCTCAGCGTGCTGGCAATCAACTTGATGGGTGACGGCCTGCGCGATGCGCTGGACCCGAAACTCAAGAACGCCGCCTGAGGAGATTCCCATGTCACTGTTAGAAATCAAGAATCTCAACGTGCGCTTCGGCGACAAGACCGCCGTACCGGTGGTCGACGGCCTCGACCTGTCGGTCGACAAAGGCGAAGTACTGGCGATCGTTGGCGAGTCGGGCTCGGGTAAATCCGTGACCATGATGGCGCTGATGGGCCTGATCGAGCATCCCGGCATCGTTACCGCCGATGCGCTGAACTTCGACGGCAAGGACATGCTCAAGCTGAGCAACCGCCAGCGCCGCCAGATCGTCGGCAAAGACCTGGCGATGGTGTTCCAGGACCCGATGACCGCGCTGAACCCCAGCTACACCGTGGGTTTCCAGATTGAAGAAGTGCTGCGCCTGCATTTGAAAATGTCCGGCAAACAAGCGCGCAAGCGGGCTATCGAACTGCTGGAAAAAGTCGAGATCCCAGGCGCCGCCAGCCGTATGGATGCCTACCCGCACCAATTGTCCGGCGGTATGAGCCAACGCGTGGCAATCGCCATGGCGATTGCCGGCGAGCCCAAGTTGCTGATCGCCGATGAACCGACCACTGCGTTGGACGTGACCATCCAGGCGCAGATCATGGAACTGCTGCTGGCCCTGCAAAAAGAGCAGAACATGGGCCTGGTGCTGATCACTCACGACCTCGCGGTGGTGGCTGAAACTGCCCAGCGCGTATGCGTGATGTACGCGGGCCAAGCGGTGGAAGTCGGCCAGGTGCCGCAACTGTTCGACATCCCGGCGCACCCGTACAGCGAAGCGCTGCTCAAGGCGATTCCGGAGCACAGCCTCGGCGCCACGCGCCTGGCCACGCTGCCGGGCATCGTGCCAGGCCGCTATGACCGTCCGCAGGGCTGCTTGCTGTCACCGCGCTGCCCGTATGTGCAGGACTCCTGCCGCGCCCAGCGTCCAAGCCTTGATCCGAAAAGCAACAGCCTCGCCCGCTGCTTCTACCCGCTGAACCAGGAGGTGGCGTAATGGCCGTCGTACTTACCGCCCGCGACCTCACCCGTCACTATGAAGTGTCCCGTGGCCTGTTCAAGGGCCACGCCACCGTGCGTGCTCTCAATGGCGTGTCCTTTGAGCTGGAAGCCGGCAAGACCCTCGCGGTTGTGGGCGAGTCGGGTTGCGGCAAATCCACCCTGGCCCGTGCCCTCACGCTGATTGAAGAGCCGTCTTCGGGCTCCTTGAAAATTGCCGGCCAGGAAGTGGCCGGTGCCGACAAGGCCCAGCGCAAGCAATTGCGTAAAGACGTGCAGATGGTTTTCCAAAGCCCGTATGCGTCGTTGAACCCACGCCAGAAAGTCGGTGATCAACTGGCGGAGCCGTTGCTGATCAACACCAACCTGTCCGCCGCCGAGCGCCGCGAAAAAGTCCAGGCGATGATGAAGCAAGTGGGCCTGCGCCCTGAGCATTATCAGCGCTACCCGCACATGTTCTCCGGTGGTCAGCGCCAACGTATCGCCCTGGCTCGGGCGATGATGCTGCAACCCAAAGTGTTGGTGGCGGACGAACCGACCTCGGCGCTGGACGTGTCGATCCAGGCCCAGGTGCTCAACCTGTTCATGGATTTGCAGCAGGAATTCAACACCGCCTACGTGTTCATCTCCCACAACCTGGCAGTGGTGCAACACGTCGCCGACGACGTGATGGTGATGTACCTCGGCCGCCCGGTGGAAGTAGGCCCCAAGGAAGACATCTACGCCCGCCCGCTGCACCCTTACACCCAGGCGCTGCTGTCGGCCACACCGACCATTCACCCGGACCCGAACAAGCCGAAGATCAAAATCGTCGGCGAACTGCCCAACCCGCTGAACCCGCCACCTGGCTGCGCGTTCCACAAGCGCTGCCCGTATGCGACCGAGCGCTGCAGCAGCGAGGAGCCGCTGTTGCGACCATTGGATAATCGGCAGGTGGCTTGCCACTACGCGGAGCAATTCGTGGCCTGACGCCTCCCTTGTAGGAACTGCAGCTTCAATAAGTTCCATCGCCCTTCCCGCCAGATTGCGCATCAGTCTGGCCGGAGGGGCTTTTTTTTGCGCATTTGTAGCAAAGAAAATACAGATGGACCTGCGCCTTTCAATGCCTCCGGCCTTGAAAACATTGCGCCAGAGCCCTCTGGAAAGTGTATAGATTGTAAATGAAATTTACTTTTGTTTGAGAATCAATACCATCACGACGCAAAGAGGGCGCTGGATACTGGCTGCCAAGCCACGGTTGGCTACGCGAAAAATTCAGACGCCTCTCGTTCAATCGCCCCTCGTAAAGGACTTTGTGGACATGTCGTCTCAATTCAGGCTCAGCCATCTATCGCTGGCGTTTATCGCTACCCTTTCGTCTCCCGCGCTGCTGGCGGAGAGTGTGGAAAAAGAGCGCGATAAAGTACCGATCCAAGCAACGGACCTGCCTGTAGATGGCACCTCCCAAGCCTTGGTGTTGGGCGAGACGCGTGTTTTGGGCACCGCTGCCGAAGAACTCAAGCAAGCGCCCGGCGTGTCGATCATCACCGCCGAAGACATCAAGAAACGCCCACCCAGCAACGACCTGTCGGAGATCATCCGCCGCGAGCCAGGCGTCAACCTGACCGGCAACAGTTCCAGCAGCAGCCGTGGCAATAACCGTCAGATCGACCTACGCGGAATGGGCCCGGAAAACACCCTGATCCTGATCGATGGCAAACCCTCCACCTCACGCAACGCCGTGCGTTATGGCTGGAGCGGTGACCGTGATACCCGTGGCGAAACCAACTGGGTGCCGGCCGAAGAAGTCGAGCGCATCGAAATCCTGCGCGGCCCGGCCGCCGCTCGTTATGGCTCCGGGGCCATGGGCGGGGTGATCAACATCATCACCAAACGCCCGACCGATCAATTGCACGGTTCGCTGACCGCCTACACCGCCTTCCCCGAAAACGATGCCGAAGGCGCGAGCAAGCGCACCAACTTCAACCTCAGCGGCCCGTTGACCGACACTCTGGCATTCCGCGTCTATGGCGGCCTGAACAAGACCGACGCCGATGACGCCGACATCAACCGCGCAGCTCAAGCGACGCCTGATTCTTTGGTCGCTGGCCGCGAGGGCGTGCGCAATAAAGACGTCAATGGCTTGCTGAGCTGGCAATTCACCCCCGAGCAAACACTCGACCTGGAAGCCAGCTACAGCCGCCAGGGTAATATTTTTGCCGGCGATACCATGCTCAACGGAGGTGGCGCATTCGTTGAAAGCCTGGTGGGCAAGGAAACCAGTGTGATTCAACGCAGCAGCTTCTCTGCAACCCACCGTGGTGAATTTGACTGGGGCTCGACCCTGGCCTCGCTGACCCACGACCTGACCCGCAATGAGCGTCTCAACGAAGGCCTGGCCGGATCCGGCGAGGGCGCGCCTTCGGCCAGCGCCGGGCGTTTCGAATCACGCCTGCGTAACACCCGGGCCACCGCCGAGGTCAACCTGCCCCTGAGCTTCGGTGCCGAACAGGTCCTGACCCTGGGCAGCGAATACCTCTACGAGTCGATGAACGATCCAGGCTCGTTGCGCCCGCAAACTTATGACCCGGGCACCGGCGGCGTCCCCGCCATCCCCGGCGTCAGCCGCAACAGCACCAAGACCACCGCATCGAGCTATGCCTTGTTTGCCGAGGACAACATCGAACTGGGCAGCAAGACCATCATCACCCCTGGCCTGCGCTACGACGACCATGAAGAATTCGGCGGCAACTGGAGCCCCAGCTTCAACGCCTCGCACCAGTTGACCGATGAGCTGAGCCTCAAGGGCGGTATTGCCCGTGCCTACAAGACCCCCAACCTGTACCAGTCCAACCCGAACTACTTGCTGTACAGCCGTGGCAATGGCTGCAACGCCAGCGAAGCCAATATGGGCGGTTGTTACCTGGTGGGTAATCGCGACCTGAAGCCGGAAATCAGCGTCAACAAGGAAATCGGCCTGGCCTTCGACAAGGGTACCTGGCGTACCAGCGCGACGTACTTCCGTAATGACTACAAGAACAAGATCAATGCCAGTAACGAGGCGGCTTTCCGCCTGGGCAATGGTCGCCGCGTACTGGAGTGGGAAAACAGCGGGCCCGCGTTGGTCCAGGGGGTTGAAGGCAACCTGTTCGTAAGCCTGCGCAGCGATCTGGACTGGAACACCAACCTGACCTACATGATCGACTCCAAGGACAAAGACACCGGCGAGCCGTTGAGCATCATCCCCAAGTACACCGTCAACACCACGCTGGACTGGCAAGCCACCGACAAGCTGTCCTTCCAGGTCAGCGGCACCTACTACGGCAAGCAGGAAGCGCCGACACTCAACTCACGCAGTGCCAACAGCTATGACCGCAGCGCCCAGCAGGATGTCGACCCGTATGGGCTGATGGGACTGAGCAGTGGTTATGAGTTCAGCAAAAACTTGAGCGTGCGTGTCGGTATCAACAACCTGCTGGACAAGCGCCTGTCGCGCAAAGGCAATGCCGAGGATGCCGGTGCACAGACCTATAACGAGCCGGGCCGGGCTTATTTCGCGTCGGTGACCACCTCGTTCTAAGTCACCGCCGGAGGTCTGAAAAGCGCCTTCCGCCAGCTATAGCCTGACGGGAGGCGCGTTCTTTTCAGCAAGCCTACGTCTGGCTGTCGCCTTCATCTGCGTCGTCGCTGTCAGGCTCGTCGGTAGTCGAGTCATCATCACCCTCGCTGCCGCCCTGGCCTTGATCGCCTGGTTCGGCTTCGGACTTGGCCAACTGCAAGTCCGATGCCTGGCCACTCGTCACCACCCCTACGCTCTGCACCGGGTTATGCGCCCAGGCCGTCGACATCCCCAACGACAACAGCACCAGCACCTTCATCAACAGCACTACGCGTTGAAAAATACTCATGGTTGATTCCGTCCAGTCAGTAAATAAGACCCGCACGGCAGTCATTAACTGCCACCAGCGTTTACGCTAGTCGCGATGCCGGATTACCGCCAATCTCCAGCCTTTTGGAGATCAAAATGTGGGAGGGGCTTGCTCCCGATTGCGGAGTGTCAGAGCCCAATACACTGGCTGACACACCGCTATCGGGGGCAAGCCCCCTCCCACATTCTCTGAAACGCTCAGACCTTAGTGGTGTTCGCGGGTCGCGCGGAATTTCACATCCGGCCAGCGCTCTTCCATCAACGCCAGGTTGACCCGGGTCGGCGCCAGGTAGGTCAGGTGACCACCGCCGTCGACCGCGAGGTTTTCCACCGCCTTGTTGGAGAACTCTTCCAGCTTCTTCTTATCGCTGCACTCGATCCAGCGCGCCGAATACACGGTGATCGGCTCGTAGGAGCACTCCACTTTGTATTCCTCCTTCAAGCGACTGGCGACCACGTCGAACTGCAGCACACCCACGGCGCCGAGGATGATGTCGTTGCTGCGCTCGGGGAAGAACACCTGGGTGGCACCTTCTTCGGCCAATTGCTGCAAGCCTTGGCGCAGTTGCTTGGACTTGAGCGGGTCGCGCAGGCGCACGCGGCGGAACAGTTCCGGGGCGAAGTGCGGGATACCGGTAAAGCCCAATGCTTCGCCTTCGGTGAAGGTGTCGCCGATCTGGATGGTGCCGTGGTTGTGCAGACCGATGATGTCGCCGGCGTAGGCTTCTTCGAGCTGTTCACGCTCGGAAGAGAAGAACGTCAGCGCGTCGCCGATGCGCACATCCTTGCCGGTACGCACGTGGCGCATCTTCATGCCTTTTTCGTATTTGCCGGAGCAGATGCGCATGAAGGCGATACGGTCGCGGTGCTTGGGGTCCATGTTCGCCTGGATCTTGAACACGAAGCCGGTGAATTTCTCTTCAACCGGTTCCACGGTGCGCTCGTTGGCGACACGCGCCAGCGGGCGCGGGGCCCAGTCCACTACCGCGTCGAGCACGTGGTCGACGCCGAAGTTGCCCAAGGCGGTACCGAAGAACACCGGGGTCAACTGGCCGTCGAGGAATTCCTGCTGGTTGAATTCGTGGCAGGCGCCCTGCACCAGTTCCAGCTGGTCGACGAAACGGTCGTACTCGTCACCCAGATGGGCGCGGGCTTCGTCCGAGTCGAGCTTTTCAATGATCTTGGTTTCGGTACGTTCGTGACCATGGCCGGCGGTGTAGACAATGATGTAGTCGTCGGCCAGGTGGTACACGCCCTTGAAGTCGCGGTAGCAACCAATCGGCCAGGTGATCGGCGCGGCCTTGATCTTCAGGACGGCTTCGATTTCATCCAGCAACTCGATCGGGTCGCGGATATCACGGTCGAGTTTGTTGATGAAGCTGACGATCGGCGTGTCACGCAGGCGGCAAACGTCCATCAGCGCAATGGTACGTGGCTCAACGCCCTTACCGCCGTCGAGGACCATCAATGCCGAGTCCACCGCCGTCAGGGTGCGGTAGGTATCTTCGGAGAAGTCTTCGTGGCCCGGGGTGTCGAGCAGGTTGACCATGTGGTCGCGATACGGGAACTGCATGACCGACGTGGTAATGGAAATACCCCGTTGCTTTTCCATCTCCATCCAGTCGGAGGTGGCATGGCGGTCGGATTTGCGCGATTTCACCGTGCCGGCTACCGCGATCGCCTTGCCCATCAGCAACAGCTTTTCGGTGATGGTGGTTTTACCGGCATCGGGGTGGGAAATAATGGCGAAAGTGCGGCGTTTCGCGACTTCGGCGGCCTGGTGGGTCATGGGAAATCGCCTGGCAGGTGAGTCAAAAAAGGGCGGCGAGTATAGCGCAAACGAGGGGGTACGGACCACCGTTGAGCCCATTGGGGGTGGCTAAATGCGCCCAAGTGTGGAACCTTTTAAAAGGTCGAGACGTCCACTCCCCTGCTACCGCACTCGGAACAGGGGCTGAAATATCAGCAAGTTAGCCTGACGAGGCTGCGCTCATGGCTTGATCGCATACTGCATTGCCAGTATCGGCGAGCTGCTTTTCGCGAACCTATTCGCCGACAGCCAGGAATGGCATTGCCGCCGGAGAATGTGTTCGCCGACAAAAGAAAAAAAGGAGTCCGCCTGTGGCTATTCGCTATGGCAAAGGGCTGATAGGAGGCGCGGTTGTCGTCGCGCTCCTGGCCCTGCTGGTCCACTGGATCGGCATCAACACGATCGAACTGTACCGCGACGATTTGTTGTTTTACCTGCAAGCTCACCTGATTCTTGTCCTAGTCTCCATGCTGGCAGCCCTGATTGTGGGCATCCCCGCTGGTATCCTGCTCAGCCGACCCAACATGGTCGGGCGTGCAGAACGTTTCATGCAGATCTTCAACATCGGCAACACCGTCCCTCCCCTGGCTGTACTGGCCATCGCCCTCGGCGTCCTCGGCATCGGCAGCGGCCCGGCCATCTTCGCGCTGTTTCTCGCTTCCCTCCTGCCCATCGTGCGTAACACCTACGAAGGCTTGAAAAACGTCCAGGGTTCCCTCAAGGAAGCCGCCACCGGCATCGGCATGACGCCGCGCCAGGTGCTGTTTCGCGTGGAACTGCCCAACGCCGTGCCGATCATCATCGGCGGTGTACGTGTGGCCCTGGCGATCAACGTCGGCACCGCGCCACTGGCGTTCCTGATTGGTGCCAACAGCCTGGGCAGCCTGATCTTCCCCGGCATTGCCCTGAACAACCAGCCGCAACTGCTGCTCGGCGCTGCATGCACCGCGCTGCTGGCATTGCTGCTTGACGGCCTGGTGACCATGGCCAGCCGCCTCTGGCTGGAACGCGGGTTGCGCCCGTCTTAACGCCAGGAAAGGAATCGACATGAAAAAACTAAGCTTGATATTAGGCTGCGTCCTGCTGTTTGCCGGTATTGCGCAAGCCGCTGAAAAACCGGTGATTCGCATTGGCGCCCGGGTGTTCACCGAGCAGACCCTGCTCGCCGAAATCACCTCCCAGTACCTGCGCACCAAGGGTTACGACGCCCGTGTGACGGGTGGCCTGGGCAGCAACCTGGCACGCAGTGCCCAGGAAAGCGGGCAACTGGATCTGATCTGGGAATACACCGGCGTATCGCTGGTGGCCTATAACCACATCGACGAGAAGCTCGACAGCGAACAGTCCTACGCCCGGGTGAAAGAACTCGACGCGAAAAAAGGCTTGGTCTGGCTCTCGCCGTCGAAATTCAGCAACACCTACGCGCTGGCACTGCCGGAAAACGTGGCCAAGGAATTTCCGCAGATCAACAGCATCAGCGACCTGACCAAAGCCCTGGCCGAGGACACCAAGGAAAACCGCCTGGTGGCCCTCGACACCGAGTTCGCCAACCGTTCCGACGGCATGGGCGGCATGGTCAAGTTGTATGACATGAACCTCACGCGCAAAAACACCCGGCAGATGGACGCTGGCCTGGTCTACACCGCCCTGCGTAATGGCCAGGTGTTTGCCGGTCTGGTCTACACCACCGATGGCCGCCTGAACGCGTTCAAATTGAAGCTGCTGGCCGACGACAAGCATTACTTCCCGGACTACACCGCAGCTCCGGTGATCCGTCAGGAATATCTCGACCAGCATCCTCAATTGGCCGCAGAGCTCAAGCCCTTGGCCGAGCTGTTCGACGACGCAACCATGCGCGAGCTGAATGCGCGGGTCGACGTCGACCACGAAAGCCCGTCCGCTGTCGCCGCCGATTTCCTGCGCCAACATCCGATCAACTAAGAAGGAGAAGACATGGAATTTTTGAACGCCTTTTCCCATCTTGATTGGGCCCAAGTCCTGCACCTGACCTGGCAGCACATCACCCTGGTCGGCATCGCCGTGATCCTCGCGATCTTTATCGGCGTGCCCCTGGGTATTCTGATGACGCGCTTCCCAACCCTCGCAGGTCCCTTGCAAGCCAGCGCCACGGTGTTGCTGACCGTGCCATCCATTGCGCTGTTCGGGCTGCTGTTGCCGTTCTACTCCAAGTTCGGCCAGGGCCTGGGGCCGATGCCGGCGATCACCGCCGTGTTCCTGTACTCCCTGCTGCCAATCATGCGTAACACCTACCTGGCCCTCACCGGCGTTGAGCCAGGCATTCGCGAGGCCGCCAAAGGCATCGGCATGACCTTCGGCCAGCGCCTGCGCATGGTCGAACTGCCGATTGCCGTGCCGGTGATTCTTGCTGGCGTGCGCACCGCCGTCGTGATGAATATCGGTGTGATGACCATCGCCGCCACCATCGGTGCCGGTGGCCTGGGTGTACTTATTCTGGCTTCCATCAGCCGCAGCGATATGTCGATGCTGATTGTCGGCGCCGTGCTGGTCAGTCTCCTGGCCATCTTCGCCGACCTGCTTCTGCAATGGCTGCAACGCTCGCTGACTCCAAAAGGATTGCTCAAATGATCGAACTTCAAAACCTGTCCAAGACTTTTCAAAGCAACGGCAAGACTGTCACCGCCGTCAACGATGTAAGCCTGACCGTCAACGAAGGCGAAATTTGCGTATTCCTGGGGCCCTCGGGCTGCGGCAAGAGCACCACGCTGAAGATGATCAACCGCCTGATCAAGCCCTCCTCGGGCA
The DNA here is from genome assembly GCF_019891455.1 of Pseudomonas sp. P867. NCBI lineage: Bacteria > Pseudomonadati > Pseudomonadota > Gammaproteobacteria > Pseudomonadales > Pseudomonadaceae > Pseudomonas > Pseudomonas sp. P867. The sequence goes on along the minus strand of NZ_JAFLXB010000001.1, from coordinate 151,285 downwards.
AGATCCTGATCAACGGTGAAGACACCACTGACCTGGACGAAGTGACCCTGCGTCGCAACATCGGCTATGTAATCCAGCAGATCGGCCTGTTTCCCAACATGACCATCGAGGAAAACATCGTGGTCGTGCCCAAGCTGCTCGGTTGGGACAAGCAAAAATGCCACGACCGCGCCCGCGAACTGATGAGCATGATCAAGCTGGAACCCAAGCAGTACCTGCATCGCTACCCGCGTGAACTGTCCGGTGGCCAGCAACAGCGTATCGGCGTGATCCGTGCGCTGGCGGCCGATGCGCCGCTGTTGCTGATGGATGAGCCGTTCGGCGCGGTCGACCCGATCAACCGCGAGATGATCCAGAACGAGTTCTTCGAGATGCAGCGCGCGCTGAACAAGACCGTGATCATGGTCAGCCACGACATCGACGAAGCCATCAAGCTGGGTGACAAGATCGCCATCTTCCGTGCCGGCAAGCTGCTGCAGATCGACCACCCGGACACGCTGCTGGCACACCCGGCCGATGAGTTCGTGAGCAACTTCGTGGGCCAGGACAGCACGCTCAAGCGCCTGCTATTGGTGAAGGCCGAAGACGCGGCGGACAACGCCCCGTCGGTCAGCCCGGAAACACCGGTGGCCGATGCGCTGGAGCTGATGGACGAGCACGACCGCCGCTACGTGGTGGTCACCTGTGCCGAGAACAAGGCACTGGGGTATGTGCGCCGTCGCGACTTACACCGTCAGACCGGTACCTGCGGCCAGTACCTGCGCGAGTTCAACGCCACCGCTGCCTACGACGAGCATTTGCGCATCCTGCTGTCGCGCATGTATGAGTTCAACCGCTCGTGGTTGCCGGTGATGGATGCCGAGCGGGTGTTCCTGGGTGAAGTGACTCAGGAGTCGATTGCCGAGTACCTGAGCTCTGGCAAGTCCCGTGGGGGCAAGACCAGTATTGTCTCGCCGGCCGAGACCGCCCTGGCCTGACCTGATACAACAGGGATAAAAATGTGGGAGGGGGCTTGCTCCCGATAGCGGTGAATCAGTGACTGAGAAGTGACTGACACACCGCTATCGGGAGCAAGCCCCCTCCCACATTTGCCCCTCGGTGAGTCAGGGAAATGTCCTCAATTCCCACTCAGCGGGGAACATCAATCCGTCACACCGGTCGGTTACATAAGTAGCTGGACTGGGTCCCGCGACGAACGCGTGCAAAAACGCGACATTTTTAGTTGATCCCACGCCCATCAAGCCCTAAAGTTCGCGCCGAACGTCCATGCTGGAAACGATCCATCCGGCTCAAGTACTGACGACGAGACAGCAAGGCCAAGGGAAGCTTATCCCGTGGCCTTTTTGCTTTCGGCGACATGCCTTGGGAAGTAGGCGAACCAAAGTGGGGATACGGAGGACGTTCATTTGCACCCATTGATCAATACAGTTTGCCCTTAGGAGTTCCCCAGCATGTCGATCAACGTCGAAGATTATTTCGCGCGCGCCACCTTTGACAAAATGAAGGCGTTCGCCGACAAGCAAGAAACCCCGTTCGTGGTGATCGATACCGCGATGATCAGCCAGGCCTACGATGACCTGCGCGCCGGTTTCGAATTCGCCAAAGTGTATTACGCCGTCAAGGCCAACCCGGCCGTCGAGATCATCGACCTGTTGAAAGACAAGGGTTCGAGCTTCGACATCGCCTCGATCTACGAGCTGGACAAGGTCATGGACCGCGGCGTCAGCGCCGACCGTATCAGCTACGGCAACACCATCAAGAAATCCAAGGACATCCGCTACTTCTACGAGAAGGGCGTGCGCCTGTTCTCCACCGACTCCGAAGCCGACCTGCGCAACATCGCCAAGGCCGCGCCGGGCTCGAAAGTGTATGTGCGCATCCTCACCGAAGGCTCGACCACGGCCGACTGGCCTTTGTCGCGCAAATTCGGCTGCCAGACCGACATGGCCATGGACCTGCTGATCCTCGCCCGCGACCTGGGCCTGGTGCCTTACGGCATCTCGTTCCACGTTGGCTCGCAACAGCGCGACATCAGCGTGTGGGACGCGGCCATCGCCAAGGTCAAGGTGATCTTCGAGCGTTTGAAAGAAGAAGACGGCATCGAACTGAAGCTGATCAACATGGGCGGCGGCTTCCCGGCCAACTACATCACCCGCACCAACAGCCTGGAAACCTACGCCGAAGAAATCATCCGCTTCCTCAAGGAAGACTTCGGCGACGACCTGCCGGAAATCATCCTGGAGCCAGGCCGTTCGCTGATCGCCAACGCCGGTATCCTGGTGAGCGAAGTGGTGCTGGTGGCCCGTAAGTCGCGTACCGCCGTCGAGCGTTGGGTGTACACGGATGTGGGCAAGTTCTCCGGCCTGATCGAAACCATGGACGAAGCCATCAAGTTTCCGATCTGGACCGAGAAGAAGGGCGAGATGGAAGAAGTGGTCATTGCCGGCCCAACCTGCGACAGCGCCGACATCATGTACGAGAACTACAAGTACGGCCTACCGCTGAACCTGGCGATTGGTGATCGTTTGTACTGGCTGTCGACCGGTGCGTACACCACCAGCTACAGCGCGATTGAGTTCAATGGGTTCCCACCGTTGAAATCGTTCTACGTGTAAGAACGCCGCATATAAAAAACCCATGACAAGTCATGGGTTTTTTTTGGCTTCAGGAAAAGGTCGCGGCACGCTGTTGATAGGCATTGGCCATGGCGCGAATCTGCGGCTCATTGGCCAGCGCCAGCGCCTTGTGCGCCGTTCGCAGGAATTTGAGATTCCCATGCGCCAACGCCTTGCGCAGCCACTCCAGCGCAGCGTCGATTTGGCCTCTGTGCGCCAGCACCGCCGCATAACTGAACTGCCCCCGAAAATCCCCGGCTTCGGCGGAGCGCCGGTACCATTCAACGGCTGCCTCAAGATCCTTGGGGCAATACTGCCCATCTTCCAGATAACGCCCCAACAGATTCATCGACTTGGCGTGGCCCTGCTCTGCCGCCTGGCGATAAAGCGTCAGCGCCTGGGCCTGGTCTTGCACAACGCCACGGCCGGTCGCCAGCAGGTTGGCGTAGTTGTACTGGCCCCAATCCAGGCCGGTCTCTGCTGCCAGCCGGTATTGCCGCGCAGCTGCCGCTTCATCGACGGCGCAACCCCAACCATGCTCCAGGCAACGCCCGGCCATATTGCGCGCCATCACGTGCCCGCCCTGCGCCGCAATCTGGAACCAGCGCAGCGCCAGCGCTTCATCGCGTGCAATACCGCGCCCTTCCAGCAGGATCTGCCCGAGCAACGCCTGGGCATCGACCACGCCTTCCTTGGCTGCGATCAGAATCGCCTGGGCGGCGCGCACCGGGGAATCATCAAGCATGGACTGCAATTGCTCGACGTTGAGCACTTCCTGGCGACGCAATAAAAAGCCCATCTCAGACCTCGACCCAGCGGCGCAGGAGGTTGTGATAGGTGCCGGTGAGCTGGATCAGCGCCGGGTGCTCGGGCACGTCGCGGCTCAGTTGCTGGATGGCGCCGTCCATTTCGAACAGCAAGGTGCGCTGGCTGTCTTCGCGCACCAGGCTTTGGGTCCAGAAGAACGAGGCATAGCGAGCACCACGGGTCACGGCGTTGACTTTATGCAGGCTGGAGCCGGGGTACAGCACCAGATCGCCGGCGGGGAGCTTGACCCGTTGCAGGCCGAAGGTGTCCTGGATCTCCAGTTCGCCGCCGTCGTACTCGTCGGGATCGCTGAAGAACAGCGTGGACGACAGGTCGGTGCGCACGCGCTCGTGGCTGCCTTTGGGCTGGCGCACCGCATTGTCGATATGGAAGTCAAAACTGCCACCTGCGGTATAGCAGTTGATCAGCGGCGGGAAGACTTTGTGCGGCAGCGCCGCCGACATGAACTGCGGGTTGCTCCACAACCGCTCCAGCATGGCTGCGCCGATCTCCTTGGCCAATGGGTGGCCTTCGGGCAATTGCAGGTTGTGCTTGGCTTTGGCGGACTGATGCCCGGCAGTGATTTTGCCATCGGCCCATTCGGCCTCTTCCAGGGCTTGGCGAATGCGCAGCACCTCCTCGCGAGAGAACAGGTCGGGAATGTGCAGCAACATGAGGCAATACCTGCGATCAGAGAGGCGCCAATGGTATTGATTCTTATCCGCCCTGTAAAACCCGGGGACGAACGAGAACGCAAAATCCGTAACGAAAAAGTGTAAAGAATGTAAATTCGATGCGAATAGCAATACCTCTCAATTGATACAAAGTCTTGTTGGCCCTATATTCCGCGGCCTCACATCCTTGGGGAAGGGACACGTCATGTCGCGCACTACGCTAATAACAACCGCCAGTTCACCACGTATGCTGGCCTCGGCCATCGGCGTTGCCCTCAGCGCCAGCTCTGCCGCCCACCTGGCGCAGGCAGCAGAAAACACCGAGCAAAAAGGCGAGCGCAACCCTATCTCCCTCGGCGCCACCAACATTACCGGCCAGGACCAGGACAACACCTCCTATCAGGTGGAAAAAGCCTCGTCGCAGAAATACACCGCGCCGCTGGTGGACACACCGCGTTCGGTCACCGTGGTGCCGCAACAAGTACTCAAGGACACTGCCGCCACGTCGTTGCAGGACGCCTTGCGCACCGTACCGGGCATTACCTTCGGCGCCGGTGAAGGCGGCAACCCTCAAGGCGATCGCCCGTTCATTCGTGGTTTTGATGCCCAAGGCGACACTTACCTGGACGGCGTGCGCGACACCGGCGGCCAGAGCCGCGAGATCTTCGATATCGAGTCCATCGAAGTCAGCAAGGGCCCGAACTCCTCGTTCGGCGGCCGTGGTTCGGCCGGTGGTAGCCTCAACCTGGTGAGCAAAACCCCACAAGCACGTGACTTCACCAACGGCGGCTTTACCTACGGCTCCGACCAGACCCGCCGCTACGTGCTCGACGTGAACCGCCAGTTCCTCGACGACAGCGCCGCCTTCCGCCTGAACCTGATGAGCCACGAACAAAACGTGGCAGGCCGCGATGCGGTGAACTACGACCGCTGGGGTGTAGCCCCGTCGCTGACGTTTGGTCTGGGCACGCCGACCCGCGTCAACCTCAGCTATTACCATATGGAAAGCGATGACCTGCCGGATTCGGGGATTCCGTATGGCTATGGTTCCTCGACCGCCACCGCCCACGCGCACGACAAACCCAACGACGGCGGCGACAGCAACAATTTCTACGGTTTGAAAAGCCGCGACTTCCGCAAGACCCGTGCCGACATCAGCACGTTCTCCATCGAGCACGACCTGAACGACAACATGACGCTGAAAAATACCCTGCGCCATGGCAGCACCGGCCAGGACTATGTGCTGACACAACCGGACGACAGCAAACTCAACGTCAACAAGTTCGGCACCGTATGGCGTCGTGCCAATAGCCGTGTTTCCACGACCACCACAACCACCAACCAGACCGACCTGTTTGGCAGCTTCCAGGCGCTGGGCTTCAAGCACAGCTACTCCACCGGCCTGGAGTTCACCGGGGAAGAGACCCGTGTCAGCGGCTATACCGTCAGCCCTAACGCCAACCCGGTGTGCAACCCGGCCAAGGGCAGCCTGGGCGGCCAGTGCACCTCACTGAGCAACCCGAACCCGGACGACGCCTGGAACGGCAGCGTTGCGCGCAACTACATGGGCACCAACACCAAGGCCACCAGCCGCGCCGCCTATGTGTTCGACACCATCGAGCTGGATCCGAAATGGCTGCTGAACGTGGGCCTGCGTTACGACACCTTCGATACCGAGGCCAACAGCAACGCCGTGGCCGGACGCTCCAAGATCAAGGACGACAGCCAGTTCTTCAACTGGCAGGCCGGCCTGGTGTGGAAGCCGCTGGAGAACGGCAGCATCTACGCTTCCTACGCGACCTCGGCCACGCCTGCCGGTGGCCTGATCGGCGAAGGCTCCGACGGCAACCCACTGTCAGCCGGTGCCGCCACCAGCGACTTGCAGCCCGAAGAAACCGTCAACTATGAACTGGGCACCAAGTGGGACCTGTTCCACGATCGCCTGTCTCTGACCGCAGCTTTCTTCCGCACCGAGAAGAAAAACACCCGCATCCTGGTGGACGCTCTCACCTACCAGAACGCCGGTGAATCTCAGGTCGACGGCATCGAGTTGTCCGCCAGCGGCAAGATCACAGATAAATGGCAGTTGTTTGCGGGCTACAGCTACCTGGACAGCGAGCTGGTCAAATCCGGCCTGAACGGGCGTAACGGTGTAGTGAGTGCCGGCTCCAACAAAGGCAACCAGATGCCCAACACGCCGAAGAACTCCTTCAGCCTGTGGACCACCTACGACATCACGCCCAAGCTGACCATCGGCGGCGGCGCCTTTTATGTCGATCAGGTTTACGGCGATGTCGGCAACACCGTGTACGTACCCTCCTACACTCGCTACGACGCCATGGCCAGCTACAAGCTGACCAAGAACGTCGACCTGCAACTTAACGTGCAGAACCTGACCGACAAGACCTACTACGACAAGGCCTTCTCCACTCACTTCGCCAACCAGGCGGCCGGTCGTACCGCCCTGTTGACCACCAGCTTCCACTTCTAAACGCAGTCAATGCTCCGACCCAAGGCCCCACGCATCGGATGCGTGGGGCTTTTGTGTGTAAAACAGAATTTTTCTCGATAACCCACGGCATAATGCGCGCCGTGACATCGATATCCAGATCAGCGAGGCGCTCCGACGTGTTGAAGAAAACCCTGTTTCAGTTGCACTGGTTCTTCGGCATCACTGCCGGGCTGGTGCTGGCCTTGATGGGGATCACCGGGGCTGCGTACTCGTTCCAGGATGAAATCCTGCGGGCCCTCAACCCCACAGTATTGAACGTACAGAAACGCGAAGCCGGCGTACTGCCGCCTGCCGAGCTGGTGCGCAAGCTGGAGGCCACCGAAGGCAAGAGCGTCGCGATGCTGTGGGTAGAAAGCGACAGTGGCAATGCCGGCCGGGTGTCCTTCACCCCGCCACCGGGGGAGCGTCGTGGCCAGATGCGCTACTTCGACCCGTACACCGGCGACTACCTGGGCGACGCCGTCGGCCAGGATGTATTCGGCTTTATCCTGCAACTGCACCGCTTCCTCGCCATCGGCGACACTGGGCGCAATATCACGGGCGCCTGCACCCTGATCCTGGTGTTTTTCTGCCTCTCTGGTTTGTACCTGCGCTGGCCGCGCCAGGTAAAAAGCTGGCGCGTGTGGCTGACCCTGGACTGGCGCAAAAAGGGCCGCAGCTTCAACTGGGATCTGCACTCGGTGTTCGGCACCTGGTGCCTGCTGTTTTATCTGCTGGCGGCACTGACCGGGCTGTATTGGTCCTACGACTGGTACAACCAGGGCGTGACCAAACTGCTCTCCGATGCGCCGCAGAACGAGCGGATGCGTAAACGCGGCCCGCCGCCCCCGGGCCCTGCCCCGGTGGCCAACTACGAGGCGATCTGGAGCAGCATCTACAGCAACGCCGGCCCCGACCTGAGTGCCTACAATATCCGTATGCCGGCCGTCGCCGGGCAACCGGCCACCGTGTACTACCTGCTCAAGGATTCACCCCATGACCGTGCGCTGAACCAGATCAACCTGGACCCGGCCACCGGTGAGGTCAAATCCCATGATCGCTATGCCAGCAAGAGCCTCAAGGCTCAACTGCTGACCAGCGTCTATGCGTTGCACACCGGCAGTTATTTCGGCCTGATCGGGCGCATCGTGCTCACCGTCAGCTCGCTGCTCATGCCCCTGTTTTTCATCACTGGCTGGCTGTTGTACCTCGACCGTCGTCGCAAGAAACGCCAGGTACGCGAAGCCCGCCAAGGTTTGAGTGCCCCTCACAGCGATGCGCCGGCCTGGCTGATCGGGTTTGCCAGCCAAAGCGGCTTTGCCGAACAGTTGGCCTGGCAGACTGCCGGGCAATTGCAGGCCGCCGGCGTTGCGGTCAAGGTGCAGCCCCTGGGCAGCGTCAGCCGCGACGACCTCAGCCAATCGCAACATGCGCTGTTTGTGGTCAGCACCTTCGGCGACGGCGAAGCCCCCGACAGCGCCCGTGGTTTCGAGCGCAGCGTGCTCGGCCAGGACCTGCCCCTCAAAGGCTTGAACTACTCGGTACTGGCCCTGGGTGATCGGCAGTATGAACACTTCTGTGGCTTCGCCCGGCGCCTGCATTTCTGGCTGACCAACCAGGGCGGTAACCCGCTGTTTGCCCCGGTGGAAGTCGACAGCGGCGACGCAGTGGCCTTGCACACCTGGCAACAGCAACTGGGCCAACTCACCGGTCACGCATCCGCGGCAGCCTGGCAGGCAGACCCGTACGAAAACTGGACGTTGAGCCAACGCCGCCTGCTCAACCCCGGCAGCGCGGGGGCCGATGTCTACCTGCTAGGTCTCACTCCACCCTCGCCTCAGAGCTGGCTCGCCGGTGACTTGGTGGAGGTCTTGCCGCGCAATTGTCCGTGGGCCGTGGAGCATTTCCTCGACGGCCTCGGCCTGGCCGGCAGTGACGGCGTGTTGATCGACGGCTTGGCACAAACGCTCGATCAAGCCCTGGCCAACCGTCAACTGCCGGACAACCGTGCACACCTGGTCGGCTTGCATGCCCAAGCCCTGGTGGACGCACTGGTGCCCCTGGGTATGCGCGAATATTCCATCGCCTCGATTGCCAGCGACGGCGTGCTGGAACTGATCGTGCGCCAGGAACGCCACCCCGACGGCAGCCTGGGCCTGGGCTCCGGCTGGCTGACCGAACACGCCCCCATCGGTTCGGGTATCAGCCTGCGCCTGCGCCGCAACAGTGCCTTCCACCTGCCGGACGCTCCCGTGCCGTTGATCCTGCTGGGCAACGGTACCGGCCTTGCGGGCCTGCGCAGCCTGCTCAAGGCGCGTATTGCCGATGGCCAGCAGCGTAACTGGTTGCTGTTTGGCGAGCGCAATATCGCCCACGATTACCTGTGCCAGGACGAACTGCAAGGCTGGCTGGCCAGTGGCGACTTGGCGCTGCTGGAGCTGGCGTTTTCGCGGGACCAGGAAGAGAAGATCTACGTACAGGATCGCCTGCGCGAATCGGCAGATGTGTTGCGCAAATGGCTGGCGGACGGCGCGGCGATTTATGTGTGCGGCAGTTTGCAAGGGATGGCGACGGGGGTGGATCAGGCGTTGGTGGATATCCTGGGCAGTGAGGCGGTGGAGCGCTTGATTGAACAGGGCCGCTATCGCCGGGATGTCTACTGACCCGTCAGGCAATGAAGATCAATTGTGGGAGGGGGCTTGCTCCCTCCCACAGTTTTAACTGCATTCCAATCAGGCAGGTTGCAGTTTTTGCTCAAACACCGAAACGCCATCGAGATCGCGCAAAATGACGGTCAACTCCCCTGTCTGCCCATCAATCTGCACTTCACCAAAAAACTGAAAGCCAGCAAACGGCGAGGTGTTTTGCGCAGGCGGCGCTTTCTCGAACACCACTTGCGGGCCAAAGGTTTTATCCAACGGATTCGGCCCGAAGCTGCCGGCATTCAGCGGCCCTGCCACAAACTCCCAAAACGGCTCGAAATCCTGAAACGCCGCCCGGTCCGGGTGGTAGTGGTGCGCCGCGCAGTAGTGCACATCGGCCGTCAGCCACACATGGTTGCGCACCTTCTGCGCACGCAGAAAGCCAAGCAGTTCGGCAATCTCCAGCTCACGCCCTTGCGCCGGGCCGGGGTCGCCATTGGCGATGGCTTCCCAACGCGCCACGCCGGGGCTGACTTCACCGTCGGGCACGCCCAGGCCAATCGGCATGTCGGCGGCGATCACCTTCCATTGCGCCTGCGACGCCTTGAGTTCGCGCTTGAGCCAGTCCAGTTGCTGGCGACCGAGGAAGGTTTTTTCGCCGCCCAGGTTGTCATCATTCGGCCCACGATAGCTGCGCATATCCAGCACAAACACGTCCAGCAGCGGCCCGTAACTGAGCTTGCGATAAATACGCCCGCCGCCGTCGGCACTCTGGCGGCGCATCGGTGAATATTCCAGCCAGGCCTGCCGCGCACGGCCGACCAGGGTATTGATGTCGCGGGTCTGGTAACGCTCATCCAGTTGCTTGCTGGAGGACCAGTTATTGATCACCTCATGATCGTCCCACTGCCAGATCTGCGGCACTTGGGCATTGAAGCGGCGCACGTTTTCATCCAGCAGGTTGTAGCGGTAATTGCCGCGATACTCATCGAGGGTTTCCGCCACTTTGCTCTTGGCCTCGGTGGTGATGTTGCGCCAGATACGTCCGCCTTCGGTGGTCAACTGCGCGGGCACCGGGCCGTCGGCGTAGATGGTGTCGCCGCTGTGGATAAAAAAGTCTGGCAGGCGCAGGCGCATGGCTTCGTAGATACGCATACCGCCAATCTCCGGGTTGATGCCGAAGCCTTGGCCAACGGTGTCGCCGCTCCATACAAAGCGGATATCGCGACGCTGTTGCGGCTCGCTGCGCAAGTGACCGAACCAGGGCTCGCTGGCGACACCGGTCTGGGCGTCTTCGAAGTGAACACGGTAGAAGATCGACTGATCGACCGGCAAACCGGTGAGCTCGACACGGGCAGTAAAGTCGCTGCGGCTGTCGGCCAGCGGGGAAACCAATCGGCGGGGGTTGCTGAACACACTGCGCGTATCCCACTCCACCACCATCTTCGCGGGGCGGTCGCTGCGGCTCCAGATCATCGCACGGTCGCCGAGCAGGTCGCCCGATTGCACGCCATCGGTGAGTTGCGGCCGGTCCTTCACCGAAGCGATCACCGCCGGGGCCAGGCCCGGCAACAACAGGCCGGCGCCCACGGCTTGCATCACGCGGCGGCGGCCGAGATCGAAGTGGCTCATGCAGGTGCCCTCTTGAGTATCAAAAGGGCCACTAAAGCATGATGGGATGAAACGAAGATGACACCGGCCTTACAAACAATGGAGATCCAAATGTGGGAGGGGGCTTGCTCCCTCCCACATTCTGAATCCCATCAGCCCCTGGCAGCAGTGACCGTCAGCTCCACGGCTTCCGGTCGCTTGAGCAGCGCATACACCAACCCCGTCAACACACTGCCCGCCACAATCGCCAGCAAGTACAACAACGCGTGGTTCATCGCATTCGGAATCACCAGCACAAACAACCCGCCATGGGGCGCGGCCAACTTGCAGCCGAAGTACATCGACAGCGCACCGGTCAGCGCGCCACCGGCGATGCTGGCCGGGATCACGCGCAGCGGGTCTTTGGCCGCGAACGGGATCGCGCCTTCGGAGATAAAGCACAGGCCCAGGATCATCGCGGCCTTGCCGGCTTCGCGTTCAGTCTGGGCGAACTTGCGCCGAGCCAATAACGTAGCGATGCCCATGCCAATCGGCGGCACCATGCCGGCAGCCATGGTCGCGGCCATCGGTGCGCCGCTCGACGCCGCCAGCAGGCCGACGGAAAACGCATACGCCGCCTTGTTGATCGGCCCGCCCAAATCCACGCACATCATGCCGCCGAGCAAAATGCCCAGCAGCACTGCGTTGGTAGTGCCCATGGTGCTGAGAAAATCGGTGAGACCCGTCAGCAAACGTGCGACCGGCGGGCCCACCAGGTAGATCATCACCAGGCCGGTGAACAGGCTGGCCAGCAACGGGATGATCAGGATCGGCTTGAGCGCCTCCAGGCTCTGGGGCAATTGCACCGCACGGCTGATCAGCTTGACGCAGTAACCCGCGACGAAACCGGCCAGGATGCCGCCGATAAACCCAGCCCCCAGCGTCCCCGCCAGCAAGCCGCCGATCATGCCCGGCGCCAGGCCAGGACGGTCGGCGATCGAGTAGGCGATGTAGCCCGCCAGCAGCGGTACCATCAGCAGGAATGCCTGGTCACCGACGCTTTTCAGCGCCGCTGCCAAGGTGCCTGGCTGTTCGAAAGCATGGATGCCGAACACAAATGACAAGGCGATCAACAAGCCCCCCGCCACCACCATCGGCAACATGTACGACACGCCAGTGAGCAGGTGCTTGTAGACCCCGGTTTTCTCCGACTTGGCCGGCGCGCCACTGCCGGCGTTTTCCACCGCGCCTTCAGCCAGGGCTTTGTTAAGGATGGCTTCGGATTGCTTGAGGGCGATGCCGGTGCCACAGCGGTAAATTTTCTTGCCGGCAAAACGCTCGGTGGCGACTTCAATATCCGCCGCCAGCAACACCACGTCGGCCTCGGCGATGGCTTGCGGGCTCAGCGGTGTGCGGGCGCCGACCGAGCCTTGGGTCTCGACCTGCAAGTCGTAGCCCAAGCGCTTGGCGGTCTGCTGCAAGGCTTCGGCGGCCATGAAGGTGTGGGCCACCCCGGTCGGGCACGCAGTAATCGCGACGATACGCGGCGCATTCTTCGCCGATACCGGGGCCTCACTGGCGACATACACCTGGGCCTCTTCAGCGCCCCGGCGCAATACGCCTTCGACATCTGCCAGCGCCTGGGCCGGTGTGGTTTGAAACACGCGTTTGCCGACAAAACGCTGCATATCCACCGGCGTGCTGCTGACCAGCAGTACCCACTCGGCATCATCGATCGTGGCTTGGGACAACTGACGTTCCGGGCGCTGCACATCAACGACCTCGACACTGGTGTGCAAGCCCATGCGCTGGGCGGCGGCGTCCAACAAGCGGGCGCACAGCACACTGGTGACCATGCCGTTGGGGCAGGCGGTAACAATGGCTAACTTCATCACAAACCCTCTTATTGTTCTGTCAGCGCGCGTACATCGACGCCGCTTTCCAGGCGCGCCAACTGCGCGTCATCGCTGATGCCAAAACCGATCTGCGTGACGGCCATCGCGGCAATCGCCGTGGCGCGGCGCAAAGTGTGCTCAGGCGTATCGCCACTGAGCAAACCGTGAAGCATCCCGGCCAGCAGCGAGTCGCCAGCGCCCACGGTACTGGCCACCGTCACCTTGGGTGGCGTGGCGTGTAGAGCCGCGCCTGGGCGGTACCAGGTCACGCCTGCGGCGCCGTCGGAGACCACCACATGCTCGACGCCTTGCTGATGCAATTGGCTGATGGCATCGGTGGCATTATCCAGGGCCTCTGCCAGCTCTTCGGTATTGGGTTTGACCAGCCACGGGCCAGCCTGCAAACCAGCGCGCAACGCTTCACCACTGGTGTCCAGGGCGACTTTCAAACCGAGGTCTTTCAACTGACCCAACAGTGCTTGAAACCACTGCGGGCTGACGCCGCGCGGCAAGCTACCGGCCACCACCACCGCATCGAATTGCGCACCCTTCTTCGCGATCATCTCAAGCAGCGCTGTTTGCGCCGCTTCACTCACCAGCGGCCCCGGCGCATTGATATCGGTGACACGTCCGTCCTGTTCGGCAATCTTGATATTGCTGCGGGTTTCGCCCGGCACGCGGACGAACGCATCGCCAAACCCGCGGCTGGCGATCAGCGCGTCGAAAGCCTGAGGGTTCGCGTCACCGAGAAACCCGCCAACGCTGACGTGGTGGCCCAGGTCGGCCAGCACCTGCGCCACATTCACGCCCTTGCCGGCCGCGTGGGTCAACATCGCCTCACTGCGATTGACTGCACCGGGCTCCAGGCGCGCCAGGCGCACCGTCAGGTCCAACGCCGGGTTCAGCGTCAGGGTCAGAATCTTCGCCATCTACACGGCCTCCACTAGGGCACGCACTTGCGCGGGCGAACCCACCGCCAGTGCTTGTTGCGCCAGGCCCTGGGCCTCGCTCAGACTGAATTCGCGCACCCGCGCCTTCACTTCAGGAATGCTGCGGGCCGACACGCTCAACTCATCCACCCCCAGGCCGACCAGCACCGGCACCGCCAGCGGGTCTGCCGCCAACTCACCGCACACGCCGACCCATTTGCCATGGGCATGGGCGGCGCGCACGGTGATGTCGATCAGTTGCAAGACCGCTGGGTGCAAGCCATCGGCCTGGGCCGACAGGGTCGGGTGGCCGCGGTCGATGGCCAGGGTGTACTGGGTCAGGTCGTTGGTGCCGACGCTGAAGAAGTCGACTTCCTTGGCCAGTACCGGCGCCAGCAAGGCGGCTGACGGCACTTCGATCATGATGCCCAGTTGCAAATCGGCGACCGGGATTTCCAGGCGCAGGCGCTCGGTCATGTCGCGGGCGGCGCGCCATTCATCCACGCTGCCGACCATGGGGAACATGATGCGCAGCGGCCGGTTATCCGCCGAGCGCAGCAGTGCCCGCAATTGCGCTTCCATGATCTGCGGGCGTTGCAAGGTCAGGCGAATGCCGCGCACGCCAAGAAAGGGGTTTTCTTCCTGGGCGATGGGCCAATAGGGCAAGGGCTTGTCGCCGCCTACATCGAGGGTGCGCACCACCAGCGGGCGACCGCCGAGCCCATCGAAAACGCGGCGGTACTCGGCTTCCTGGGTAGCCTCGTCCGGCGCCTGAGGGTGGGCCATGAAAATCAGTTCGGTGCGCAGCAGGCCAATGCCTTCGGCGCCCTGCTCCACCGCACTCGCCACACCGGCGCTTTCACCGATATTGGCGAACACTTCCACGGCGTGACCGTCACGGGTCAGCGCCGGCTCGTGGCGTTGAGCCGAGGCAGCTTGCAAGCGTTGTTCGCGGGTGTCGCGCTCCACGGTGGCGCGTTGCAGGGTGGCGGCGTCCGGGTCGACATGCAGGCGACCGCGCTGGCCGTCGAGCAGCAGTGGCGTACCGGCGCTCAGCAGCAGCACCGCAGCACCAGCACCGACCAAGGCGGGAATCCCCAGGGCGCGCGCGACGATGGCGCTGTGAGCGGTGGCACCACCGCGGGCAGTCAGAATGCCGGCTACGCGGGCCGGGTCCAGGCGCGCAACGTCCGAGGGGCCGACTTCATCCATCACCAGAATGTAGGGCTCGCTGGGTTCCTGGACGGTTTCGACGCCGCACAACTGCGCCAGCACGCGACGGCCGATGTCACGCAGGTCAGCGGCGCGCTCGGCCAGCAAGGCGTCCTGCAAGGCTTCCTGCTGCTTGGCGGCGGCTTCGATCACGCTCATCCACGCAGCTTCCGCGCTTTCGCCCTGCTTGAGGCGGGTATCGACTTCGTCGGTCAGTTCCGGGTCGTCGAGCATCTCCTGATGGGTAATGAAAATCTCGCGGATGGCCTTGGCCTGGCTACGCTCGATCAGGCCCTGGATATCCTTACGCACATCGCCCAGGGCGGTGTGCAGGCGCTGGCGTTCGATGGCGGCAGACTCACCGCGCAGGGGGTAATCGAACAGCTGTGGAATCTGGATATGCGCCGGGCCGATGGCGATGCCCGGCGCGGCGGCGATGGCCTGGATCTGGCTGCCGCTCGATGGCGCGCTGAGCACCGGCTCGATATCCACAGGAGCAGGCTGGGCGCTCAGGGTCGGCAATGGTTCGACCTCCTCGCCAAGGCCCTCCTCTACCGCGGCCAACAGTGCAGGCAGTGCATCGCCGGCAATCGTCGGCTCGGCGACAAACTCCAGCACCTGGCCACGACGCGCACCGAGGCTGAGCAACTTGCTCAAACTTTTGACCGATACCGCGCCCACCGGTCCATCAACGATGCGCACGCGGATATCGCCGTCAAAACTTTTCGCCAGTTGCGCAAGGATCTTGGCCGGACGGGCGTGCAGGCCGTGGGCGTTGGCCAGGCTGATGCGGGCGCTGGGCCAGTCCGGTGGCAATTCGCCGCCCAGCACTTCAAGCACCGCACGGCTGCTGGTGGCACGCCCCAATTCCTGGCCGCGCCCTTCAATCAACAGGGCACACAAGCGTTCAAGCAAGGTTTGGTGGGCTTCGCCCAGGCTCGCCAGGCAGAACAGGCCGTGCAGCGGCTGGCCGAGGTAGCGCATGGGTTTGTCCGGCGTGACAAACGCCAGGCCCGGACGCTTGACTGTCTGTTCACTGTGCAACCACCACAGGCCATCGCCCAGGGGCAACGCGTCGACCTGTTGCAACACCGCAGCAAAACCATTGCTCACGCAGTCGGCCTGGCGCAGCAGGCGCGCGCCCCTCCATACCAACTCTTCAAAATCATCGGCAGACACGCCCAGGCTGATCATCTGCGCATCCAGCGCCAGTTCCTGGGGCGCACCTTGCAACAGCTTCAACAACGCTTCGGCACTGCCGGCACGGCGCAACGCCTGGCCGAGGTCGGTTTCACCGAGGGCACGGGTCAGCAGTTGCAGCAAGCGCAGGTGTTCGTCGGATTTGGCGGCGATGCCAATCGCCAGGTAGACGATCTGGCCATCGCCCCAGTCCACCCCTTCGGGGAACTGCAGCAGGCGCACACCCGTGGTGAACACCTGGTCGCGGGTCTCTGGCGTACCGTGGGGAATGGCGATGCCCTGGCCGAGAAAGGTCGAACCCTGGGCCTCACGGGCTTGCAGGCCGCTCAGATAGCCCTCGGCAACCAGGCCATCGGCCACCAGTTTGTCAGCGAGCAGGTGCAAGGCAGCAGATTTATCCACAGCCACCTGGCCCATGGATATCTGCTCTACAGTGAGCTCAAGCATGCCGTTCTCCTAGTTAGTGCGATGTGCGCACTAGGTATTGTTTTGAATAAATCAGCGCGGGACGTTCAAAAATAACTGACTGAGTGGTCAATTGGCAGTAGCCACTCAGCGGCGAACATCGTAAAAATACGCTTGCTGAAACGTTTAATCTAGAATTTATGGCAGATTACGCGTTAATTGCGCAAGCTTGAAGCACCACTCGGCACCTGTCGTGGGACATTGGTCGTGGGCTGGAATCGGTTACGATTGGACAAAATGTCGGGGCACGCTCTAAAAAACAAGGAAATCCCGGTTTGAAACTCAGTGATATTGCACGTCTGGCCGGTGTGTCCGTGACCACCGCCAGCTATGTCATCAATGGCAAGGCCGAACAGCAGCGCATCAGCAACGCAACCGTTGAGCGTGTGCGTGCCGTGGTCCAGGCCCATGGTTTTACCCCCAACCCTCAAGCCGCCGGGCTGCGCAGCCGGCATACGCGCACCCTGGGGTTCATCCTGCCAGACCTGGAAAACCCCAGCTACGCACGCATTGCCAAACTGTTGGAGCAAGGCGCCCGGGCACGGGGCTATCAGTTGCTGATTGCCAGCTCCGATGACGAAGCCGACAGCGAACGCCAACTGCTGCAACTGTTCCGTGCGCGGCGTTGCGATGCGTTGTTCGTCGCCAGTTGCCTGCCGGCCAGCGATGACAGCTATCGAGACTTGCAAGCCAAGGGGTTGCCGGTGATTGCCATCGACCGGGTGATGGAGCCTGACCAGTTCTGCTCAGTGGTCAGCGATGATCACCAGGCCTGTCAGCAACTCACCAGCAGCCTGCTACAACCGCTGCCCAAGCAAATCGCGCTGATCGGCGCACGTCCCGAGCTGAGCATCAGCCAGGAACGTACTGCGGGTTTTCGTGAAGCGCTGCAAGACTTCACCGGCGAAGTGATCATCGAACAGGGCGAAGCCTTCAGCCGTGACTGTGGCCGACAGCTGATGGAGCAACTGCTGCAGCGCCTGGGGCATTTGCCTGACGCGCTGGTGACTACCTCCTACGTGCTGCTGCAAGGCGTGTTCGATGCGCTGCATGACTTCCCCCTCCGGTCGCGGCCGCTACGCCTGGGCACCTTTGGCGACACCCAACTGTTGGACTTCCTGCCGCTGCCAGTCAACGCCATGGCCCAGCAACATCAACTGATCGCCGAGACAGCTCTGCGCCTGGCCCTGGCGGCCATCGAAGAAGAACAGTACCAACCGGGTGTGCATGCGATTGGCCGCACGTTCAAGCAGCGCATTCACGAGGTCTGAACGTGGAGCTGATCGACACCCACACCCACCTGGACTTTGCGGACTTCGATCACGACCGCCCGCAAGTCCTCGCCCATAGCCGTGAACTCGGGGTACGGCGTCTGGTGGTACTGGGGGTGTATCAGAAAAACTGGCAGCGGCTGTGGGATCTGGTGCAGCAGGACGACGGTTTGTTCGCTGCCTTTGGTTTGCACCCGGTGTATCTCGATGAGCATCGCCCTGCCGACCTGCTGGAGCTGGGTGACTGGTTGACGCGCTTGCACGGCCATCGGCAACTCTGCGCCGTGGGCGAAATCGGTCTGGATTACTTCCTTGAGCACCTGGATCGCGAGCGCCAGCAAAGCCTGTTCGAAGCCCAGCTGAAACTCGCGGCGGATTTCCAACTCCCCGCCTTGCTGCATGTACGCCGCAGCCACGCCGTCGTGATTGCCACGCTCAAGCGCATCCGTCTACCGAGGGGCGGGATCATTCATGCGTTCGCCGGCAGCATTGAAGAGGCCCGCGAGTACATCAAACTGGGCTTCAAACTCGGTCTGGGCGGCGCCGCCACTTGGCCCCAGGCCCTGCGCATGCACAAGGTACTGGCACAATTGCCTCTTGAAGCCGTGGTACTGGAAACCGATTCGCCGGACATGGCCCCGGCCATGTATCCCAACCAGCGCAATTGCCCGCAACACCTGCCGGATATCTGCACCGCCCTGGCTGAGCGTATGGGCATCAGCCCTTTATTGCTGGGTGAGACGAGCACACGCAATGCGTGCGAGCTGTTCAACTGGTAGCGGGCTGATGACCTGCAAGTTCAAGGTCATCCTTTGCCGATAACGGGCGTAGCGCACGACCAGCAGATAAATCAACACCGCGACCAGCGAAATATTCAGCTGCCCGATCACGCTGAGCAGCCCCAACCACTCTGCGAACAACGCCATCAGCAAGGTCGCGCACGTCAGCATGATCATGCCGGGCCGCACCAGCGCCCACTGGTCCAGGGCGCGAAACTGACGCAACTGCTTGTGGCAGCACAACTGCAGGCCCGAGTGGCAGTACGCACAGTCAAACGGTACTTCCATGGCGATGGCGTTCAGTTGCCAAGGCTTGAGTTCAAACGTCATGTTGCACTGGGCACAATGCCCTTTGATGCCGATTGCAGCGGCCATCGTCGTATCCCCTCGTGACCGTGACTGATGAAACAAATTCTCACCCATTCACGTCGCGATAAAACACAGCCCGGCAAATCAGGACAAATGCCACGTGATTCATGGCCCAGTCCCACAGAAAGTTCTTACACCCGAAACGCACCAATCAATTGCTTCAGCTCAATGACCTGCGCCGACAACTGCCGGCTGGCCGCTTCGGTCTGTTGGGCGCCTTGTGCTGCATGTTCACCGGCGCGGTTGATTTGGACAATATTCTGGTCGATGTCGTGAGCGACCGCCGTTTGCTGCTCCACGGCAGCGGCGATCTGCTGGTTCTGGTCAACAATCATGCCTACGGCACCGAGGATATTTTCCAGGGCGTGCTGGACCTTTTCCGACTGCCCTACCGTGCCACTCGCCATTTCATGGCTACTGCCCATCGCCTTTACCGCTGCGCCGACGCCGCTGTGCAAGCGGCTGATCATTTGTTCAATTTCTCCGGTGGAATGCTGGGTACGCCGGGCCAGGGTGCGCACCTCATCGGCCACTACGGCAAAACCGCGTCCTTGCTCACCGGCACGCGCAGCTTCGATGGCCGCGTTGAGCGCCAGCAAATTGGTTTGCTCGGCGATGCTCTTGATCACCTCCAATACGCTGCTGATGGACTGGCTATCGGCCGCCAACTGATTGATCACCCGCACCGACTCATCGATCTCCAAAGCCAGGCGTGCGATGCCGCTTTGTTGAGATTGCACCAGCGCCCGTCCGCTGACGGTTTCATCATTGACACTCTGTGCACTGTTGACCGCCGCCGCCGCGCTGCGCGCCACCTCCTGTGCGGTGGCAGACATCTGGTTCATCGCCGTTGCCACTTGTTCGATCTGGCTGCGCTGGCCGGATACCGCCTGGTTACTCTGTGCCGAAATCGTCTGCACCTGGCTGGCCTGCAACTCGACCTGGCTGACCGTATGCCCGACGCGCTCAATCAGGTCGTGGATCTTGGCCACGGTGCCATTGAATACTTGGCCCAGGTCTCCCAGCTCGTCGCGGCTGTGGGCGACGAAAGTGACCGTCATGTCACCGGCCGCGACTTTGTCCATCATCGCCCCCAGGCTGCGCAAGGTAGTGCTAGTGGAGACAAAGAAACCTGCATACAAGTAGAAGATCAGCGCAAATACCGCCACCAGGGCCGCGACCAGCAACACCATGTGCAGGCGGTTTTGCGTCAGACGCTGCTCCAGTTGCTGGCCGATGAACGCTAAGGTGGCGTCATCGAGTTGATAGGTCTTGGCCATCAGTTGACTGACGCCGTCGTAAAAACCTTGCCAAGGTGTATCCAGGGTCTCGGCCATCACTACCTGTTCTTCGAACAACTCACTGCCTTGCTTGAGGCTGGCCTGGCTGGCTTGCGCCAAGCTATCGAGTGCTGCATGCGCGGCGTTGCTGGCGCCCAGCGCGTCCTGCAGCTTCAAGCCGTATTCGCCCTGGAGCTTTTCCACCTGCTGCAGTAACTCGTCAAAGCGCGTACTGGAGGAGGAATTGATAAAGCCCTGGCCCAGGGAATACGCGCCCATCGCGCGGCCCTCACCGAGTAGTTGGGTGACCTGTGGGGTGACCGCAGTGACCAGGTCGCTGAGTTGGCGCAGGTCACTCTGCGCATCACGGCTCAAGCCGGCTTGGCTGGCGATGATTTGGCTGAGCATCTGGGCCTGGTTGAGTAACTTGCCGATCAACGCCGCTTTGTTGAGCAACGAGGTTTCCTGTTGCTGCGCCTTGAACGCGGCGATCAGCTCGTCGCGCTTGTTTTCAAAAACCTCGACTTGCTCGGGCTGCGTCGCCATGGCGTGCAACCCCTGCAACCGCTCCAGCACACCTTGCTCCAGGGCAGTGATCTGCGCTTCAAGATCAGCCGCCTTGCCGGACTGCCCGAGAATGACGTTGATCTGCACCTGGTTGTTGAGCGTTTCCAACTCACGGCGCAATGCCAGGCTGCTGCCAAGCAGGTCGAGACTTTGCAGTTCGATACGGGTGCCCTGAAATTCGCGCCACGAGTCACGCACCAGGTAATAGTTGGTCGCCAGCATCGGCAGCAGGAACAGCACGCTGATCAGGCTGAACTTCATGCCGAAGCTCAGGCGGTTCATCAGCGCGACGGCAGGATAGAGCAAGCTCATCACAGGTGATCTCCCCTTCTTTTATTGTTATTGAGGCGCAGGGCGGCGGCAGATAGCCACTATTTGGCGCTCTGTCTGTATAGCTCAATTCGAAGGGAAGTTTTGTAACGTAAGGTTAACGGCAGATCCGGAGAGCACATGTAGGAGGGCTTGCCCCCGTAACCACGATGCGAAGCGAGCCGCTCTTGATCTTGATCTGCTTTTGATCTTGATCTTAAGCGCCCCGTCAAACCACGCTGGCCGGAATTCGACAGGGATTTGGGGGGTAAACCGGCAGGGATGCCGGTTTAGCCGCCCCGCGCCATGGATGGCGCGTGGCGGCGGCCCCCCAAATCACTGGCGGATTACGGGCACACCGAGCCTAAGCGAGGTGCCGAGTGGTGGGGCAAGAGCCCTTTGGTTACTTTGGGGCTCTTTTCCAAAGTGACCCGCTGTAAAAGCGGAACCAACCGTGGCCGTTACCGCAGGAATGGATATGTACTCGGTCTGATCCAGCACCCTGGTTGGCCCGGAGGCCGCCATCGGAAGCAAGCCCCCTCCCACAAGAGGTGTAGATCCCGGTGGTCATCGGGGGCAAGCCCACCTCCCACAGTACTCAGGGCAATACAGTCCAAATGGCAAACCCGGCATACCACAACACCGCCGCACGCAGCAGCAGCTCCCACAACCGATCCAGGCTATTGATGCCGTCAGCCCCCACCACTGGAGGAGGGATTTCAGCCGCGGCCAGCCCGACCTTTTCCATCAACTGCGCCGCGCTGATGTCCCAGCTCAGCAGTTCGTGGAGCATCACCCGACTGACCCCGACAAAGTTGCCCACCAAAGCAAAGCTCGCCGCCAACAGGCGTACCGGCAACCAGTCAAACGCGTGACGCAACTGCGCGGCACGTTCAGCCACCAACGGGTTCTGGCTATGTTCGCTGGCCAGCGCCAACAGCCGGTAGGCCAAAGCCGCCACCGGGCCCAGCAGGAAATACCAGAAAATCACCGCAAAAAAGCTCTGGTATGCCTGCCACAACAGATAGCCCTGGACCCGCTCCAGCAATTGCTCGCCACTGTCGGCGCCAAGCTTCAAGTCGCGCTCGGCCACATGCTCGGCGGCTTGCAGGTCACCACGCCGCCAGGCATCACGGAATGGCCCCAGCCCTGCCAATAAATCACCACGGCCCAGGCTATAGATCACCACCAGCATGTGCACAGGTAACGCCAACAGGCCATAGGCCACCGGCTCCAGTACCAACAACAACAGCGCCAGCAACGCTACCGGCAGCAGCACCAGTAGCGTCAGGATCAGCCAGGGTCGCTTGCCCATGCGCGGGCTCGACTCCAGCTTGGCCAGCTCACGCAGCCATCCACCGTCGCGCTGCAACCGCAGGCGCAAGGCCGAGAACTTCTCGATCCACACCGCCAGCACCAACACCAGGAAACTCATTGTTCGTGTCCTCCATCCTGCAGGGCGCCGAGAAGGCGCGCCCAATCAAAAGCGGGGCCCGGGTCAGTCTTGCGCCCCGGGGCGATATCGCTGTGACCACAAATACGTTGGCGAGTGATCTTTGGGTAAGCCTTGAGCAACTGGCGCGTCAGCTCGGTCAGCGCCGCGTACTGGGCATCGGTGAACGGCAGTTCGTCTGTGCCTTCCAGTTCGATCCCCAGCGAGAAATCATTGCACACCTCGCGCCCCTCGAAGCTGGAAATACCGGCGTGCCAGGCCCGGTCCCGGCACGAGACAAATTGCGTCACAGTGCCGTCACGTTCAATCAGAAAATGCGCAGACACGCGTAGGTGGTCGATACCGGCAAAGTAGGGATGCTCTGAAACATCCAGACGATTCTGAAAAAACTCTTGCACCTTGCCCGTGGCGAACTGCGCTGGAGGCAAGCTGATGTTATGCACCACCAACAGCGAGATTTCGCCTTCAGGGCGCTCGTTGAAATTGGGCGACGGGCAATGACGGATGCCCTGGCACCAACCGCTGGCGGGGTCCAACTGCATACAGGCTCCTGAAATGAGACGAGGTGTTACCAGTATGCCGCGTTCCACCCTGCGGT
Organism: Pseudomonas sp. P867; assembly: GCF_019891455.1. Taxonomy (NCBI): domain Bacteria; kingdom Pseudomonadati; phylum Pseudomonadota; class Gammaproteobacteria; order Pseudomonadales; family Pseudomonadaceae; genus Pseudomonas; species Pseudomonas sp. P867. Next base: position 128,139 of record NZ_JAFLXB010000001.1, on the reverse strand, counting down.
TGCGATCACTTGCCGCGTTTGAGTTGACGCAGGTCGCCCATCACCGCAGCCAGCGCACGCTCGAACAAAGGGCCATCATCCAGCGTGCGCAGCACACCACGCTTGAACGCATGGGCTAATTGGTCGGTAGTTTTTTCCAGAACCTTGAGCCCGGTGCGGCTGACGAAAATACAGGTATTGGCAGGCGGCATGATTGCCGTCAACTTGCAGCGCAGGGCGATTTCCTGATCGTGCTGAAACACTACCCAGGCGCCGATCTGCAACTGCCTGGCCTTGAGCAGGTCGGGGTCATCATCGGGCAGCGGCGCAACGACGGATGGCGCACCGGTGCCAAGCGTGAAGGACTCACGGACTTCGACCAGCACTTCGCCGCCGTCGCCCCCGCAACACTGAACATGCATGGCCTGCAACCGCCGGAAAAATTCGCGGGTGCTAAAAGAGTCGAACGCCGCAGCGGCCAAACCGTCACGCAACGCCTTGAGCAACGCGGGTAGTTGCTCAAGCAAATGCCGGCCCGCTTCGGTGTCTTCCCGCAGGCCGACGCTCCAGATCAACTCATCCAGGGTGCGCAGCGCTGCCTGCCATTGCAGCGACTGTCCGCCATGCTTGAGCATGGCCAATAGCAACACCTGGCTCCAGGCTTGCTGGAGGAATTGCACCACAAACTGCGGCAGAACCTTGCCCGCCAGCCTTCGATCAAGCACCTGCGCCACACGTTGGCGGGCAGCCTCGGTATGCAGGCGCTCCTGCTCGGCCTCTCGGGTATGGCGCTCAAGCAACTCGCTGCGCCTGGATTCATCAGCGGTAAACGCGCTGAATTGCGTCAGTAGCTGGGAGAAAATCGCCGGGTCTTCAACAAACTCATTCAATAAACGCTGCACGACCTGCTCGACACACAGGTACAGAGTATCGCGGGAGGCGTCTTCGGGCGGGCTCCAGCCCATGACGGCGCCCGCGATGTCATTGAGCAAGCGTCGCGCCGGATGGCGCGTGCAACTGAACAGGCTCTTGTCCAGCACGGCGACTTTCAGCAAGGGTATCTGCAAACGGGCGATCAGGCCCTTGAACGCGTCCGGCACGCTGCTATCACCGAGTATGAACGCGAACAGCATAGCGAACAGATTGATTACATCTTCGTCAGAATCTTCCAGGACCCGCGACTTGCCACTCTTGACGCTGACCCGGGTGAGCAGCTGTTCAAGCTGGTTACGCAGGTCGAAATCGTCTTCAGCCTCGGGCTCGGGGACGTACTGCTGCAAATGCGACAGCAGGCGTAGCAGATCACGGGTGGCAATGGGTTGCGGCTCGGCACTGGCTTCGAGGGTCGGCGCCACGCTGCCACGCACGGCTTGCAGTAACTTCTGCAACGCGCTGAACGCTTGCTGGCCGCTTTTATCGAGCGGCGGGTCGACGATCGGCTGGCTGGCGCGTTGGTGTTCCCGGCTGGCGCGCCCGCCGGGACGACGGGATGGCACGGCCTTGAGTTCAGGCAGTACACCAACGGCGACCAGCAGTTGATTGGCTTCGCCATACAACAGGTCCGCGTCACTGAGCACGTATTTTTCAAAGAGCTTGAGCATGATCAGTTTGACGCGGATTTCCACCCCCAGACTGCGCCCTGCCTGCAGGAAAAACTCACAGAGCAGTGCCGGACCCAGTGGGTTGGTATGGTCATCCAGTCGCCGGCCCAGCAATCGGCTCATGCGCGCGCTTAACTGTCCCAGGGCCAAGCCATCACGATGTCGCACCCGACCGAGCATCGCCTCAAGGGCTACGGCTTTTTCCATATCGTCGGCACTGGTACCGGATACCGCTTCGTAGGACACCACCGGCACCAGGTGCAGATCGCCGCTTCCGGCCTGGCCCAGATTGGCGAAGGCGACAAACAGCTGCTCCATGAACACGCGTTCGAAGTTCTTGCGCTTGAGGCGCAGGTCGCGCATTGCTTCGAAAAAAATATGATGGTCGACGGTGCTTCGGGCCTTGTCAGCCATTTCGAACAGGGTGTCGTCGGCGTTATCGAACAGTTCCTGCAAACCCTGCTGCAATTGTTGCGCGGCCTTGTCACGCACCTGCAGCAACACCACCGGCAGGCGCGCGAGCGGCGATGGCGTGGCCTGTGCCCTGTTGATAGGCACCACCTTTCCGTCATTGTGCATCCTGGCCTCCTGAAACGGCGGTGTTGAGAGGGGCAAAGAACGGGGCAGGCACGGCAGTGCGCTGCAAATAAACCGGCTACCACCTCGACGTCAAAGCTATGACGCCAATTGAAAGGCGCGAGATTATCTTGCAAATGAGGGGGGTTGCGCCAGCAAACTCTGCCTTTACGCTGTAAATGAGCGGCGCGCTGGGTTCGAACGCACGCAGCCCCTATAATCCAGGCACTTTGTTTGTGGAGCCTGTTATGCCGAACCTCCGTCTTGCCGACCTCACCGCCGAAATCGAAGCCAACGTGCGCCGCGCACTGCTGGAAGACATCGGCAGTGGCGATATCACCGCGCAGTTGATCCCCGCCGAACGGCTGGCCAAGGCCACGATCATTACCCGCGAAGCGGCTGTTATTGCCGGTACGGCCTGGGTGGATGCGGTATTTCGCCAACTGGACCCACGGGTGGCCGTGCATTGGCAGGTGGCCGACGGTGAACGTGTGAGCCCCAACCAGGCGCTGTTCCACCTTGAAGGCCCGGCACGCTCGCTGCTCACAGGTGAACGCAGTGCGCTGAATTTTTTGCAGATGCTGTCAGGTGTAGCCACCCGAGCGCAGTTCCTCGCGGACTTTGTCGCCAGCACCCAGGTCAAGCTGCTGGACACCCGCAAGACATTACCGGGCCTGCGCCTGGCGCAAAAATACGCGGTCACCTGTGGCGGTTGCCACAATCACCGCATCGGGCTGTATGACGCGTTCCTGATCAAGGAAAACCATATTGCCGCCTGCGGTGGCATTGCCCAGGCGATTACGGCCGCCCACAAGATCGCCCCAGGCAAGCCGGTGGAAATCGAAGTGGAAAACCTGGATGAGTTGCGCGAAGCCCTGGCGGCGGGAGCCGACATCATCATGCTCGATGAACTGAGCCTGGTAGACATGCGCGAGGCCGTGCGCTTGAACGCCGGCAAGGCCAAGCTGGAAGCCAGCGGCGGGATCAATGAAAGTACCCTGCTGCCTATCGCTGAAACCGGTGTGGACTTCATCTCCATCGGCGCGATGACCAAGGATGTGAAGGCAGTGGATCTGTCGATGCGCCTCAGTATCTGAGTAGTTGCCAGCTGCAAGCTGCAAGAAGGCTGCGAGACAACTTGCCGCTTGCAGCTTGAAACTCGCGGCTGCTTTTAAACTACAAGATTATTCATCTCGCAGTACTCTTCCCATTCGACGCCCAGCACCTCGGCCGCCTCTTTATGCAAGGCCAACCGCGCAGCTTCGAATTCTTCCGGTGTCGAGGTGTACTTGAGGGTCAACTCCCAAGGCTGGAGGCTCTGGCTCTCTGCCTCATCCTCGAATGCCCACTGAATCTGATCGCGCTGGTCGTCAGCGCTCAGGTCCTTGATCTCTTCTTTAAGCTGCGGCGACTCCTCAAGGTATTGCTTGAGTGCTTCTTCGTGACGCGCTTGCTGGGTTATCTCAGTCGTGGTCATGTCGTTCTCTTGGATCGAGGAATGGGGATGCATCTGGGTCATCAAGGTTGCGCAGATACAAAAGAGCGAGCACGAATGCCGACTCGTCTGGCCTTCAGAACCATTCTGGGATCATCTGAAAACATTGCCTTTGAAGCAGTGGTGCGCTTTTGCCCGAGACAGGAATCGAACCTGCGACCTTCGCGTTACGAGTGCGCTGCTCTACCGGCTGAGCTACACGGGCGGTGGGCTAAAGCTAGCACTGCATTGGTCATGCAGCAACTGACTCGCTCACCGCCCGGCGCCATCACGCGCCGTTGGCAGAGCAGCCCTTGGCAACGTACTGCGGATCCGCTGTGGTAGCACAGGTCCATCCGCTGGTTGCGTTGCGGGTCAAGGTGATGGTCTTGCCGAGCACGGGCGCTGGCGCATCGAGGATTTCACAGCTGATGGAGCCGGCGCCCGAGGCTACATCTCCTGTCACGTCGATCTTGCAATTGGCAGTGGGGCTGTTGCCACCGATCAACGACACAGTGGGCACAGTGCCCTGGTTGATGACGTCTTCATAACCGGCCTTCAACGCGCTGATTTCAGCCAGCCCCGCCGTAAACTTGGCCTTGGCCTGGTGCTTGGTGTACATGGGCAAACCGATCGTGGCCAAAATGCCGATGATTGCCACAACGATCAACAACTCGATCAAGGTAAAGCCTTTTTGACGCATCTCTTTCACTCTCCAGAATAAAACCATGACAAGGCGCGTCCTGCGCCCCGAAGTGTGCAACGGCGCCAGTGTACCCACCACCACGAAGCCCATCGCCTGCAAGACGCACATTCTGACACTTTATCCCATAACACCAGCCGCCCCGAATCCGCCACCTGACTACGCTATAAATTCTTCACTGCCGGGTGCGCAAACCGATATGAACGACACGTCAACGATCTATGCCTGGGAAGGCATCAACCGCAAAGGACGCAGGGTGACCGGGCAAACCGCTGGCGACAGCCTTGCGCTGATCAAGGCACAACTGCGCCAGCAAGGGATCTGCCCCGAGCGTGTGCGCAAGAGGCCTCGATCACGTTCGGCTTTCACCCCGCGAATCCTGCCAGCCGATATCGCCCTGTTTACCCGACAGTTGGCGACCTTGCTCAAAGCCGGGATCCCGCTGCTGCAAGCCTTCGACATCATCAGTGAGGGTTTTGAAAACCAGCAGGTGCGTGAACTGGTCAAGGCGTTGAAACAACAGATCGCCAGCGGCAATAACCTGGCCGCAGCGCTACGCCTGCACCCGCGTTATTTCGATGACCTGTACTGCAACCTGGTAGCTGCCGGAGAACAGGCCGGGGCTCTGGAAACCCTGCTGGAGCGCGTGGCGATTCATCTGGAAAAAAGCCAACAGCTCAAAGCCAGGATCAAAAAAGCCATGACTTACCCTGTCGCAGTCCTGGTAGTCGCGACACTGGTCAGCACAGTGCTGTTGATACACGTCGTGCCTCAGTTCCAGCATCTGTTTGCCGGGGTCGACAGCCAACTGCCCGGGTTTACCCTGGGGGTCATTGCCCTGTCCGAGTTCTTGCAACAAGCGTGGTGGATACTCGTGCTGGGCCTAGCCGTGGGGGTGGGCGGGCTGCGCCACGCCTACCGCCGTTACCCTGGCTTTCGCCATTGGCTGCAAGCGAGTTTGTTGAAAGCGCCTCTGGCAGGCAAACTGCTGCAAAAAACCGCCGTCGCCCGCTACGCCCGCACGCTTTCGACCACGTTTGCAGCGGGTGTCCCGCTGGTCCAGGCACTGGGCTCGGTAGCCGGAGCCGTCGGCAATGACCCCTTCAAACAGGCAATCGAACGTATGCGCCACGATGTATCCACAGGCATGCAGTTGAATCAATCCATGCACAGCTGCGGTTTGTTTCCCGGCATGGCGATCCAGATGACTGCCATTGGAGAGGAGTCCGGCACCCTGGACCGGATGCTGGAAAAAGTCGCGAACCACTACGAGTCGGACGTAGACACCCTGGTCGATAACCTCACCAGCCTGATGGAGCCGCTGATCATGGTTGTCCTGGGGGCCATTGTCGGCGCGCTGGTGATTGCGATGTACCTGCCGGTCTTTCAATTGGGTACGGCCTTTTGAGCCTGCTGCTGAGCGAGCTGCACTGGGCGTTTGCCTGCATGGCACTGGTGCTCGGCCTGATCATCGGCAGTTTCATCAACGTGCTGGTCTGGCGCCTGCCCAAAATGCTCGAACGCGAATGGCGTACCCAGGCCCATGAGGTCCTCGGCCTGCCAACCGAGCCCGCCGGTCCGGTGTACAATCTGATGCGCCCGAACTCCTGCTGTCCGCGCTGCAACCAGCCGATTCGGCCCTGGGAAAATATCCCGCTGCTCAGCTTCCTGATGCTCAGGGGTCGTTGCGCCCATTGCCGTGAGCCCATCAGCGTCCGCTATCCACTGACCGAAGTGACGTGCGCGCTGATCACTGCCGCTGTTGCCTGGCATTTCGGCTTCGGCTGGCAAGCCGCTGCGGTGATGTTGCTGAGCTGGGGCTTGCTGGCCATGAGCCTGATTGACCTGGACCACCAATTGCTGCCGGACGTGCTGGTCCTGCCGCTGCTCTGGCTGGGGCTGGTCCTCAATAGCACTGACCTGTTGGCGACACTGCCCGACGCACTGTGGGGCGCGGTCGTTGGCTACATGAGCCTATGGAGCGTGTTCTGGTTGTTCAAGCTGGTCACCGGCAAGGATGGCATGGGCCATGGCGATTTCAAGTTATTGGCATTGCTGGGGGCCTGGGGTGGCTGGCAGATCCTGCCGATGACGTTGCTGATGGCCTCACTGATGGGCGTGTTTGCAGGGCTGATCCTGCTGCGCTTGCGCAAGGCCCAAACGTCGACGCCGATGCCCTTTGGGCCGTGCCTGGCAATTGCCGGCTGGATTGCATTGCTCTGGGGTGGTCAAATAACCGACTTCTATTTGCAGTCTGTCGGTTTCAGATGACCACTTCTGTCGCAACACCCTGGATTCTTGGCCTCACAGGCGGCATTGGCAGCGGCAAAAGCGCTGCGGCCGAGCACTTTATCGACCTGGGCATCGACCTGGTGGACGCCGATCATGCTGCCCGCTGGGTCGTCGAACCCGGGCGGCCGGCACTGGCGCGCATTGCCGAGCATTTCGGCGACGGCGTGCTGCAACCCGACGGCCAGCTGGATCGCGCCGCGCTGCGCAAACTGATCTTTGAGGTACCGCAAGAACGTTTGTGGCTGGAAGCCTTGCTGCACCCGCTGATTGCCGAGGAAATTCGCAGCCACCTGGCACGCGCCCAGTCGCCTTACGCGATCCTGGTGTCACCGCTGCTGATCGAGTCCGGCCAATACAGCATGACCCAGCGCATCCTGGTGATCGACGTGCCGCAATCGCTGCAGATTCAGCGTACCCTGCAGCGCGATGGCATCAGCGAACAACAGGTGCAGGCGATTCTCAAGGCTCAATCGAGCCGCGAAGACCGCCTGAACCATGCCGATGACGTGCTGGTCAACGATAAGGACCTTGCCTGGCTGCACGGCGAGGTCGAGCGACTGCACCACTTTTACCTTACTTTGCGTGGAGGCCGATCATGAGCCAACCCTTGACCGTCGACTGCCCAACCTGCGGTGCACCCGTGGAATGGAAAGCGACCAACCTCAACCGGCCGTTCTGCTCGGACCGTTGCAAGCTTATCGACCTGGGTGCCTGGGCCGCTGAAGAACACAAGATTCCGGTGGCCCCGGACGCCGAAGATGAACTGTTTTCCGAAGACCTGCCGCCGCGCCACTAAGGCCGCATAAAGGCATATTCCTGCTGGTCGTCGAGGTTTTCTGCAAGGTATTGCAACTCGTCGGCCAGGTCTTCAAAACTGCGTACACCCTTGCTTTGCTGCACCACCGCACTGAGCATGGCGCGCAAGGTCAAGCCGGGGTCAAAACCGATTTCCTGCGCTGCGTCCTGGCTTCTGCGCAACTCCTGCCGTGCCCACTCGTACACACTCATGATCGGTGCTCCAGAAAAAATTTTGCAGAGCATGGACCTGCGCCGGTGCCCGGCATTTGACCTGGATCAACGCCGTGAATCGTCGTCCTTCCAGGGGGCCGAGAGATAGCGAGTTCGGTTGAAGGTCTCCAGCCATTCCGGGCAAAACACCACCAACGCGCTGACGACCATGCCGTTGATAAAGGCTTCAGGGAAGATGATCAGCCACAGGTAACCTACAAAGTCCTCCAACCATTCCGGCATCGCAAAGCGGCCGTCCAACCACAACAGGCCCAGGCCGACCAACAGGCACAACAATGCCGACAGCGCCGCCGCAAAAAAACCGGAACAGAAGATATACACAAAGGGGTTTCGCGGTTGCGCCCGTTCGACCAACAGCGCGCAGCTTTCGGTGACCAGCACCGGCAGCCCGACCAGAAGCAGGCCGTTGACGCCAAGGGCGGCCAGATCCTGGCGCCCCAGCAGCATCAAGCCGAACTGTGCAGCAAACCCACCGACGATTGCCAGCGGCCAATCCAGCAGCAAGGTCACGGCGGTCATGCCGATAAAGTGGTACGAGACCCCGGTATCGAAATCCCGGCGCACCAGCCACAGCATAAACAACGCGAACACCGTACCGAACAGCAAATGCTGGCGCCGTCGGTCGGCGAACAATTCGACCCAAGGCGAGCGCAACGTCGCCCACATCACCACCGGCGCATATAACAGCCAGCCAATGCCGAGGGTCGATGGCGCCAGAACAGCTGCACTGATCACGGATGCACTACCTTTATAAAAAGCCTCACCACACACCTCATCCTTGGGCCTGCTGCCAGGTGACCAGTCTACACCCGCGTTTTAAAGCAGGACTTCCTGTGGTCATCATTTGAACGCTAAGCTGGGAATATGGATGACTCAGATTATTTGCGCCTGCTCACCGTAGCAGCCGAACAAGCCAATGCGTTTCTGTCCAATGCCCGCAAATGGGAGCGTGAGCGTTGGGTCTGCCAGCGCCTGCTGCAGGGCTTGAATGTGCCCTACCGTGTCGAAGAGTTTCACGCTGCGGGCCAGGAGCCGCCGGATGTGTTGTTTCGCGACGCCAGTTTCGAGGTGTTTTTCGTGCTGGACGAGGGGCGCCGCCTGAACGACGAATGGCGCGATGAATTGCTGCGCAGGCGTAGCGCGTTCTCTTTGAGCCAACTGGTGCGGCGCGAAGCCAAGCCACGACGCATTCCCGCCCATGAGTTTTTGTTGCGCCTGGCACCGACACTGCGCAAAAAAGCACATAACTACAAAGAACGCGGCATGGACCTGGGGGAGTTGGACCTTATCGCTTTCACCAGCCTCAAACGCGAAGTGCTGGACCTCAACAGCCACTTTCCGCCGCCAACCGAATACCTGCGCCAGGGCTGGCGCTCACTGTCACTGGTGGGGCCAACCTTCGCGCGCGTACTGTTCGCACACCCGGACGCGCCGGACTTCTTGCGCAACAACCTGGGCCGCAGCATAGTGTTCGATGTGGGCATCAGCCTTTGAACCCTTGGCTGTAACGTGGCGCCCTTTTGCAACGTCTACCTGACGAGGCCTTTATGACCAGCCGCCTGAACCCCGATGACCAACAGCATGTCCAAGAGTACCTGCAACTCTCCCAGCACAGAGTCGAGCGCAAGCCTTTCCGGCCATGGCTGCTCCTTTGTGTGGTGCTGGTAGTGGTGATCGGGCTCGGCGTGCTGAGCCGCCTATTGAGTTACCTGACGCTATGAGCTGCCTGGCGCTCGCGGGGGTAACTGCTCCGATTTCTTTTAGCCTTGCGAGATATCCCCATGACCCATCGTATTATTATCGTCGGCGGCGGCGCCGGCGGCCTGGAGTTGGCTACCCGCCTGGGTAAGACTCTGGGCAAGCGCGGCAAGGCCAGCATCACGCTGGTGGACGCCAACCTGACTCACATCTGGAAGCCTCTGCTGCACGAAGTGGCTGCCGGCTCGCTGAATTCTTCGGAAGACGAACTCAATTATGTCGCCCAGGCAAAATGGAACCACTTCGAGTTCCAGCTTGGGCGCATGAGTGGGCTTGACCGTGAACAGAAGAAAATCCAGCTGGCCGCCACCCTCGATGAAGAAGGCCGCGAGCTGGTGCCCGCGCGCGTACTGGGCTATGACAGCCTGGTCATTGCCGTAGGCAGCACCACCAACGACTTCGGCACCGAGGGTGCGGCGCAGCATTGCCTGTTCCTCGATACCCGCAAGCAAGCCGAGCGCTTCCACCAACAACTGCTCAACCACTACCTGCGCGCCCATGCCGGACAAACCGATGCCGTTGAACAAATCAGCGTGGCCATCGTCGGTGCCGGCGCCACCGGGGTGGAGCTGGCCGCCGAGCTGCATAACGCAGCCCATGAACTGGCGGCCTATGGCCTGGACCGCATCAAACCGGAAAACATGCATATCACCCTGATCGAAGCCGGCCCGCGGGTATTGCCTGCCCTGCCAGAGCGGATCGGCGGCCCAGTGCATAAAACCCTGGAAAAACTCGGGGTGACCGTGCTGACCAACTCGGCGGTCAGCGAAGTAACCGCCGACGCGCTGATTACCAGCAGCGGCCAAGTGATTCCCGCCAGCCTCAAGGTATGGGCGGCCGGGATCCGCGCACCGGGTTTTCTCAAAGACATCGACGGCCTGGAAACCAACCGCATCAATCAGCTTCAGGTGCTGCAAACACTGCAAACCACTCGCGATGAAAACATCTTCGCCTTTGGCGATTGTGCCGCCTGCCCGCAACCGGGCACCGACCGCAATGTGCCCCCACGAGCCCAGGCCGCGCATCAGCAGGCTTCGTTGTTGGCCAAGTCGCTGAAATTGCGCATTGAAGGCAAGGATCTGCCGACCTACAAGTACACCGACTACGGCTCGCTGATCTCGCTGTCGCGGTTCTCGGCGGTAGGTAACCTGATGGGTAACCTGACTGGCAGCGTGATGCTGGAGGGCTGGTTGGCGCGGATGTTCTATGTGTCGCTGTACCGTATGCACCAGATGGCGCTGTACGGCTTCTTCCGCACGGCGATGCTGATGCTGGGCAGCAAGATTGGGCGAGGCACAGAACCGCGCCTCAAACTCCACTAACAACGCATAACACCTGTGGGAGGGGGCTTGCTCCCGATAGCGGTGTGTCAGTTAATGAATACTTAGCTGACCCACCGCTATCGGGAGCAAGCCCCCTCCCACATTTGTTTTGCGGAGAATTCAAGATTCGCGCGCGCAAAAAAAATCCCCGTATCTTTCGATACGAGGATTTTTAATATGGTCGGGGTAAGGGGATTCGAACTCCTGACATCCTGCTCCCAAAGCAGGCGCGCTACCGGACTGCGCTATACCCCGGTAAAAAAAAGGCGACCTTTCAGTCGCCTTCTTCGATCAGCGCTTTTGGCCTCTGATCTTAAGATTCGATTCCAGCCTGAACTGGTCTCAAAAATGGTGGGTCGTGTGGGATTCGAACCTACGACCAATTGGTTAAAAGACAATTGGTTTTAGTGTTTCAGAGCCCAGGATCGTGTTCGCTACACATAGCTGTTTCCGTGGCCTCGCAGCCTCTAATGAACCCACATTAGAGGCTCCAAACCATGAAAATCTCTGCGGTCGTTTCGACCAAAGGCGGCGTAGGCAAAACCACCATCGAGGCCAACCTCGGCGCTTTTTGTGCGGATGCAGGGCTGCGCGTGCTCCTCATCGACCTAGATCCTGCACAGCCCTCACTCTCCTCGTATTACCAATTGGTCGACGAAGCTCAGGGCGGCATCTACGACCTGCTGGCATTCAATATCACCGAATCAGCCAAGATCATATCCAGCACCGCGATTCCAAACCTGTCGCTTGTCATTTCCAACGACATCAACAACCAACTGAACAGCCTGCTCCTGCAGGCACCTGACGGACGGTTGCGACTCGCCAATCTGATGCCGGCGTTCAAAGATCATTTCGACCTGGTACTGATTGACACCCAAGGCGCCAGATCGGCCATGCTCGAAATGGTGGTCCTAGCCTCTGATTTGGTCATATCCCCGCTTCCGCCCAATATGCTCGCTGCTCGGGAGTTCAGCCGGGGAACCATGCAGATGTTGGACGGCCTGCGCGCCTATGGGCGCCTGGGCATGAAAATCCCTCCCGTGCGGATCGTCGTCAACAACCTCGACCAAACCACTGACGCGCAAATGATCGAGCAGTCGGTACGGGAAATTTTCCAGGACAATGACGAAATCAACGTTCTGGATAGCGTCGTCCCCAGCGCAGTGGTGTTTCGTAGCGGTTCTTCACTGGGCGTCCCAGTACACCGCCTGGAATACCGACAGCCTTCAAACCGAATATCTCCGGCAGCCCTAGTCGTCATCCGCCGTTTGGCCATTGAGCTTTTCCCAGAATGGCGTGACCGCTTCGAGGCCATGACCGAGGAAAAGGTAGCCAACTTGGTGAGGGAGGGTCGTTGAAATGGCGAAGCCCTCCATTACCGACGCCCGCAGTATTACTGCAGATCTCATTCTAGAGGTTGGCAAGTACTACAGCGCTCAGCAATTGCGCAGCTTGCAAGCCAAGCTCAGTGGAACCGCACGAGAAATCCGAGCACTGACAAGCGGTTGCCATTTACCCGGTCGGATTGGCGCTCAGTTGAGCGTTGAACAGCTTCAGCTTTTGCAGGACGCCGCGAAGCTTATCGAGTCAGTGAACTCGAACATTAAGCACGCGAAGGAAAAGCGCGGCCGCGACGAAAGCCAAGCCAAACGCCGTCAGCAAAGTCGATATGCCGAAGCCAAACGCCTGGTAGCTGAAACATATCTAGAACCTTTTGTTCCTGAGTCAACGGCTTTGGACCCTCTCCTGGATATTCTTAAAACAGCGCTGACGCTCAATCGCGCAGACGTTTTCAGGAATGGTTATTCCCCAAGGGAGTTCAATCTCAGGCTCCGTGATTACCTATCGCCTGCCAGAACTCGAAAGCTTATTGGCTGGACCAGCCCAAGTGCCTTTTGGATAAGCACGGTTCTCTCTCTGCGTAATGACGTTGTGCAAACTGTTGAGCAAGAGATTGCTTACGACGATGGCTCGAGTGTTCAAAACCGTCTTGACGCCTTAAAACAGAAGGTTGCGGACTGTCTTGCCCACACTCACCTCTCTGCTGATGAGGAAGAAACACTTCGCCTGTGGTCAGAGGCGCTCTCCCCCCGCCTTCAACAGGGAGGGGACGACTAATGGACAAGCAAAAAGTCCTCAGCAAGGTCGCCAAACTCATGGCGCTGGCCAAATCACAAGGCGCTGCCCCAAACGAAGTGGAAATTGCACTTCGCCAAGCGCGCCATTTGATGAAGCAGTACAACCTGGAACACACCGAAGTCGCTGCCCATACAATCGAAGAAGCCATTGTGGGTACCAAAACCCGTCGGGCACCGCAGGACTGGCTGCACAACCTGGCTTCAATCTGCTCCCAAGCCTTCGATTGCAGCCACTTGGCGTATTTCAATCCGTTACTTGGCTGGTGCTTCAAGTTCTTGGGGAAAGGTATTTCACCCGAGCTGGAAGCTCACACCTATTCAACGCTGCATCACCAGCTTGTGGCAGCCCGACGAGCTCATGTTGCCCAGCAGAAGCGCTGCCAACTGAAAACCAAACGTCACCGTGGCCAACTGTTTGCAGAGGGCTGGCTCAATGCCGTCGCCTCTAAGGTGAACCAGTTTGCAGGCGGGATAGACGAAAACACTGCGCTGGAGATCCAAGCCTACCTGGAATGGCACCATCCAAAACTAACACTAGCCATTATCAAGCCCATCGAAGCCAAAGGTCATGACACCCGCTCTCTGCAAGCGGGATGGGACCAGGGCAAGAATGCCAGGCTGCATCGTGGTGTTGGACAGCAGTCACAAGGAGCCCTTGGGCATGGGGGGAGCCAATGAGAACTCATTCGCTTTCACCTTTGGCCATGGCGGCGCTGGAACAAGCCAGATCCCAGCTTGGGCTTACCCCGGTTCACAAACACCATGTTTGGAGTGAGGCAGAAGAGCGCACGCTCATTGCCCGTTATCCCGATGAACCGACTCATGTCCTAGCCGCCGAATTGGGGCTCAGCGTCTATCAGGTCTATGCCAAAGCCAAACGGCTGGGTTTGAGCAAAAGCACCGAGTTTCTTCGCAGTAGTCTCTGTGGCCGGCTTGACGGCAAGTTGGGCGCTGAATTCCGCTTTCCCAAGGGTTTTGTCCCGTGGAATAAGGGCCTCAAGGGGCTCCCCTCCTCTGGCCGCATGACTCAAACGCAGTTTAAGGCAGGGAATAAACCAGGGAACTGGCTCCCTGTTGGCAGCCTGCGCACGACTCCTGACGGCTATCTGCAGAAGAAAATCACCGATACCGGTTATCCACCCGTTGACTGGAAAGCGGTGCACGTACTGCTCTGGGAGGAGCATCACGGACCAGTCCCTTTAAACATGTGCGTGTGCTTCAAGGACGGCAACAAGGCCCATATAGCTCTGAATAACCTGGAGTTGCTGACGAGGGCAGAACGCATGCGTCGTAACACCATTCATCGGTATCCGGAAGAGCTGAAATCCGCAATACGCGCTATCGGCAAACTCAAACGCACCATCCGGGAGGTTGAAAATGAAGAACAAGATTGAAGATCTACGTAATCACCTGTTCGTCGCGATCGAGAGCCTCCTGGACCCGGAAAAACCAATGGAAATTGAACGGGCTAAAGCGGTAGCGGAGGTTGCTCAGGTCATGATCAATTCAGCGAAGGTTGAAGTCGACATGGTCAAAGCCCTGGGGGCACGCAACGGGAGTGGTTTTCTTCAGATAGGTCAGGAGTCAGGGAAATGAATCACCTTGACCTCTCACCGCCCTACTCCGTAGAGGCTGAACAAGGTGTGTTAGGTGGGCTACTGCTCGACAACAACACCTGGGATCTCGTCGCGGACAAACTGGATGCCTCTGATTTTTTTCGACACGACCATCGGTTGCTGTTCCGGACAATGGCAAGCCTTGCTGACAAGTCGATTCCGTTCGACATCGTCACCGTCCACAACGCGCTGGAGGAGCCAGACGAAGCCGGAGGGCTGGGCTATCTAGGCGAGCTGGCCAAAAACACGCCGTCTGTAGCCAACATCGAGCATTACGCATCCATCGTGCGTAATCGCTCTCGGCTCAGACAGCTCATGTCCCTTGGATACCAATGCTCTCGCGAGGCGACAGACCCGTTGGCAAGTGCGGAGGATGTTCAAGAATCAATTGAACAGCAACTGTTCGCTCTGGGTGAGGGCAAGAGCGCAACGGAATTCGTCAATATCAACCAGTGCCTGACGAATGTCGTCGAACAAATAGACGAACATTTCAACGGCAATATCACCGTGACCGGCCTGCCTTCAGGCCTGGAGGATCTGGACGAGCTGACGTCGGGTTTTCAAGAAGCCGACCTGATCATCCTCGGCGCGCGCCCGTCTATGGGGAAGACCTCTCTGGCTTTGAACTTCATAGATACGGCTCTGCAGGCAAAGCTTGATCGTACAGTTCAGGTTTTCAGCATGGAAATGCCGGCCAAAGCATTGATGTATCGATTGATGGGCATCCTAGGCCATATCGATCTGGGCAGGCTATTGAAGGGCAAGCTCGATGATGATGATTGGCCGAAGCTGACTGCAGCGGTTTCTCGTATCAATGGCTATGGCGAGCGCCTGGTCATCGACGACTCATCAGCGCTCACGCCTGCAGTAATCAGAGCCAAATCTCGTCGAGCAGCTCGTCGCTTCGGGCACCCGAGCTTGATCCTGATCGATTACCTGCAGCTCATGCGCTGCCCAGGTCAGGAAAACAGAGCCAACGAGATCAGCGCTATATCCCAATCCCTCAAGGCCCTGGCGAAAGAGATGAATTGCCCGGTGGTTGCGCTTTCCCAGCTCAACCGAGAACTGGAGCGTCGGCCAAATAAGCGTCCGATCAACGCAGACCTGCGTGATAGCGGTGCGATTGAACAGGACGCGGACCTGATTATGTTCGTCTACCGGGACGAGGTGTACCACCCTCAGAGCGAACACAAAGGCATTGCAGAAATCATTCTCGGCAAGGCGCGTAACGGCCCAACTGGGACCGTACGAACAGCCTTCATCGCCAATCAGACCCGGTTTGCCAACCTCAGTCCTAACGCCGGCTGGCAAGGGGCTCAAATATGAAAAAGCACACCTCAGCGATGAATACTCTCGTCCGCATCACTCACTGGTGCCTTCAATGCGATAGCCACCACCCAAAACACCAAGTGAGTGGCGCTCCAGCCTTACCCGGCGGTGAAGTGGACGAGCTTATTTGCCCTACTTGCAATAGCTATGACATCGAGGAACTTCAGGAGGTGTCGGATGCACAGTAGCGCCGAGCTATTTCCTAGTATCCATGCCGGTGCCGTGTTCGAAGCCTCTGCCGTGGCTCATGCCCATAAATCTGGGATAAACCCAGTGGAGCTCGACGCATTAGCTCAAGCGATCGGCCGCCTTGCTCGTGACCACAGCACCGTGGTCCCAATGAGCATGCGTGAGGATCTGTTGGAGTTTGAGAAGCTCGGCTACGTCGAGCTGACCAACACGCCCAGCGCAACAATTACCGTTGAACTGCTCTGCGCGGGCGCCTTGCTATCCAGTTACTTCTGGTCGGTTTGGGTGCCCCGCTACCTCCAGTGCTGCTCGCTGAAAGTGGCCGTCATGTCTCACCTGCAACACCCCGCGGAAGTTCAGCACTGCAGCGTGGTGTTCCGCGTCCCTGGAGCACGTGAGGCTACGCGTCACTTTTTGCATGAGCTCGGTACCAAGTTTCCTGGCGACCAGGCTGAAATCATCGCGATCCAGACCGGTAACGTTCTGGCAGCCAGGGATGCAGAGCTATGACCACCAATCTCCTACGCGGAAAAAGCGAGAGCCTTCGTGTACTCGTGAAGTTTGCTGAAGCGAATGGCTGGACGGTGTCTCGCACTCAAGGTGGCCACATCAAGTTCACCAAGTCTGGCCTTGGATCGATTTACACCTCATCAACCGCAAGCGATTACCGCTCAGGCCTTAATGCCAAAGCCCGTATTCGTCGTGCTGATCGAGCTCAAACCCTACATTCGCAGGAGGCAATCTAATGCCTATCCGTCATTGCATCGTCCACCTGATCGACAAAAAACCCGATGGCACACCAGCTGTCCTCCAGGCACGCGATTCGGAGCTATCCGAATCGGTCGCCATCGAGAACATGCTTGCCGAACTCAACGAGAGCTATAACGCCAAACAAGGCAAGGCCTGGGGTTTCTTCCATGCCGAGTCCGGCGCGCACCCGTTTAGCGGCTGGTTAAAGCAGTACTTTGAAGGTGGCCAGGACTTCACCGCCTTCAGCCACACGGCGGTCGAGCATCTGCAAAAGCTGATGGAAGAATCCAACCTCTCCACCGGTGGCCACGTACTGTTTGCCCATTACCAGCAAGGCATGACCGACTACCTAACTGTTGCCCTGCTCCATCACAGTGAAGGCGTGGTGGTCACTGAAGATCTGGACGTCACTCCTTCACGCCACCTGGACGTTGGCCAGCTGTACCTGGCGGCGCGTATCAACCTGTCCGAGTGGCAGAACAACAAACAGTCCAAGCAGTACATCTCGTACATCAAAGGCAAGAACGGTAAGAAGATCTCGGGGTATTTCAGCGACTTCATTGGTTGCATGGAAGGCGTCGACGGCCCGGGCGAAACCCGCACCCTCCTCAAGGCGTTCAGCGACTTCGTTGAAAACGAAGACCTGCCAGACGAATCGGCCCGCGAGAAAACCAAGGCCCTGGTGGACTACGCCACCAGCCAGGCCAAGCTCGGTGAACCCATGGGCCTGGAGGAACTCTCGGGCCTGATCGATGAAGATCGGCCCAAGGCGTTCTACGACCATATCCGCAATAAGGACTACGGCCTGTCGCCGGAAATCCCCCTGGATAAACGCACTCTCAACCAATTCCGTCGGTTCACCGGCCGTGCCGAAGGCTTGTCCATCAGTTTTGAAGCGCATCTGCTAGGGGACAAGATCGAGTACGACGAGGCGTCCAATTCATTAGTCATCAAGGGGTTACCTACCCAACTCACTGATCAGTTGAAACGTCGCTGAACACACTTTCTACCCTAGGCATCGGAGCCCACCATGAGTAACAAACCAAAGCGTCTGCATGAAGAAAAATTCGTTATTCGCCTTCCCGACGGGATGCGCGAACGCATCGCGTTGGAAGCACGTGACAACGCCAGGTCGATGAACTCAGAAATTGTTTATCGGCTGGAAACAACTGCCGAACTTGAAGCCGCTCTTGATCGTGCTTTAAAAATCATTGACCAGCTTTTGGCGGCAAGCCCGGCTTACGCGCAGCCAGGAGCCAGAGTATGAAACCGTCTTTGGCCCAGACCATGAAAGATAAGCTGTTGCTGCCGGCGTTTGAATCGAAGTCGCCAGTGGCAGCGCGGATGAGTGACCCCATCGTCGATACACCCATGCTGTTGACCCTCGACGAAACGCTGCCGTATGACGAAAACCCAAGGACGACTCGTAACCCGAAGTACGATGAAATTAAAGAGTCGATACGAAATCGGGGTCTCGATACGCCACCTCCCGTAACCCGCAAACCTGGGGAAGATAAGTACCGGATCCGCAACGGCGGTAACACTCGTCTGGCAATTTTAAACGAGTTGTATCGTGAGACCGGCGACGAGAAGTACTTCAAGTTTCACTGCCTATTTCGCCCCTGGGACGCCGTTCGGGGCGAAATCATCTCGCTCACCGGCCACTTGGCTGAAAACGACCTGCAAGGCCAGCTCCTATTCATTGAGCGGGCTATTGGGGTCGACAAAGCGAGAGCGCTATATGAAACAGAGGCAGGGGAATCTATCTCATTGCGTGAGCTTTCACGGCGGCTCAGCGCAGATGGCTACCCTATCTCTCATACGCACATAAGCCGAATGCAGGACGCCATCCGCTACCTGCTTCCTGCAATTCCTACGGTGCTGTATTCCGGACTAGGTGTAGACCGAGTTTCGAAGATTCTTTCTTTGAGAAAGAGCGCCTTGCAGTGCTGGGAGCGCAATTACCAAACGCAAGAAAATGGGCCGATTCTAGAATTTGAGACAATTTTTCAAGATGTATTGTCCCAGTTTGAGGGCGATGCAGAAGAGTTTCTGTTCCAGCGATTCCAGGACGAACTAATTGATCAGCTCAAAAAGCCTTTAAATCTCGGTTACGAAAAGATACTGCTGGAAATCACTCAGAACCAGGACCAGTTGCGCCGCTCTACGCCGGTTCTTGAGCTGCCACAGTACCCTGCATCGCAATTTGAGGGGGGGACTCAACTTAACGCCTCAAACAATGGCATTGAGGCTAATCAGAACCCTCTACAACTACCCCCTGCTCCTTCGGGGGGCAGCACACATAAGACGACGCCCTCCAAAGAGAGTCCTTCACCTCAAGGGGTCCAACAGCAACTGGCCCCTACTCCGCGGGAGCAAATGAGCCCACAAGAACGCCAAGCACGTATCGATGGGCACATTGCGAGTCCTGTGAAGACTTCTCCCAGAGTCGACAAGATGAAACGGGAGCTCGCTGCGCTTGACGGTGAGGTCTTGCCCGACTTCGCCTCCAATGCCTTGGTGGCCATACCTGTTCAAGCGGGCGGACTCAATCCCATTTCTGACCTTTGGTACATCGAACGCGAAATAGACAATACCGCAACCCTGCGTCAGCACATTGCTCAATTGGCTCGCGAAATAGCCAGCTCGGTCAAAGCCCCAGGTCAATTTATCGATATCGATGGTGGCGTCGGGTTCAGCTACCGACACCCCGAAGCGGAAGTCGAAATTACTGCCACAGCCCAACATACCTTGACGCTGCTCCAGTCTTTGAGCGGCTCAATGACCATCGTACTGAAAATGATTCAGCAGCAACCCGAGCTTCAAATTGACGCTTTGGCTGACTTCGAGTTCGCAGCCGGGCTGGGCCAGATCTTACTGGGCCAGCCTCACACAAAAGATCAGCCCCCTGAAAGTGAATGCCGTCTCAGCGACGGCGCTTTAGTGAAGCTGTTCCGCATTATTCGTCTCGCAAGACGTTTGATTGATCTGGAAATCCAGTCAGTCGCCAACAACGGTCCGAATTCAGCCAGTTAACACACGGACTCTACAAGGGGGAGTCGTCATGTCCAAGACACCAATAAATGAAGCAATCCTGTCACAGGTGCTTCATCACATGCGAAATGGCCAACTTCGGCGCTGCATCGAAATGGGCCTGGAGCCAGAGATATTGGCTCAGCTCCAACAACCTTCAGTACTGAGCTTGCTGCTTAACACTCCCGTGTCTTGGTGCAACGTCACCATTGATGGGGACATGGTAAAAAAACTACTGTCAGGCGCGCAGCGTTCTGATGAAGAAGTGCGCATGATTGAACGTGCGCTGCGACTTGGCGCGACCACTCAAATGCTGCAACAGTTCTTCGGGCTGTCTCCGCAGGATGTGGCCCTTCAACGCCTCATGATCGGCGTGACGGCACGTCGTGGCCGTTGGCGCGAATTCAGTGAGGAGATGGACGCTCAGCTTTGGTACCGATGGACGCACCTAATGCAAGAGCATCAGGTAGAGCTTGGCGACAGTCTCGCGTTGCTGGACATCGCCATGTTAGTCGCCGAGGAACTCAATGCTCCACAGGATACTAGCCCAGATGAAACCCACGAGAACCTCAGCCTGGCCATCATCTGGCATCGCATTCAGTCCTGGATAAAGGAAGGGCTTTACCCTCCAGCAAACCCTGGCCTTCCGAGAAGGCTACAGCTTGTGTCTTCTCAACGACTTGCACAGCCTGCAGCGACATCGGTGGAAGGTGACTCTGTATTATGAGGTTGTCTCGGCTCCCCTTGTCGACGCTTTTAGACTCGGCCTCGGGTCACCTTGAAGCTCATTTGCTTCAGAAAAAAGAGTCGGCGCCTCCGGGGATTGAAGGGTCTTCCCCCTACTCCGGAATTATTTTCAGCGGGAACCCACACGAAACGGTACCTCGCCGATTGCTTTTGGATGATCGCTTAACCCCGCTTGAAAGAAACACCTGGCAGGTATTTCGCCTACTGATCAACGACGACGGCCTTACGGCGTTCCCTACCTATGACCAACTGCGGCCATATTTGGGTATGCAACCCGGTAGGCCTGCTTCACGTGAAACTGTATCAAAAGCATTAGTGACCCTACGGCTTACCCGTTGGCTTAGCCTGGGGCGACGGGTGCGCAATGATCTGAGTGGACAAGTGCAAGGCAACGTCTACCTGCTTCATGACGAACCGGTCACACCGGCCGAAGCTCTAGAGTTCGACAAGGACTACTTGCAGCTACTCGCGCAGTCAATGCAGCACCAGACCAAGGTGATTCGCGAAGTGGCAGAAATTGCCTGGAAGGAATTTGCATCTGATCCTGATGTTGGCCAACGCTTACCTAGCAGGCTGGACATCATCGAATCCCGCATGAATAGCCAGGCCTGGACCAAAGCGCAGGCGCCCGTCGTACTTAAAGCGACTGAGTTCGGAATCCGAACTCAGCAAAATATAGCTCTATCTCCACTGAGTTCGGATACCGAACTCAGTGAAAAAGGCGAAGAGCGAATCGCTTTGGAGCAGAGTTCGGATGCCGAACTCAGCCGTAAATCACTGAGTTCGGGCTTAGTTCGGCATCCGAACTCATATAGTACGTATACAGATACACACAAAGATGTTTGTAAAAGCTCTGTACATGTACCGCCCACACCAAACGACATGGCTGCCGATTTACTCGGTGCACTGCATCGTCTACCGGTCGAGCAAAAACAGAACGCGGTCATGGCGCTGCAAAAGGTTCCAGCAGAGTTGAAACCGGCGCTGATCAAACAATGGGTCCACCGCTGTGACTCGGGAGGTGTCCGTAACCCGCTGGGTTACTTGATGACACTCGTCGGAATGGCCGTTCGCGGAGATTTCAACAGTCAATGGAACCCTGACGACAAGGCAAAAGCGAGTCACGAGCGTCAAGAAGCTTCAGCGCCGCCAGAGGGCACAGAGCAGCCGACGAAGACGGTAACTCAGCCCCGTAGCCCTGAGTCGATACAAACCGCAAAACACACACTCAGCGGAATGTTGCATCTGCTGAAGCCTAATCGGGGTACACATCCGTGATGTTAGGCGGACAACGAGGTCATCGAGGTAACGCGGCCCACAGCACAGCGGCCGTGGCCGGAATCTGGACCGGCGACACAGCAAGTGTTGTGGCCCACAACACCTTGTCAGGATCCGGCATCGATGGCGGCAGCCATGCAAGTGGTGCGGCCCGCACCACCTCAGCAGGATCCGATATCGATGCCGGCAACGATACAGATGATGCGGCTCGCACCACCCCGGCAGAATCCGGCATCGATGGTGGCAGCCATGTAAGTGGTGCGGCCCGCACCACCTCGGCAGGGTCCGGCATCGATGGTGGAAGCCATGCAAGTGGTGCGGCCCGCACCACCTCAGCAGGATCAGATATCGGTGCCGGCAGCAATACAGGTGATGCGGCCCGCATCACCCCGGCAGAATCCGGCATCGATGGTGGCAGCCATGTAAGTGTTGCGGCCCGCAACACACCAACAGGGTCCGGCATCAGTGGAGGTCATCAGCTCACAGGCGAGTTACATCTCTTCCTATATATAGAAGCATCAACAAATCCCCTTCCATCGGGCTACGCATTTAATGCTGCGTCTCCTATAGCCAAATTGCAGCATGGGTACGTCAATCCTCTTCCCAAGGAAACACTGCACCATGGCTGATAACTTCCGGCTCAACATCGGTTCACTGCGCAGCGATGTGAAGCTCACCCTTCACACTCACCACGCCGCTCGTATATGGATGGGGCGCCCTAAAAATGACCTCAAAGCCGGCATCATCGGTCTGTCAGGGTTCTGCACTGTCGTCAATCGGATGTCTCGTGGCGCCCAACAGGATGATCCCTACTCTGACTGGTGGATGATCCTCCTCGAAGAGAAGATCAACGATTCCAAGGAAGCGTTAAAGACCATCGAAGATCGCCTGGACACAGCCATGGCCTCCCTTCCGCCGGCCATCAGCATTAGCGAAAACCTGTCGATCCAGCCTGTCAGCCTCCCGCTGTACATCTCCAATCCCCTCGGATTTCAGGCCGTGTACCTGCTGACGAACTACGACGAAATTGTCAGACGCATTTTGCTGGCCCAGCACGTTGGCCTTGTCGGCCGGCACGATATGGAAACCTGGATTGATGAAGGCGCAGCGGTACTGCGGAGACTGTTTGGCCTGGCCCAGATTTATAAATACTCAGGCGCTGCTCGCGACGACTTTGCCGCAAACAATGCCAAAGCTGAAGCAGCCCACAAAATGTACGAGCGCTACGGTGAGCTGCCACAGGACATCCTGGAAGGCACCCGCCGTTCGAATTTCGCTCCACCGATCATCCGCGGTCAGCAGCAAACCGAGACGGATGATCATCTCGATGACTCCGTTGAGGGTTAAAGAGCATGGGCCAGATTCCCTCCAATGATGGGTCGCTGCAACAGGCCGCCTTCCGGCCACTGCAACAGGAAGCCTTTCAGCGACTGCAACAGGCCGCCTCACTAAAAGGCCTTTTAAAGCCTTTTAAAGGTAAGGGGGAGCTGACCCAATTTGCCGATCTTTGCCGAGCTCAAGAATCGGACCTAAAAGCTCTTGCCCAGGAAGTACTGAGCCAAGCCCGTCGATATCCATTCACCCTTGTTCCAGTGCGATTGACTGAGCAGAACACCCAAGCCGGTACCCAGTTTTTGAGATGGCAGCAGGTGACAGATCGGCGCATGGGCGTCGGGGTTTGGGCAGAAATGATGGGGTCACCCAGAACACCGGAATCCATGCTGCAGGATCTTTACGTGATGGAGCTGCAGCGCATCACCTTGAACATGCAAATGAGTTTGCTGCACTCGATCACCAAACAGGCCGCCGAGTGCGCAGAAAAAATGGGCCAGGCAGAGGCCGTGTATACCGCTCGCCTGCAGCAGCTCAACAATCCAACGCAACACCAATAACCTCGGAGAACACTCATGGGCACGCCCGTACAAGGCTGGGAAGGCAATATCGGTTCTGCACCGGAATTCAAAGAATTCCCCAACGGCAATAAAGACCCACGTCGACTCATGCGAGCCAACGTTTACTTCGACAATTCGATTCCGGATGGCAAAGGCGGCTACGAAGATCGTGGCGGTTTTTGGGCGAATGTGGAGTGGTGGCACAAGGACGCCGAGCATTACTCGCAACTGTTCCAGAAAGGAATGCGAGTGCTGGTATCCGGTCGCGCCGTCATGGACCGTTGGAAGAACGACGAAGGTGAATTCGAAGCTTTGAAAATCCAGGCCAGCCGAGTCGGCATGCTGCCACACCGCGTGACCATGGTGAATCTGGCGCCTTCGCAAAATCAGAATTCGCAACAGACCAACAGACCCGAATCGCGGCCGCAGCCAGCTCCAGGCCCGGATGAATATCCAGATACCGATCCACCGCAACTCTGAATACAGGGGCTTAAATTTTCGGCCCATTCGGGTAGCTGTCGGTGTTGGGGGAACAGCTCATCGTTTCCCCCAACCTGGTTAGGAAATCGCTATAAATTAGGAGGCGCCGATGGATGAAGGATTGAGGGACCCTACAGGGTTCGTTGTAATTGGCGCAGAGCACCCAGGTTTAGGCCGTGTGTACTGGGCATACTTCGATGAGAGCGAGGTGAATGCTCCGGACTACTACGGGCTCACCCTGGACCTAAACCGAGCATCATGGGCTCCAGTTGGGTGGCGAACGGGGGAGTATCTGATGGGGGGGCGTGGAGAGACAGACCTTGATACCTGGCAAGCCCGCCGATTTATCAACACCTTGCTCGATGAATACCGCTTAGATACTGAATACCGCGTCGACTTTGACGATGACGACGAAATGTCTGAACACTTATACGGCAAGCTGGAACAACTACGTGTTCAAAGCGGACAATCCACTCAGGACTTCATCGCGTGGATCAGAGCTGCGAACTGGACGGACGAGCCCGCTACGAATTGACATAAAGCCCGCCAATTGGTTGGCAAAAAATCGCGCCATTCGTTAACTTTTTGGTTGAGCCACACTTCCATTCGGCTATTTCAAGCACAGAAGATTAAAACCTCCGTTTTTGTGGAAAAAAATGCTCTATTCGTGATGCTACTGTCTGATAGATCTGTTCTTCGGGGACCGATAGCCAATGGCGCAATCTCGAACTTCTTTGAAACCAGCAGATAGGCGGCAATTCAATAACCCCCATACTGCCGTTCAAATAGCCGGTACTGACGCCGCCCGGAAAGGGCTACGGGTGTATGACTGCCCTTACCACCATCCTGCGATGCGCGCGTCGTGGCTAAAGGGCTTTGCCCAGGAACAGCAGCTGACGCTTAAGCTCTAGCCGCTAAAAGCCTCCCGTTGTGCATTGACCATTTCCCATTGAAGCCCTACCTGCCATGACGTGACAGTCCCTCTCTGCTTAATTGAGAAGGGGCACACCGTGAAGCTATTGATCATCGAGGCACCTGGGAAGCGGAAAAAGCTTCAGCCAATGATGGAGAAGCTGCGCCCAGGTGAAAACTGGAAGGTGGTCGCAAGTGGTGGGCACATACGCGACTTGCCGGCCAGTGGGCAGGACGACAGCATGATCACTACCGGTGTCCGCAAAGATTACAGACCGGTGTACGTGATCCTGGAAAAAAGCGCCAAGGCCGTGCAAACCATGAAGGCCGCAGCTAAAGAGGCCGATGAAATCTACCTTGCAACCGACCCGGATCGCGAAGGTGAAAGCATCAGCTGGCACATCCAGCAAGTATTGGCGATCAAAGCCTACAAACGCGTCACCTTCAATGAAATCACCCTTAAGCGTGTCGCAGAGGCTCTAGCCAATCCTCGCCAAATCGATTTGAACAGAGTCGCGTCACAAGAATGCCGGCGTGTACTTGATCGTTTGGTGGGTTACCTGGTGACTCAGGAGCTACGCCGACTGATGGGCAAGCCCACCTCTGCAGGCCGCGTGCAATCGCCTGCCGTATACCTGGTGGTTTTGCGCGAGCGCGAGATCCGTAACTTCCAGGTAGTCAGCCACTTCGGAGTGCGTCTGAACTTTATGGATATGAATCAGGGCTCCACCTGGTATGCAGATTGGCAACCGGTACCGGAGTTCGCAAGCAAAGACTTTCCTTACGTTCAAGATGCCAACCTGGCTCAACTCGTCGCCGGCACACGTAATGTCGTCGTCGAGTCCTGTGAAGACCGCAATGCTGAGCGCCATCCACCCGCGCCCTTTATCTCTTCCACCCTTCAACAAGCAGCCAGCAACGCCTTGAAATGGGACCCGGACAAAACCATGCAAGTCGCCCAGCGATTGTATGAACAAGGCGTCATTACCTACCACAGGACGGATAATCCCAACGTACCAGACGAGGCTATGGAGGATATAAGAACCGTAGCTAGATTCATCGGGTTGAAGACCGTCGACCAGCGACGTACATTCAAGGCCGCCGAAGGCGCGCAGGAAGGCCACCCCGCTATTACCCCGACGCATTGGGCTGATGCAAAAGCTGGTGAGAACGACGAGGAGCTCGCCCTGTACAAGTTGATTTGGGTCCGGGCGCTGGCCAGCCAGATCGAAGCGGCGGTTTTCGACGTGCGTGCTGTAAAACTGCTCGCGGTTGGCCCAAATGGTAAAGCTCTGCGATTCAATGCAACTGGTGAAACACTTTTTCATCCTGGGTGGCGGAAACTGCTCAAGGGCGATGACACAGACGATGAGGAAGATGCAGCAGCGAGCAACCCAGTTCCTGCACTCTCACCAAAACAGATCCTCTCTGTGCACAACGGAGAACTGCTGAAGAAGAAAACCCAGCCGCCATCCCGCTACACCAAGGCCAGTCTGATCAAGGAAATGGAGCGCCGCGGTATTGGTCGTCCCAGTACGTTCGCCTCGATCTTGAAGAACATCACCAGCAAAGGAATGATCGAGGAAAAAAGCCGCAAGCTGATACCGGCGCCGCTGGGAGAGGAAACAATCGCGAAGCTGGAAGGGTTCTTCAGTTTCGTGGAGCTCGATTTTACGAGGGAGCTGGAGCGCGATTTGGACAAAATCGCCCAGGGCCAAGACACCTATGGAGCTGTCGTTGCACGTCTGCATAGGCGCCTGGAAGAGGAACTGTCTCAGCAGCGAGGAATGCCGAGTGTGCCTATGGCGTCAGGTCCACGCCCACCCAAAGCAGGTGGCGCTTTCAACTGTCCCAAGTGCAATCAGCCCCTCGCAAGGCGACAAAAAAAAGGGGACGGTGGCTATGACTTCTGGGGTTGCACAGGCTTCAAATCGAATGGATGCAAGGTGAGTTTTCCAAACTTGAATGGCAAGCCGGACTTCGACAAACCCAAACGGGGGTAGACGGAGGGGCATGAACGCGATTGTGACAGGGTAGTTGACATACATGGCAACTATGTCATCATTAACTTACTACTCAGCCCCGTACGCAGCGATTCAGTTCGCTGGCTGTTGGGGTGAAGAAACCGGCCTTGCGCCGGTTTTTTCGTTTCCAAGGACTGAATATCTTGCGTACAGCCTGCTTTGTGGACGGTTACAACCTGTTTTACGGCCTACTCGCAGGCACGCAGTACAAATGGCTCGATCTTCCATCGTTGCTCGCGCACATTCTGCGAGTCGAGCACCCTGACAACACTCTGGTATCGGTCAGTTTTTTCACTTCCGGTGTGAAACCCTCACTTGCCAGCCGTGGCATCCGCTCGAAAGAAGCTCAAGATAGTTACCTCCGCGCCTTGATAGCACGCGGTGTTGACGTTACGTACGGGCGCCATCAGTTAGAGTCAGGCAAAGCTCCTCGTTTTGTTAATAAGAACACTCCGGCGTCTAGGCTCGACCAGGTCGATATCTGGAAGCTTGAAGAAAAAGAAACGGACGTTCACATCGCTATCAGCATGTATCGGCTAGCAGCTCGCCAAGCGAGTCTGATGCCGGAGGAGCGTATCCAGCAGATCGTGTTGGTTTCGGCTGATACCGACATGACCCCCGCCTTGCGAGCGCTCCGAGAAGACTTTCCAAACCTACGTATCGGGGTGATTTTGCCGCACCGTGAAGGTATCAAACGAACGATACCTGGATCCCTTAAACATCATGCACATTGGATGCGCCACATCGTTACAACTGAAGAACTTGCCAGCCACCAGTTTCCAAACCGGGTATCTACTCAAAAAAAGCCGGCTGTGAAGCCTGACTACTGGTAAATCCAAGCTCATCAAATACTGCCTACAGCTCTTCTCTTCCAAAATATTCGGCAAGCCCTAAATCACCGTGATGGGCGTTATGCATTAACGCTGGAACGATACCTACCCTATACCCGACATTCTCTTCGAATCGCAGAGGAGGTCATGGGTGAGCGTGCAGAAAAGACAATCGGTGTTGGGACTGCGCATCTTGGCGCCGAAGCTGGAGAAGTTCTCTGACCGGCAGATTGAAGTCGCCCAGACCTGGGCTTTGCATTTTAGCGTACCGCCCTCCCGACTGACCTCATTCATCGAAACCTATCTGAGTTCAACCGTCCACACTCGGTGCTGGTGCGTCACCCTGCCCTCAACAAGTGATCAAATACAACCAGTCCTGGCCAGAATCGGCGATCACCTCCAGTACTTCGATGGTCATCAGGTTAAGGCCTGCAAAATCTTCAGCAAGGACCGCGTGCATAAGAGAAAACCCACCGCAATGGTGGCCCAGCAACTACTGCTCAGGTTTGAAAAACGCTGGTATGCAGACGTCCTACTGACCTCCTTCTGCAAGTCGGCTGGAGAGAGGGCGAAAGCCCTGTCGATTGAAGATCTCGGGAGCTTCAATCGCAGCGGATACGATTCAATGGTGAGCAACAATCGGTACTTCATTCCCCGAAACCGGTTTTACCTGAAGCAGATTGGCAGCACGCTGAAG
Source organism: Pseudomonas sp. P867 (assembly GCF_019891455.1). NCBI lineage: Bacteria > Pseudomonadati > Pseudomonadota > Gammaproteobacteria > Pseudomonadales > Pseudomonadaceae > Pseudomonas > Pseudomonas sp. P867. The sequence continues at coordinate 99,490 of NZ_JAFLXB010000001.1, read as the reverse complement.
CAGTTTTGCCAGTGCCTGGATCAGGAACTACTGTTCGCCGTTCGTTCAGTGCAATGCCCCTCCCCCAAGCTCTATAACTGGCTGGCTCAAGGTGACCGTAAACGCCGCCTCCAGGCCCTAAAAGCCCAGCCAGTACTGATTCCACTTCTGGTACTAGCAGATCAATGGCCATGGCCGTGGGATGGGCAGCAACAGGCATACATGACCTGCCCGTGGGACGACCTTCAAGAATGCCGCCCAAACTGGAGCGACGATGGCTCTTTGATCGTTGCGCAAGAGTGCCTGATCGGTCGCATTGCAGACGCAGGACTTCCGCTTATCGACACACTGGCCTGGCTGCTACAGGCGCCGCGTGCGGCAGTGCGCTACTTAGGGCAACAACGAGTATTCGATACCGGCAGTGCATTGACCCGTATCAATCGTGAGGGGCCTGAAGTGCCCTGGCATCGACTGCTGCTAGGAGCCTCACTGGGCAACCGCCGCCCCCTTAAAAAAGCGCACTGGATCACGTTCTTCGCCTTGCTGGATAAAATCCCGTATCAACTGCGGGAGCAAACGCAGGACTGGAACAGAATGCTGTCAGGGTGTCCAACAGATTGGTCTGACCCCAGTTGGCACCAAATCGCCGACGACTTACGAGACCTGAACGAGCTCTTCAACAACATAGATCAGAGCTACGGACCCGATGCCTCTGAAGCACTGCAAAAACTCAAAAGCTTCATTGCTACTGCTACCTATCACCAGATCGCCAGTTTGGTGGATGCCTTTCACCTCGCGATGATAGACATACGTGAAGCCCTGGATGCAGCAGATCCCCAAACAAAAACAGACTCTTTAACGTCCTGGAGGCCGCTGCTTAATCCAAACGACACACCACTCGTAAGCCCGAATGGGCTGCAAATTGTGGAACTGAACTGTCCCGCTGATCTTTATGCGGAACATCGAGCGCTGGGCCATTGCATTGATGGTTACGACTACAGCGCTTATCGGGGCAACTGCCGTCTTTTTTCGGTTCGAGAAAACGGGCAATCGTTGGCCTCTGCTGAAATCCAGATGAATGAAAGCGCCTGGGGAGAAACGCTAGAAAAATTGACTCCCAAACACCTGATGACGACACAACTGCGAGGGGTACGCAATCGCACGCCTAAGTCGGGCTCCAGGGTTGACCGGGCTTATCAATGGTTTTGGGCAAAGATCAAATCGGGTGAAATCGCCATCAACCTGGAATGGCCCGACCAGACCCTATCCATGTCGCGCTATACAAATCGAAACCGGAAAAAATTGCATGCTCAAGCATGCGCGGAATGGATCAACTTGCGCCTGGGCAAAACATGAGCCGTCCGCGCCTCATGAACCGCCGGCAGGACCTGGTCGAAAAAATCATCTTCGACGGCTATGACTTCGGCATTCTGTTGCAGTACGTAGACGGAGCCAATCGGCTATTTCTCGAACGTGATGGTTTCTACATCCGCCGTGCCGAGCATCCCCAGCATCGCTATTGGCGCTTGCCCAAAGGCAAGTTGCTGGATGACCTGGACGTGCTCTTCCACCGGTTGATGGAGTTGTCCGAGGACCGCTTCAATGAAAGTTGGGAGACGTTTTCACAGAAAATCTCAACGGCACAACGCGTACCAGATCGGCAGGCATTCACTTGGGGGCTGACCTTTCGGATAGCTCCACTCGTTCAGGGCGGGATCTTGCTGTCAGGTGACTATCATCCTGGCGCGGTCGCCGTTTCAAGGCGCATGCACGGCGTGTATCTCGGGCATTCCAAGTCCTGGCGCATCGACGCTGGCGCGGAAGTGGTGCGAAGCAACCTGATCCTGGAGCTTGGACTGTCGGAAGATCAGTTCGAGATCCTCGATACCGTGCAAGAGCTGCTGACCGACGGATCCATTGTTCCAGCTGATGAAATCACCCGCATCAGTCTTGGTGGACCTCCACAGGAGCGCGCAGCGCAAGCCACTGATGACAGCACATCAACCGACGTGTATCTAGCCGCGGTGCCCTCAATCGAGCGCACCGGGCTCACCACCGAGCAAATCAATCAGGCCTTGGCTGGATATTCTTTACTGGACCACCAACCTGCGGGCATCAGGCACCTGTTACAGCGAACCAGCGCCTTGCTTGCGGATGATATGGGCCTCGGCAAAACACGCCAGGCAATCATCGCCGCTGCTGTCCGAGCAGCTGGTAGACCTATCTTGGTCATCACCTTGTCGACGCTGATCATCAACTGGCAACGAGAAATCCAGATGGTGTATCCAGATGCCACAATCGGTCAGCAAGCCTTTGATCCTTCATTGCAGTGGATAATCACCAACTACGAACGCCTGGGTGATTTTGTCCTGCATGCGGGCCACTTTGAGGTGATGATCATCGATGAGGCCCACCGTTTGAAAGAGCCGACCGCCGCGTGGACACGTCACGGCTTCGACATTGCCGCCAAGATACCCAACCGTTACCTGCTGACGGGTACGCCAGTCCTCAACCGAGAATCAGAGCTGCACACGCTGTTACGGCTATCCGGCCATCCTGTGGGGAAGCTGCCCCTCAAAGAATTCTGCGAACAGTTCACCGGCAGTCAGGATTTTCGCAAGAATCTGCGCGACGCGATTGGCGACTGGATGCTTCGTCGACGCAAGGATGTTTTACCCGGACTCAAAGGCAAACAGCGACAAACATTGCCCGTGGAACTCACCACTGAAGAGCGCAAGCAATACGATCAGATTCGCCTTGAAGACAGACCTAGCCTGGCCAGGCTGGGATCACTACGTCAGTTGCTCGAGCAGGTGAAGGTCCGAGTCGTGATGGAGCTGCTGTGCGAACTGGACGCGCAGGACAAAGTTATCTTGTTCTGTGAGTTCATGGATACGGTAGGAACACTTCGCACTCGGTGCAAGCAAGCTGAGTACGGGTGCGTCACGGTTGTCGGCAGTGACTCTGTAGGCAGACGGCAGAAGGCGATCGATCAATTCCAAAGTGATCCAGAAACCCGTGTCTTTGCCGCCACTACCTCCGCTGCCGGCACCGGCAACAACCTCACTGCGGCCAACTATGTGATGTTCCTGGGCCTCCCCTGGACGCCTGGACTGCAGGACCAGGCTGAGGACAGGGCCTACCGCAATGGGCAGTTGAGGATGGTCGTGGTGAAAATCCCGCTGGTGGAAAACACCATCGACCAGATGCTCTGGCAAATGCTGCTGGATAAGCGCCAGTTGGCAAGTGACCTCATTGAGCCCGATACAATCGCCAGCGCCAGATCAGAGTTATCAATGAGATTCTGAATCTGAAACCGTTCAGCGAAGTCACCAAACTTACTTGTTGATATCCCCGAGATGTTGATCAGATAACTTTCCTGTCACAGCAAAAGCTCGAGCCCTATCAGTTCCCCATACCAGAGCTTTTGTCATAGTCTCTGTGGGAAGGTTCTCATAAAATTCCTCAAAATTGCAACACCGTCGCCTCGATACACACCAATAAAGAGCTGGGTGACGCTGGAGGAAGTAATTCTCACTTGAACATCTATGCATGTGCCGTCACTCAGAGGTTCATCGTGGCTGCGATGATGAAGTTTATTATTAAACCACTTCGAAAAGGTGCTTCCACGCTTTTTCATACTCGTCTATCCATGATGCGCCCCGTAGAAATAACCCTACCCATTAACGACATACATACTGAAATAACAAAAGCCCCAAAGCTTTTTTGCTCGGATAAATTTTATAAAATCAACTTGACCTGATGATCACTGTGCGCAACTCCGTACACGTTTAATTACTATTCAACTGGTTGACTCTGAGGATAGCACATGGCCAATTGATAAGCCGCCCACCAGCCGATTAAGGTCCATCCAGCCAACAGATTGATGATAAATATACGGCGAGGAGGAGCTGGTTCGACTAGAGCTGTGTAAATTGAGGGGAATAAGTAAATGGCTGTGGCGCTAGTATAGAACAAAATGTTAGCTACTATCGCTATCGAATTGTCGCCGCTGCTAATAAGGTAGCTGAACAGGCAGGTGGGCGCGAGCACTGCTAAGCCAAAGACATTCATCGCAACCTCTCCCTGAAAACTTGACGATAGCATATTGGCATTATAGATAGCGAAATACCTAAAGACGCAGTTTTCTATTTCCTACTGCGCTCTTGGTATCAGCCTGTCACCTTTCCCCCTATCATTACAGGGGGCCTCTCGGCACATGATCAGGCACGTCACCACGCTCTCGCTTCTCGCGTTGATCGCAAGTTGCACGACCCATACCGCGCAGACACCCAAGCCCGCCTTCGACAGCAGTCGAAACCCGGACATGTTGACGCCAGACCTCTATCCTGGCGGGGCCGTTCCTGAAAAAGAACCAGTAATGCGCTATGGCCGCTACACCCTCGTCAGCACGCTGCCAGATTCTGGCCAACGTGACCTGATGGCTCAAATTATCGACATCAGCATTCCTGCCAACATGCACCCAAATGTGCGTGAGGCCATGCAGTACGTCGTGGACCGTTCAGGTTATACGCTTTGCTCGGCAGACTCTGACCACGTCAACATCCTTTACACCCGACCACTCCCAGCAGCTCAATATAAACTTGGCCCAATGACCCTGCGTAACACCCTGCAGGTGCTCGCAGGTCCGGCCTGGCAGGTGAAGGTCGACGAGGTCAACCGTCAGGTGTGCTACGTCCTGCGCCCTGGCTACCAGCTCACGGACTCTCCACGTCCTGCATCAACTCAGATTGCTCAACTCAACACATCGACAGCTGCACAGCCTATCGCAGCGAAGAGCAATAACAACGATGCGGGCAGCCAAGTAGTAGTCGCCGCCGTTCCGCAAACAGCGCCTTTCACAGCAACCGCATCTGCCGCCACACCTGCGGCGAATGCTGCACCAGCCAAAACCGTGGCCCCTCCTACGGTGAATACCAAGGACGGCTCTGCCAAACAAACGTCTACCTTGCCGACTCCGAGTCCGGCCTCGACCTCGTCCAGCAACCCAAATGCCAAGGCCGCTTCAACTCCGAAACTGGTCACCGCGCCGTCCGCAGTTTCTGCAGCGCCAAAGCCGGTTGCGACGGACATTGCAGCACCGAAGCCGCTGGCCCAGACATGGACGGCTTCAACTGGCTCAACCCTTCGTCAAACCGTCGAAGGCTGGGCTGAAAAAGCGGGCTGGAAACTGATGTGGCAGGTCGATGATTTGGATTACTCAATTGACGCTCCACTTCGATTTGAGGGCAGTTTCCAAGAAGCCATCGGGTCGATTTTCCCGCTGTACGACACGGCTCCACGGTCCTTTCTGGTCGATGTGGTCGACAGTAGCTCATCACAGCGGCTGATTTTTATTACAGAGAGGAACAAATGATGAATGCTCGTCTCTGGATCAAAGGCACAGCCTTGTCACTCATGGTCTCGCTGGTGAGTTCCTGTTCGCTGCAGCGCGTGAATGAATCAGCCAGCCGAGCTGAAAATGACGCTGCGACAGCCTCCCAATACAGCCGATTTCTGAGAAATCAGCAACAAGAGTCCGCGCGCGCTACGGTGGTGTTCAGCGACAAACCATGGGTATCCAAAAAACCGCTGGTCGCAAAGCGTGGTTTACCGCTGAGCATGGATTGCGATATCACCTATCGCCCTTCGTATAACGTTGGTATCGCTGAGATCGCGCAGTACATCACTAGCGAATGTGGTGTTCCGGTCATCGTAGCCCCTGATGCAATCGACCCAAGTGTCCTTTCCACTTCGACGCAGGGCAACTCAGGACCTGCGGTTCCACCTGGTTTGGGCTCTGCCGACAACCTGGCCAACTTCATGCCCGCCGGCGTCATCGGTAATGTTCCGAGCAACGCCCGCTCAATGAATTCGGTTGGGCTGACTGCGCCCAACACATTCCCCATTAAGTACAGCGGCAAGCTGTCAGGGTTGTTGAATCAAGCGACCTCCCAGTTGGGTTTGGCGTGGAATTATTCCACCGATGATCGAAGCGTGCATGTCACTTACTTCGACACCAAGACGTTCGACATCTGGGCATTTGGAGATGACCAGGTCATCGAAAGCACTGTGAAGTCGGGTTTGCTGACCGCCACAGGCAGCGGGAGCAGTTCCGGTGGTGGTGGTGGCGGATCTTCGTCGACAGGTGCATCGGGTGAGTCAGGCAGCAACCAGAGCACCACCGTCACCATCAAGACCTCGCTGATCGGAGACATTGAAAAGAACGTCAAGGCGATGCTGAGCCAACAGCCCCAAGGTCGGATGTTCCTCTCACGATCCACTGGCACCCTGACGGTAAGTGATCGACCAGAAGTGCTCTCAAACGTTGCTAAATACCTGAATTCGATCAACAGCAGTATCACCCGTCAGGTGTTGTTCAACGTCAAAGTTTTCGAGGTAACTCTCACCGACACAGACCAGACCGGCCTGGACTGGACGGCTGTCTATAAGTCCCTGAGCAACAAATGGGGCTTTTCTCTGAAGAATGCCACCACCGGCATAAGTACGGGCGCGGTGTCGGGTTCCTTGAGTATTTTGGACACGTCGAAGTCTCCTTGGGCTGGCTCCAACTTAATTATCAAAGCACTTTCAGAACAGGGCCGAATCTCAAACGTTCGCTCGCCGTCGGTCACCACGCTGAATTTGCAGCCGGCCCCCATCCAGATCGGCAACGTAAAGAGCTATGTCGCATCAAGTTCGACAACCACTACGGCTTCCGTTGGATCGTCTACTTCGCTCACCCCCGCGACCATCACCAGCGGCTTCAACATGATGTTGCTTCCTCGAATCATCGACCAGGACAATATGCTGCTGATGATCACCCTGAGCATGAGCAGCAAACCGACCTTCACCACTTTTACGAGCAACGGCTCCAGTGTCCAGACAGCGGACTACGACACCAAGAATCTGTCGCCCAAGGTCAAATTGCGCAGCGGTCAAACCCTAGTACTTACAGGCTTTGAGGAGAACAGCGAAAACGCAACCAAGTCTGGCGTGGGGGATCCTGGGTTCTTCGGTTTGGGCGGCAGCCGTGTCCGCACCACAGGACACAGCGTGCTCGTAGTGCTGATTACTCCTGTTGTTGATAGCGACACAGGCAGCCTCAGCGCAGTGATTTCACCTGCTGCCAACGAGCCTTGGGGCTCTTACCCCACCCCACTGCTGCATTGCACAGGTTCCAATGGGTAAGCCATGGTTGCGAAAACCTCAAAAAATGCACGCTCTACTCGGGTCCAGGTACTCCAGTATCGAGGGAAATCATTTGTCACCGGTCTGCGCTGGCATCCGCTGGGCAGTGTCACCGGTCACATGAAGGAAGCGCGCCAGTACGGTCGTGAGCACCACCTCGACATAGTCGCCATTAGAAGAACACCAGCCATTATCCAGGCGGGTTTCGTAGCGCGTAGTGAAGAGGTCACTAAAGGGATGTACTCGCTCGCGGCCACCCTGGCTGGACAGCTGGGGGACTCATGGATCGCGGCCTGGAAAACTGAAAGCGAGATTGACCAATATGCCCTCGTTGCTGTGTATCAAGGTGGCGTGATCTCTGGCTGCGACATGATCGGCACAGGTGCTGAGGTCCGCCGCCGAGTCGCGCAACAACGCAGTCGTGGCATCAACTTCGACAACGAGTACCTGCCCCCAGAGTTCGAAATGGGCGGTCAACCACTGGACTTGGAAGAGCTACTTCAGCCGTCGCATCTAAAACGCGAGTACCGGCTACGGCCACTCGTCTTTGGGCTATCCAAACCAGAACTTGTGCAGCTAGCGGTTCTCGGCGTGTTGATCACTGCCGGCATCATCGGGTGGGCTCAATGGCAGAGCCATCAGGACCAAATAGCCAAAGAGGCGGCGTTCCAGGCTGAACAGCAACGCCTGGCAGAGTTGGCCAGACTGCAAAAAGAATCCGGTATGGAACAGACGCCCCAAGCGCTTGAACACCCTTGGGCCAAACGTCCATCTGTTGCAGATTTCATGGAGGGTTGCAGCAACGTCATTTATCAGTTGCCTCTGTCCATTCAGGGATGGCAGTTCACCAGTGCGGTCTGCGACGGCGCACAGGTCTTGTCCTCTTATAAGCGCTCGGGCAATAGCACGGCCGACAAACTGATACAGGCGACTCAGGGTCACTTTTCTGATCGGCCGGCCTTCTTTGACGAAGGCAACTCGGCCACGTTGAAATTCGACATCTCGCTACCCGCAGCTGGTGATGAGCCTCTTAATGAAGCCATCGTGATGTTGGCGAATCTCTCCTCTTGGCTGCATAGCTTCAATCAATCCCCAGTGCTGAAAGAAGTACCGGTGGTTGTGCCCGTTCAACCAGCCATTCCCGGTCAGCCTGCTCCGCCGCCGCCGCCACCACCTCAATGGAAGCAATTCGAGCTGAGCTATGCCACTGGCATTACCCCGCTGGACTCATTGTCTGGCGCACCCAGTCAAGGCTTACGGCTGCGTGAAATCACAACCAAATATGAGACCGGCCACCTTGTCTGGTCAGTAATAGGTGACCTTTATGCGAAATAAAGCGCTGTTCTTTTTGTGCTCCATCCTTGCGTTAGGGGCACCATCGAGCTGGGCGGATGAGAACACCCTATCTGGGGTGAACGTCGGCGAGTTGGCCCAGATTCAAAGCCAGACGATCTTGTTGAATGCCAAAGCCGAGAAGGCCAAGGCCGAAAGATCGATCAAGGGCGAAGAACAAAGTGCGACGGCGCAGCCGTCAACTGTGTTTTTTTCTCAAGGAAACCTCACACAGCCGGCTGCAGCCTCGGCCCACAGCAGTGATACACAGTCTGAATTGCCTGTCGTGAAGGCGGTATTCGGCTCAGCAAAACGGCTCCGTGCAACCCTGCTCTACAGCAGTGGATTTGAAGTAGACGCAGATGCCTCATCTCGGGAGTTACCCGGTGGCTACCGCGTGGCCATCCTATCCGTCGAAAACGTGACCCTCGAGCGTGGTGGTAAGCGCTACCCCCTCGGCTTTTCCAGTACACCCCCGGCCAGCTTGAGCAACGTCAACAATCCCGCCCCCAGCATTACCCCATCAGCACCAATGCCGCCTGGGCTGATCCCTGGCCAACGTTGATTGAGAAGTTCGATGACGATCCTGACTGAAAAACCAGATGTCATAGAGCCTGACAGTGATGAGTCTGCTGCAGTCCTACTGACGTCGCACCAAACATTGCTGACGGCCCCTGGTGGACCGTTTGAGCTGAAACCCGAGCTGCGTCAACTATGTGCGCTGACCAGCGATGGGATTTTGTATGTGTCAGCCCAACACCAAACGGATGCCTATGTCATGGCATTCGAGGACCAGCTGGAACACGAGAATCACCACTTTGAGGTCGAGGTCTGCTCGATGAGCACGATCAAGGCACTCTACCGCGCCAATGATGATGCAAATGGTAAAGCGCTATCGGCGACCGAGACGAAGCGCCAGGCCCAGGTGGTGCAGCTTTTAGGAGAAGCCCACCGGCGCAATGCGAGCGACGTCCACTTTGTCGTAGGTCACGATATCACCCGAATCTTCTTTCGCATCCACGGGCTCTTGTGGGAGGCGGAGCAGCATCAGAGTCAGGTGGGCATGGAGCTCTGCTCGTCCCTCTACAACAGCATGTGCGATGTCGCGAAAGACCACTACCGGCCGCAGGTGAGCCAGGACGCTAGGGTGAAACGCGCCTATGTCGACCAGCTCGGTTTGTTCGGTGCACGAGTCGCCACTCGGCCGCTCGTAGATGGCCCACTAATGGTTTTGCGTCTGCTGTATGACGACAAAACCAAAATGACGCTGAGTGATCTCGGTTTTCTGACGCAGCAAATTGATGCATTCAGCCGCATCCGCAGTCTGCCTTATGGGGTGAACCTGATCACTGGACCCACCGGTTCCGGGAAATCGAAGTCGCTGCAGGTAAACCTGAACCTCTTGCATGAAGAGTGCGGTGGAACAAAACACATTCTGACGATGGAAGATCCACCTGAATATCCACTCCTCGCCAATCAGTCACCGCTGGGCGCCGGTGAAACCTGGAATGACGGGATCACCAACTCCATGCGGCTCGACCCTGACATTCTCATGTATGGGGAGATCCGAGACCTTGCATCAGCACAAGCAGCTTTGCGCGGCGGTATGACTGGTCACCTGGTGCTGACGACACTGCACACGAACAACGCTGTAGCAGCTCTTCAACGACTGATCGACATGGGTGTAGACCGACACCTGGTCACTGATCCTGCATTGATGACAAGCGTGGTCAACCAATCCCTCTTGCCCGTGCTGTGTTCCCACTGCCGCGTACCCGCACGCGAGCACCTCGGGGAGCTCAACAGTGCGCTGGTGCAGCGCTTGAGCAATCTGGAAGCGATTGATGAGACCTACCTCAAAGGACCTGGATGCCCGCACTGCAAAGGCTTGGGCATCACTGGCCGCACGGTGGTGGCGGAAACTTTGCTCACCGACCTTGAGTTCATGCGCGTTTTCAATGGGCAGGGTGCAAGTGCGGCACGTCGCCACTGGGTCAAGGAAATGGGCGGTATTACCAAGACCGCACACACGATCATCAAACTGAAACAAGGCTTAGTAGACCCCCGCCACGCCGAAATGACGGTGGGGCCTTTGGACTTTGACAAGCAAATCCTGGAGCTCGCTCATGCTGAGTGACTTCAGAGCGATGCTGAATCGTTGGGCAGAGACCTTCTATGCCAAGCAGTTTGGCAAAAACGAGAGAATCCAGTTCTACGAGAGCCTCATGGGCATCCTTGAGGACGGTGTGTCGCTTGAGGACGCGCTGCATACGGTGGCAAGAGCGTTCAGCGATAACGGGCAGAAGTTGCATCCGGTATCCCTTGCATGCAGGGATATCGCGCAATCGGTGAAAGGCGGGAAATCCCTGAGCATTTCCTGCGAAGGCTGGGTTCCCTATGACGAGAACTCTCTGATCGCTTCCGGGGAAGACACGGGCAACCTGGTGCAGGCATTTCGGGACTGCGTGAGGATCATCGAAGTACGTCAGCGGATCAGCAAACTCGTAGCGTCCGCTACCGTTTTCCCCTCCGTGGTGTGGAGCGTCATGGCGGCGTTGCTGTATGTGATTGCAGTGTGGATGGTGCCCTCCATGACACGACGCTCCAACCCCGAGGCGTGGACCGCCGTGCCGGCCTTCCTCTACGCCCTATCGAATTTCGTGACCCACTACGGACTTGTGACGCTGATAGCTGTGATTGTCTTCATCCTCATATCGATAGTGACTCTCCCCGTGTTTTGCGGACTTCAGATCACGGCCGCCAGCCCGTCGTGGAAGCTGCAGTTGAACAAGCTGCTCCAGATCCTGCGAGTGCGAGCAGAGAGGCTCCCGCCTTGGTCAGTCTACAAGGCACTCCACGGTTCGATATTTCTGCTCAACATGGCTGTGATGCTGCGCTCCGGCATCAACCAACTCGATGCGTTGACCTCTCTTCAACGCAATGCCTCTCCATGGTTGAAAGAGCGCCTGAGCGCCATTCATTACGGAGTGAGCGCCGGCAAAAACTTCGGTACCGCATTGAAGCTTGCGGGTCATCAATTCCCAGACCCCATGGCGATGCATTTTCTGGAAGTGCTCGCCACCCGCAAAGGCTTCGCTGAGTCGATGGAACGGTTTTCCAACCGGTGGCTGGAGCAAACGCTTCAGCGCGTCGAAGCGATCGCCAAATCTCTTATCGGCATGTCCTCCATGGCCATGGGGGTCATGATGATTCTGGTAGTGATCGGGATCTTCCAGTTGGCCGGCAATGTGACTGCAACGCTTTAAATCAAACCTAAATGAGGTACTGGAAATGCCAACAAACACTCCAAACAACCAACGTGGATTTCTCTCCCTGGACGGGATGTTCTGGTTGATGCTGATCGCGGTAGCACTCGGTTTCATCGTGTTCATGGGCTACAGAACGTTCGGCAGCTCGGACGTCACTATTGAACAGAGCAATCTCGGCACGTTGCTCAGCAATACCAAACGACTGAAAAGCACCACGGGTTACGCCACGGCAGGCACCAACTTGGCGCCTTCTTTGATCAACCTCGAGGCAACTGGCGGCATGAGCATCAACGGTAATGCCCTGTCCAACCGCTGGAACGGCGCAGTGACCGTTATGAGCAACGGCATGACCTTCACCATCACAGAATCCAACCTTCCGAAAAATGCCTGCATCACCCTTGCCTCAAACATGGCCAAGGACAAACAGACAACGACAGCGATCAACGGCGGCACTGCAATTGCCGGCGAAATCACTGCAGTGGCAGCTGCGACCAGCTGCTCCTCGGACGCCAATACCATCGCTTGGACTTCGTACTAAGGAATTCAGTGTGAGCGTGATCTCTGATGCTGAATTCGTTGACCTGTACCTCGGCGATGGATTTGCCGACGCCAAAGGTCTCCCTGGACAGGCACGAAGGGTTGAAGCGCCCGCCGAGTGGCGGGCGGACCTTGAGCGCTTAAGGGCGCAGTGCGAGGAAAAGTACAAGGCAACCCAGGATCCAGAGTTCGCCCTAATTGAAGATGGCGTCGTCCTTCGTGTAACCCAGTTGCTGGATTTGAATGGCAAGCCTGTGTTTGTAGTAAGCAAATCCTCAGTCCAGATCCGTCCATTGGACATGCTGGGTCTGCCTGATTACCTGCAGGACGCGCTGATGAGCGACACAGTTCGCGGCCTTATATTCATTTGTGGGGAAATGGGCACAGGGAAAACCTCCAGTGCTGCATCACTGGTGAAGGCCCGCCTTGAGACCTGGGGAGGCATTTGTGTGGCTGTCGAGGATCCTCCAGAACCGTTTTTGAATGGTCGGCATGGTAGTGGGCGCTGCATTCAAGTTCCGGTCTCTCGCCGGATGGGGGGATACGAGGAAGCGTTGATTCTAGCGCTGCGCACAAGAGCCGATTTCCTGTTCGTGGGAGAAATTCGCGACAGCTCGACAGCAGCACAAGTAATTCAAGCCTCGATCAATGGCCATCTCATCATCAGCACAGGCCATGCAGGCAGCGTTACTCAAGGCATTGAACGTATATCAGCCCTGGCTCAGCCGTTACTCAAAAACGCCCGAGAGCTGCTCTCCAAGGGGTTGGTGGCCGTTCTTCACCAGTCCTTATCAAGCGGCAACGAAGGCAGTCGTCGATTAACCCTGCAGAGCCTGCTTTTCACGGGCGATGACGGACGGGGCATCCGAGAGAAAGTCCATGCAGGAAAGATCACGATGCTCGATCACGACATCGCTCATCAATCATCAAGGAGTCTCTGGAATGACCAGTAGGAACAAGCAGCGGGGCTTCTTGAGCTTGGACATGGCGATCGGATTGGCGGTTTTCTCCGTTGTCGTCACTTTGGCGATCGCATGGCAAATCAAGCAGATGGACTCTCAGGACTATCGAATTGCTGCTGATCAACAGAGAACCGTTTCAGAGGCATTGGCCAAATATCTGAAGGATAACTACAGCGTGGTACTGGCCAACGCGGCAGCAACCGTACCGGTGCAAATAACCGTTCCGATGCTCGTCAACACCAACTACCTTCCTGCAGGTTTTAGCGCCACTAACGCTTTTGGGCAGACCATTCTCGGCCTCGCGCGGAAACCCAACCCCAATCAACTGGAAGTGATTGTGGTTACTACTGGTGGGCAGACTATTCCAGAAATGGGTATCCGAACCATCGCTGAAAATCTCGGAGGGCCTGGTGGCTTCATCTCTTCAGCCAACCCGAACATCGTCCAGGGCGTGCGGGGTGGATGGCAAGTTGCACTAAGTAACTATGCTATAGCTCCTGGCCCAGGACATACAGCTAGCGCACTTTTCCTTATGGATGGTGCGTTGGCTAATGACTATCTGTATCGAAACGCAGTGCCAAACCATCCAGAATTCAACACGATGAATACTGATATCACGATGGGTAACCACAATATTAACAACGCAGGAAATATCACAGCATCGGGCAACATAACAGCTAACGCTGACATTACAGCTCGAAACGTCAGCGCCACAGCCAATGTAAATGCCGCTACTGCAACCATTACCGGTGATACCAGCACAGGTGGTTGGTTCAGAACACGTGGTGACACAGGCTGGTACAGCGAAAAATGGGGAGGCGGAATTTATCAAAATAGCCCCAACTGGGTCCAAGTTTATAACAACAAAAACTTTTCAACCGGTGGTGAACTATGGGGTGGAAAGATAACCTCGACTGGCAAGATAACGGCCTATGATCGCATTCAGACAAATGAATATTTGTCCCTGGGAGGCTTAGCTAACGAGGGGCAACAATGCAGTGACCGAACCCTTCTTGCAAAAAGCGCCGTGGGAATAACGTTGTCCTGCGAACAAGGCATATGGAAAAGACCAGGTGGATGGGAATTCCAGCTGATCCAAGGCACCTGCCAGGCGCCTGCCAGAGGAAGTGTGACCTGCTCCCTCGGCGACACTACATGGAAGTCATGCTCTTTAACTGGCGCTTTTGGCATCGGAGATAGCGAGACTGGGTACATCTTCAGAAATGCAAGTGGATGGTTTCTCTCCACATCTCGACTTTCCTGGCCAGGTCTTTTCTATTGGAGCTGCTTCAAATAAAGCATCCATTTATAAAATTTCAAAAACGTTTTATTGTTTATTTATGGGGATTATGGCAGTGCAGACGCTTGAAAATAACGTTGAGTATAGCGCTGGAGAATTACAGACCTGGCTAAGCACCCGAAGCAGGATATGCTCAACTGTGTTATGGCGTCGCGCATTAGAAGGAAAAGAGGCATTCGAGGTCGGCGAGTTCACTTACAAGTTACACCAAACGGCCTCTGGTCGTTATTTAGTGAAAAAGATCGCCACTATGGAATTAATCAATCCACAACGCAAACCAATGAGCATCAAGGGAGCCGCAAAGTGGACTGTCATTGCGCTTGGCCTAGTAGGAATTTGCTTAACATTGATTATCCTCACGAAATAGTTTTGTTATTGACGCGTAGGTGGTAACAACCACCGTTCTGTGGATGGAGCTCATATCATGACAATGCAATGGCTCGTTTTGATGATTGTGCTCATTGCCTCCAGCATTTTCATGGAGAACCAACATCAGGACCAACGTATATCCGACTACGCTACCCTCGACTCGCTGGGTCGCGGCTTTCTGGTGTACCGATCTGCCGCTACCGAATATGCCCAGGCCAACCCGGGCTTCAGCGGGGTACCGAGCGATTCTGCGCTCAACCTACCTGGGTGGTTTGTGAAACCTGTGGGCGTAGGTTCTTACATCTCATCAGGAACGGCCTATACTTATTTTGATGGGGTTGCACCGTCAGGCTTGCCTTCTGTGCTGGTAGACCTGACAAAGACAACTACCGTTGGTTTAAAGCGTTCAGGAATGCTGATTTCACAGATAACTGGGGCAACCGGTATTGCAATTCCGTCCCCCGTTCCCGAGGGTGCGGTCGTCGCCGTCAATTAGTCTCAGTCGATCGACTTTGAAAAGCGCCGGGTTGCATAAGCTCCGGCCTATCAACATAATGATCACAACAACGTTTCCACCCCGTTGGCTACTGGCGGTCATCAGTAGCGCCCGGTGATGCGGCTTGCCTCATCACCAACCCAAAAGCACGCATAGCTCCGGGAAGGGCGTGCGGACCTGGTTCAGAGCTCTCCCTGTGTCTCCCTGTTCAAGCCAGACACGCAGCCGTCTAACTCGTGAATTGCGAGTTCAAAGGCACATAGGGCTCTGTTGAGGTTCGAAGCACCGTAGTCTAAGGGCCACACTGGTGTTGTGGCCCACACTTTTTAAAGCTCATACAATAGGTAGCCTGATCATCTTGCAAGGGATGATCAGGCTACCTATTGGTAGCTGCTTTTCCTTGCCGGTGGCCCGCCGGCGAAACGCAGGGCTCCCTTTGTGCGCGGATGCGTGCCTTATGCTAGCTGGCCTCAGCCACGATAATCGGCCAGGTGTTGGAAGTAAGACGTTCAGATCACAGCCCAGGGATCAATAACGCCTTCATCCCGCACAGGTGGTATTTTTTTCTTAAAGACGCTTCTTACTACATCCGAGAGTGACTGTTGACCCAGCTACTCTCGGTAGCTTCTCCTGTCGACCTGAACCTGCTTTGCCCTCCCCGAAATATCCCTCCCCGCTTGACACATCACCATCCCCCCTTCGATGATATGGACGTGCTTTGCTGACGTCGTCAGCATCATGCCCAGGCAGTTAGGATCTTGAAGACTGCGATACGATGTTCGTGTCAGATCCGCCCAAGACCGCTGAGCTTCTGGTAGCGCGGTCGGTCGACAATCGTCGATGGAAGCACCTTATGCAACTCACCTCGCGGGGAATCACTTCCCCAACAGGGTCAGTGGGTTCTCCGCATTCATCCTGCAGGAGAATCACCATGTCCAAACTTGCTTATGGCTTCGGCTTCGCGCTTGGCGCCATCACGCGACAATTTCTGCGTGCGGTAAAGAAAACCAGCGCTGCGCCCACAGCTATCCATACCAAAGCAGCTCCGTTGCTTCCACCGCCCTGCGTACCTGAGCGTCTCGTACGTGAGATGGATCATTTACCGGCAATAACTCGTAAAGGTGTCGACCTGAACCTTTGGTACGCGGCGAACACTCGAGTGGTCCAAAAGCCTGCTCGTAAATCGCGTAAGAAGCCGGCTGCTCCCTCGTTGGTGCCAGCAACTTGCTAAGTCTGCGCCCTTCGCCTCTGTAGGGAGCCTTCCCAACGGGAAGGTTTCCTCGGAGTTTTCCCGGTAGGGGCTTGACAAGCGACAATCGTATTTCCATGATCTGCACATGTATCGCTGACGTCGTCAGCAACATGCCCAAGTAGTCTGGATCCGCAAGACTACGATGCGGTTTTCCGCATTGATCCACTCCCAAGATCGCCATAGCTTCCGGTAGCGCGATCAGTCGACTTAGTCGATGGAAGCACCTTTCCCACCCATGACGGGCCTATGCCGTCAGGGCAGGCCTCTCACTTTTGGAGGTCTGATGAAAACTGAACTGGCTCTCTACCAGGCGTTGATTTCGATTAACGTCCCGGAACAGAAGGCAAATGCTGTTATTGAAGCTTTGGAGACCGACATGCTTTCACGTTTGGCTACCAAGGCAGATTTAACTGCTCTTGCTGCAGAGTTCAAATCTGAAATTTCTCAGCTTGAAGTCAAGCTCACCATTCGCATGGGCGTCATGTTGTCTGCAGCTGTCGGTGTAATGATCACTGCAATGAAGCTGATGCATTAAACAACCTTAAGCTCCACCCACCCTCGCGGGGAATACTTTCCCCCCTAGGGCGAAGTGTTTCTCCGCTTTCTGTTATTTCGAAACTGGAGAATCACCATGAGCACTAATCAATCCAACGAAGCAAAATTCTTCGACCTTCACACCACTGGTATCGGTTATCTCAACCGTATCCGTGAAGTGAAACCTCGCGGCAAAGGTAAGCCATTCATGGCAGTTACCGTTGCGGCACTGCGCGGGTCGATGGATGATGCCGAGTATTCCTATATCGACTGCAACGTGGTCGGCGCTGAAGCTGAAAAGCTGATTCGTCGCAGCCAAGCAGCCGTTGAAGCCGGAAAGAAGGTCCTTGTGAGCTTCCGCATCGGTGATATCTGGACCGACGCATTTACCTACGAAAAAGGCGATAAAAAAGGTCAACCTGGAGCAAGCCTCAAGGGACGCCTGTTGTTTATCGGCTGGATCAAGGTGGATGGGGTAACTGTCTATGAAGCCAAACCGAAAGACTCTGCCGAGCCCCTTCCTGCCGAGGATGGTGCTGCTGGAGATGATTCGGATGACGCCCATGGACAACCAGAACCTGAACTACGTCAATCTGCATGATTGAAATCATGGCGCCCCCTGGGCGCCTTTCAATATTCGTACCGAAGGGAACGCCTCCCTTCGGGATTGGTGATTTCCGAACCCTGGAGATAAACCATGATGATGAATCCTCAACGACTGCCGCTGCTGACCGAAATTGGTCTTTTAGCTGCTCAAGCTAGTGTTTACAGCGAGCTGGATAAACTACTTCCGAGCAACCCGGCGCTCGATCCCGATGACGACCCGCGCTACACCCTTACTTCTGACCTTTGGTTAGAGGTCCTGGATGGCGTTATCTCATTGGCAAAGATGGACCATCGAGATGAATTCACTCCCAAAAACAGCCCACTGTTATCGGAGTACGGACTTCTCAAGAAATATCGAAGAGTACGCTGGGAATTGGAAGATGAGCTTAACCACCCCGAGTATTACTAAATCGCCAAGTAGCGATAGCTGACTCTCACGCTGATTCTGCAACAGCATAACCACCCAACGGGAAACCATCTCCCGAACGGGCCAGGTGGTCTCTCACCTGGAGATAAACATGAAAACCACCACTAACCTCGTGTCGTCCGATCTGCTCAAGCTCCCGGTCGTTTTAACACCACGAGCCTGGCAGGAAGCGGTGCATATTGAAAACCCAAAGGATGCAAGTGTTGTCAGTGAGCGACTGGGCGATGTTGTCCTGGAGGCCTACCGAGAACTGCATTTGCAACCTGACAGCACACAGATCCATTTCGGCCTCTATCGTTTATTGCCTGCCGGCAATAGCACTGATCGAGTCTGGCTGGACCTAAAACTTGACCGCATAGAATCACCACCAGGCGTTTTCTATCTGTACATCTCACTTAAGGAAGAAACTCATACTTCTTGCCCGTAATCCTTCGACATTCACAGCACTACCCAAAGCCCGACACCTGTCGGGCTTTTTTCATTCGTAGCAGTGTGGAGTTGCCCATGATCAACATCCCCGGCCAACTGGCCATTCGTACCATCAGTGGCCGCAATGGCGAATTCAACGTCGGACGGCTCTCGACCTCTATCGGTGAGTTCGTGATCAAAGACGCACTCCTTGATCAGTACGATGAAGGAAAATACCGAGGCGACTTTCTGATAACGGAGATCCGTCCTTCGTATTACTCCACAGCAGGTCGCCTGGTCGTTGAGATCCGTGCAAAGCTGGAAAGCATGAGCCTCGACGACGTGGACAATCTGACACCAGAAGACGCCGCCAGGCTCTCGCCAAACGAGCCTGACCCTATGGATGAAGAGTCTTCCTCCAACCTCTCCAAGCCAGTGCAGCGGAATAGTCCGCCCGCAGTACCGACCTCCAATAGACAGGTATCAGAAGAGGATGCCCCGTTTGGGATGACCCCGACCGGCGGAACCAACGACCTCGAGGCAGATGCCGAGTTGTTCGGCACAATCTGGCCTCTGAGCGATACAGTCAGGCTGGACACAACTGTTGATCGCCAGCAACTACGCCAACAGTGCAGTCGGCTCTCTGAGCTCGGCTATGTACACAACTTCAAACTGCAGGTATGGAATATCTCCAATACCTGACGAAGCCCGCGATACGCCAAGCCAATCGGCACAACCCATGAGGGGCTCCCTCCTGGGCGCTCCTCGACTCAGCAGGAGCAGCACATGAATCCAATCTTCAATAACCTGACCCAAGAATTCCTTGAAAACATCGAAGATCAGCTCGCCAATAACGAGGTGTCGACGAATGAGGAGATTTGGGACTTCTTGGTAGATGAGCTCGAAATGACGGCAGAACAAGCCGATGCCGCCGTTGCCCTTCGCCCCAAATACATGGGGCAAATTTTTCTCACTGGGCACAGCCCTCTATTTCAAGACGAAACGGTCTCGTTTGACCCGAACGATAAAACGTTCAAATCGGACAACCTGCTGTTTCCCAAGCAATAACACTTACTGCTAACACCCCCGAGGGGCTCACCGCCCCTCCGGGCGGGTTCCCCCTCCATTATGGAGGCTCCCATGCTCAGCCCTACCCCGCTCTTCCCAATCGAGGAGTGCAATGATCTTTTCGTCGACGCTTGCGCGTGTGACGAACAACGCAACCTGGTGTTCCTCTCTGCATGGGGTCGAGACACGGCGCTGCAGGAGTTCCTGGCCAGGCTGACCCTCGGCACGACAGAAGATGGTTTAAGCCAGTTTCACATCGTTGTAGATGGCCAAAGTCTTCCTGTCTTTCCCAACATCGATCTGTTGGAAAAGCGCACCACGCGACAATTGCGCGGTATGTTATTCGGCAGCTTGATTCACCTCTGGTTGTTTGACCGACGCTGCGTACAGCCGGATCGGGCCAACCACTTCGCCTACGCCCTTCTTGAGAATGGGCAGTCACCTCATCAACGGCTTTGGCCGTTGATACAGGACACCTGTCCATTACCGCTGCTGCCACATTGGCAGGAGCAGGTAATGGGGTTGCTCACCCAACACGACATGCTGCAGCTGTTACCAGGAACGTCCGGCGCTGTCGCGGCATGGCGTTTGTCGTTGCAACTCGACGTCCTCGAACCTGCTTTAGGCGATCTCATTCGCCAAGGGCAACTCTCAACCCACGCTCAGTTTTGAGCCTTGATCCAGGAGCCTCATCATGGCCTTGATGTTCCCACGCTTGGCGCGCAACTTCGCTCGCAATGGCTACTACCCCACTGACGAAACGACGCTGGAACTTACCCTACAAGCGTTGGCACCATCCCCAAGCGGAAAGATGCGGATCTTCGATCCCTGTGCAGGCGAAGGCGTTGCCTTAGCTGAAGCTGCTCATGCACTTGGGCGTGACCGCGTTGAGACCTACGCAGTCGAGTATGACCAGGAGCGTGCCAATCACAGCAAGAAACTGCTGGATCGCGTACTGCACAGCGACTTGATGGACACCATGATCAGCCGCCAGGCCTTCGGCTTACTCTGGCTCAACCCGCCCTACGGTGACCTGGTCGCTGACCATGCAGGTGCATCTCAGTACCAAGGTAACGGCCGTCGGCGTCTGGAGAAGGTGTTCTATCAACGGGCGCTACCACTGCTTCAGAACGGCGGGGTGTTGGTGCTGATTGTTCCGCACTACGTGCTAGACGATGAGCTGTGTGGTTGGCTATGCAATCACTTTACTGAACTGCGAATCTACAAAGCCGCTGATTCAACCTTTAAACAGGTAGTGATCTTCGGTATACGAATCCGCCGGCAGGATCTCGCTCGACCGCAAGACGTCAAATACGTACGCGCACGCCTTCAGGCGATCGGCGCCGGCACATTGAGCACGGAGGCGTTACCAACCAGTTGGCCATGGGAGCCCTACAGGGTTCTCCCGGCATCCAACGAGCTGGAACACTTCTACCGTATCAGCCTTGAACCCGAACAGCTCAGCGAAGAAATCGAAAGGCTTCGTGGCATGTGGCCGGACTTCACACTGCACTTTGGTCAAAGCGGCGCTCAGCCACGACCTCCCGTAAGGGAGCTCTCGCGCTGGCACTTGGCGCTGGCATTGGCTGCCGGTGCGATTTCCGGCGTAGTGAAATCCAAAACCGGCCAAGTATTGGTGCTCAAAGGCGATACCTACAAAGATAAAGTCCGCAAGACCGAGTTCACCGAGGACCAGGACGGCAACGTGTCTGAGGTAAGGATCCTGACTGATCGTTTCGTGCCCATCATTCGGGCATGGGACATGACGCCAGGCTCTGCCAACCAAGGCCGCGTGATCACTATCAGTTCATCGGCGGATACGCCGCATGAACCTGATGAGGCGGTGACACAGCCAACACTGACCCCACCACCACGAGTGACATTTGAACCGGGCCGCTTAGTGCTGACCCAGTCGGTGCACCATATGGTGGAGCATGGACATCTCGATCCAAGCACTTACTTGCGACGGCATTTCTCCGGCGACTGGGGGGAACTGCCCAATGAAGACTGGAGCAGTAACCAACGGGCTCTGACCTCCGGGGATCGATTGTTCTCCTGTTATGACATATGCGCCGGCGATGAGACCCGGCTCTGGATCATCACCGAAGCTGACCGAAGTGCAACAACCGTGTTGCTGCCATCGGACTACTGACCCACCACGCCAACCTGGCCATCCATAAATCAACCCGCAGGGTATTCACAATACCCGTCGGGGTGTCGTGCATGCCCTGTTTCATTCCTTACGGAGAAACAAACATGAACGACCTATCAAACACCGCACGCCCACCTTTGACTATCGGCTTGACCGAATTCATCGACGAATTCGGTGATGAGTTGCTGGATTCGCTCAACCGCTCTAACCCACCGGTTTACGCTGGCAACATCAACGAAATCCGCCAACGGATCATGAACACGCTCAAACGCCAACCGTTCCCGGCGCAAGCCGAGGTTGTCCAGGCCGTAACCGCACTGCTGCTGGACCGCAACGAGCAAGCCGCTGTCATCAACGCCGAAATGGGCACAGGTAAAACCATGATGGCCATTGCTATTGCGGCCGTGATGCACGGCGCTGGCTACCGTCGCACGATGGTGGTTTCACCTCCTCACCTGGTCTATAAATGGCGGCGAGAGATTCTTGAAACCATCCCAGATGCTCGGGTTTGGGTGCTCAACGGCCCCGATACCCTGGTCAAGCTGCTCAAGCTGCGTGATCAACTGGGAGATCCCTACGATGGTCGACAAGAGTTCTTCATCCTAGGGCGCGTGCGCATGCGGATGGGGTTTCACTGGCGTCCCGCGTGTTGGTCACGTCGCTCTGCCGGCGGACACCGCTTTGCAGGCTGCCCAGATTGCGGTCGACTTCTGGAGGATCTAGAAAGCAACCGGATCACTGTCGAAGAATTTCACCGAGAGGAACGCCGTCAAAGCTGCCCTCACTGTCATGGCCAACTCTGGACGCTGATGCGTCCAGGCAAGGCTGAAAACGGAACGCGTCGGGCAACCATACTGAAGTCGATGTGCCGAATTCCGACCATCGGCCCAATACGAGCAGACAAATTGCTGAATGACTTCGGGGAGGATTTTCTCGCCTCGATGCTGATCGATAACGTCAGCGAATTCATCAACCTGATGGACGTCAAAGGCAACTTCATCTTCAGCGATCGCCGAGCCAAACGCATGGAACGTGCCATGGCCAACATTGAGTTTGGTTTTGGTGAGGGCGGTTACCAACCCACCGAGTTCATTAAGCGCTACCTACCAGACGGATATTTCGACCTGCTGGTGGTGGACGAAGGACATGAATACAAAAACAGTGGCTCGGCCCAGGGTCAGGCCATGGGTGTATTGGCAGCGAAAGCACGTAAAACCGTGCTCCTGACCGGCACCCTCATGGGTGGCTATGCCGATGATCTGTTCTACCTCCTGTTCCGAATACTTACCCGGCGCATGATCGAGGACGGTTACAAGCCAAACGCGCGCGGAAGTATGGCCCCGGCCGCGATGTCATTCATGCGCGACCACGGCGTATTGAAGGACATTTACACCGAGCGGGACAACGTGTCACACAAAACAGCCAAGGGAAAAAAACTCTCGGTGCGGACGGTGAAAGCCCCAGGCTTCGGCCCTAAAGGCATTCACCGCTTTGTGTTGCCGTTCACCGTGTTTCTGAAACTTAAAGATATCGGCGGCAACGTGCTGCCGGCGTACCAAGAGGAATTTGTCGATATCAGCATGTCTACAGAACAAGCGTCGGCCTATCAGCAATTGGCAGAAAAACTGACACAGGAACTTCGCCAGGCATTGGCTCGTCGAGACACTACTTTGCTAGGGGTAGTACTCAACGTGCTGCTGGCTTGGCCTGACTGCTGCTTTAGACCGGAGATCGTTAAGCACCCTCGTAGCAAAGATACCTTGGCGTTCGTCCCCTCGATCTTTGCAGATGAACAAATAATGCCGAAGGAAAAAGCACTGCGCGACCTCTGCCTTACGGAGAAAGCCAAAGGCCGCAAGGTTCTGGCCTATACCGTGTACAGTGGCACTCGTGACACCACCTCTCGCCTGAGACGGCTGCTGGAGCAATCTGATTTAAAAGTAGCGGTCCTGAGGGCGTCAGTGGATACCGCCAGGCGCGAGGATTGGATCCTCGACCAAGTAGACAGAGGTGTCGACGTACTGATCACTAACCCGGAGCTGGTAAAGACCGGGTTGGATTTGCTCGATTTTCCGACCATTGCGTTCCTGCAGACGGGGTACAACGTGTACACCTTGCAACAGGCAGCTCGACGGTCATGGCGGATTGGGCAAAAGCGGCCAGTGCGGGTGTTTTTTTTTGGCTATGCCTGCAGCTCTCAGGTTACTTGCCTGCAGTTGATGGCCAAGAAAATCTCCGTAGCTCAAAGCACGTCGGGAGATGTACCGGAGTCAGGTCTCGATTCCTTGAACCAAGATGGGAACTCAGTGGAAATGGCGCTTGCTCGACAATTGATTGCTGTATGACCTCAAGGCCACCTACGGGTGGCCTTTTAATTTATATTTGTGAGGAACCGCTGATCGCGCTTTAGGCATTATAGCGCTTGCCTAGCGCGTTCACGCCATCAACTTGGAAAACGTTTTTGGCTAGGTCGATACCAAAAGTTTTGTCTTCCATAGCTCATCACTCTTTCACACAGGTGGGTGGTGATACCACTCACTCTGGCACAGCAATTCAATTAGGGGCAGGGGCGCCCATCCCATTGCTTACGAAATGGCATCTTGGATTTAACATTTTTTGGCAAGGCGAGAGCTCTTCATGCATTGAGGGCAATAGTGTTGGTCGTGGACAGATGGTATCGGTGAGTCCACATATGCAAGGTTGTTCCAACCTATCATCCAGAATGTTTCAAGCATGGTACTTAACCAGGAGGCACTGGTGCGCTTGAGCGCTGTCGCGCGCGAACCAAACCTATCGCCTACGCAATTCGTACCTGCCCTGGAGAGGTTGAGACTGAATCGAGGTCTTGATGAGGCAGTGATGACGCCTGTAGTTAATCTTCTTGAGGTTGACCCGGCAGCGAAACTGGTCAGTAACCTTTCCTCTTTAAGCTTTATATCTTATGTAGGGTGGACGTCTCTACTTGAGCGCCTGGCCAAAAAGCTTGACGTTTCGTTCTGGGCTACGGTGGAGTTCACTGAAACGGCACCGCCCAGTGATCTGAACGCAGCATGCGGATGCATAAGTCAGGCGCATTGCGATGGCGCGTCACTCTTGGTAGCTGTTATTACGAAAAATTCCCTGCGCGTGGTAGCCCCCACAAACTTATTACTTATTAAAATATTTTCGTGCACATTAATTTCTAATAGGTCAAAAAACCCAGCCCTAGCGATCATTCGCTTAACCTCTTCTACCCCATGCAAACGTGAACTTTGGTTTTTGTCAGGCGATGATCGCACAAACTCACGTGAAACAAAGGCCATTCCAAATTGGCCTCCATCCTTTAGTGTGCGACGGGCCTCGATTAAGAACACCAGTAGATCAGAGATAAAATCCAGCGTGTTCACGGTCATAACCTTGTCAAAAGTTTGGTCCGCAAACGGAAACTTTCCCCCATTATAGACCGTAAAACGAGTCTTCCCGATTGACACTAATTCCTGATTGAGTTTCACGGAATCATGATGCATCAGCCAAGACAGTTCAAGCCCTTGGTACTTTATTTGCGGAACCGCATCAAAAAATTGAAGCACGTGGGCACCGTTACCTTGACCAACTTCTAGCATCAAATCTCCTGGTAAAACACCCATACATGAAAAGCAGGTATTTGTCATATCAGGATCATTTTGAGGCAAA
Source organism: Pseudomonas sp. P867 (assembly GCF_019891455.1). Lineage (NCBI taxonomy): Bacteria > Pseudomonadati > Pseudomonadota > Gammaproteobacteria > Pseudomonadales > Pseudomonadaceae > Pseudomonas > Pseudomonas sp. P867. Next base: position 73,936 of record NZ_JAFLXB010000001.1, on the reverse strand, counting down.
AAGTGATCATAAGGCCCCTTCGACTGTTTAGGAATCTCAGGCAACTCTTGTGCAAAATGATTTGGGTGACTAGTATCCTTATCTGTCAAAAGTTAATTTCCTTCTTCGGTAGTTTTGGACTGAGCAACAATTGCGCACACATTCTCACTATGGACCGCTGCGTAAAAATGAGCGCACGCCCATAGGTTTCTAGCACTACATGTTAGTAATCCCTAAGGATAAGTAGTTCCTTAAATTTTTTTATCGTAGACGTAAAAATGGGATCCCGCTCAAAGCGACCGGCACTTAAAGGATCGCAGCACGTAACTCGAAATGATCCTTAAGGTAAGGACGTACATTGTCCGTTGAGTATGTAGAAATCGCAATGCTTTCTAAGCGAGACCGTTAACGCTGGCCTGGGAGAATGGCGTTATGCCGCCATTAACAGCATTACACCGGACGAAAAACCACGAAAACCTATCAAATTATCTGGTAGCGCCTAGCAGCTGACATATATGTATGCCTAAAAATCGTTTGAGACACTTCCCCTGGCCTCTAGAAGCACTATAAGGACGTTTAAGAGCATCCAGAATGGTCGAGGGGTGTCGCACTCATCAAGAGCAGGAAATGCACGATATAGTGACCGCGTGCGACCGTCTAATGTGCCACGAGCGATTTGAGGTCCTGGGACATAACCTCCGAGGCGGTTTGGAAGGCATCATCTGTATCGTCGGGCAATGCTTGGCGCACGACCTTCAAGCGCCCTTTCCTCCCCAGATAATATGTGGAATCTGTCGCATCATTGCTAACTGAGGTACAAGATCCTAGGATCGTGAGATGATGTATTATTTCCCCAGCGCTGACAGAGCCCATTTCATAGACCGTTTTTGCTCCGCATAAAACTTTGCGTTTACGTTGCGCGAACCCCTATATTTAAGATCGTAAAGGGTAAAGTAAGGCGGGTAAAGAGCTGTCCGGTCGCAGACCTCTGACGTATAAAGAGTGCTATTTAATAAACACTCCGCAAGAGTAGTGGGTAGTTCCCGATAAAACGATTTGTCCGCGTAAAAACATCAGCTCTCACCCTCCTGATGAAGTCGGTCTTTATTGACTGCAATCCGTTGACTGTCTTCTTTACCTAAATAGCGGTAAATTACGCCACCAATCACTGCCCCTAACAATGGTGCCAGCCAGAACAGCCATAATTGCTGCATCGCCCAGCCACCGACTATTAACGCCGGCCCGGTGCTGCGGGCCGGATTGACTGAAGTATTAGTGACCGGGATCGAGATTAGATGAATCAAGGTCAGCGCCAAGCCTATCGCGATGGGTGCAAGACTAGCGTTGGCGCGTTTACCTGTAGCGCCTAAGATGATAATGATGAACATAGCAGTCATCACGAGCTCAGTGACAAATCCCGCTACTATCGAATAGCCGCCTGGAGAGTGTTCGCCATAGCCATTAGACGCCAGACCGCCCGCCAGTTCAAAGCCAGGTTTGCCACTTGCAATAAAATACAGCAGAGCCGCTGCAATCACTCCTCCCATCACTTGGGCGATGATGTAAGCGGGTAAATCTTTGATCGGGAACCGCCCGCCCACCACCAGTCCGAGCGAAACTGCCGGATTGAGATGGCAACCCGAAATATGACCGATAGCAAAAGCCATGGTCAGCACTGTTAAGCCAAACGCCAGGGAAACCCCAAGAAATCCAATTCCTAATTCTGGAAAGGATGCACCAAGCACCGCGCTACCGCAGCCACCGAACACCAGCCAAAAGGTACCTATCAATTCGGTAGTTGAACGTTTTAATAACGACATGTGTAAATTTCCGAATGAGAAAAAGATGCGCCCCCAACGAAGGATTTTCGCTATAAATGCAGGCTTGCCTCGAACTTCGTCTTCCGAAGTAGTTGTCAACCAATAGCTGGACATACCTTATGCTTTACCGCTATGACTGTAAACTTCCGAACACTTCAGTCCACCCCATCATTTTAATTTGGTGGACTGAAAGGTGTTCAACGAATGCATTCATCTAGAGCGAAAGAACCTTGAAGAGCAGACGATAAGGGTGACCCAAAGAGGGCGCATCTAAATTGATGCGCCCAGGTAGAATGTATGCATTATTGTTGCGCAGTCTGATCCGAACCGACCATTGCTACCATCCGCGCATAAGCAGTCGTAAAACCTCTGAGCGAAAGAGTGAAGTTAAACGTGCCCCCACTCAAAATTGGAGCACTCACCTTGAGGGCTTGCCCGCGCTTCAGCGCAGCCAATGTTTCGGCATCGAGATTCAAAGGAACCAGACACCCCTCTGGCATGCAGGCTTGATAGCGCTTGGCGGGCAATGCAGGTGAGTCGTCGATCTGTAGTATGACGCCCGCCTCTAATGCCAAACCGAAAGGTAACGTCAAACCTGCTAACGCTTGATCCAGACCTAACGGTTTGACCTCAAGCAAAGCTACACGGCGATTGTCCCCACGTCGCCGTAGCTCTTGAGCCAGTGTGCAAAAGCGCTGTTTCGACTCCCCACTGCAAGTAATTCCCCAATCCTGAAAGCGTTCGACGCTTCCAGATTTACTTGCCGTACTCGAAGCAGAATTAAGCTTAGAAGGTGCCTGTTCAGCCCCCCAGGCGGGTAGAAGCAGTATGCCCAACACTAGGGGCACTGAGCCCACAAGTATAGTCGAAGAGAGACGTTTTGAGTAAATATTAGTCATCACTTCCACTCCCGTCTGTTGAGTCTACTTCCTGATCTGAGGCGGCCATGTGCTCCTCAGCGCGAGTCCACGTCACCGTCACTTCTACACGCCGATCCGGCTCAAGGCATTCAATCAATGCAGCTCTCGGCAACGACGCCGAGCAGTGGTCAGTCAACGCATCACTAGCCCCTCTCCCCGTCGCCTGTATACGGCTGGAAGGAATGCCAGCCTTTAGTAAATACTGCGCCACGCTCCTTGCGCGCCTTTCAGACAACGCCTGGTTATAGCTCGAACTGCCCAGACGATCGCTATAAGCGGCTACGTCGATATGTTGCAAATTGTCCAACCTATCACGCAGTTGACCGGCCAACTCCTCCAGCTGTTGCCGACCTTCCGGTTGCATATAACCCAGTGCCGCACGATCAAATGCAAACAACGCATGCGCCGTAAGCGTATAAACCGTCGGTGCTGGCGCCTTAACCTGCTGGGTCGCAGTGACGCCTTCCTCACCGCCACATCCCTGCGGTAACCAATACAGGCTGCCTACTTGCCGATCGCGATCAAACAATAGTTTCAGTTGGCAAATCTGCATCCCTTTTCCGTCAGCGCGACGCAGGTGGAAGAGGTAGTCCCACTCGCGCACGCCAGCGATACCCTCGCCGAAGTGCGGTGCACCTATAAGGCGCAGTACCTGCCCCTTATCCAGTCCCTTGCGCAACAGCGATACAGCCTCGGGCGTTGGATAGCTGCCATCACGCGCCATTGCATTAGTATCCCCGAGCGCCGGCCAGATCAGTTGGTCAGCAGAACTACCATCGTCAGCGATCCCCGGGCTCAGATTTGCGCAACCGGCCAAGACCAGCACCATCGGTATTAGCATGCACAATGTGCGCATGCGGGCGACGTCGCGAGGACGCTGCAAGCCGTTCTTCTGCATGTCGGCTCCTTTGCCTGTTTTTTTCGAATAGTCGTACATCAAGCACCTCACCACTGGTAACCAACGCCCGCGCCAACACCGGCCCGACCACGACTGTCCGCAGTACCACTTACCTTGAGGACCCATTGACCGTTATCGGAGATCGTTGACAGCCCAACCGAAACGGCCGACTGCCCTTGGTAGTTGCCCACGCCTGCTGCCACCATGCTTGCGCCTGGGCTATAAGCCTGCGGCAGGTTAGCCGTGGCCAGCGCACCAGCGATGCCAGCATAGGTGTCCTGACGCAGAGAACCGATATCGCGGTCGAGCTGGTTGACGCGCTGATCCGTGTATTGATTTGCGCTTGTGACACCCTGGTTGAGTTGGTTCAGATTGACCGCATCCGTACCGGCCAGGCCTGGGGCTACATTGGAGATTCTTGTGCCACCAGATGCCTGACCATTGCCCAGGGTTACCTGGTTGTAGTTAGTGGTCCCATTGGCATTGCTGTCGTAACGCACGCCACCCTGTTGTGAACTCTGAAGCTGGCTGACATTGACACCATCGGTGGCTGCAGTACCGGCTGCCACGTTAGTAATCTGCCGCTCTTTACCGGCCGAGCCTACTGAAACGCTGTAAGCACGGTCGGCGACAGAGCCACTGCCCAGCGCAACGGCATTATCGGCAGTAGCGCTTGCACTCGTGCCCACCGCCAAGCTGCTATTGCCCGAGGCTACAGATCCAGCCCCGCCGGCCGCCGCATTGGCCCCAGTGACAGAAGGTTTACTCTTCCCGTCGTTGTTATTGACCTGGAAGAAGCCATCCGTACCATTTTGCAGGCTGCTGATGTTGGTGGTGTTCCGCGTTACCTGGTTGCCGAGGTTGCTCACACCTGTGTTGACGTTGGTAATTTGAGTATCGGTGTATGTTTTAGAAACCTGCACTGCACCATCCAGTTGCCGAAGATTCACGGCATCAGTTGCCTGATTCCCATCTGCCACATTGCTGAGAGTGCGGATTTCGCCCGTCGACGCGTTACCCACCGATACAGTACCCACGGTGCTGTTCTGAGCCCCGGAATATCTGCCGGTATAGTTCTCGACACCACGTCCACCATCACTGGCATCCGCACCCAGCGCTACGCTGCCAGCGGCCGAGACCTTCGCACCGTCCCCCATCGCAACAGAACGTGTTCCGCTGGCTTGGCTACCGTTACCCGTAGCGGTTGCACCGACAGCACTCGCCAAAGCACCTGAGCCCAAAGCGGTGGCACCAGCTGCAATTGCCTGACTGCCGCTGCCCAACGCAGACGCGTCGGAGCTGGATGCCACCGCCCCCACTCCTGCCGCGACCGCATTGGTTCCGGTAGCGCCATCGTTGTTGTAGTTCCCACCTTGAGCACCACCATCATTCACGCTGTAGTAATGGGTTTTGCTACCCGCTACCGCAGTGGTCAGTTGAGAAACATTCACTGCGTCGGTAGCGTCCGTGCCTGCAGCCACATTGATGATTTTCTTGCCGCCGGCATCAATGCCCGCAGTGGTCACACTAGGACCATTCGCGATAACGAGCCCGGTGGCGCCCAAGTTCACATCGTTACCCACCTGCACACCGAAAGTGTTCAGCGATGTGTTCCCTGTCGTCACACTGTCAGCCGTCAGGTCCTTGGCCAGATTGAAGGTCACATCGTTACTGCCAGTGTTCTTGCTCACTACCACGTTGCCATCGCTGTTCTTCAGATCTACCACAGCGCCCGGAGCGACGTTAGTACTGTTTGCGCCCTGGGCGGTGATATTCCAGCCCTTGCTCGCTGTGACACCAACCTGATCAATTGCGCTGTTTGTCGCAAACAACTGCGAGCCGTTGATTGCGTCAGTGCTAGTGTTGCTCACTTCACCTGCCGCTACATTGATGATCTGACGCTCAGCGCTAGATGCCCCTACGCTGACCACGCCACTAGCCGCCGAGCCAACACCCGCGTAGTTATAGGTCACCCCATTGATTGTGCCGCTGCTGACAGATGTCGCAGCACGATCCGTCGAATCGTTCCCCAGCACAACGCTATTGTCCTGCGACGTGGTGACGTTATTGCCAAATACAAAGGCATTGTTGTTAGCAACAGTATTGTTGTTACCCACGACATAAGAGCCGCTGCCGCTGATGATGTTAGGGTCACCGAAAGCGCCGGACTTGTTGCCGCTGACGGTGTTTCCCGTCCCGATACTGATACTACTGGTGCCCGAAGCCCTGCTGTTGGTGCCGATAGCGATAGCGTCGTCTTCGGACGCCGCCGCAGAGTTGCCAACCGCGATGGTCCGGTTGGCGGAGACTCCAAAACCCGCAGAATTGCCGACCGCGACGTTGTTATCGCCTGTCACGACAGCGCCAGCAGAAGTTCCGCTGGCTACGTTGTTGTTGCCAGTCACAAAACCGCCTGCACCGGAGCCGGTGGCTACGTTTTTGTCGCCTTTGGTATTGCCGCCAGCAAAGTAGCCCGTCCACGTGTTGTAGCTTCCGCTGGCACCGGATCCCGTGAACGTACCAATTGCTGTGTTCCCCACGACGGACAGCGTCGAACCTGCAGTGGTCGCCAGCGCATTGCTGCCCAGTGAAGTGTTGTAGCCACCGGTCGTGTTTCGCATCGCGTTCTGACCGACCGCAGTGTTGTGCACGCCATTGCTGTTACGGCCCGCCTCCTGACCGATGAACGTGGCGAACTTGTAGGTGGCGTTGTTACCCGCATGCGAACCGAACATTGCCGAATCGCTGGCATACGCGGTCCCACCGCTGGCGGCAGTAGTGTCCAACTTGGCGCCGTAGCCGGCCATGCTGCCGACAACGGTCTCTGAGCTGTCGCGCGCGACAGCGTTGTAGCCGATGGCTACGGCCGGCGTCGTGGTCCCAGTGGAGACATAGTTGAGAACTTGCGCGCCACGGCCAATGGCGATGCCGTTAGCCTGATTGGCTTCCACGAGAGCATCGTTGCCGATGGCTACGGAGCTCGTGGCCGCAGCATTGGCGCCCAGGCCGGCAGCGTAGCTGGCGTCGCCCGACGCCACTGCGTTCTTGCCGGAAGCAATCGCATCCGCACCTGTAGCGCCGTCGTTGTTCTCGTTCGTCCCACCCGCCGAGTTGACGCTGTAGTACTTGGTCTTGTTGGCAGCCACTACGTCGTCCAGCGCCTTCAGTTGGCTGACGTTGACCGCATCGGTATCGGCACCACCAGCCGCGACGTTGGTAACGCGACGCTCGGCACCTTCTGCGCCTAAGCTGACCACATTGCTGCCGACCGCGGTGCCCGCCACCGTGCCGGGGCCCGGTTTGTAAGAGGCAACCGTCGAGGCTGCCACCGTGGTGTTGTTGCCAATGCCCACCGCGCCATCCAGGCCCGTAGCAATGCTGACGTTGTTGCCTACAGCATAGGCGTCGTTGGCATTGATCGTGTTGTTGTTGCCGAAAGCATACGAGTTATTGCCGTTGACCGTGTTCGGATCGCCGAAGGCACCGGCGTTGTTGCCATTGACGATGTTGCCGGTGCCCACGCTGATGGATTGAACACCGTTGGCTTGCGCGTCGTGCCCGATGGCCACGCTTTCGTTCCCGCCAACCTTGGCCGACTGGCCGATGGCGACCGAATTAGTTACGGCCTTCTCGTTCGCGAACGTGGGCTGCAGGTAGTTTAGCGTGACGCCAGCGGACGTAGCTGTCTTGGACTCGAACGCTGCGCTGGTGGCGCCCACACGCACGTCGTTGCCGAACACCACGTTGTTCGTCGAAGTAGAACCCACGACGTTACGGTTGCCAACAGCAAAATTGTTCTTGCCGCCGATGATGCTGAAAGAGCTGCTGTCCTTAGCGACCCTAGAAATACGGGCATCCGTTGGGTTCCAGCCGGACAGGACACCCGAGCCGTCTCCGAAAACGTAGGCCCCGGTACCTACTGCGGTCGAGCCGCCCCCCTGCGCTGCTGCAGCCACGCCCAGGGCCGAGGCCGCGTTCGCCGTCTGTGCGATACCGGTGCCCGCTGCGCCGCGGATACCCGCGATGGCGTCCGTACCCACAGCCACGCTGTCGTAGCCCGAAGCCTGCGAACGCACTGCAAAGGCAGCCGCCGTGTCGCCAATCGCCTTGGCCTGGCTACCTACAGCGGTGGTGATGTTGCCACGTACGGTCGCGCCCGCACCGACCGCGGTCTGGATGTTGCCACCGTCTGCCGTGGCCCCACTACCAACAACGGTCGCTGCATTGCCCGATCCGGTACCGACGACGGCATTATTTCCAATCGCGATATTGCCCGAGTACTGATTCGAAAAGGCGGAACCGTCCCAGGCCGCCCTGGCATTAGTGCCAATGGCGATCGAGTCAAGCCGGTCGGCATTTGCGCCTTGGCCCAAAGCAATCCCGCGCGCGTTGCCGACGGTTGCGCTAGATCCGATAGCGATCCCACCGTCTGCGTTCAGATTGGAATTGTTCGCCACGCCCGCCGACAAAGGCCGAACCGCAGCGGACGTGCCTAAAGCGATGCCGTTTTTGCTCACAGCCGAAGCCCTGGTGCCGAGTGCCAGTGTATCGGTGCCACTTGCCTTGGCCGACGAACCGATGGCGACTGACTGCGCGCCGCTGGCGGTCGTTGCAGTGGTTGAAGATCCGTTGGTACTTGAGGTTTGTGCCGAACCGATCGCCACAGCATTGGCACCAGCCGTCGCACTCAATGTCGCCTGACTGCCCAAGCGCATTGAGTAGGTACCGGTCAGATTGTCGGTCACGCCAATCTGGCCAGCATTCACATACAACATGCCACCAAGCGAGAGATCTGTTGCGTTGGTTTGCGAACCATTGTTGTAACGAGTGCCAAAAAATGTCGTGTTACTGGTTTGTGTTGAAAGATTAGAATTGCATTCTGAGCCGCCATAAGTGGCGGCTCCCGAATTCGCACCTGCGTCGCTGACGGCAGTGCAGTTGCCATCAGTTGAATTATTCACGTAGATCGAGCTACTCCCTGCAAAAGCAGCGCCAGGTAACACCATCGCTCCAAGAACAATCAGCGCCGCCATCATTCGCTGCGGCTGTGCATATGACGTACTCACCGACAGCCGATTGTCAATAGCACCGCCTGATGCGCTACCTGAACCTTCACTACTCGCCAACTCTGATGTAACCACCAATTGACGACGAGCACGACTCCATAAAACATTATAAATTTTATTCATTAGAGTTTCCCCAAAACAAGAAATGCGGTAAGAAATTCAATAACGCATCAAATAATTGTCCTGCGCACATTCACTGCCACAAGTGCGGACAACTAACTAAGTCGTGGGCGGAGCAGTGCTCTGCGGAAGAGGACGGAAGCTATGGAACCGTGCGCTCGCAGCTTCGAGTATACGAAGACGCTGCCTCAAGCCAGGAATCCCCAGTTGCCTACAAGGTTGGCCTAATTCGGGAAAGGTAGATTGTGAAAGCGCACTTACTCTCATGTATAGCGGCCTTATCCCGACACCCTGAAACTTCAATTTTATTCGGGTGGAGCAAGCTTCGATAACGTACGCGATACCAAATCTAAAGGATATAAACCGGTTCGTGTCGCACGCACTTTTGATACGTGCACCACCCAAAAAAAATCTTGAATAGAACCATGCCATACATCCCATTCGGAATAGCAAATTCACGCACACAGTACCGAAATAGCTACTTGGAGCTTTAAACCAAATAGATAAGCGCCGCATGAAGACTTTCACCCCCCCCATAAAGCCACCTTTTGTGTGTCAAACACACAAAGATCGAGCGAGGGATTAAAGGGAAGTGGTAGTCCAGTGCCGTTGCCCTGAAGCCAGCCCACGTTAGCCATGGCAGCTAATTCAATATCGCCAGTACTCTCAATTCCCTCCCCTACAACGTAAGGAGCCAAGGTCTGACAAAGAGCAGCAAGTTTACGAAGTCGATCAGCAGCGGATATATCTCTGCGCGCAGCATGCACAAAACTGCTATCAATCTTGATGACGTGAGGGCGAATGGCATTAGCGAAAGCTAAACTGCTGTGACCGGCGCCAAAATCGTCCAGTGCTATTCGGCACCCAGCCTTCTGGAGACGACGCACGAAAACACATGCGGCCTCAAAATTTGCTAGAGGCGCCGTTTCAGTGATCTCCAGCGTGAGCCGGGCTGCCACGTCAGGATGAATGAGGAGACGCTCAATGAGAGAGTCCCACAGCGCATCTGAAGTAAGACTCTGAGCGGAAAGATTGCAACCCAACCGTGCAGTTGGATCAACCTCCAGGCGGTTTACTACAGCCATCATCACCGTGTGATCGAGCACTCGGATCAGACCCAGCCGCTCCAGGGCAGGTACAAATTGGGCAGGTCCTGGATTGGACTGACTTGGCCCAGCACTCAAGCGAACCAGCGCTTCCTGATAAAGCACTATACTGGAGGCACCCTGCTGGACGATGGGCTGAAACACCAAGCTGGCTTGTCCTTGGATCAAGGCACGGTAATAGGTGAGCGCCACTTCCATGTCACGCTCATAATTCAAGTTCCAGCTTTTCCCATAACGAACGGGCGCTAAGGACGGAGCCGTGTCGTTTCGCTCCAACTCATCTGGGTAACGCAGGCGACCATCAGTCAACCCCACACTCGAGACCTTCACAGCTTCAACAGTCACAACGGGCAATGCCCGACTGCCACCGAAGTCCAAGGGCGTTGTTGATAAAGCCCACTGCCAGCTCTCTATCCTCGGGGTAGATGGCTCTACCTCCGACGATGACGGCGAATGCGTCACAAGGAAACACTGAGGTCCGATAACAAATACCGAGCCACCCCATAGATGCGCGCACCACTGCAGTCTTCGCAGCGCAGCAGCAGCGAAAGCGTCGCCATAGACAGCACTCAGATGACCGTGATTACGTAATTCAACCAGCACATGAGTGAAATCATTAACGTTGGTGCCCCTCATATAGAACCCAACAAGCGGCCATTATCCTGCCCCTGAATATCGACCTCGGACGATATTAAAAACCCTTCAAAAAATCGGCTTCTTTGCGAATCACTTCTATTGGTGTACATAAGGGTTCCCTTATGTAACGATGCTTTGACGGTCGAAAATATGTAAGGAGGTGTCGCAATTCCGGCACATCGAACGAGCGCAGCCCCTCGTGACAAAAAGGAACCTTTCTGTCAATACGGGGCGTATCTAAGAATCAGCTTTTGTAGTCTGGAGTGCTTCAACGAGACCCAACGGGCGTAGCTTCGAAGATACCGTCCCTTTTAAATGAGGGCGATCAACCATGATGATCGGTTACGCACGAGTATCAACCGAGGACCAAAACCTCGATCTACAAACCCAAGCGCTTAAACTGCTGGGGTGCGACAAGATCTATTCAGATTACGGTGTGTCAGGTGCGACAAGCTCCCGTCAAGGACTGGACCAGGCATTAGCATACCTAAAATCCGGGGATAAATTAGTAGTGTGGCGCTTGGACCGCTTGGGGCGCTCACTCGCTAACCTCGTGCAATTGCTGGAAACGTTGGGGCGGCGTAATATTCGCTTCCGTTCGATTACCGAACACATAGATACCAGTTCTTCTGGAGGTCGGCTGGTGTTTCATATGATGGCTGCCCTCGCGGAGTTTGAACGCTCGCTCATCAGCGAACGCACGCGCGCAGGTATCGCAGCTGCCAGGGCGCTTGGTAAGCCCATAGGCCGCCCCTATCTACTGTCATCAGAACAAGTTAAACGGGCACGATCATTAATAGAGGATAAAAATCAAACAACGCGAGACGTAGCAACATTATTTAGTGTCCATCCAAGAACGCTACAAAGGATGTTGATCAGGGAAGAAGCAAAGGACAATGCTCATGATATGGAAAATGTCGACATGCAAAAAAGCCAGAGCTATTCACCCCCTTAAAATGCAGGAAGAAATTGCGAGCAAACCTTGTACTTGCATCGTTTGTAAACAGAGATGCATGCTTCGGTGGGCCGCCAAAGGCCACCGTTTATTACTCAGGGGATAGACCTAAGCCGCAGCATAGCATCCGTTCTAAAAGGATAGAGCCTTGATCATTGGATATGCGCGCGTATCGACCGAGGACCAGAACTTGGCCCTACAAATAATTGCGCTTAAGGCTGCAGGATGCGTCGAAATTTATACCGATCAAGGACTCTCAGGAAGTTTGAGCTCCCGCCCCGGCCTCGATAGGGCCATCCGCCGACTTCAGTCCGGCGGAAAGTTGGTGGTATGGCGTCTTGATCGCCTGGGGCGCTCGCTCTCTCACTTGGTGCGGTTACTTGAGCAGCTAGCGAGTCGGGGTGTACTCTTTCAATCCGTAACCGAACATATTGATACGACCTCTGCAGGAGGGCGCTTAGTCTTTCATATGATGGCGGCTTTGGCGGAATTTGAGCGCGCGCTTATCAGCGAGCGAACACGTGCCGGCATGTCAGCCGCACGTGCAGAGGGAAAATTGATAGGGCGTCGTCCATCTCTTACGCCCCAGCAGTGCGAAGAGGCTCACCACTTGATCTTGCAGCATTATTTTTCCAAACAAGAGGTAGCCGCACGCTTCCATATACACCCGCGTACACTGGAGCGACTGTTAGCCCAGTATCCCTCAGCATCAGAATCTGCTTCATGGCGCTGCGCCCTATGTAATAGATGCTCCGAACCTGAAGATACGCGCGACCAAAATGAGGAAACGTCGGTTTCAACTGAGCATGTTGACTGCTCAGCTTCTCATATGACCGATGGCGCGGCGGTGAATAGCTGAGCGATATGATCAGGATGAATCAGAATAAAAAGTAATTCGAGCAGCCGCGCCAAATGGGCGCGGCGCGGCTCGTAACCTTGGCTGACGGAAATGGATTGCATCCGTGCTCAGGCGTTACTCGAGTACCCCGACATCGCTCACCCGCATGACGGTTACGGCGAGCTGTTAGCCATCAATCAAGGTTGCAGTGACCATCTATACCGGTGCCACGACGCCTTGTCTTCTTTGCGCGATGCGTATAGCTGCCTTATCGTTGTGCCTCCGGACTGCCCTCGTCCTCACCAGTCGAGGCAGAATTAAAATCAAACACGCTGGAATACCTATTTTTTACTGAACCTAGCAGAACGATTTGAGAGGGTGTATTCGCTTTTGCGCGAGGACGCCCATGAACCTACCACGCCCTACTCGAACCACAGCGATACTCAGTCTGTGCCTTGCATTATTGGCAGGCATTCTGGGGTATGAGCATCATCAACTCTCCCAACTCAGCACCAGCTTGGCTGCGACTGCAGACAAAGAGTCGCTCGATGCATTGTTGACGCGGCTGGGCAAAATCGATGAGCGACTGGACACGGTAGCCGGCAAACACCTGGTGACCAATGAGGACTTCCGAGCCGGGCAGCAGGCTTTGTCGAATCGAATTGATGCCGCACAAGCGTATGCAAAGCAAGCGACAGAGTCAGCGCAAGAAATCTCTCAAAATGCTGCGTCTGCTGGTGAATTGGTTGTCCTTAAAGCCAGCGTCGAAACACTCGATAGCCGCCTTCAAGAACTCAGTCAGTCACGAATCAAACAAACCACTGCTGTTCCCCTCAAGCCCAAACCTAAGCCCGTTGTCCGCCAAACAAAGCGGCCAACACCGCCCGCTACAACCACTGTCACACCGCAAACACCCCCTTTTACCGTTGTCGGTATCGAATATCGCGGCGGTGAACGCTTTTTGTCCGTAGCACCGCCTGGCAGCACGCAGTTGAATCAAATTTACCTTATCCGACCTGGTGACGCTGTGGCGGGCACCGCCTGGCGACTCAACGCGCTGGACGGAAGATCCGCACGCTTTGACGTGGCCGGAACACCTCAAACCGTAACCGTCGCGCAATAGGACCTCCTTTATGCACTCCCCTACCACTTCCTCGAAAACAATGAAGCCTAGGAACATTTTGGGTTTCATTGCAGGCTTGACCACCTTCGCGTTTGCATACGGCTGTCATGCGGCTTCGGGGCAATCAACGTCGATCTCGAACACTCAGAACAGTGAAGTTCACAACTCTTCTCAAGGAGCCAGTCAGACAGAACTCGCCCGCGAGTGGGGATTAACCCCCCAAGAATGGTCCCGTTTTCAAACTGTGATGGAGGGCCCTCGCGGAATCTATTCGCCAGGCCTGGATCCTCTGACAGCACTTGGCATCGAAGCGAAGTCGGAGGAGGAGCGCCGACGCTATGCAGAGCTGCAGGTGCGAGCCGAGCGACAGCGTATCGATAAGGAATTGGCGTACCAAAGGGCCTATGACCAAGCCTTCGCACGTCTTTACCCCAATGAAAAAGTCATCCAACTATCGTCCACCCCTTCATCTGCTCCTGGCTCGGGAGCGTTAAGTGCTGTGAAAGGCACTGGACGACTGGCCATTTTTGTTCAAGACAGTTGCAACGCATGTATTGACCGCGTCAAAGACTTACAAAACCAGAAACAGTCCTTTGATCTGTATTTCGTTGGCAGTCAAGGTGATGACGAAATAATTCGCCGCTGGGCCATCTTGGCCGGAGTCGAACCGGCCAGCGTGCGAAGCCGACAAATCACACTGAATCACGATGCAGGTCGATGGCTTGGCCTTGGACTCGGCGGTGAGCTGCCGGCCGTGGTACGCGAGGTGAATGGACAATGGCAGCGTCTGTAATTCGCGCGGCTTTAACGGCGGGGCTACTGTTTACCACGGCATTTGCAAACGGTGCCGAGGTTCCACCACCGGCCTATCAGTTGATTGCACTGCCTGCCGGCGTTCCGTCCGAGGTGCTGTACTCCGTTGCACTGCAAGAGAGTGGCACTCGACTTCGCGGCCAGATCGTCCCCTGGCCCTGGACGTTGAATGTTGCCGGCGCCGGATATCGCTTTGCGACGCGCAGCGATGCTTGCAGAGCGTTGATGGTCGCCCTTCAGACCGCAGGCCCAAATAGAGTCGACGTCGGGCTTGGACAAACCAACATCGGTGCCAACGGCCACCGTTATAGCTATCCCTGCGAAGGGCTGGATCCGTACAAAAACCTCTCGGTTACAGCCCAGATCCTGGCTGAGCAAAAAGCCAAAGGAGGCAATTGGATCACCGCTGCTGGCCGGTACCACCGCCCTGCCGGAGGCGAACCCGCTGCCCGCTACCGACGAGCTTTTGCCAAACACCTCAGCCGGGTCACCGGTATCAACCTAATGGCGAATAATCCATGAATAGATTGCTGCATCTGCCTGTTTTGCTGTGTTTGGCCTCCCCCATGGCGGTGCATGCCACCTCGCTGATTGTTGTCGAAGACCGAGGAGGGGTTTCTGCTCTGCCCTACTACCAAGACTTGACTCCAGAACCAACCGAGCAGTCAGCACAGTCAGAGAATATTGGTGTGCGTGGGCAAGGCTCGTTTCCAGTGCGCTCTGACCAACTGACACCCGGGCAGGTCCAGGGCCGGGTAATCAATGCACTAGGCCTGCAACCATTGTTTCTTGTAGGCGACGATGAAAGCTCCAGAAAGTGGTTATCACAGCGTCGCGATCAGTTACAGCAACTGCAGGCAGTTGGCCTTGTGGTTAACGTGGCCAGCGCCGAGCGGTTTGCCGAAATCCAACGATGGGCAGGAAATCTACAGTTGGTCCCGGCACCATCAAATGACCTGGCACAGCGCCTGGGAGTCCAGCATTACCCGCTGTTGATCACTGCCACAACGATCCAGCAGTGACCAGGGTATGGCCTCTCTTACGCACATCACCTTGGTTATCAAGCAACCGGATGACCCACGAGCAGGCCAGTTGCTTTTTGAACAAGTTACCTATGTCGCCAAGCTCTATGGCGGCACCGTCATCGCTCGCGTACCTGGTGACGAGGTGGAGCTATGTCAGCGGCTGAAAGAACGCCTGCCCGAGGCAGTTGAGCAAGCGAGGCAAGAGTTGGCCAATTCATCATCACGCATCAAAGGAGGATCCCGGCCCCATGAAGCTGACCAAGAAGCAACGCTGCGAGCTTCACGCTAAATTCGCGGGCCATTGCGCATACTGCGGTGTGCTGTTGGGTGACCGGTGGCATGCGGACCACAAGGAAGCAGTATGGCGAGAACCTGAAAGGGTGAACGGCAAGTACACCGGCGCCATCATTTTGGGGCTGCCGGAGAACCACACCATCAGCAACATGATGCCCGCGTGCGTGCCGTGTAACTTGAGCAAGGCAGCGATGCCATTGGAGGTCTGGCGAAAGCGCATTGCTGATCACGTCAACTCCCTCAACAGCTACCACCCCATATACCGCCTGGCCAAGTCCTATGGGCTGATCGTTGAGACAGGCAAGCCAGTCGTTTTCCATTTCGAAACAGTGGAGCCACTGTCCCCTTTCACTCATAGGAAGTGATCCATGGCCACCTCCTACACCATTGAGTCGTTACTACGCCCTGCTGTTGAGCTGTACATAGTTTGCGTATGTGCCGCTGCGGCGTTGCTCTGTATTTTCGCGCCCTGGGCGGTTGCTCTGACGCCTTTATTCGGCATGGTTGCCGGTACAGGCTTTCTGGGTCTAGGGTTCTTCCGCCTCAAACAAGCATTGGTGGTGCTGCGTTACCGGCGCAATATTCGGCGCCTACCCCACTACACCATGACCAGCAAAGACATGCCGGTCAGCAATGAGCGGCTATTCATCGGTAAAGGCTTTCGCTGGACCCAAAAACATACTCAGCGGTTGATGGAGACTTACCTCCCAAAATACGCCGAGTATGTCGAGCCCACGTCTATCTATACCTTTGCTCGCAGAATTGAGGAGCGTTTGGAGTTCGCGCCCTTTCCACTCAAATTGCTGTCAAAGGCTACCTCGTGGGATGTGCCATTTAACCCGGCGCGTCCACTTCCTCCAGTCGGGGGCCTACCGCGCTTGCACGGTATAGAGCCGAACGAAGCGGATGTCAGCCTGCCACTGGGTGAGCGGGTTGGACACTCCCTTGTACTGGGGACTACTCGTGTTGGAAAAACCCGCCTGGCAGAGTTGTTTATCACCCAAGACATCAGACGTACCCGCCGCAGCCCCCGGCGCCGCGTTCGGATGGGGCGTCGTGTGCAACCCGTTCATCGAAGCCAGCGCAATGTAGAAATGAACCTGGACCGCGAAGTGGTGATTGTCTTCGATCCTAAAGGCGATGCAGACCTCCTGAAGAGAATGTACATCGAATGCAAGCGCGCAAACCGATTGGAGGAGTTCTACGTGTTCCACCTAGGCTGGCCCGATCACTCCGCGCGCTACAACGCCGTCGGCCGGTTTGGTCGGATCTCGGAGGTTGCAACCCGCATTGCCGGCCAACTTTCGGGGGAAGGCAATTCCGCGGCATTCCGGGAATTCGCCTGGCGTTTCGTCAACATCATCGCGCGCGCCCTCGTGGCACTGGGACGTCGGCCGGACTATGAACAGATCCTCAAGCACGTGACAAACATTGACGCGCTGTTCATCGAGTATGCGCAGAAGCACTTTGCTGAAAATGATCCCAAAGCCTGGCAAACCATCGTTGAGCTGGAAGGAAAGATCGATCGTAAGAACCTCAGTTTCGCCATGAAGGACCGACCGCTACGCGTGGTGGCCCTGGACATGTACCTCACTCAGCAACGCATCGCCGACCCAGTGATGGAGGGTCTGCGATCAGCCGTACGCTATGACAAAACCTATTTCGACAAGATCGTGGCCAGCCTTCTGCCATTGCTGGAAAAACTTACCACCGGCCGGATTGCAGAGCTGCTTTCTCCCGATTACATGGATCTTGAGGATCCACGCCCGATCTTTGACTGGATGCAGATCATCCGCAAACGGGCCGTGGTCTATGTCGGCCTGGACGCTTTATCAGATACAGAGGTGGCCGCAGCGGTGGGCAACTCGATGTTCAGCGACCTGGTGTCAGTTGCGGGCCACATCTATAAGTTTGGCATCGATGATGGCTTGCCCGGGGCCACCGGGGGCAAGGTAGCGATTAACGTGCATGCGGACGAATTCAATGAACTGATGGGCGATGAATTCATACCGATGATCAACAAAGGCGGCGGTGCCGGCATGCAGGTCACGGCCTACACCCAAACCATGAGCGATATTGAGGCAAAAATCGGTAACCGGGCTAAAGCTGGCCAAGTCATCGGTAACTTCAACAACCTGTTCATGCTACGGGTACGTGAGACTGCAACCGCCGAGCTGCTGACCAACCAGTTGCCCAAGGTCCAGGTGTTCACCAGTACACCCGCAAGCAGTGCAAATGACGCTATTAACGGCAACGCTGCATTCACCTCTAACACCCACGATCAGATCCAAAGTGTAAGCGTACCGATGATCGAACCGGCGCATGTGGTTGCCCTGCCCAAGGGGCAGTGCTTTGCCCTGATAGAGGGGGGGAATTTGTGGAAGATTCGTATGCCGTTGCCGGCAAGCGATCCCGATGAAGTGATGCCCAAGGATCTTCAGGCCTTGGTTGAGGGCATGCGTAAAGGATCCGGAACCAGCAGCGACTGGTGGCAAGCGCCGGGATATGACGCATTAAGTGAGTCGCTTCCTGATGACTTGGTAGACGACTTCCGCCAGATGGCCAATAACGGAAAAGCCGCATAGGCTTGAAGGAACAGAGCCATGGCCGATATCGCGGAAAAAGCCCAGCAACAACAGGAAGGTCAAAAAAACTTCCTGGGCATGCTGTTCGCTACCCCTTTTCATTTCTTGGGGGTGATGTTCGGCTCCTTAATCGGCGCCATCGTCGTTGAATGGCTGTGCATGTACACGTTCTGGCCGGATGCCGGCTGGAAACATGCACAGCAGATGTTCCTACACGAACTGGGCTGGCTGTCCCAGGATCTGCTGCACAGCGTTGTCATCAAAGAACCGGGGCGTACGGCAACCTGGCTGGCACACACGGTCTATGACTGGCTGATGGTGAAAACCGGCATGCAGGACAACATAAATGCACTGACACAGTACGCTCGCTCAACATCACCACAAAAAACGGGAACCTTAAACCTTCGCTACGAACTCGGTCGGGCGATGATCAAATTCCAGGACTATGGCTTAGCCGCGTTATACACAGTCCTGACCTTCTGTGTGCGAATGGTCATTCTGACGTTGACGATTCCACTGTTCGCTCTGGCTGCGTTCACTGGCTTGGTCGATGGTCTGGTGCGGCGTGATCTACGAAAATTCGGCTCCGGCCGCGAGTCAAGTTACCTGTATCACAAAGCTCGGGGGACGATCATTCCGCTGACCATCGTGCCCTGGACAGTCTACCTGGCCATTCCCATCAGCATCAGCCCCCTATTGATTCTGTTGCCCTGCGCCGTGCTGTTGGGTGTGTCCGTTTACATCACCGTCTCAAGCTTCAAAAAATACCTTTAGGAGCTGCCCATGCAGTGGACTCAAGAACAGCAGCCCATCATCCATTCCACGGCTGACAAGCTGCTGGTTCAGGCTTTTGCCGGTACCGGCAAAACCACCACACTGGTGGGCTACGCCACACAACACGCCTCGGTGAAAATGCTCTACCTCTGCTACAACAAATCCGTCGAGCTCGCTGCCAGGGGCCGTTTTCCACGCAGAAACGTGGTGTGTAAGACGGCGCATGGCCTCGCATATGCAGTCTATGGCAGTCAGTACGCCACCAAGCAGACCAATAACTTACGCCTGACGGATATCGCAAGGGCCATCAACACCCAGGACTGGGAGCTCGTGCGGGATGTCCTCAGCACGCTTAACAACTTCATGGCCAGCGCCGATGGCGAGTTGGGCCGTGTGCATTTTCCCAGGTTCCAGGGGCAACTAATGCTCACAAGTGCCCAGGAACGTTTCCGGAACAATGCTTTAAACGTGGCTAAAACCATCTGGAACCGGATGATCGATCTGCAGGACACGGGAATGTCGATCACCCATGACGCGTACTTGAAGCTGTATCAGCTAAGCAAGCCCGACCTGAGCGGACGATTTAACGCCATTCTGCTCGACGAAGGTCAAGACGTGAACCCAGTTATTGCCGACATAGTAAAAATACAACGGGTCCGCAAGGTGGCAGTCGGCGATCCCCACCAGCAGATCTATCGTTTCCGCGGCGCAGAAGATGCGCTCAACAGCGACTGGATGGCCGACGCCGAACGTCACTACCTGACCCAAAGCTTTCGCTTCGGCCCTGCTGTCGCGCATGTGGCCAACATCATTCTTTTTTATAAGGGTGAGACTCGAAAGCTGCAGGGGTTAGGTTGCAATACCCTGGTTAAACGGGCTCTGCCAGAAGAGCTACCGCATCGCACGTTTATCCATCGTACCGTGACCGGCGTCATCGAGAACGCCCTGCAGCTGGTCGCAAGCAACCCCAAGATTTTCTGGGTCGGCGGTATCGACAGCTACTCGCTACGCGATCTGGAAGATTTATACCTATTCAGCCGCAACCGTAACCATGAGGTGCAGAACCGCCGGCTGTTGAGAGATTACCGAGACTTTTCACAGTACGTGGAAATAGCCGAGGTAAGCCAGGATACGGAGATGTTGCGATCGATCAAGATCATTACAGCCTATCCGGACCTGCCCCAGCGGATCCAAACCTTACGTTCCCGCTCGGTAGATAACGAGCTAGACGCCACCGTGACACTCACGACTGGGCACAAGTCCAAGGGGCTGGAATGGGACTTTGTCAGCCTGTATGGCGACTTTAGCGCTGATCCGCTTTCACCCGATATTGACCAAGGTCGTAAATATGACGAGTTGAATTTGCTATACGTGGCGGTGACGCGAGGGATGAAGGTCCTAGCGTTGAACTCAATGGTGCTTTCTATTATGCAGCGCTATGTCGATGCTCAGCCGAAAGCAGACTTATGAAGAGCATCTCGGTTAGCCGGCGTCCACTTATTCTCATGGCGGCTGACCAGCGTATCACGTACAGCGCCGCCCTCCATCAGGACGCGCAGTCTTCTTCTTGAATTCCGTTGTGCACGGTTATCCGTGCCTCCTGACTCGCTCAGTGAAGTCGTTGACCTGCGCGGGCGTCAGGCAATTCAACTTACCGAATGTCACCAAGTGCCGAATCATCGCTTCTTGACTGCCGGGTTCCTGAGCGACCATGCGCCGGCAGGTCTTGTCCAGGATCAAGGCTGCCAGCTCAGGGTTCT
This sequence comes from Pseudomonas sp. P867, assembly GCF_019891455.1. NCBI lineage: Bacteria > Pseudomonadati > Pseudomonadota > Gammaproteobacteria > Pseudomonadales > Pseudomonadaceae > Pseudomonas > Pseudomonas sp. P867. The sequence continues at coordinate 53,224 of NZ_JAFLXB010000001.1, read as the reverse complement.
CGACCCTTGTGGCATCGAACGCCTGCGCGATGGCAATGGCCAATTCACCCAGGTCCGGGTCCTCCCGCTGAAGCGCCTTTAGCGCATTCATCTGCCGCGCGTTGATGGGTAGCGACACGTCTCTCTTCCTTAGCAAGCACGCCCAGATCAAGCGCAGCGGTAATGGTAGACCAGCCTGCCGGAGTCTGGTTTCCATCGGGCACAAAAAAGCCAGCCGGAGCGGGCCTTGATTTGGGGGGCATTGAACATAAGCGGCGTTATTCGCAACGCGGTCGCTACTCCTTTGTAGTGGTCTAATGAAACCGGATACCCATTTAGGCGAGAATGCTCGCCAGATCGAGGTGTCAGATAACCAAACAACGCCGCTCCTTTACTCCTGAATTCAAGCGCGAGGCTGCCGACCTTGTGCTCAAGCAAAACTACAGCTACATCGAAGCCAGCCGTTCACTCGGCATTGATGAGTCAGCATTGCGCCGCTAGGTTGACCAGATTCAGAAAGAACATAAAGGCGTCACCCCGCAGAACAAAGCACTGACTCCTGAACAGCAAAAAACTCAGGAGCTGGAAGCTCGGATTGCTCGGCTTGAGCGAGAGAAATCCATATTAAAAAAGGCTACCGCGCTCTTGATGTCGGAAGACCACGAGCGTTCGCGCTGATTGACCAGTTGAGCGCCCATGAACCGGTTGATTGGCTGTGCAAGGTGTTTGACGTCACTCGCTCGTGTTACTACGCCCAGCGCCTGCGGCGCCGCACGCCCGATGTTGAACGGCTTCGATTGCGTAGTCGTGTCAGTGAGCTGTTCTCACAAAGTCGCAGTGCTGCGGGCAGTCGAAGCATTTTGTCGCTGATGAGTGAAGACGGTGAGCAGATCGGTCGATTCAAAGTGCGCAGCTTGATGCGCGAGCTTGATTTGGTCAGCAAACAACCCGGCTCCCATGCCTACAAACGAGCAACAGTAGAAAGACTGGATATCCCGAACACATTGAACCGCGAGTTCGATGTGCCAGCGCCCAATCAAGTCTGGTGCGGCGATATCACCTACATTTGGGCGCAAGGAAAGTGGCATTACCTGGCTGTCGTCCTGGATCTTTGTACGCGTCGGATCGTGGGCTGGGCGCTGTCGGAAAAGCCAGAAGCTGATCTGGTGATCAGAGCGTTGGATATGGCTTACGAGCAGCGTGGCAGGCCTTCGGATCTGCTATTCCACTCGGACCAGGGATCGCAATATGCAAGCCGACTCTTTCGCCAGCGGTTGTGACGATACCGCATGCGCCAGAGCATGAGTCGACGAGGAAACTGCTGGGAAAACGCACCGATGGAGCGCGTATTTCGCAGTTTGAAAACAGAATGGATACCGACCGTGGGCTATCGAACTGCGCAGGAAGCACAGCGCGATATCAGCCATTTTTCGATGCATGGCTACAACTAGATTAGGCCTCATCAATTCAACGATGGGTTGGCTCCAGCGCGGGCCGAGGAAAAACTTAACGTCGTGTCCGGGATCAGTGACCACTACAACCAGCTTAGGCTGAAGCTTTTGCTGAAGCAGCTCGGTCGCGACAACATCCAGGGGCATAGCTGAAGGATATTCTTTGACTCGACCGATACCATCAATCTGGCTGACCACTGCAAGAGAGATTTTTCGAGAGGTAAATAGCTAATCATGATCACACAAAAACATAGGTGCCCGCCTGGCGCGCGCACTCCGGATCTTCCATGAGCCGTTTTGAGAACTTCTCCGCGCCAGGTGAGCTCGAAAGTTGCCAATCCATGGCCAAGGCTATCTCTCGCATCTGCAGTGAAACCTCGTTTTCCTAGGGTTCACTGCTATTAACGAAATGGTCGCTATCCGATTTAGAAAGATTCGAAAAAATAAAGCGATAAAGAGTGTGCTCACAACCTAGGGATGACACGTTGGTGATCGTGGATGTCCACCCCCGAGGTTGTGAGCAGGCTAACAATACAGCATCTATCGACATTATTCATGCTATACAAGCTAAATCCGGGCCGTGAGCGCAGCCTATGTCTGCCAAGTAATCTCGAACTTTATGGAGCGTACCCGGAATGGTAGCTGGTAAGTTTGAGGTGGGGGAAACGCCATTGAGCTATGCGCCACCATCAAGGCCAATTGCAATTTCCTAAAGCATTAGACCAATCCAGCTATAGTTTCGTCTCGCCGAGTAACGCCATCCCGCCTAGGCGGCCCATCTCATCTGAACATTTGGCGCTCTTACCCTGACAACCAAAAGCCACCGCGACACGATTTGAAATCAGACCTATCTGCGGCAAGCCCGAATCGCTGAAGGTGGTCATACAGGGTATGACGCGTCTTGCCTCGAATCGCAGATTATAAATAAGGTCAAGGATTTGTCCCTGCAAATAATCGGCCACGCTGGGTGAGCCGCCAGACCGAAACCATTCCTTGATGCTGACCTCGTCTTCAAGTTCAACATCTACCGGATCGCCTCCGAGCTTCAGCCAAACGTGACCGTCGGGATAGGCAATCGGCGGCAGGATATATTGAGACATTCCCCTGGGCCCGAAATAACGTATTGACGGCATGCCTGCCAGGCGTCGAGCCTCCGATTCCCCCAAGCGAAACATCGCTGCGGTACGTGCAAGGACCTTGAATCCGAAAGTCTTGCCAAGCAGCGAAGGTGTATGACCGCCCGTTGTCACAAGAACTCGATCGACCGTGACGCTTCCTGACTTTGTTTTGATCGTAACACCAGACCTACATTCCGAAATACTCAAGGCTGGCTCGTTGACGAAGCGTGCACCAGCACGCTGAGCAGCTATTGTCTGTGCCTGAACGAGGCGTCGCGGACTGATATAGCCAGCATCTGATGATTCAAAAACACCGCGCATATGCTTTACTGTTCCCAAGAAAGGAAATCGCCCAGCCAGGGACCCGTCTTCAAGTGATTCGTACGGCACGCCGGCAGCGTGAGCGATCCCTTCGATGAGCGCTACATCGGGGCTATCGAAGGCTCCGATATGAAGAACACCAACTTCCTGGTAGAAGTCAATGCCGCTCTCTGCAGCAATTTCGCCGTAACGTGATATCGACGCCTGGTTCATTTGCATCCAGTAAGGGTGCAACTCCAATCTTCGCGTGATGCGGCCCTCGTCATAATGACTACCAAAAACGCCTCCGTGAGCCGGATAGCTAGTAGGTTCAGGCGGTCCGATAAGGAGAACTTTGTGACCTATCTTGCTTAAATGACGGGCCGCTGCCGACCCAATCAGGCCGCGCCCTATGACAGCAATTTTGATCGCTTTGCTCTTCACGTTATTTACCGCGTGCCACATCAACCAGGCGAAGGATAGAGCTATTGGAATGCGGGAGAGCATCATTGAGTATATTGCCCAGTAAGCGAATCTGCTCACAATGTTCAAATAGCGCCTTGCTGACTTCTTCGAGGCCTCTCACAAAAAGAGGATCATGGGCCAGTGCAGGGTCTTTTATGTTTGAAATTATTTCTGCAAGCATGTGGTAATTGTTGATCCGACTTAACTCAGTAACGAACGGTTTGATGTTCATTGGCCTCTCCATATACTGCTCAATATAAATATATAACGTACTGGCTGGTCTTTAAATTAATCGGAGCGACGAACGGTACGGGATAATTTTTAGGCTTGGGGCACTGTTGTCCTGAATCTTCTAGTCATCGTGTAGAGATTTCTACTCAAATAGTGGTAGCGAGCGCCAACTGATAGAAATTTCCGAGTACCCCTCCTTCAGTAGAATTGAGCGTTTTTCTTCGGTTGTTAAATGCGCCCGATGGTACTCGCAGAGCTTTTGGCTTTCAAGAAAGTAGAGGATATCTTCGGCAGCCGCAAATTGAGATGAAATAACTAGCGATTGTTGCTGACCATTCAGTTTGTATTGGATCTCTGCCAATAGATCCAACCCGTCGTTCAGATCATCACATATAACCTTAGCGAGGGGCTCATAGTCCCAGCGCAACTGAGGGATCGGCCCTTGGTCGTCATGAATTTGGTAAATTGGATCCATTCTCTTACAAAAAGGGTATATTATTTCAACTCTATACCGCTGCATGGGGGGCGCTCCTTGCCGACGAATAATCCCATTAGTACCTCCAGCACTGATAAAGACGGCTAGCAGTGTCATGCAGGGAAATGTCGGCCGATGGCATCTGATGAGCTCACTCCTAAACAAGAATGAGTCTCATAATATGTGAGCCCATGGGGCTCTCACAAGCACCGTGTGCCGGTAACCGCTCAAACGATTCGGCCCTGTCTCGTAGTCAGCCTCCCGGGGGGGGGGTAATGCCAACCAGATTTGCGTCAAATCATGCACAGCAGCGTTTATCTCTAGTGCTCTCCGGCTGCAAATCGAAATCCGCACGGATATTTGAGCGTCATACTTTTGTCAGATTTGCCCTGTTTACCGGGCAATTACTTATGCAATTACTACGCTTTTCCGCAACTCTTGACTCAGCAAGAGAGCCATCGCGCGCAGCGCTTGAGCACAGGGTGAAAGTTCGCGATAAGCTAAAGATAGACTATAAGGGACAGGAGTGCCTGGCCCTGTAATTTCGCGGCATACGAGCCTTCCTGGCTGACTTTGCGCATACAGCCGTGGCATCAGCGCAACGCCTATTTCTCCCGCCACAAGACCTGCCGTGGTCTGCATTTGCCGAGAATGCTGTACTACATGCGGAATAAATCCCGCTTCTGCGCATGCCTGCACTATGCGGGAGTGCATGCCGGGGCTATGGTGTTGGGCGAAAAGTACCCAAGGCTCATCCGCAAGTTCTGTCAAACTCAGGCTCCCTAATTTAGCAAGGTGATGACTTTCGGGTAACACCGCGACCATTTGATCCTCAATCAATGGCTCAAGTCGAATGTTACCGGCATCCATGACGGGCAAGGCTAGAATACCAATGTCCAGTTGGTCATTACGCAAACCCTCTATTTGCTCTGGTGGGGTAGCCTCCATCAATTGAATATCAACCCCAGGGTTGGTGCTCTGAAAGCTGCGTAGTAAAGCAGGCAGAAAGCTGCTGAGGGTGCTGTCGACGAAGCCGAGGCGGACTGACCCGACCGCTCCAGCAGCACTGCGGCGAGCGGCCTCACACGCGTGCTCAGCTTGCTCGAGGGTTCTTCGTGACTCCACCAGAAATACCTCACCAGCGGCAGTCAGTTTCGTAACACGCGGATTTCTGTGTATTAATTCAACGCCGAGTGTTTCTTCCAACCTCCGAATGGCCAAGCTTAACGGCGGCTGAGACATATTGAGGCGAAGCGCTGCCTTACGAAAATTCAAGGTTTCGGCTACTGCAACGTACTGGCGAATCAGTCGCAAATCGATCATTTGATACCCTTTTCATATCAAGCCCCACCTTAAATAGTATGTTACATACCTAATTTATTTGCATAACCTTCTTCCGCACAAGACCTGCCCTCTGGATCTAATTGAATTTAGATCAGTGCAAGCATGGGGCGCTCATGTGTGAGCTCTAGGCTATTTAAAATGCACCTGCGTCGGCCGTTGGTCTCACTATTGGTGTACGAGGTGCAATCATGATTCAGTTTTAAACGATCGATTCGTAATTCCTTACTTGTAAGTTTGGGTGCGCTGTATCATGCATTAAAGTTAACTTTGTTGAATTCCGACAGTGCCGTACTTAGTAGATAATGATTATGTTGATTGGCCACTACTCTAATTTTTTGGTTTTTATATCGTTGTGTGTGGCCATCCTAGCCTCTTACACGGCGCTTGACATGACAGGGCGCATAGCCACAGCAAAAGGTCGAGATGTTTACTTTTGGATGATTGGGGGCGCGCTGGCCATGGGGGTTGGCATCTGGTCCATGCATTTTATCGGTATGCTCGCCTTCCAACTACCGATAAAATTGGCTTATGACTTAAGCTTAACTGCGCTATCACTATTAATTGCGGTAGTGTCTTCGGGCTTTGCATTATGGTTAGTTAGCCAGCCTCGGATAGGGTGTATACAGCTGGGGCTCGGAGCATTATTCATGGGGGTTGGCATTGCCAGTATGCACTATATCGGCATGGCCGCGCTGCTGATGCTGCCTGGGATAGATTACTCCCCTACGCTTTTAGGTGCATCTGTGGCAGTGGCGGTCGGCGCTTCGGCTATGGGGTTGTGGATAGCGATTCGCCTACGAAAAAACACGCCCCATGTACGACGAAATCGTTGTGCGGCAGCAGTATTAATTGGAATAGCTATTGTCGGCATGCACTACATCGGTATGGCTGCGGCTAACTTCCCAGAAGGTAGCTATTGCAACGCGCTAAGTTCGGGGGTTTCAGGAGGGCAATTGTATAAAGTGGTAGTAATTACCTCGCTGCTGGTGCTGATAGGTGCGCTGCTATTATCATTACAGGATTATCGCTTCCAAATACGAACAGCTGAAATGTCTGACGCGCTACTCCTGGCCAATCAGGAACTGACTCATCAGGCACTGCACGATAAATTGACCCATTTGCCTAATCGCACGCTGCTCTATAGCCGAATTGAAAAATCTATTCTTAAGGTCAAGGAGAAAGGCGGTTGTTTTGCTTTGATTTTTATTGATCTTGACGGCTTTAAGGCAATAAACGATGCGTTTGGCCATGATGTAGGAGATAAACTTCTTAAGGAGGTGGCGTCGCGGTTACGCGGGCATCTGCACGAGCAAGAAACACTGGCTCGGATAGGAGGAGATGAGTTTGTTCTGCTGATAGACTTACAGGAACCTAGCAATGTCTCTCGAGTGGCCGATAAGCAAATTAGGTTATTATCCAAATCGTTTCTAGTCGATGATTATTGTCTGCAAATATCCGCTAGCATGGGGGTCGCATTCTGTCCTGATCACGGGCTGGATCAACACGAATTGTTAAGTAATGCTGATGCGGCTATGTATCACGCCAAAGAGTTAGGAAAAAACGGATATTGTATTTTTGATAGCCCGATGAAAAGTAAAGCTCGCCACCAGTTACAGATGCTCCAAGATCTGCGAGTGGCTGTTGATCGGAAACAATTACGTTTGTATTACCAGCCAAAGTTTGATGCTCAAAGCGGCGAGCTAATCGGTGCAGAGGCTCTTCTTCGTTGGCAGCACCCAGTAAGCGGATTGCTGTTACCCAGCCAATTTATCGGTCTCGCGGAAAAAACCAACTTAATAATTCCCATCGGTAATTGGGTGTTGTTTGAAGCGTGCCGGCAGATGCGAGAATGGCTAGATCAAGGATATAAAAACTGGAGAATTGCAGTGAATTTGTCTGCCGTGCAGTTCGGTCATAAGGAGTTGGTAGCCACAGTGACAGAAGCTTTGGCAAGCCATGCTTTGCATGCAAGTAGCCTGACTTTGGAAGTTACGGAAACTATCGCGATGCGCGACGCAGAGGAAAGCCTTCTACTAATGAGGCGCCTTGCTGACATGGGAGTGGATCTATCGATTGATGATTTTGGCACCGGCTATTCTAGCTTAATGTATCTCAAACGATTGCCTGTCAATGAGCTGAAAATTGATCGAGGGTTTGTCCGTGACCTAAAAGCGGGTAGCGAAGACGAAGCGATTGTTTCGGCTATTATTACTTTGGGAAAAAAAATGGGGCTCCGTATCGTCGCGGAAGGCGTTGAGAATGAACAGCAGCGCCAGCTGCTGATCCATTTAGGTTGCGACTCACTGCAGGGATACTTGCTAGGGCGGCCAGTGCCCGCAGAACTCTTCATATAAGTATACGAAGGTGGAGCGGGACTTATGTTGGCGCGGGCGTTTTTTGATGGATATACAAGAGGCTTTTCCATGTTTAATAGAAAAATCAAAAATCAGCTTAATTCCCAAGCAGTAGAGCTGTCGGAGTTGCGTCAACTTCGCGATGGGCTAAGCCGTGGAATGCTAACATTGTGTTTCGATTCGACGTTTAAAATCATCGAGTGCGACCAGAACTTTGCAGAGGCTTTGGGTTATTCTCAGGATCAGCTGGTAGGTCGTGCTATAGTTGATATTGTCCCCCTTTTCGCATCCGAGCCTCCATGTTTTCAAAAATTTAGAGCTGCAGTCACTGCAGGTAAGTCTGTAGCTGACGATTATAGATATCTGCATGCGGATGGCTCTTTTGTTTGGCTTTTTGCGCATTGGTGCGCGATAACAGATTTTACCGGCAGGTTAAGTCATATCAATTGCTATGCAGCGAACGTTACCCCCCGGGTAGAAAAGGCTTCAGTAAATGCGTCCCTCGTTGATGCATTGCTTCGGTCGACGGCAGTCATTGAGTTTGACCTTTCCGGTAATATACTCACGGCAAATGACCAGTTTTTAAAGGCAATGGGTTACAATCTAGACCAAATACAAGGCCGACATCACCGTATATTTTGTAAGTCAGAGGAGACGTTATCCCAGCAATACAAAGATTTTTGGTTACGTCTCAACGAGGGTGATTTTTTTGCCGGTAGATACGAGCGTATTGACAGTCGCGGTCACACCCTGTGGTTGGAGGCGACGTACAATCCGTTGTATGACATCGACGGGACACTCCATAAGGTAGTTAAGTTTGCGACGCTTGTAACCGATCAGGTTGCTCGCGAGCGAGAAGTCAGTGAAGCAGCCCAAATTGCATTTGAGATTTCCCAGCAGACCGATGTTATTGCTCAGCGTGGCGCGGTCGTAGTTAACGAGACTATGCACACTATGCGCAAAGTCTCCATTGATATGCATGCTGCTTCTGAAGGTGTGCAGGCACTCGGAAAGCAGTCATTATTGATAAGTTCGATCATTGAGACTATCAGTAGCATTGCTCGGCAAACTAACTTATTGGCCCTGAATGCTGCAATCGAAGCTGCTCGAGCAGGTGAGCAGGGTAGGGGTTTTGCTGTTGTTGCTGATGAGGTAAGACAATTGGCTGGGCGTACTAGTACTGCTACTGACGAAATCGCATCAGTTGTCTTGCAGAACCAGAAGCTGGTAGGTGAAACCGTAACTGAGATGGCGAACACTAAGATCCAAGCAGAGCAGGGTCTTGAACTTGCCACACAGGCAGGCTGCGTAATAGTTGAGATTCAGGATGGCGCAAAACGTGTAGTTGACGCCGTGGGAAGGTTTGCGACTCAGGTGGCTTAAGGACCTGTTGATAAAGACTTCCTGAACAGGTGAATACCCTCACATGCATCGGGTTGGGTCCGTGTCAACGATGGTCATGCTTACCGACCCGGACTGTGTCCTATAGCTACACAGCCCTGGCATTGACGTCCCCTGATGTACGCGCTGCGTCGCGGCCGTCGCATGTCGCAGCATGTGTCGACGCCACGACGCGCTTTCGGCCAGTCTCGGCCGAAAAGACGGCTCAAGGCGCTGGACTACTTCAACGCGCGCCAAGCGCGCCCGCCATGGAAGGTGCGTTCCAGCGTCGCAGCGAGCAGGCAGATCTTCAGCGTCTGCGGGAGGATGCCGTCGCCGGGGTCGCTCGGCGCCCCCAGGATGATGGAGATCTGATCGGCGATCGCCTGCCAGACTACTTGCGGATGCGGCCCTACCAGGCGGGTGATGCCCATCCAAGTCCATGCCGCAGCCCAATCCAACCCACGATAGAGCACGATCATCGCGACTAGCGTTCCCAGACCGGTCGCACCGGCCAGGTGCACACTGTTCGCCGCCGCGCGATAGCGCGAAACCGTACCTGCCCAGAAATGCCCGGTGAAATCTCGAAACCATCCGGGCAGCTTGCCCCACAGGCCGATTGCGCCATCGACCTTGCCCGCCCATGCGCCCGGCGCTTTCAGCTCGGAATGCACATCGTAGCGGTAGATCAGTGCGGCTAAGGCCAGCCAGACCACCGGCAATAAGGCAGAAAAGAAGATACCGACTAAGGTCTCGGCGACCCCAACCGACGTCTGTTCCACCGGTCCTGGAATCGCCGCCTGCGCCACCCCGATCGGATGGCTGATGGCCTGCCACAGCTCCTTGACGATATCGGCGATACGCAGGCTGGCGAGCCAGCGGAACACGCCGCCCCGCCATTCGGTGATCACGTACATGCCGACGAATGTCCAGCCAGCTTCGCACAGCACGATGAGCAGGTTCCATGCCGGATGCGCGCTACGCGCATTCTGACGCCTGGCGCCGCGCCGGATGAGCCAGAGCAAGGCGACTGAAGCGACCAGCCACCAGCCACCAGCCACGTCGAACAGAAAGCCGCCGTACACCGGGTCCGAGGGATCGTACTGCCCCAGTCCCTCACGCGCGTAAGCGCGGATCGTATCTCCGAGAAATCCCCAGGCGGCGTAGTAGGCGAAGAACGGTACCAGCGCCTGGGAGACGATTACCGGAAGCCGTCGCCAGCCCAACGTACCCGCGTCGGGCTCCTGTTCCTGCGGTTCGGGCGTTGCCGTCCGCGACGCACTGACGATCGCCGGCAATGCCGGGCGCAGCGTCTCGAACATCAACACGATGATGACCAGCTTTACGAGCACGACCAGGGTCAATGACAGTAGGCCGGCAAGCCTGTTGTGATAGCCGAGCCACACCGCGCCCTGCACCAGCACTTCGTGGAGAGACGCCCCGGCCAGCGCCAGCGCCAGCAACTGCGGCAGGTAGCGGAACCAGAGGCAGAGCGTGTCGAGAATGAGAGCCAGCGCTCCGATGCGCATCTCCTTCATCGCTCTCCCCCTAGCGCAAAGCGCAGATAGGCCGGACGCCCTTCGCGGGTACTCAACGTCACCCGCAGGTCCGGCGGCAGCGGACGCGGCACCAGATAGTACGCGTCGACCACGACCTCACGTCCCGATTTGATATTGGACACGGCCAGGCTGCCGCAACGGGTACCCTTCGGCTCCCCCGGCTTGGCCATCATGCGTTGCAACAGGTCCGGCACCGTGTCGATTGCCGCCCAGGAGTGGCCTGCGGCGTCGACGATTTCCAGCCTGCAGTCCAACCATCGGCGCCCTAGATACGGATCGCGCAATTGGAAAAGCAGGCGCGTTCTGATAAACGTGCGGTCAGCCTGGAGCCCGGCCTTTAGTGGAAGAGGGTCGAGGCCGACAAGCCGCACACTGGCCCCGGCGTAGTCCGCATTTTGCGCCGGCGCGACATCGACCGGATGCAATTGGCGTGCGTGGAAAATTTCCCTCAGATCGCGCCAACCGGTCGCGACGACCGTGCAAGGTACCAGGAACACCAACGCAACGATCGCAAGCCAGCGCGTGCGCCGCTCGTGGATGCGCTGCGTGAGGTCGGATTCAGAGCTTGGCATGCAACGCATCCAGGTCGAGCAGGTCCGTCGCTGAACTGACCGGCATGGCCGGATAGCGGACCTGCACTTCGGCCGTTAGGCGTGGCTCACTTTGTTCCGACAGCAGCAGAGTGCCGCCGGCCGCTGCAAGCTCACTAGGCAGTTCGAACACCACCAGATCCTTGCGTTCCAGGCCAGGCTGCAGTGTCTTGGCCAACGACAACACCGCAGATCCATCTTCAGCACGGCCACTTGCACGATAGCGGCGACCGTCGGCGGTCATCCAGGTTCGGCCGTATACATGCGCGGTCGCGCGCTCCACCCGAGATCGCACCGGGATCACCAGCCACAAGCCACCACTGGTTCGCAATTGCGTCTTCCCCATGGCGTTGAAGCGGATCGCCCGGGCAACACGAGCAGGCCCGGCCGCAACTACGAGATTGTCGGCGTTCACCCATTCGCCGGGCTTCCCGGGAAAAGCGATCGGGCCGGTGATATTGTCGTAACGCGGAATGGTCCAGCGCATTCCCGCGAGGGCTACTAAGCCGATCAGAAGGATGGCGACTCCCGCAAGCCGCTTCACAAATCACCTGCGGGCGCATCGGGCAGCGAAGCAGCCAGGGGCAGTTCGATCACCCCGACGGGATGCTGAGCGGTCCAGATCGGCTGCGCGTAGAGGTTGTCGAATGGCTTGAAATTCTTGGCCGCGACGTTAAAACGCACCCGTGCAGTCGCGTGTTCTGCCGCGGGGTACGTCCAGACCAAGGCGATCTGTTCCGGCAACCCTGGCTGCAATTCGGTGGTCGTTGCGCGATCGCGCAGCAGATAGGCCGTCGGCCGTGCATCGACGCCCGGGACCGGCGTCGCTAGCTTGATCGCCTGCAGAAACGAACTGCTGGTGCGAGCGGTCCGATTGGTCGCCTGCACGTCCAGCACGATCGCCTTGCGACCGAGCCGGGCAATGACGTCTCCATTCGGAAGGTGGTCGCTCAGGCTTACGCGGTCGAAGCGCAACGACCACTCGCCCACAACGATGTCCTGGCCTGCAGGCAGGTCCGGAGGAAGCGGCTTTTCCTTGACCTCGAACAGCCCGATTCCCCAACTTGCCACGATAGCGGCGATACCTCCGACACCGGCCGTCGCACGTCTCCGCCACTGTCCGAAGGAACCTTTGCTTACCAAACCAAGCACCCCTTTAGGAAACTTGGCGTGACAGTATCACTTGGTTGCGCGCCGCTGCAACTCAATCACCAAGCCTGCTAGCAAGTGTCGACGGATTAATATATACCCTTTGTTTTCAGCCTATTCGATCAGCATCAACAGTCCATTAAACCTGAAGTATTTGATGAGGCGGATTTGGTAGTAATCACCACGGCTGACTGGCAACTCGAGCCACGTATCAGAAGTTTTACTCATCGCGATGCTTCCGGAGCAGGAGTAACGATTGCAGATAGACCAATAGCCAAGTCGTGTTAAATGCGGCGCTGCCAAGCGCTGAGCCTATCGTACCGTCAAGCAGCGCTGGCCCGCCGATGGTCAACGCGCCGAGTAGCATGGGATTTGAACTGAGAGCGAACCAGTACGGATACTCGCTGCGCCCTGTCGCAATGGCCAGTGAAAACATCAGCATGCCTAGGAATTGGCAAGCGACAGATGGTGCCCAGACAATCATTAGTATGTGGCGGAACTCACCGGCCAGTGCCAGCAGGGAAGGGTGCACAGATGGTTCAGTAATCAGTAGCGTCTGATAGAGGGCCCCTACGAAGTAAAAGGCGGCATGTGCGAATGGCGAAAACGCGTAGCCAGCGAACATCAATAACGCCGCAGTCAGTGCCCAGATACGCCCAACGGAACGGATGCCGCACCACAGATGCCAGCCACCGACCAGATACAGCGGCATCGTAAAAACCGCGATTAGAGCACCAGTCATCAATCGCTCTCGCGAAACGCCGACCAAATGTTCGGCGAAGCTGATATCTATGCGGTCCGCGTAGGTTGTAAACAACAGTGGGTACGCGGCGTGGTCAACTATATGCCCGACAATGAAAATGTCACCTACGATCCAGCTCATCGCAGCAAGCACTCCAGCTAGGCCTGCCCAAAACAGAAGCTTCCGTTCGCGCACGTCACTCATTGACCCAGCGTCCATGCAAATACCGACAGGTAGCCCCTGATCTTGGGCAGGATTTGCAATTGTGCCGCAGTGCACTCCGAGGGGACGATACTCTGCACCACCGTAAATCGAGTCTGCGATTATCCACAACGAAGGCCTCAAGGATGTGCTATGCCAAATTTGAATGAGCGTCCAACGAGCTCGCTCCGATCCTTCTTCATCTTGTTCGGAGATAAAGTTAAAGCGGTTGCCATCCGTGGCCAAGGCTTGCTCACGCGTCAATGTTTAAGCCTTGCTTTCCTCTTAGGGTCCGAATCTATAACGAAATTTGTACCAGATAATTTAAAAAAGTCTGAGACCGCCTGAGACGATGGGACTGTACCCATGGATAATAATTAAGTGGAAAACCAGATAAGGTCATGGACGCTAGAACTGGTCGTTGGCCGGGTCGCTCCGCATTGGCAAGCGAGCGGCGGCGGTTATGGTTTTGATCCAGTCTACACGGCTCAACGGGCCTACCTCATACCCTTATCTTACAGATGTGCTAATTCGACTGCCTACGCAACGGACTAGCAGGATTGAACAGTTGTTGAGGTATCAGTGGGTATCTGTCTAACGCAGACTTCTTGCTACCAACGATTGAATAATGCACATATAGCAGACTTGATTTAAATTAATGAACCGACCTTGCTCTAGTTACGAATGGGGCTGGAGAAGGCCGGCCACGCCTACGATTTGCCTCCACCTTCACCTCAAAACATCAGCACTCTCCTAAGCTACAGGTAGCCGCCAATTTGACTTTAAGAGCTTTAGTGTTTGAGACTGGGGGAATAATGCTTGATCATTGCTAGCTTTGTATTTTTTGTTCAGATCATCAGAAATTTGCAAGAACTCTGACGAAATGGAGAGGGGTGAGCACAAGGTTCCTGTTTGTGGGAAATGATGCGGCAGATGAATGTTTTTTCCATTAATTGCGGCTGCCGGGTGATGATGTGGGAGCGGTGTACTGCTGGGCTTCCGAACGTTGGCATTGGAGCCATTAGGCTTCGTCTACACCATTTTCTTATAATGAATTGTGAGCAGTCGTACGGTAGCCATTCTATAATAGCCTGCGCTGGCAATCCCACTACGGTTTAAACATGGGTGAACAATATGAGTTGAACAGCACACTAGTCGGGGATGTTTCAAACGGTCAGTAGCACATGGTGACGATTTTACTTAGATTAACTTGTCGTACAGAGTTTGGGCGACCATTCATACAACTGCAAAGTTTTCAGTGTCGCAACGTATTCGTTTGTGTCAAGCTTTCTAATAAATCCCTCCGCCAGAAGCCATTCCAAGGTACTTTCCAAATATTTTTCTTCAGGAGTTTGGTTGTAGTGACCACCAATGTAAGGGGTGGGATGCAGGTTTACTTCGTAGCTACCTTTTGGAAGATTGAAGGTTTCGACGGTGAGGGTCAGCGGTAGCGGGCAAGAACATACTAGGGTGTCGAGTACGACATTTACTAAATTAGTAAATTCTATTTTCTTGGTTTCAGTCATTTTTATCCACCACAAAGAAAAAGAGGTGTAGCTCCTTCTTGAGTTTTTAAAGTATTTCTATCCACTTTAAGTGCTGGCTTCTTGTCTAGACGCAAATTGCAGAATTGCTTCAGGGTGTTGAATTTTAGTTTTTTATATGTGACAAGGTCGTGCATAATAGTTTGATTGAGTTCTTAACTCATTTTCCTTTGGTACTCTCTAGTTAGTTTCGATGAAAGCGCTATACTGCTGTGCGTTTTTTTCACATGTCGAGCCTCCATAAAAGATATGTGCTTTATCAGGTCTATACTGAAAAATCAGTAAGGAGTTCTCGTTAGGCCGAGACCTCTCCAGATAGCTTATTATTCGCGAGAATAGTCGCGAAGTTGCTGTCCGGTTTGGGTTTAGGCTGTGAATCTTGTTTAATGAAAGATTAAAGAAAGTGTGTATCCTAGACAAATAAATCACACTCCAGCGCTTGTTGTCATCGGAATTGTTCCTAATTAGGACTCCGCTTCAGCCGATAACACTAGCATGTTACACGGCGTATGTGACTGGAGCCTGGTGGAGCTAAAAGCAAGGGTGGCATCAGTGCGATCAGATCAATGCGTCAGTTGAAACTCCATTGGGCTTGATCTAGTAACGATGAGCGAATTTCGCGAGCTTGCCGTTGTGATACGCACCATCCAACGGCTGGACAGCAGCGCATTGAACCAGCGAGCGTTGGTCTCCTCACCGTGGATGCGTACGTGGCCCTTGATCACTGTATGTGCGTTTTCACAATCCAGAGTGTGTGAAGCGTCCGCCCTATTGTTTTACCCCCTTGGATTTAAGCGTCACGCAGTCCAAATGAGTTGCCTCATCGTAGTGAACCTGGGACCAGGAGATCACTGCCTATCCTGGCCATCAGCTATCACGAAAGTGGCTCCAAATTTCGTTACGCCTTGCCGTAATTGCGCTCCTTACCCATATAGACATCGATCAATCGTATCGCATCCTTCGCTTGGCTATGGCCTAGATTAACTTGTTCGTGATCTTCCTCGCCGCCAGAGAGTTCACTCCAGGGAGATGCATCAAATTCAGCGCCGATAGAGTCGTTTTTATCAGGCTTACCAGGCACATCGCCAAAAAACACGCCGACAGTGACAGCCGGTTATGTTCTAACCCGATCCCGAGCGAAGATTACGCTGGTCGCAGGTCGAACACCCCCATGGTTCCGCACGTGATGATGGCGTCTGCTGCAACCCTTGCCTGAATCGCTCGGAGAGACCAAGCTGCTTACTGTAGATGCTGGTAATTTGCATCTCTACTATGAGCGACCGGGAAGGTAGATATCGGCAGCCTTGACTTAAGCTGCACCCGGTCATTGCCATTTTTACTCCGTCGAGAGTGGCTTGCCATAAATGTGCGAGCATTCACTTTTGGCCTGCGACTAGCTGATTTAGCGTGTTATTCGGTAACTCGTTACATCGTTACTCTATTGAAAAGCAATTTTATGCAGATTCTGTCGATAGTTAAAATACTCCTTTTGTTTTGGGTTGATATAAAAAAGGTATCAAATGATCGATTTGCGACTGATGCGCCAGTACGTTGCAGTAGCCGAAACCTTGAATTTTCGTAAGGCCTCGCTTCGCCTCAATATGTCTCAGCCGCCGTTGAGCTTGGCTATCAGAAGGCTGGAAGAGTTGCTCGGTGTCGAATTAATAGTGAGAAGTCCGCGTTCTACAAAGCTGACCCCTGCAGGTGAGGTATTTTTGGTGGAGTCGCGAAGAACCCTCGCGCAGGCTGAGCACGCGTGTGAGGCAGCTCGCCGCAGTGCTGCTGGAGCGGTCGGGTCAGTCCGCCTCGGCTTCGTCGACAGCACCCTCAGCAGCTTTCTGCCTGCTTTACTACGCAGCTTTCAGAGCACCAACCCTGGGGTTGATATTCAATTGATGGAGGCCACCCCACCAGAGCAAATAGAAGGTTTGCGTAATGACCAACTGGACATTGGTATTCTAGTCTTGCCCGTCAGGGATGCCGGTAATATTCGACTTGAACCATTGATTGAGGATCAAATGGTCGCGGTGTTACCGGAAAGTCATCATCTTGCTAAAATAGGGAGCCTGAGTTTGTCAGAACTTGCGGACGAGCCTTGGGTACTTTTCGCTCAACATCATGGGCCTGGTATGCATGCCGCGATATTGCAGGCGTGTGGAGAAGCTGGTTTTGCTCCACGTGTCATCCAGCATCCGCGTCAAATGCAAACTACCGCAGGCCTTGTGGCGGGAGAAATAGGCATTGCGCTGATGCCGCGACTGTATGCGCAAAGTCAGCCAGGAAGGCTTGTATGCCGCGAAATTACAGGGCCAGGCACTCCCGTGCCGTATATTCTGGCTTTAGCTTATCGCGAACTTTCACCCTGTGCTCAAGCGTTGCGTGAGAATGCACTCTTGATAAGTCAAGAACTTCGAAAACGGTGAGTCGCCCCATAGGGATGCGAGGCTCACTTCTTTAGTGCGGGATTTTTCATGGTGTAGCGAGGGTTAACTTGTCGGTCCCAGTAGCAATAGTTGTTCATCCAAAACTACACAGGAAGCCTGAGATGGAGAGAGCAGCGGGGCCAAAAATGTTCAATGGGGGGGCGGGAGGTACGAAAAGGCTCCCGCGTGGGGAATGGCTTTGAAGAATGAGTGAATCGCCCCGGATTCTCTAGACACCTTGCAAGCTCATTGCGTAACGCTTTTCAAACCCTACCGGTGACAGCTGACTCTTGAAACCATGGCGGCGTTTTACGTTGTAGAACATCTCGATGTAATCGAACACATCACTCCGAGCATCTTCCCGCGTGGTGTAGATTTTTCGCTTCATCCGTTCCCGTTTCAGAAGCTGGAAAAAGCTCTCGGCCACGGCGTTGTCATGACAGTTGCCTCGGCGACTCATACTTGCAACCAAATTGTTTGCCTTTAAAAAGCTGCGCTAATCGGAACTGCTGTATTGGCCGCCTTGGTCGTAATGAACCATCACCTCTTGCTTCGGTTTACGCCTCCAAACCGCCATCAATAACGCATCAATAGCCAAATCACTGGTCATCTGCGACTTCATTGACCAGCCAACGACCTGCCGAGAAAACAGATCCAGTACCACCGCCAAATACAACCAGCCTTCACACGTACGAATGTACGTGATGTCGGTTACCCAAACCTTGTTGGGTTCCACAACATCGAACTGGCGCTTCAGCAAATTGGGTGAGACGACCGCTGGCTTACCGCCGTACTTTCCAGGGCCGCGTCGATAACCTGTCTGAGAACACAGACCTTCAATACGCATCAGCCTCGCCACACGATGACGACCACAATCCTCACCGACCTCGCGCAGATCGTCGTGGATTTTGCGATAGCCATAAACGCCGCCGCTCTCCAGCCAGGAATGCTTGATCAAACCCAGCAGTCGCTGGTCGTCTTTGGCGCGTACAGATTGCGGCTCAGACAGCCAGGCGTAATAACCGCTGGGATGGACTTTCAGCGTCAGGCAAAGCCGTCGAATCGAATAGTCGCGTGCGCGCTGCTTGATAAAGGCGTACTTCAGCCGCACTCCTTGGCAAAGTACGCGGCGGCCTTTTTAACATGTCTCGCTCTTCAGTAACGCGCTTGAGTTCCGCTCGCAGACGACGTAGCTCAGCGTGCTGATCATCATCCTGCTGCCGTTCTTCTTGAGGTTTGCTGTAGCGCTTTATCCAGGCATAGAGGCTATGCGTCGACACGCCGAGACGGGCCGCTACCTCAGCGACAGGCAGCTTTTTTTCGGTCACTTGATTGACTGCTTGGATTTTGAATTCTTCGGGATAACGCGGGTTGCTCATGGCCCCCCCTAATTGGCCTCATTTTAAGGCATGGAGGTGTCTACGAAACCCGGGGCGATTCAATGTTGGTATTCGGTACCGCGGTCAACCCGCGATAACTACTATTGACACTCTCCTATTCTCCGTACGCCCTGCCACCGTAGTGTTCGGTGCCACCGGTTCGGTGCTACCCAGCCCACGCATTTGAATATTTTCTTTTGTCATACCTACACTGATTAGGATATTGCTGACGCTTTCGGCTCGTCGAAGGGACAGTTGCTGATTGTAGGTCTCTGTTCCCGAGGCGTCGGTGTGGCCGTCGATACGCAAGCGTTCGATCCCTACATCTATAAGCGCCCTGCCGATACGTTTAACGATATCGGTGCTGGGCTGGTTAAGGGTTTCAACGTCGCTGCCAAACAATACTTTGCCCGATAGGCCGAAGGTCCAGCCATCATCCGTCAGCTCAAAACCTTGCTGTTTGAGAGCAGCCACTTGCGTTGGCGTCAGGCCTTTGCTCGCGATCGTCTGGCAGCCGCTCACGGCCAGAAGAGCTAACACTAACGTGATTAACACAAAACGTCCGATTGAGAACAAGGGATTAACTCCTATGGGGAACATTAAATGCGATAGACACGGCTGTTGATATATCGCCGATATTGACGGCATTAAGCAACGCACCGGGAGTGGCGCTATGCTCTGAATATAGAGCAATACCGATATTGAGTGAGGAAATTATCTGCGGGCTGCCGAGAAGTTCGATAGGGGCGTCTATACATGCGACGACCTTGTCGGCAATGTACTGCGCGTTATGCAAAGGCGTCAGCAAGATAGCGAACTCATCGCCGCCTAAGCGCGCCATGTAGATCACGTTCTCCATCTTTACCGGAGTTGACCCCAAGGTTGACCTGTATTCCTCCTTCTGCAGCCGTACCATTATTGCCTTGGTAGACGGACGTCCTGCAATGATCTTGGTAGCCACTGGCGCCATAGCGTTATTGATGATGAATCTGGTCAAGGATCATGGTCTTCAATATTTGTTGGTCGCCGCGCTACTCTGCAGCGTATTGCAGATCATCGCTGGTTACTTGCGCTTAGGGGAGTTAATGCGTTTCTAATCACGCTCGGTCGTGGCCTGATTCATCAAGACGCTCGCGCTCCTCATTTTTATAGCACATTTGCCAGAGATCACTGGCGTCAACTGGCCGGTCTACACAGTGACTGCCGGGGATTGGCAATAATCTATCTGTTCCCACGCTTACCGATGCTGGGTAAGCGGCTCCTTCACCACTGGTTTGCATTTTGATGCTCACCGCTATTTCGGCTTCTATGAGACTTCAAATCCGTACCGTTGGGGATATGGGTGCAAAGCCTGATAGCTTGCCGATGTTCATATTGCCTGAGGTGCCGCGGCCCCTGAGTACTCTACTTATCGTGCTTCATTACGCCGTTGCGTTGGCCATAGTGGGATTGCTGGAGTCGATGATGATTGCGACCATCGTCGATACCTGAGCGACACGTTCAGCGATAAGAGCTGTGAGTGCAAAGGTCAAGGTTCGCGAGCGGACTCATTGGCGGTATGGCGGGCTATGCATATCGGTCAGTCGATGATGAACGTGAACTCTGGTGGTCGAACTCGCTTGCCGACGCTGATCGCAGGGGTAGTGCCACTGATCATGATGATCTTCTTAGGTGATTGGCTGGCCCGCATATCGACGGCCGCCCTGGTCGCTGGGATGATCATGGTGTCATCAGTACGTTCAGTCCGAATTCCTTTCGCAACCTCGATGAGTACTCGCTCTCTACGAACATTGTGATGGCGTTCGTGGTCGTCGCTAAGCATAGCCTCGCTTATGGCGCAGTAGCGCGTACCTTGCTAGCGGCCAGTTCTTCGCTAACAAAATTGCGCACTACTTGAACATCGCCTCGAAATATGATCCTAAACATGGTCGCGGTACGTGCTTCTTGGTCGGACAGGTGTTCTTTGGTTCAGCATATCAATTCACTAATGCCGTCAACCTCAATGAGAAACCTGAGACCCTCACGATAGACCTACGTGAGGCTCACTTCTGGGACATCACGGGAATCGCAGTGCTGGATAAGGTCGTGGTCAAGCTTCGTCGTGAGGGGGGCTGGTCGATGTTATCGGTATGGGCCGGGCAACCCACTCGTGATCGATTCGGTGTTCACGATAAGGCAGATGGCATCGACGTGCTGATCAGCCACTGATCGAATTTACCTAGCCCTCTACTGCCAGAACTGGTGCAAAGCCCTGCTAGTGATTGCGGTTTTGGAGCCGTTGTGTCTGTGGGAATGAAGGCGTCAAGGTGTCTCCACCGGACGCTTACTGAATGTCAGAGGTCATGCGCTTCTCTCTGAATGGGCTCATGGGGTCTACACACTTCTTGGGCGCGATGCTCTAGAGCGCGGTTCTGATCTCACCAAAGGCCCTTGTTCAGGAGGTCATCTGCTTAAACCGAGAGATCCCCCCGCTTAGTGTGCCCTGCGTTCTCGCCGACCGTCTCCAGCGCGTCGCCCACATTGCCGCGTGTAGCGTCTAGGAGGAAACTGAACAATTCTGGACGACCCATGTAGACGGTGCTGCCTTGAGGCATTCTCTCTATCTGGCAGCACTGCCAATACGAAGTCCAACATGGAGTATGGTCCGATGATTTCGGCTTTTGAATTGCGCCGTATCCTTGAAACAGCCTTTTTACCCACTCTGTGCACTTGCAAAGTCGGCTGCGGATACATTCTTTGCCTTCAACTGGCCAACGACATTACGCACCAAGTCGAATTGACGGTGACTGGTATCGACGCGCGTACCCTGAGTTCGAATCCGGCGATTGCGAAGCTGGTTGCGGAGATAAAAGAGGAAGTGATGTTGCGAGGCCGCTGGCTAGATAAATTGTCCAGCCGGGGTTAAGCGAAAATAAAAGACCGTAATGTGGACCGCGTGCTCAAAGATATTTGGTGAACAATTAGGATGCTACAGCAAGAGTTCTTCAGCTTTTCTCTCTCCTGGACATATCGATCTCAAATATAAGCTCCTCCGCAAGCCTATGAACGCTTGAGCCGTCTTCAAGATCGGCCAGGTTGATGCCTGTCGTGCAAAACATTGAGCCATGCTCTGGTTGCCTGACGAAAACGGTAGCTATCCATCCATTGATCAAAACGCAATCTACCTGCTGCCCAGGCAGGCTTCGTTCTAGTTTTTCAATCAGCGAATTTTTTTTCCAGCAGTGCATGACAGCGTACTAGCTTAGCGGTGATGCAGGGTTGACAGCCAGGCATCAAAAAAGTGCCCAGATTTTATTACTCTTGATCTGAACTCTCAAGCGCGTTTCGATCCTGCTATCGCAGTTCCTCGAGTGCCAAACGATAGGCTTTGAACCAGCCGAGTATGGTCCATCCTGCGAGTAAGTTTAGAGCGAGGAGCGTGGGGTAACCACCACGGCTGACTGGCAATGCGAGCCATGTATCAGGTGTCTTGCTCATCACGATGCTTCCGTAGCAGGAATAACGATTGCAGATAGACCAATAGCCAGGTCGTGTTGAATGCCGCTCTGCCAAGCGCTGAGCCTATAGTACTGTCAAGCAGCGCTGGCCCGCCGATGGTCAACGCGCCGAGTAGTATGGGATTTGAACTGAGAGCGAACTAGTATGGATACTTGTTGCGCCGTGTCGCAATTGCCAGTGAAAACATCAGTTGCCTAGGAGTTGGCAAGCAATAGCTGGTGCCCAGACTATCATTAGTACGTGGCGGAACTCACCGGCCAGCGCCAGCAGGGGATCCGTGTAGGAGCCTATCTAAGGGCTCCCTCAATTATTTGTGGAGTTGTAGATGTTCAAACTACCTATGTTTCCCGTCTCCCAAAATGGCTTTAGCATCTCGGATGCATGCTGGCGTGATGGAGTTGCCAGTGCATTACATGAGAGGTGGCACTTCGACAGGTGTAGTGATTTGGGAGCCTTTGCTGCCACGTGACAAATTGTTGCGAGCAGAGCTGTTGCGCCACCTCATGGGAGTTCCTCTTGCAGGACATCTGCCTGGGAATCGTCAGATAACCGGGCTCGGAAGGGGGCCAGCAACCAGTAACAAAGTGTTTTTGGCTCGGGTTGAGGATACTCCGACGGGACGCCAGATCGTCAGTACGCTCGCCCAGTTGGCTAGTGATCATAGCGATATAGACTGGAGCGTGAATTGCGGCAATATGTCTTCTGCTCTGCTGCTATGGGCTATTGACGCTGGGCTGATAGAGGCGCCTGCAACTGGAAGCTTTGAGGCCCAAATAAAGAACACCAACACAGGCGTCCTCACTGTTGCGCGCATGTCACGCAATGTCCTAGGCCGATTTGTGAACGCCGAGATTCCAGGCGTTCCAGGAGCTTTTCCCCGCGTTGATTTGTTTCTTCAATCTCCGGTGGGCAACAAGACCGGCACTCTTTTGCCAACAGGCCAAGTCGTTGACATCGTCGCCGGGCACAAGGTCTCGTGTGTGGATGTCGCTGTGCCTATGGTGATCGCTGATGCGGCTAGCTTTGGCAAAACGGGCCATGAGGCGATTTCAGAACTTGAGGCTGACACCCTGTTTATGGCCAGGCTACGGCGAGTCTGGATTGAGGCTGGCCTCAAGATGCAGCTTCGTGGCCGGGATGGCGAGCTGATGAGCGTTTCGGAGTTGGAACGTAGCGAAACCATTCCCAAAGTGTGCATCGTGGGCACCCCGCGTCACGGGGGCCATATTGCGGTGCGGTATTTCACGCCTCAGACAGGCCACGCTTCGATGGCTGTTTCTGGCGGCTGCTGTCTTGCAGCCGCTTGCTTGCTTCCGGGGACGATCGCGCATGATGTGGCTGTTGGTGTGAGCTGCCCATTGGGTGCGTATTCGGATATCGAAGTGAGTATCGAGAACCCAGCTGGCAAATTGGATACTACTGTCAGTGTAAGCACTGATGGCGACACTATCGATGTTCGGGCAGCTGCGTATAGACGGAGTGCACAAATCCTGATGCGCGGCTATGTTCCCATCTCTAGCGCATCTGCGCAGCTAATTGATGCCATGGCGGTTGCGGCAGCGGAGTCGGCGCGCGATTGAGTCTCATCAGGTAACTCCTTTAGAGGCCGTCTCAGCCAACTTGCGACAGACGCATCTGTGCTGAGATGGATGCGGTGTGACTCGCTATCAAATGGCTGCTTCTGGCCGATTTCTGCCGTGCGTGACGGGCAGCTATCGAACATCTCCAGCCAAACCTCTGAAATCACGCGCTTAGCGACAAACTATTTCAGATTGCTGGCACGCGCTCATTATTGAAACCCTGATAGCTCTGCACATCGAGGACGTCGCCATGGGCCATCAGAAATTTGAATACCACACTGAGTTCTCTCCCTTTCAGTACGTTGTCAGAACCAAAAAGCTCTTCATGTTCAAGTCCGAAGAGCCCACCACTGAACCCGACACCCAGGGTTTTCTGGAAGATTATGAACGTCAAAACCGCCTTGCTCAATTAGGCAGCGAAGGCTGGGAGCTGGTCAGCGTGCAGCCCGTGGTCAAAGGAGAAGTCAAGGTTGGCAATCAAAACGCCCAAGGCTGGGCTTACGGATTCGCCTTGCCCATCGGGTATCTGCTGTTCTTCAAACGCCCTATCCACTGCGATTGATGATGTCAGTACCGCCAGAAGAAATCCTTACAGTCCTGAATATGGTTTTCTTGCGGCGACCATAGCTTGATCACGGCAAGCTTACGGCATCAGGAATGACTAGAGCCCAGCCGTGATCCAGTACCCGCGTCTCACTGCACTCACTCGCCGAATTGCCTTGCCAGGTCTCATCGTACTTATCGGATGCAGTCTGCCTGTCTCTCATGCGGCCGCTGCTTCAGCCTCTGAACAGGCCAACTTGGACGTGATGATCCGCCAGTTAAATGCCTTGGAGGACACCGCACGTCGTAGCGCTCAAGTGGCCGACGAACCTGGCAAGCGTTACTTCTTCGATTACCAGCGCCTAGCAGGTGATATCGCCCGAATTCGTCATGGGTTGGAGGGCTATCTAACCCCATCCCGAGCCCAGCCGCGTGATCCTGTTGAGCTGTCAGGCCAATACACGACAGAAGGACGCAAGCCATGAGCATGAGCGGCGCTCAGGCTGCTGCGTTTCAAGCAGCGGGAGGGTTCCCTGCCTCGACGAGCTACCTGTTTTTCGCCGGCGTCGCTGTAGCCATCATCTTCATGTGGGGCGCCTGGGCTATCTGGAGCTGCTACCGAGGATGGGCCACTGGCAACCTTGATCGAACGATTGCCTCGACCTCGGTCGTCCGCATCCTGCTGCTTTGCATGATCCTCACCACATTTGTTCTTAGTTGACCCTATGGGAGATACACCATGACTTCATTATTAAAACCGGGCCGCATGCTGATCGGGTTGCTTGCTCTCCCCCAACTGGCCATGGCGGCTCTTCCGCAGTCTCAGCCTCCTACCCGGGGGGAAGGCTCTAACCTGATGCAAACCATGCAGAACTACGCCTTTGACGGTTTTTCTTTGCTTGGCCTCATTATCTGCGCCGTCATTTTCAGTGGTGTTGCTTGGCATGCCTTCGGCACCTACCACGAAATTCAACTTGGCAAGAAGAAATGGGGAGATCTGGGGGCGACGGCCGCAGTCGGTGTCGCCATCCTCGGTGTCGCTATTTTTCTGGTCACCAAGGCTACAAATATTCTTTAAAGAGCCGTGGCAATGACAGAACTCTCAGACGATGGGACCCTGATTTTCCTTCCAGTGCGATTGAACAATCAGCCAGTCATCATGGGCGGACTTACCGCTGATGAAATGTGGGCCACCTTGGCGCTAAGTACCGGCGCAGGGCTGTTGATCGGAATTCCGGCCGCGATATTTACCCAGATTTGGGCACTTATCATCTGCGCAGCCATGCTCTGTGCAGTCCTTGGGCTGTTTCTTGCCAGTCGTTTCTTGCGTCGGTGGAAACGCGGCAGGCCTGATACATGGCTATACCGCCAAATGCAATTGAACATCGCACGGATTTTTCCGACCTGGAATAAAGCCTTGCTGATCACACGTACAGGTGCGTGGACCTGCCATCGAACGGAGGTTCAATGACTTACCGTAAAAAAGTAGACGCCCAGTTGGCCCACATCAACAGCCTGCGCATGGTCATTGGCCTTCTCATTGCCCTGGGTCTGTACATGGCTTATGGCTGGCAGAGCGCACCGCGTGACCTGACTGTTCATGTGCCTCCAGATCTGCGTTCAGGTAGCACCCGCAAGTGGTGGGATATTCCAAAGGAGACGGTATATGCCTTCGGGCTGTACATTTTTCAGCAGATGAACCGCTGGCCCGTTGACGGTGAAACCGACTACGAGGACAACATTACCCGCTTGGAAAGCTACCTGACTCCCAGCTGCAAAGCCTATTTGCAGAAAGATTTCGAACTACGCCGCAATAGCGGGGAACTGCGCAAACGTGAGCGGGGTGTATTTGAAATTCCAGGCAGAGGCCTCGACGATAAGTCTGAGCAACATATTGAACAGCACAGCATCAATGACTGGACCGTCAACCTGGATATCACCGCTGACGAGCACTACGGCGGGGAGCGCGTAAAGCGGGCATTAGCTCGCTATCCGTTAAGAATTATCCGATTCGACGTCGATCCCGAAAAAAACCCCTTCGGCCTGGCCTGGGACTGTTATAGCAGTAATCCACAACGCATCGAAGTCTCCGAAGAAACGACCAGAGCAGGAGGCAAATGATGACACGCCGCCTACTGATAATCGGGCTCTTAGCCCTTCACTTCTGCGGGTTGGCCAACGCCGTCGAAATCCTGCGCTGGGATCGTATCCCTATAGCACTGCCCTTGATCGTGGGTCAGGAGCGTATTGTCTTTGTGGACCAAAACGTACGGGTGGGCGTGCCTCGTAACCTCGTCGACAAACTGCGCGTGCAGAGCACCGGTGGTGCCCTCTACCTGTTGGCGAAAGAGCCGATTGAACCGACTCGCTTACAGCTGCAGATCATGAACTCCGGTGAGATCATGCTCGTGGATATCATCGCAACGGTAGGGAAACCGAATCAGGTCGCATCCGAGCCGGCTAAAATTGTAGCCGGGGACAGTCCCGCCCCGCGTTACGGCCAAGTCAACGCCAAACCTCCAAGCAACCATGCAACTTCTTCCACGGCCCAAGCCCGCGCTCAAGCCGAGGAGGATGAGGACGCGCCGAAACCGCGTCGTGAGACCCCACTTCCGGTGGTCATGACGCGATATGCCGCACAGATGCTTTACGCGCCCCTACGCACCGTTGAGCCCGTGGAGGGGATTGCTCAGATCAATCTGAAGCACGGTTTGGACCTCACCACCCTACTGCCGACATTGCCGATCGAAGCCTCTGCGTTGGGGTCGTGGCGGTTAGACGAGTATTGGGTCACGGCGGTGAAGCTACGTAACACAAGCGCCCAAAACCTCACATTGGATCCACGTGACCTGATGGGTGACTTTGTCACCGCGACTTTTCAGCATCCCTACCTTGGCGCCAAAGGTGATTCCAGCGACACCTCGACGGTCTACCTGGTGACCTGTGGCCATGGTCTAGCCGAATCGTTATTGCCGGCGGCAATCAGCCAGATCGACCCGAAGGGAGGTCGTCGTGAAGAGTAATCCACTTGTTAAATACCTGGTCATACCGTTCGCGATCCTGGCGCTATACGTAGTGGTCAAATTATTCAATCGCGGAAGTGACGATCAACAGGTTCATGCACCGGAAACGGTTGTACTTAGTACGAAAGAGGCTAAAAAGCTTGGGGTTGACGGAGATACACCCAGCGACACATTGCGCACCATTGTCGTGGAAAGCAGACAACTCAAGGACCAAGTCTCCAATGCTTTGAAGAACAATGACGAGCTAAAGCAACAGAACATCGAGTTGCAAAAACGCCTGCAGAACATCGACCTCAACGTCGATAACAAACTGCAAAACGTTCAGCAAACGATGAAGCAGGAGGCGCAACAACAGAGCCAAACCCTCTTGGACACACTGCAGCAGCAGTACAATACCCTGAGCAGCAAATCGGGCAGTGGCAATGAGTCAGGATCTGATTTGCCGATCGGCTTCGGCGTACAGCCAGGTGACGGTCAAGGCTTCAAAGGCGGACCTGGCGCGGACGTTGTTTGGATAGAGCCGCAAGACGCAACGCCGGTCGATGTCAACGGCAAGCCCATCGCTGCTGGGTCAAATCAAACGGCAAGCGGCTTTAACTTCCCGACCTCTTTTGGCGAGTCCGTGGACCGAGGACAAAATGCACTGCGCACGAGCGCTCAAAGTGTAGCGAATGAAATCTCGCCACAGGAGGCCCGCAAACAGGTGCGTAAGGTCTATACCTTGCCGCAGAACTCGACATTGATGGGTTCGGTGGCCATGTCCGCGCTGATCGGCCGGGTGCCCATTGACGGCACTGTCAACGACCCCTACCCGTTCAAGGTATTGATTGGGCCGGACAATCTCACGGCCAACGGCATCGACTTGCCCGACGTCGCCGGCGCGGTTGCCAGCGGAACGGCTTCCGGCGATTGGACCCTGTCTTGCGTACGCGGTCAGATAAAAAGCCTGACGTTCGTCTTCAATGACGGCACTGTGCGCACGCTGCCACAACCTCAAGAAGAAACGAATAGCAGTCAAAATAGTAACAACCAGAACAATGGCAACCAAACCACCATTCAGGGTGGCCTGGGCTGGATAAGCGATGCCTATGGCATTCCTTGTATCAGTGGCGACCGCAAAAGCAACGCCTCGCAATATATTGGCTCGCAGGTACTGATTACCGCCGCCGGCGCAGGTGCTGCCTCCCTCATCAAGTCAGATGGAAACAGTGGCTCTTTTATAAACCCTCAGTCCGGGACCATCGGTTCTGTCGGCGGCTCGGGCAGTGAAGCCATGGGCAAAATCATTGGCCAGGGCGTCAATGACGTCTCCAGCTGGGTCAACAAACTCTACGGGCAAGCCTTCGCAGCGGTGTATGTACAACCCGGGGCAAAGATAGCTGTGCACCTGGACCAGCAACTGACCATCGATTACGAACTCAATGGCCGCAAGGTCAACTATCGCTCAGGAGCCCGTCATGTTTCGACTGCGCTTGACTAATCATGGCTTAAAACTAGGTGCATACCTGGCCATCGCCCTACTCGCCTCGGCCTGTTCCACCAACAAAGACGAATTGCTCCCCCATGGGGACCGCACAATGATGGACGTTTGGGATCAAGGTTCCAGCGGCTCAAGCAGCTCGAGCAGCCGCCAATTGCTCGATGCACGCCAAGATCTTCGTCGGCCTCTGGAGACGAGGGAAACAGACAGCACCATGTTCACACGTACCGCACAGAACGAGATCTACAGCCAATTTAAACGCCTACCCAATCCCGACCTGGTGATGTACGTCTTTCCTCATTTAGCGGGTTCAGACCCGGCACCGATCCCAGGCTACACCACGGTGTTTCCGCTGTATCAGCGGGTGCAATACGCCATGCCTGGCGAACGCACGGAGGCATATTGATGGGTTTTTTTGAACGATTCAAAACGCGACGGGCGACAGAGCGTGTGGAACCTGGCGTAACACCAGGTTCGCCGTTGTCTGACGATGTGCAGGGACCAGCCACCGAGACGTTTGAGGCTGCGACAGGGCGTTACTACGAACGCCTTGCTGCCATGGGTATTCCCTCGCCGAGCGATTGGCGTAACCCAAAGAAAAAGCCAGCCACAACCGCTGATGCTGACCGTCTATACGACGTCAACCCCTCGTTTGTAGACCTACTGCCCTGGGTGGATTACCTGCCTGCAGAAAAAGCCATGCTATTGGAAGACGGCGTGTCTCGCGCTGCCTTTTTTGAGCTGACACCGATTGGTACCGAAGGTCGGGATCCCGAATGGTTACGCAAGGCCCGCGACGCCCTGGAAAACACCCTCCAGGACTCCTTCGACGAGCTTGAAACCTCACCCTGGGTGGTTCAGCTCTATGCCCAGGACGAAACCAGCTGGGACGATTACCTTCAGCAACTGCATGACTACGTTCAACCACGCGCACAAGGCAGTGCATTCACCGAGCTTTATTTGAAGCTGATGAAGCAACACCTGGAATCCATCTCCAAACCAGGCGGGCTGTTTGAAGACACCAAGGTCAGCCAACTGCCCTGGAGGGGCCAGCAGCGCCGCGTCCGTGTTGTTGTCTACCGTCGTACCCAAGGCGCGCAAGCGGATGTGCGAGGCCAGGCGCCAGGTCCTTACCTGAAAATCATCTGTGATCGCTTGGTGGGCGGCTTGGCGAACGCCGGCATTAAAACCCATCGCATGGATGGCCACGCCATTCGCCATTGGCTGATTCATTGGTTCAATCCTCGTCCCGATCATCTTGGCCCTGCCGACGCAGATATTCGCCGGTTCTACGAATTGGTGTGTAAGCAAGTACCCGCTGCAGAGGGCGAGTTGCCGCTCGCCAGCGGTACCGACTTCTCACAAAACCTGTTTTATCGCGAACCACTGTCAGATATAGAGAAAGGTCTGTGGTATTTCGACGGTCTTCCCCATCAGGTGGTGATGCTTGACCGCTTGAGGGATGCTCCCAAGACCGGGCACTTAACCGGTGAAACCCGAAAGGGCGGTGATGCGCTCAACGCGCTGTTCGACAAAATGCCAGAGGACACCATTCTCTGTATCACTCTCGTGATCACCCCGCAGGACATTCTCGAAGGGCATCTGGAACAGCTTTCACGCAAGGCAGTTGGAGACACTCAGGCCTCGATCCTGACACGCGAAGACGTCGCCACCGCCCGTCAGTTGCTCGGGCGCAAGCACAAGCTGTACCGAGGTAGCGTAGCGTTTTACCTGCGGGGTAAAGACGATGCCCAGCTGCACGAACGCAGTTTGCAACTCAGCAGCGCATTGCTGGGTGCGGGCATGGAGCCGGTGGAACCTCGGGATGAAGTGGCACCGCTGAACTCCTACCTTAGATGGCTACCCGGCAACTTCGACCCCAATGCGCGCAAAGCACTGGAGTGGTACGCACAACTGATGTTCGCCCAACATATTGCGAACCTGGCCCCCGTCTGGGGTAGGTCGACCGGAACCGGGCATCCGGGTATTACCCTGTTTAACCGTGGGGGAGCGCCGATAACCTTCGACCCGCTGAACAAGCTGGACCGGCAGATGAACGCCCATTTGTTCATTTTCGGCCCTACTGGTTCAGGTAAATCGGCCAGCGCGACAAACATCCTTAGCCAAATCATTGCGATCTATCGGCCACGTCTGTTCATTGTGGAGGCTGGCAACAGCTTCGGCTTACTCGGTGATTTCGCCAAAAAGTTGGGTTTGACGGTAAACCGGGTTCGACTTGCGCCTGGATCGGGGGTCAGTCTCGCGCCATTCGCTGATGCCGTGAAGCTCATCGAACCCAGCCAAAACGTAAAGATCATCAAAGCTGATGATCTTGAGGCGTCGGACGAACATCTGACTAGCCAGACCGAGGATGAACAACGCGACATCCTGGGCGAGATGGAAATTGCGGCCAGGCTGATGATCACCGGTGGTGAAGAAAAAGAGGATGCCCGTCTTACTCGTGCCGACCGTAGCGCCATTCGCCAATGCATACTGAATGCAGCGAAAAAATGCGTCACGGAACAACGTATCGTTCTGCCGGAAGATATCCGTGAAGCGCTGCGAGAAATGGGACTCGAACCCGGTATTCCAGACGCCCGAAGCACACGATTCTTGGAGATGGCGGAAGCCTTGTCCATGTTCTGTATGGGCACCGAAGGCGACATGTTCAACCGTCCTGGCACCCCATGGCCAGAAGCGGACATTACCATTGTCGACCTAGCCACCTATGCGCGAGAAGGCTATAGCGCACAGATGGCCATCGCTTATATTTCCCTGCTCAACACGGTGAACAACATTGCCGAGCGTGACCAGTTTAAAGGCCGTCCGCTGATCTGCTTCACCGACGAAGGCCACATCCAGTTGAAGGTCCCACTCCTATCCCCCTACTCCGTCAAGATCACCAAAATGTGGCGAAAGCTCGGCGCCTGGTTCTGGATGGCCACCCAGAACGTTGACGACGTGCCGCCAGAAGCCTCAGCCCTACTAAACATGATCGAATGGTGGATGTGCTTAAACATGCCGCCTGATGAGGTGGAGAAGATCGCGCGGTTTCGTGAACTTACTCCTGCACAGAAGTCGATGATGCTGTCAGCGCGTAAAGAAAGCGGCAAATTCACCGAGGGCGTCGTGTTGTCCAAAAGCATGGAAATGTTATTCCGAGCGGTACCACCGAGTTTGTACCTGGCCCTGGCCATGACCGAGCCGGAAGAGAAAAAGCAACGCTTCGACATCATGCAAGCCAAAGGCTGCAGCGAGCTCGATGCCGCCATTGAAGTTGCTGCGACGCTTGACCGCTATCGCGGTATCGAACCTCACACCATTACTTTCCCCGAGCAAGTCACGGCCTTGGAGCGCCAAGCATGAGAGCATTGAATTCCCTGACCCAGAATCTGATTGAAAGTCTGACCCAACTGCTTGAACAACCCGGTGAAGACGCCCTTCAAACCCTTGAGGTGTGTGCACCCGTTTTGATAGAGCAACTGCAACAGGTTTTGGTTCGTGCGGTGGATCGTCGTGACATTGAGTCCCAACTTCACGCGGTCTTAGCCAACTGGCTGCTACAGCACCCACAACCCGAGAATGCTGAGAACGCTCTTCTTGAGGCCCTCCGTAAACAAGCGCTGCTTTCATCGAAGCCAGCCGAGGCTCGGGCATGACAGGCCTTCGCAAATACTGGTTGATGCTGGGGTGCGTTTTGGCAGGCACATCGATGGCCTGCTTAGCCCTCACTCGAAGTGAGATACCACCCCCGCACAGCGCAGGCCCGTGGTTGTTTGGACCTTCAAAAGCACGCTGGACTGTGACTGAGTTCGCGGATCTGGAGTGCCCCTACTGCAAGACTTACACACCTGCGTTGAAAACCTGGATACAGCAGCAGAAGGATGTAAACCTGCAGTGGCATCACCTGCCACTGGATGTGCACGGTCCGACCGCAGTACACGAATCCAAGCTCGTAGAATGTGCGGGGGCGCTTGGTGGCGCACGTGCCTTCTGGCAAGCCATTGACGAGATCTTTGACCGGACCCGTAGCAACGGTGAGGGTTTCGATGGGCATCTGAACGTTGTTGGTGTTACTAACCAGGCCCTGTCGTCCTGTGCAGCCACTGACAAATTGATCGCCCAGCGTGTCGGCCAGCAGGCTGCGGAGGCTATCAAAGCCGGGGTTACGGCCACTCCTACTGTCATAATTAGAGACAACACGACAGGCCGCTCCATAAAGCTTGAGGGACCAGCTGATGGGGTGTTGTTGTTATCAGCCATTGATTGGCTAGCTCAAAAGAAAGAGCAGCAATACTCAGATAAGTTTAATCGTAAGCGTTTGGCCAACTCTCCTGGAGTAGTTGGGGTATTGCGCAGACTCTCCCATACAATTGCATGGAATTGACATAAGTGTCCATTCAACACACATGTTGCGTGGTTAAACGCGCGCCCACTTAACTGTTGACTCTGATAGGAATAGGCAATGCTCTAAGACAAACCGGCATAGGTGACCGAGTTTTCGATAGATATCATGGCCTCGTCCCTACTTATTGGAAGTCGCCATGAACGGCAGAAAAACCATATTCATCACGGGGGTGAGCAGTGGTTTCGGCAACGCGCTGGCGCAAGAAGCTCTAGCAGCGGGCCACCGTGTCATAGGTACCGTGCGTAGTGAAGCCGCCTTGCGCGCCTTTCAGGCGCTCTCGGTGGATCATACTCATGGGGTGATTCTGGATATCACTGACTTCGCCCGGATCGACAGCGTAGTAGCTGCTATTGAAGCAACCCACGGCCCAGTCGACGTGTTGGTCAACAACGCCGGCTACGGTCATGAGGGCATCTTTGAAGAGTCGCCGCTGGAGGAAATGCGTCGCCAATTCGACGTCAACGTGTTCGGCGCGGTAGCGATGACCAAGGCTTTCGTGCCTTATTTTCGCAAGCGTCGCACTGGTCATATTCTTAATATCACCTCTATGGGCGGCACCATCACGATGCCGGGCATCGCGTACTACTGCGGGAGCAAGTTTGCTCTCGAAGGTATCTCCGATACGCTGAGCAAAGAACTGCTACCTTTCAACATCTTCGTGACCGCCGTGGCACCTGGCTCGTTTCGGACTGACTGGGCCGGTCGTTCGATGCAGCGCACCCCACGAAGCATTGCTGACTATGACGCCAGTTTCGACCCGGTACGTAAGGCCCGCGAAGAAAAGAGCGGCAAACAGCTTGGCGACCCGCGAAAAGCGGCGCAAGCGATGTTGCAGGTTATTGCCAGCCCGACACCACCGGCACACTTATTATTGGGCAGTGACGCGTTGGGGCTGGTACGTGACAAGCTTAATCGCACGGCCAGGGAGATTGATCAATGGGAAGCGCTGACCCTTGCCACCGACGGTTGGCCGGCCAGCAGAGGGGACATCAATGAATCGGGCCGACTCACGCACCTCGCGCATGGTGCATTTGATGGAAACCCTCGCGCCGGTCGAGGGCTACAACCTCAGCACGCTAGAGGATATCCGCTTTTTGCGTTCGAATCGGCCACTGACTCGCACTCCGGTGCTGTATGACCCGGGTATCGTGATCCTGTGCCAAGGGCGCAAACGTGGCTATTTGGGCGATGACGTATTCGTTTATGACGCCCAGCACTATCTAGTGGTGTCCGTCCCAGTTCCTTTCACCATGGAGACCGATGCCAGCGAGGCGCAGCCAATGCTGGCGGTCTACATGCGCCTTGACTTACAAATGGCCAGCGAGTTGATACTGCAAATGGATGAAGCTCTCGGGCCAAGTGATGCCCAGCCCAAGGGCATGTATGCCTCGCCAATGGACGATTTGCTGCGCGCCTCGACGCTACGCTTTCTTGAGGCGATGAGCAGTCCGGGCGAAGCGCAAATACTTGGGCCGTCGCTGGTGCGGGAGATCTACTACCGCATCCTAACCGGCGAGCAAGGTGGCTCGATGCGCGCCGCGCTCAATCGCCAGGGGCACTTTGGTAAGGTCACTCGTGCGATCCGCAAGATCCATAGTTGCTACCAGGAGCGCCTGGATGTGGCGTCCCTTGCCCAAGAAGCGAGCATGAGCGTGCCCAATTTTCATCTGCACTTTCGCAGCGTGACGGACTCGTCGCCGATGCAATATCTGAAGTCGACGCGCTTGCACCAGGCGCGATTACTGATGCTACGCAACGCTATGACTGCTTCGACGGCGGCGTTCAATGTAGGCTACGAAAGCGCCTCGCAATTCAGCCGCGAATTCAAACGTTTCTTTGGGCGCACGCCCCAGGCAGAAATCGAATGGATGAAGGCGACTTACGCACTGCCTGCGCCGTCCACGCCATCTATGTACGCCTCATCACATTAGCGATGAGCCGACCCGCTGCTCCGGTAACCCCAGTACCAGCGCTGTCCGCACCTGCCCAACATACTTTGGGCGGTTGAACGGGCGCCCATTTATGCGGCAGCAACTCGGTAATCTCACTTGCTCGCTGCGTCGGCAGCCGCGTCAGCAGATCTTTGAGATAAGCATACGGATCATGCCTGTTGAGCCGCGTCGACTGGATCAAGCTCATGATCGCCGCCGCCCGTTTGCCGCTGCGCAGCGAACCTGCAAAGAGCCAATTTTTGCGACCCAACGCCCACGGTCGGATTTGGTTCTCGCACCAATTATTGTCAATGGGTACGGCCCCGTTATCGAGATAGCGCGACAGCGCCGTCCAGCGTTTGAGGCTGTAATCCAGAGTTTTGCTGATCGCCGAGCCGTCATGCACGATCTGGCGCTGGGCGATCATCAAGGCATGCAGAGCATCAATCACCGGTACAGCTTTTTCTTGCCGTATTAGGCGGCGTAATCCGGTTCAAGGTCGCGGACTTCGCTCTCGATGTCGTAAAGCAACTGGATGTAGCGCAAGGCCTGTTCGGCGAGCTGGCTCTTGTTGGTGGCGTGCAATTCGAAGAACTTGCGGCGCGCATGGGCCATGCAGCCGATTTCAGTGACGCCGAGTTCAAAGCTGGCTTTAAAGCATCTGTGCAACGCCTGAACTTCGAAATGTCTCGAACACATAGATCGCGTCCATACGTTTAATTTTCGGCTTGCCCGTTTTAGTGGTGATGAGCATACCTATCGGCATTCCATCTCCCTTCACGGCGTAATACATACGGCTGTGTCCTGCTCTCAGCATAAACTGAGCATGAGTCATCTGCCCGTAGCGATGCTCAACTGACTAGCCAAACAGTTTGGATGTTTCCAAACCATAGAACGCCGAAAGCAGCACCATATGAAGCAATTCACCTTCTAGTCGATCCTTATGAAAAGTCCGATCTTGACGTTGGATTTGGCGAGGCCTGTTTTTTTCATGCGGTTTTTTCCTTTAACCTTCGGCACGTCGCGCCAATGCGCGTTGCATGTACTCAATAGCCTTTTCCAGGTTCGGGACTGCATAGTCGGGACACGGTGTTGAGCTTCGCTTTTCAGGATCGTTGAACCACGACCGAACGGTTCTCGCCGAGCATGGCCGGGACGTCACCGCTGCAATCAGTTCAGCGCTTTTGGCCTGGGTGATGCCATAGGCATCCAGCAGCTGCAGATAACGTGTGCGATTGTCCACGCATCCCTCACTTATCAGTTATAGGCAATCCTGCCTACGCAAGAGAATAGGCAAGACTGCCTGCTCTTTCTACTGACGCGGCCCCGGTTTTTAGTCCGGGCTTGTGGTGTACCTGGTGCGTTTTCCGTTACGTCGCGGCTTGGGCCACGGGGTCTGATTTTTTGCAGTCTTGTCCGGCTCTCCAGCAAGCGTAGGCAGGCGAGCTGCGTTCGGCCCTGGTGGTGATGGTGAATCCGGTTCCCATCGAAACGCCGTCAAAGCCGTTCCAGAACGCCAAGGCCAGTCCGCTTGCGCGATGTGGCTGGCCAGCTTCGGTGAACAATCCGCTGTGACGGTTGCGGTACGCGGCAACCATGGCTGCGGACTGATCGCGAAGGGGCTTATTGCGGAATCTGTTCACCGAGTTTTCCTATATGGGGTCGGCACCACATTCAGGGCAGCGACTACCGTACTTATCAGGATGGTCCTCATAGCCGCACGACTCGCAGATTGGGACATTCCGCTGCAGCCCCAGTTGCGTGGCCAACTCGTTGACCATCTGCAACGCGTGATTTATCTGGAGATTGTCGTCTGCCGTAACTTCAATACCAAATGCACTGACAAACTCGATCCAGCCCTTTTGTACCGTACCATCGATAACACGCTTCACACTAAAGCCGGACTCACCCGACTCGCAGAAAGCTTTATCAATTTCAATCGGGTCCGTGCTATCGGAAAGAAGCACAACCTCACCCACAACAACGGAAACTCTGCAACCGACTTCAATTAAGCTTTCGGCAGCGGCTATTATAATTTTTTGCTCGTTAATTCTGCGGGCATCTAAGTCCATGTTGAAATTCCTACTGGTGCTGGTTGGATGCGAGTAAATCGATTCGATCTTGTCAAAGCCGTCGTTGCCACCGAAAAACACGTAGCCTTTGCAGCGTATGGCCTGGATATCCAAAGTCGGGAAAGCTTTTTTGATTGCTTTGTTTACCGCTGCAAAATTGGCCATTCGTTGATTTCCCTCAACCTTCAGTTGTCATCGGGCTACCGGATCTACGCGTCCATCCAAAACAGCTGGCATCCCCGTTCAACGGCTCATAAGGTGCCTCGGCTTGCCTCGCGCAATAACTATCACGCTGCGAATTGCTCTGCTCATGCTCGGCCTGGATGTAGTGCTGAAAAAAATAATAGCCACCATGGCAAGCACAGTTAGCACGAGCCTGATCCCGTTCCAATTTGCTGTACTCATTGTTACTTTCTCATAACTTATGGTGTTCGAAGCCGAGGCTTGGAGCAAATTCGGCGTTACTCAACAGTAAGCGGTTTAAAGGCCTTGGCTATTCTTCTAGCAGATACTGGAAGCGGGGGTTGATTACCATAACAGTCAATGATTTACACCGAAGCGACAGAGGCACTCGAGTGAGCGCCTGCTAATCAATTTCCTGCAAGTGAGTGCGATGAACCACTCAGGATTATTTAAATCTCACATAAGCCGTATCTCCGGCGCCGAAGCAAATTTCGTAATAATACCTTTTTAGCTTAGGCATGCAACTATTAGAAACAGCCTCAGCTTTTTCATCCGTTGCATATTTCACATCTGGAAGACCAAGCCTTTTTATGACGTATAGACCACCGTCATATTGATACGAAAACGCTTTGGGCAAAATATTTTTCACCAGAGGATACGCAGCAACTATAACTTCAGTGCCTGAGGAGTTCTTTAATACACCATCGACACGCATATAATTTATATCAGCATTACCGCTTTTATTTATGTCATCAATAATGCTGATAGCTGTTCGCTCAATATGGTCATTTTCAAGTCTAAATGCATTATGCGCAGCATAGATAAAGCCGACCATATAAATATATGGGATAACCAGAATATATCTGAGTGCCCTAACCGAAGCCCAGCACAAAGGTATAAGCATCGCCGAAACGAATGCACCAAAGCCGATATAGCCTCTAGCAAAGAATAAAGGTTGCTCGCTAAAAATCATGACACCAGGAATTAGCAATACAAACGTAAAGAAAGCCAAAATGCATGACAAGCCCAAAGCAATTGGGTTTATAGATTTGTAGCTTGATATCAATAAATTGACAATTGTCAAGAAATAAGCAGAAACAAGGCACAAGACAAAAATCTCAAAGCCCAAGCTTTGACTATTCGTGAATATCGAAAATGAAGACATTAAATTATCAAATACTTTTAAAACCCCGGACTTATCCAGACTAATAGCCGTGCTGTATTCTAAAAAATATTTGTTTACTTGCACCAGAGGGATTATTATTTTGGAATAAATCAGATACCCAACAATAAAACCAACGCCTCTGTTAAAAAGTCTCAGCACGGCCGCTCTAAAATCCCCTTTGGTCGCGACATGCAAAAATTCAACAACTGTCAGCGCAGCAAAAACATTTACTGATACTTGATAGGTTGACAATGTTAGCGTCACAAATATTGCAGTAATAAAAACGCACGCAATTATTTTTTTGAGTTCAAAACAGAAAGACAGCAATGCAAATGCAACAGAAACCACCATAAAAGGGGAATCATATTTAAAATGTAAGTTTGAAACAAACAGAGGATTAAGGATTAATGGACATATACAAAAAGCGAATAAAATATCCCTTCCGTTAGAAAATCTCGTGGATAACATAGAAAAAACAAAGCACGAAAAAACTACTGCCAATATTAATGGTGCCGGATATAAATCAGGCACAGTAACACTTTGCAAAGTCAATGCACTGTAGAAAATCTCTGCAAATGGTCTTGCATCCCCAGACCATCCTTTAATACCTAAGACAATCCTATACAAGTCATCCATATAGTAAATATTTGAACTGAAAATGGGAATTAACGCCACTCCCAATATCATCAAACATGAAATAAAGCAGTTTTTGCTATAAGTCATTTTTTATACCTTTTTAGGATATATCGCGGTCGTTGCTTTACCTCTGTGTATATACGACCGATGTATTCACCCAGCACACCAATACCTATCAATTGAATGCCACCAAGAAACAGAATGGAGACGAGTAGCGATGGATAACCAGGTACTGCATTACCCCAGATAAATTTATCAATTACCATGAAGCTACCATACAAAAATGAACAGGTAGCTACAGACAATCCTAAATATGTCCACACTCTTAGAGGGACAGACGAAAAGCTGGTTATTCCTTCAATAGCCAGATTCCATAATTTCCAGCCATTAAACTTTGAATCCCCTGCAGACCTCTCTGCTCTAGAATATTCAACCACTTCAATATTTCCACTTGCCCATGACAATATCCCTTTCATAAACAAGTTTCGCTCAGGCAGCAACTTAACATTTTCGACTGCCTCTCTTGACATCAGTCGGAAATCACCTACATTTTCCTCAATTCTCGGTGTACTAATTTTGTTGTGACACCTATAAAACCACTCGGCTGTTTTTCTTTTCAACCAGTTTTCTTTAGAGCGATCAGTACGCTTGGCTAACACTACATCAGCCCCTAACTGCCATTTTCTAATAAGCTCTGGAATGACTTCAATGGGGTCCTGAAGATCTACATCAATTGGAATTACAGCATCTCCAGTCGCATGTTCTATACCAGCAAATAGAGCTGGCTCTTTACCAAAATTTCGGGTGAAGCTTAGCGCCATCACTAGAGAATCTGTAGACGCATATTTATTAATAATAAATTCTGTAGCATCGTGACTACCGTCATTTATAAAGATTATTTCAACTTCATACTCGCTCATTTCTTTGTTTTCACGAACAGCTTTATAGAAGATAGGTATTGCATCTTCTTCATTGAAAACAGGTACAACTAATGATATTTTCATTTTTTATCTTTAAAAACAATCAGTTTTGAGTAAAAAAATCCCACAATCAAGCTAATTGTAGAAAACATTACCAATGTTAAAATTGGCGTCAAGCTTACTCGGTCGGCTAACAAACCAGACGCATAGCTTAATGCCCCCATAAAAGCAACAAACGCAATATACCTAGTTGTCGTAGGCTTTTTTTCGAACGTCAAATACGAATTAGCGAAATAAGAAAATGTAACCGCGATACTGAAAGCATACAGATTTGACGTAGCTTGACTGAAGTCTTGCATATAAACCAGCCATGCAAACACGACCCAATGCAGCATGGTATTGATTATACCCACAGACAAATATTTTAAAAAAAGCCTGCTCATTTTCTAAAGCCCTAAAGCATCTTCATAAACATTGGACTTGCAATCTACCACAACAGGCAAACTACGAATAATCCCCATCAAGCATTTACTTCGTTGCAGGAACTAAGTGCAACACAAATTATCCTATTGGTTCCGCATTGCACTACTCCTACGGTAGTTTCTGTGTGGACGTCATTGCGTTGCTTGCTCAGTGGACTGGCACTCTTTCAGATATCTCTGACCTGATCCACATTCGATATTATTTTAGCAGCTTACGGGCAAATATCGTTTGGTCAACGCCTAGCTGGTCTGCAATCCTGTAGATACTCATCCCCTTTTTTCTCTGCTTCTGAGCCTGACGGCATAGCTCGCTGATTTTATCCTCAGTATGGATGCGGCTAGTCTTTGGCTTAGCTGCGATCTGAGGGATCATATCGGCCTATTCTTCGGCTGGGGCTGGCTTTACTGGTGCAAGGGACTGAATACGTGCCACAGAATTCTGTGATTGCTCAATGTCGGTAAACTGGGCCAGACCTTCGCGGATCATATCGGCGAGTGTTACCGCCACACCTGTCTCCATCATCCTGCGCTTGGCGATTAACTCTAGCTTTATCCTAGTCTCTTGCTCCAACCGAACGCTGACGTGTTTTTTTACTGTCATGTCATGCCTCATGTGTTACGCGTATCACCTGTTTCAATGTATGCGCATTTCACTGACATGTCAATAGTCCGCATACTATCCACAGAGGTTGGCTGGGGTGGGAATCAGCTCATTTCACTCCGGATCAGTCAGCACTTGATTAATTGGTTTTCAGGCTAATTATCTTGTGGGTTAGCGAATTCAACACGGCCTCGGGGCGACCTACCCTGTATCTAGGGTTCGGAGCAACGGAATAAAAAGTGCACCTAAGGCCAGTGAGGGTCTTGGGTGGCTCGTAGCCTGCAAAGGGGAGCCTACAGAATTCGTAAAAACGTACGCTAAGGTTTTTTGAGCCTTGATAGGCCATCGTTTGCCGTAGGCGCTGAAGGTAGATAATCTAATCCACTATCACATAGCGCATCTCGTAACGGCCGACCTGGATTCGGCGAACATCCCTTAATTGAAACTCCTCTACCCGCTCCGCATTTTTATTCCCCCTTGTCCAACACCCTCCCGCTACGCCCCTCCCCCTGCAATACTGAACGAGCCCCAATCCCTGCTGAGCCCTTCTATTCCTTTTTGTGTCCTTTTATCCTTGATTCTGTGTATGGCGCCATATATGGTTCGCACAAAATCGAGCCGAACCATACAAGAATCAAGCATGAAACGATCCGAGATAAAGCGCCGGCCATTGCGCCGATACGGTGCTGGAATTCCTTAAGCCTAAGGAAAGAAATACCGCAAAAAATATCGAATAGACCGACTTCATTTTGTGGTTGGCAGTAGGGGTCTTAAACGCTGGGAAATTCGTCTTCAGAAGTCTTATGGCAAATGGGGATGGCACGGACTGGGCGCCTAGCAGTCTCACAAATCAAAAATATGTAAGGACGCTTTATGAAACTAGTAATGGCAACTATCCTTTCTTTCGTGCTGTCTATGACAAGCATCACAGACATTGCACAAGCCGACCAACAAGTTGATCCAACCGACGTTAGCAAGCAAGCTTGTTCTAGGAATTTGTCATGTTGGGTAAAGCTAATCCATCCCTACTATGTTGACGGTTGCCAACAAGCAATACAGAAAACAGCTAAAAACGCTTTCAAATGGACTGGTGACAGTGGTGGCATAGCAATAATGGATATCGCCTGGCTGGATTACAATAAATCGACGATAACCATAAAGGGCGAGAACTTTGAAACCTTGGAGGACGTAGGTGTTTTTCAAGACTCTCACGGCAAGGTCGCGTATCAGCATGGAGCGGGAGTGTATAAGAAAGCCAGCTTTGAGTGTGATTATGATGGAGGATCAAAGAAGGTGCTTTCGGTTAGACTGATTGTCTTAGATAGATGAGGCCCACCTAAAAGACGGGCACTTTATGTCTATATTCCCGGGTGCTTCAAAAACGCTGAAATCCCCGTTGCGGGAATTGTCATGTTGGCAGTAGTAGAGTTTGAAACTGTAGCGTGAAGCACGCCTTTATCGACGCTCCCGACGCCGATGTTCCGGCGCAAATTCTTCGACGCGAAAAGAGTCATCGTCAAGCTTTAAGGCTTACCCGCACCGAGATTGGCCGACCATGAGAATCAAATCGCCCCGTCCGGCATGACCCTTATCACCAGTTCGTCTCCCTCCATGACGTACCTGGGCGGAAATTTGGGAATTTCGGCCATCAACACCACTTGACCATCGCGGCTGTGGAAACGCTTGCACACGCACTCGGCATTGAGCGCCGCAATAACGATATCGCCATGCTGCGCCGTTTGGGGGCGCTTCAGAAAACAGAAAATAAAGCAAGTCAAGCCGATTTCAGCGGCCGCAATGGCCTGAGCTAGCACTCATCAAGTCGGACGGTGCTGTGCCAGAGTTTTCCCTCAACTTGCCGCTGGTGTCCGGCGGCTACGAAACTGTGCAGCCAGCTCCGGGTCGCGCTCCAGTAGCTGGGCCATGGTGAACGGGGTTTTCGCTCGTCCTTCGGCGATCAGTTCGTCCAAGGGACGGCCCAACAACCGCTCAACGGTTTCAGCCGTCACACGCTTTTCGTCGATCTGATCACCGTCCTGGTCGAGCTTGTCAGCGAACAGCGTTGACGGATCTGCATCGCCCAGCCGAGATAGAAAAATGTCCTGCCACTGCTGTTCCCATTCGGTTTGAGTTTCCCAGCCAGCGCCGCCAAGCGTGACGAATCCGTTGTTTTCTTCATCGGCGAAGGTGATCGCGATACACCAGCTTGGTTTTTTCCTTGAGGGGTTGCCATGTCGTCATTCCTTCGATGAATTGGACGCCAAGTGGGCATCCTTCTACCTACTCGGCCCAGCTTTTGAGGGCTGGGCTTGAGCGTACCTGGTGCGTTTTTCGAACTTTTCCTATTTA
Source organism: Pseudomonas sp. P867 (assembly GCF_019891455.1). Taxonomy (NCBI): domain Bacteria; kingdom Pseudomonadati; phylum Pseudomonadota; class Gammaproteobacteria; order Pseudomonadales; family Pseudomonadaceae; genus Pseudomonas; species Pseudomonas sp. P867. Next base: position 9,669 of record NZ_JAFLXB010000001.1, on the reverse strand, counting down.
GTGGGAAGCGTCTTCAACCAGTTCAAACGCGTTGCCCAAGATAGACGGGCGACGTGCAGTGCCAGCCAGCTTTCGGCCATCGGACAGGACCACTTCAGCACGAATAAGCCCATCACGGATGAGATTGGTTGGATGGTCGACCATAACGGACCAGGTACGATGTGGCTCGTTATAGAACAGGGTAGCTATGACGCCGGGATGCGCTATAGGTGTTTCACGGCCAGGGGCGCTGTAGATCAGGGTCAAGTCGATGGTGCCGATGTCGTCCATGGTGCCTTTCATTCCTTCAAAAAGTGAGGCGCGAAAGCCGCGCTTTGTTACTGCAATGGGCCGGTTGTGCAGCGATTTTTCCTATTAGTCTCGACCGGACAAAGGGTGTGTCTCGCCGAAGAAAATCACCCAGGTACGGAAGTCTTCGCTAAACCGCTCAAAACGATGATCTACACCCGCAGGTACGAATAGCAGATCACCTGCCTTTACATCTGTGTAAACCTGATCACGCCGAAAAGTCGCAGTGCCGTTACTGACGATGTACAGCTCATCTTGAGCATGGGGAGTTTGTGTATCCTTGCCTCGAGGGGCAAACAACTCAACTGAAAGATCGCCTCGCTCAAACAACACCGCGAATGGGCTAGGAAGTCGAGCCAAGGCTATAGCCTGTTCAGCCTCGACCAGTTTCAATAGGTCTGCCATTGGTGGTCCTCTCGCACGTTTTCCTACTTCGCCATATCATCAAGTAGGTTTGTCTTGGCATGAATTTGAACTGAGTCTCCATCAATTTTATGCGCGCCACGTTCGAGCATGCGGCGATAGAACGACGGAACCATATCGACTAGCAGAAGGTGGTAATTGTACTTTGCACAAGCCTCATACATAGCTTTAATCACGCGCTTACCCAATCGCTCTTTCGTCATGGATTCAGGCATGAAAATGTTGGTGATGTACACCTGCTTATCATCATGCAGAAATTCTGCTCTCAGAACCTTCGTGAGGGCTTCAGAATCAGCATTCTGCCGACACAAAACCACCAGCTCGCCCCGCACATCACCGTAGCCTGACTCAAGATCAAAGTCGTGCCACGGCATGCTCTCTAATCGAGACAATAATAAATCTTTAACCGCAATGAGAACCGATTTCTCAACTTCCATAATTTGCTTCCTAACGTGAGGTTTCCCAGCTCGATCCCAGGGCCGAAAATGCCCTGCTCCTACTGACAAGGCCTGCACGGAGGCGGGCATGTGGATGCAGCGGCATTTCCGTTAGTTCGCAACCTTGACCGTTACTTCGCGCCTGCGTCATTCAGCCGCTTCATAGCCTTCAACATGGTTTCCAGCAGTTGGCTACTGATGATTCCGCCTTCCTGGCGGGTGATCAGACCGGCATCTGACAGGGCTTGAACATAGCCCTTCCCTGGTGGTAGTGATGGCCAACCTGCTCATTGGATTGGGCTGTCAGAAGCAGTTGCAAACGCTCCTCACAGCTGCGCTGTATTTGTTCATTGGGGTACTTGGCTTGTACGCCGAAAGCGGTAGCCGTGTTGGTCATTGTGTCTCTCCTAAAATCTTGCGTGTAATCCGAATTAACCTGCGAATCGCTCCCATTTTTGGATTGCTGCTCTTGCCTCTACCTGGCCGACACCGCTCACCAGCGAATCAGCAAATGCCAGGTGGGCATCCATGTAGCGGTCAAAATCTTTCTCTGGAACACCATTCGAAAGCGCGCGACTCCACCAGGAGAGCGCTACAACTAGCTTGCCAAGCTCTGGGTCGTAATGATCCTTCATTCGGTCAAGACCACCATCATTGAAAGCGACAGCCCATCCGAATGCTTTTGAAAAATCCCGAACCTTTTGAGGCTGAGAGCCCCGCGCATATTTCCTATGCAAGCGGCTTCGGAGCGCGAGACATCACCAATCCGCAGGTAGTGCACAGGTAGGTCCCGTCTGGTCCATCCTTCATCCCTTTGGTTGATACCTGTTCCCAGCTTTTTGAGTAAGGCTGATCGTTCTCTGAAGTCTTTTCTTCGCCTTGATGGCCATTAGGGCAGGCGAAGTACTCGTATGTGCGCATGGTCATATGTGAATTACCTGGATCGTTTAGTCATAGCTAGCTAGTAGGTCGTCATATGCCTCGATCATGCAGTGAGCCTCTTGCCACTTGTTGTGCATTGAAAGCAGCGCCTCTAGAACGTGAGCTCCCGTTCTCATGGCTTTCCCAATACCCCAAAGCAGGTAATCCAGGGTTACCACGGTATTACCAACCTCAAAGGCGTAGGTGTTATTGATTGGCGCATGATTCGGAAATTTCTGGTTAGCACGGTCAACAGCTTCAGCTAGTAGGGGACTCTTATGCATCAGCGAAAAATGTTGATGAGCTTTATTCTGTTTAGAAAGATCATCTAAAGCATGCTTCATGACGGCAAGTTCGCTCCTTAGAGCTTCCATCTCAGCGTCTGCGGGTTTTTCTACCGGCGTTGCGGGGCCAAGCGCGCGAAGTAGCAGATCAAGCATTGGTTTGTAAGACGTGGGATCGGTGAAGTCAGCGTAAAATTTCCCTTTCAGAAAACCTGGCAGCGCCACTTTTTGCACCAACAGTGGCAGAACAACCACTCTGCGCTCTTCGATCTCTCGGTTTGATGCGATCTCCAGTTCCCTCTGCACCCAAACACTACCAATGGAGTGCTCACTTAGAACCGCGGCCACGAAATCTACTTCATCAAGACCTTCACGAATTCTCCCTATGAGGGAGTCACCGATGTTTATTTCGGCTTCATCAATCCAAACAGAATGACCAGCTTGGCGAAGATCGCTCGCGAGACGCCTTGTAAAAGGCTTGTCCGCATGGTTATGACTCAGGAACACCTTACTCATCGGCTAACTTCCATCAAATGATTCTCCGAACTATGTCGCCCAGCCGCGCAGGATCGCTCGCGCAGAGCTTCTTGACGGCTTCAAGGCTCTCAATGCCAAGTATCTCGCTGATGTGTCGCAGGTCGATCCCCCGGCGCTTCAATTTCACTGCCAAGGTACGCCTGCCTGATTGCGCGCTGGCCCCTTCGATACCGGCAAGCCCAAACAATCGCGTGTACAGGCGACTAAGCTGATTCGCGCTGTAGTAGGTCTTACCATCGCGGCGCTGTGCACTGATCTTCAACCCTTCACCAGTACGACCGGACACAAACAGTGGTGAGTCAGGATCAAGGCCACGGTAAGCCGCCACTCTGGTAGAGATGCCATGGCCGCGTACAAGTCGCTCGGCCAGATGTGCGTCTATGGCGTTCGTCAGCTTCTTGCTTGTCCAGCACAACGGCCTTGAGCGGTGGTTGTACGCGATCTCTGCCCGCACCTGGGAGTCGATCAGTACAGTGCCAGATTCGGTCAGGTAGTCGCTCACACGCAGACGGCAAATCTCCGTCACGGTCATTCCAGTGCCAAAGCAGGTCAACAACAATGCTGCGTCACGGCTCCCGTTCTCAGGGCTGCTCACTTTGGCCAACTTCACCGCATGTTTAAGCTGCTCATCTTCGATAACGATTGCCTTGGGCATGGATCACTCTAAATGTTTAATCACCATCAATCCTGACATAGTACGTCAACAAAAAAGCCGGGGATAGTCCTGGCCAGATGGTGTTACTTCTGTTCACGGAAAATGGTAACAGCGCTGCCCAGGGCTATTCCTCGGCCCGCAGGGCCTTTTCAATGTCAGCCAGGTCTCGTGCAAATGCCTGATCAAGCGGGCTAGGCTTCTTTTTCCACGGCTTGGTTTCGGGTTCCGGCTCTGCCGCATATAGCGTCACCGCGTCAGGGTTTGCTTGCAAGTGCTGCTCAAATTGCTCCTGCAGCTGTTGTCGCAGTTCATCTTTGGTCATTCAACCACTCTCGTTTTGGTCAGTTCAGGTTAGCGTAGGCAGCGGTATAGCCTCACATGGCGACTGCCATGCGGTCGGCCGGGTACTGACGCATGAACTCCATGCTATCGCTGGCCGAGGCATCCAACCAATCGGCATACAGCCCCTTGGGCAGAATAACCACCATGCGCTTTTCATCTTCGGGTTTATGATAGTTGCGCATGAAAGGATGGTCGTCGGCATTGATCGTGAGCATCGTAAAACTGTGCAGGATCCTGTCGGTACCAGGTTCGTGCCATTTCTCCCACAGGCCGGCGATTCCCATCAATTCACCATCCGACCGAACTATGCGCGTGGGAATGGATTTTCCCGTACGCCAGTCAGGCTCATAGATCGCTGCGGCAGGAATAATGCAGTGGTGGGACTGACGCCAACCGGTGCGAAAAGACGGCTTCGCACTCGCGGTCTCCGAGCGGCAATTGTATGTTTTGCGCGCGATTTTGGTGTCTTTGCTCCAGGAACGGACCAGGCCGAACGAACCGGCGAGTACTTCATTCGGCGCCGGCGACTCCGCCTCGAGGTCGACGTGTTCCGCGTTGCGGATGAAGGGCCCGATGTAGCCTGGCCACAGATCCAGCTTGCCCTGTTCATAAGGTTCAACGCCGAAGGCGTCAGCTACCCGCTGCGGCGCCGGTGCTTCGTAATGACTGCACATTTTGAAACTCCCTCAATTCTGATGCCTCAATTGGCATTTACCGTCCAGAGCTGATCAAGCCTGGTGGTGTAGTTCGGGCTCATCAACTCACGACGCATCGCCCAGGCAGGCGCCGCCGGCACCGCTGCAGCGCGCAGCGTTCCGCGGCCCCACCGGTAGTTGATTTCATCGAGAACGTTCATGACCTTGTCCGCTGCAGCTGGTTGCGTGTGCGCGAACAGGTCGTCGGTGAATGCACCTGGTTGACGAAGATCCATCAACAAAATCTCAGCCTTGCTGTATCGGAACCCAGGGCGGAACAGGCGTTCCACCGCCTGTGTCGCGGCCTTGGTGATCAAACGCACGCCATTGGTAGGGTAGGGTAGCTCCACGACCACGCCGTTAGCGTAACGAGCCTCATCGGGGTTAAACATGCCGGTACGAATGCTCACGCGGATCTTTTTGCACAGTGAATGCTGAGCCCGCAACTTCTCCGAAGCCCCCTGCGCGTACGTGGCCACCGCCTCTTAAATAGGCTCGATCGTCTCCAGGCGCATGCCGAACATTCTGCTGCAGCAGATATCCTGCTTGGCCGGTGCCGCCTCTTCCAGGGCCAGGCACGAAGTGCCGGCGAGCTCGCGCACGGTTTTCTCCAGGACGACGCTGAATTTGCGGCCGAGCAAGAGCGGATCCGCCTTGGCCAAGTCCATGGCCGTGCGGATGCCCAAGGCCTGCATGTGCGCGGTCATGCGTCGACCGATGCCCCACACCTCTTCTACGGCGGTGTTGCGCAACACCCAGTCACGTTTGAACGGGTCGCACAGATCCACTACACCGCCGGTTTGCGCCTGCAGGCGTTTTGCCGTGTGATTGGCCAGCTTTGCCAGGGTTTTGGTGTGGGCAATGCCCACACCTACTGGAATACCGGTGTGCTTTAGGACTTTGGCACGGATCTTTCGCCCAAACTCTGTGAGTTCGCCGGGCATACCAGTTAGGTCGCAAAATATTTCATCGATGTAAAGGAAAGATGTCAACCCATGGACATTATTGAAACCCGCGCCGACTCTAGTTTCCCGCTGAATACACCATGGCCATGGCTATCCACTTATGAAGTGCTTTCGGAGTCTAATTTGTCCATACCGAAATCTGCTGTTGACTGCGGACAGCACCGTTTCTGGCCTAGTGGAATCATTCATGCCAGGTAACCGACATGCGCTTGCATGAATCGCCCCCAGTTTTCTAGAAAACGCGAACGTCCGCCTTTAGCCGCCTATCGACATGCACTGGGCGTACTGAGATGATCGCTGGGCGAGGGATTGTCGGTGCACTGAGCCCGGCTAACAGAGATCGTCGGCCGGGGGAAGGATATGTCTGAAGTAACACTTGAGCATTTTCTGCGTGCGGCTGCTGATATCGGAGCGCACGGTGACAACGACACGCTACCTTTCGATGTCGACACGAATTTCGTTTCAGCTAAGCAAAATGAGCTAGCAGAAGTCGCTTTCGGTTTTTCGGAGGAGCTTCGCAAAGACAGTGTGTCCAACAGCAAGAACAAAATCGCAGCATTAACCGTATTCAGCGAGCGCCTTTTGGTCGCTACCGGTGCATCAGGATTCAGGGTTACTACAAAACTTCACCCGTTTTGGAGCATTTATTTCAACGGACTTGGCGTAGCTATCGCCGATCAGTTAGAACCAAGACGTGATCAGCGAACCTTCTCATATAGGTTCCAGGCGGAGGGCGGGTCTGAGCTATTCGACCGGGGCTCATCCTGGAGAGTGTTCAGAGAGGCTACGTCGAAAGAGGCTGCGCTTGCTCATAAGGGGACAGTAGTCGTCCAAACCGACATTTCAAGCTTTTACGAACACATCTCGCATCATTATTTAGAAAACCTCATCGATGACCTGTTCCCGGATGGCAGGGTAGGTAACCAAATCACCGCACTGTTATCCAAGTTTTCAGCGGGACGCTCCTTCGGCCTACCTGTCGGTGGACAGTGCTCGCGGATTCTGGCAGAGCTATTCTTGAACTCTGTCGACCACCGAATGACGCATGACGGCTTACGTTGGCACCGATATGTTGACGACTATGTGCTCATTGCAGATTCGAATTCCGCCGCTTACGCAGGGCTAGCATTTTTATCACACGCTCTCGCGGACTATGGGATCACGCTAAATAAATCGAAAACTATCATGATGACAGCTAAGCATTATGAGGAATATGTTACTACTCAGCTTGGTGGTGACGATACCAACGCCGGAATCTTGAGACATATCGACCTACATTATGATCCTTACTCTGATAACCCCGAGGGGGATTATGAGTCGCTGAAAATGACTGTCGAAAATCTAGACGTCCAGAAATTGCTCGGCAACGAATTGCAAAAGTCGCTCCCGGATAATTTCTTGATAACCCAAATAGGTAGGACCCTGAAATTCCATAGCCCAGTCGTAGCCCTGCAGCTTGCCTCGACGCTACTGGAACCGAATAACTTGCATGCCTTTCGCGCTTCATGGTCAACCATCATGCGAGGTGTAGCCAATCTCAGAGCAGGCGCGGAATATGAAGAAATCCACTCTAATCTGGATGCGGTGATAGATAGAGTGGCTGTCCACTCTGCTCATTTATTGCAAGCTGAAGCCAGCTTGCTTCACTACCTTCGGGTATTGAAGTTTGCGCAAACGCCGGCTAGAGCTGCTTTTGTCCAAAGTGCTTATAAATACAACTCGTCCCACACAGTCAAGAGAGCGTGTATAGACTGCTGGCGTCTATGGAAAGACAGGTCTGGTTTCAGCTCTGTCTCAAGCCGATGGAGTGAAATCAACGCTGAATGTCAGCGATTGACATGGCTCGCAGCCGAATCCTTTGGAGACCAAGGGGATGGCCTACGCCGTCAGATTGGGCCAAGCTTGGAACAGTCATGGAGGCTAGGAATAGAGCGTAAGGATCGTCCGACCTTCGCCGGTCTCTACCGGAGCTGGTGTGATGATAACTAAAGCTGGGCGTGATCCTAGAACGATCGCTCGAAATATTCCCGGCATACTGAACGCTATTTTTCCAGGGCTAACGCCTGGCATCGTGTCCTTTTATAACAAGTTGGCTATCGATTGTGGGGTGATCGTCGTACCGCCAGAAGCGATTCAGGCAAGTGAACTGCAAAAATCTCTGTTATTCGAATTGGCTTTTGCCGTAGGTGAGCAGCGCGTCCTTGGTAACAATCCGACGTGGGGAGAATGCGTTGCTACCGCTACAGACAGGCAGAGTAGATTCTTCGATGCAATCAGCCCATCGGAAATTTCTGAGAATGATCAACGTATAGCCCTGCGCGTAGCGGACAACCTGGTGACTATGGTTAAGCAGGTAGCCACTGATTGTAACTCGGCTTATGGGGCGGCTCCGGTGATACCCGGCTTTCGCTGGATCGCCTCAGGAACCGGCGATTTTTTTGCCGGCTCGACTCTGATCGAAGTGAAATGCATAGCCGGTAATTTCTCCGCTGCCGACTATAGGCAAGTCGCAATGTACTGGCTGTTGAGCTATGCGGCGGCTGTAGAGACGGGCAATTATGAGTGGCGGACGTGCGCCCTAATGAATCCGAGAACGGGCAAGCTCGTGAATATCCATTTTGATGAGTTCATCCACCTCACCGGCGGCGGCCGAAGCAAGGTGGAGATTCTCCAGGCGTTTGCTGCAACCCTCACTGATATCCAAAAATTCTAGTTCTATCGGCCCTTCACTTAACTATGTGCAGGCCATTCATATTAAGGGATTAATGAAATGTACAATTTTCGGCCTATCACGCTCGCCATTGCGGTTGCCGCCGTTTTACCGCATGTAATCCAAGCAGCACAGTGCCCCGAGACGCAGTATGAGTCGGGGTATAGAAAGGATAAGCCAACAGTGGCCGCGCCAGAGATGGTCAATGTTGTAGGTCCGATTTTCCAAGGAGGGGCAGTCGTCTGTCACGTCTCTTTCGACCTGATGTCGGGAAAGAACAATGTGCTTCATCGCGTAGAGTCGGGAACGCTCAACGGTGCCAAATACCGTTTCTACTACACAGATGGGAGCGGCTCAGTACAAGGGCTGCCTAAAAACGTGCTTGATATCCTGAAGGACAAACATGATGAAAACTGGAATCTTCGCTGTAAGCTAGATGGCATGAGCGATACTCATTATTGTGCAATGTCGAGAGCAAGCCTGATGGTAGGTGTCTCCGGCGCTTCCTCCTATTTTGTGCAGGTAGGGAATGACCACCTACCCGGCTCTTCTATAGCCCTGCGCATCGACAAAGCAGCGCCCGTTGACGCCCCTGCTGATCCTGGCTTTTCCCCAAAGCAGGAGGCAGATCTAGTAGCTGCGATGAACGCGGGGACGTCCGTGCTGACCAGGTATGTGGAATGGCCATACGACTCAAACAAAGACCGTAGCATTAGCCTTTTTGGTTTTGGTACGGCATTGCAGGTAATCACCACTTTAAACAAAACTATCCAATGATGAAGAGATCCGCAGGCTAACGATCACCCACGGATGCATTGCTTTATTCATTTACCTACATGAGGCTACTTCCAACATTGCTTGGTAATTGCACTCCACCTGACCACACATTTGCATTCGACTTGACCAGTCGTTTGGATCGGGTTTGACCAGCACACTGGGTGTGCCCTGACTGGCAGAAGTCGACCCAAAGTTTCCCTTCGCAATAGGCAGAAGTCGGCCAAAAGCAGCCGATAGGATTAGACTACATCTAAGTCCTGTCAGAGATTATTTGTATGCTGATTGAGTGCCAAAGGTGCAGCCAAGGTTACGTTCGAGCAATGCGGGTGCGCTCCACAAATATTTTGCTGTGGGTGTGCGAAGAGTGTGAAGCAACGTGGACGAGCCAGGATGAGGTGAGTGCCAGTAATTTTGAAGACTACGGTACGTTAATGGCCGGCATTGGGCGCAGTTGTTTATGGTCAGAATTGGAGCCACAGTGAAAAATTCGTTACCGCTTACATTTCTGTCAAATGTCCGCTTTGGGCCGATTCTGTTGAAAAAGTAGCTCCCCTGACTGGCCTCCGGCAAAATCTCTTCATTGGCCGGAGGGGGATCACACAGCATGATGGGACAGTTATCGAGTGGGCAGGAGC